>NZ_VIWT01000004.1 GCF_007829815.1 Kitasatospora viridis | reverse complement strand
GTCAGCAGATCCAGTGGCGGGTTACCGTGGTCAACAACGGTCCGTCCCGCGCTCGCAATGTGGTGGTGAGCGACGCCGTTCCGGCGGGCGTGCTGAACCCGTCCATGGCGGCCTCGGACGGCACGGCCTGCCCGATCGCGAACGGTACGGCGACCTGCCCGGCGGTGGAGATCCCGGCCGGCCAGAGCGCGACCTGGACGCTGACCGGCACGCTCGACCCGAACGCGACCAGCACACCGGTGAACTCCGTCACGGTCACCGGTGGCCCCGATCCCTCCGCCTCCGCGCACACGGCCGTGGCCTCGCCCTCCAACTCGCCGTCGCCGCAGGCGAACCTGGCGGTCAGCAAGGTGCTGCTGACCGACCCGGTGGTCCCCGGCCAGCAGATCCAGTGGCGCGTCACCGTCACCAACAACGGCCCGTCCCGCGCCCGCAACGTGGTCGTGACGGACCCCGTCCCGGCGGGCGTGCTCAATCCGTCCATGGCGGCCGCCGATGGCACGCCTTGCCCGATCGCCAACGGCACGGCGACCTGCCCCGCAGTGGAGATCCCCGCCGGCCAGAGTGCGACCTGGACGCTGACCGGCACGCTCGCCCAGGACGCCACGGTCACCCCGACCAACACGGTGACCGTCACCGGCGGGCCCGACCCCTCGGCCAGTGTCCACACCGCCGTGGCCTCGCCCTCCAGCTCGCCGTCGCAGCAGGCGAGCCTGTCCCTCTCGAAGTCGCTGCTGACCGATCCGGTCGTCCCGGGTCAGCAGATCCAGTGGCGGGTCACCGTGACCAACGACGGTCCGTCCCGCGCCCGGAACGTGGTGGTCGCCGACCGGGTGCCCGACGGTGTCACCGGTGCGACGATGAGCGCCGCCGACGGTACGTCCTGCCCGATCGCCAACGGCATCGCCACCTGCCCGGCGATCGAACTGGCCGTCGGGGAGAGCCGGTCGTACACCCTGACCGGCACCCTCGCCCAGGACGCGACCGTGACCCCGACCAACACGGCGACGGTCACCGGTGGCCCGGACCCGAGTGCCAGCGTGCGCACGGCCGTTGCCAGCCCGACCAACTCGCCTTCCCCGCAGGCCAATCTGACTCTGAGTAAGGTGCTGCTGACCGACCCGGTGGTCCCCGGCCAGCGGATCCAGTGGCGGGTCACCGTGACCAACAACGGTCCGTCCCGTGCCCGCAACGTGGTCGTCAGCGACCGCGTGCCCGACGGAGTCACCGGCGCCGTCCTCCAGTCGGACGCCGACGCCTCGGCCTGCCCGATCGCCAGCGGCATCGCCACCTGCCCGGCGATCGAACTGGCCGTCGGCGAGAGCCACTCCTACACCCTGACCGGCATCCTCGACCCGAACGCGACCACCACTCCGGCCAACACGGCGACCGTCACCGGCGGTCCGGACCCCAGCGCCTCCGTGCACACGGCCGTCGCCTCGCCCAGCGGGTCGCCGGTGCTCCGGGCCAACCTGAGCATCTCCAAGATGCTGCTCACCAGTCCGGTGGTGCCGGGTCAGCGGATCCAGTGGCGGGTGACGGTGACCAACAACGGTCCGTCCCGGGCCCGCAATGTGGTCGTCACCGACCCGATCCCGCCCATGGTGGACGGCCCGAGCATGACGGCGGACGCCGACGGCTCGGCCTGCCCGATCAGCGCCGGCACGGCGACCTGCCCCGCCGTCGAGATCCCGTCCGGCGGCTCGGTCTCTTACACCGTCAGCGGCACCCTCGACCCGGCCGCGACCGACGTGCCCACCAACACGGCCACCGTCACCGGCGGCCCGGACCCGAGTGCCTCGGCCCGGACCGCGACCGCGCACCCGTCCGAGTCGGCCAGTCCGCGCGCGAGCCTGACGGTCAGCAAGGTGCTGCTGACCGATCCGGTGGTGCCGGGGCAGCCGATCGCCTGGCGGATCAGCGTCACCAACCACGGTCCGAGCCAGGCCCGTGGCGTGGTGGTCAGCGACCGCATCCCGGACGGTGTCGTCGGTGCCGTGCTCTCGCCGGACAGCACCCGCGCCGCCTGCCCGATCACGAACGGCGTCGCCACCTGCCCGCCGGTCACGATCGCGGTCGGCGCCACCGCGGACTTCACGCTCACCGGCACGCTGGCCCAGGACGCGACCGTCACGCCGAGCAACACGGTGGTCGTGACCGGCGGCCCGGACCCGAGCGCCTCCGCGCACACGGCCGTCGCCTCACCCACCAACTCCCCTTCGCCGCAGGCCAACCTGACGCTGAGCAAGGCACTGGTCACCGACCCGGTGGTGCCGGGGCGGCAGATCCAGTGGCGGGTCACCGTCACCAACAACGGACCCTCCCGGGCCCGGAACGTCGTCGTGACCGACCGGATCCCGGCCGGTGTCTCGGGCGCGACGATGGCCTCCGTCGAGGACGGCAGCCCCTGCCCGATCAGCGCCGGGACGGCCACCTGCCCGGCGGTCGAGCTGAGCGTGGGCCAGTCGTACAGCTACACGGTGACCGGCACCCTCGACCCCGACGCCACCGTCACGCCGACCAACACCGCGACGGTCACCGGCGGTCCGGACCCGTCCGCCTCTGTGCGCACGGCCGTTGCCAGCCCGACCAACTCGCCCTCGCCGCAGGCGAGTCTGACGGTCAGCAAGGTGCTGCTGACCGACCCGGTGGTGCCGGGGCAGCGGATCCAGTGGCGGGTGACGGTGACCAACAACGGTCCGTCCCGCGCCCGCGACGTGGTGGTCACCGACCAGGTGCCCGCCGGTGTGCTGGACGCGTCGATGAACGCCGATGCCGGTGGCGCCAGTTGCCCCGTGACGGGCGGCACGGCCCGCTGCCCGGCGGTGGAGATCCCCGCGGGCGGGTCGGCGAGCTGGACGCTGACCGGCACCCTTGACCCGAACGCCACGGTGACCCCCGGCAACACCGTCACGGTGACCGGCGGCCCCGACCCGAGCGCGTCCGCGCACACCGCCGTGGCCAGCCCGACCAACTCCCCGTCCATGCGGGCGAGTCTGACGGTCGCCAAGGTGCTGCTGACGAACCCGGTGGTGCCGGGGCAGCGGATCCAGTGGCGGATCAGCGTCACCAACAACGGTCCGTCCCGGGCGCGTGACGTGGTGGTCGCCGACCAGGTGCCCGCCGGTGTGCTGAACGCCGCGCTGACGGCCGACGCCGACGGCACCGACTGCCCGGTCACCGGCGGCACCGCGACCTGCCCCGCCGTCGAGATCCCGGCCGGCTCGACCCTGACCTGGACGCTGACCGGCACCCTGGATCCGGGTGCGACCAGCACGCCGACCAACACCGCCGTGGTGACCGGTGGTCCGGATCCGTCGGCCTCCGCGCACACGGCGGTGGCCTCCGCGAGCGGTTCCCCGGTCCAGCAGGCGGCGCTGACGGTGGCCAAGGTGCTGGTGACCGACCCGGTGGTCCCGGGCGCGCGGATCGAGTGGCGGGTCACCGTCACCAACCACGGTCCCTCGCAGGCCCGGAACGTCGTGGTGACGGACCGGATCCCGGCCGACGTGACCGGCGCCTCGATGACCGCCGCCGACGGCACGGCCTGCCCGATCACGAGCGGTACGGCGACCTGTCCGGCGGTGGAGATCCCGGTCGGCCGGACCATGGCCTGGACGGTGTCCGGCACGCTGGACCCGAACGCCACCGAGATCCCGACCAACACGGCCGTGGTGACCGGCGGTCCGGACCCCACCGCCTCCGCCCACACGGCGGTGGCCAGCCCCAGCGGCGGCACCGTCGTGGAGGCCAGGCTGAGCGTCGCCAAGATCCTGGTCACCGACCCGGTGGTGGCCGGCGGCCCGATCGAGTGGCGGATCACCGTGACCAACCACGGTCCCTCGCGGGCCCGGAACGTCGTGGTGAGCGACCGGATCCCGGCCGGCGTGGACGGCGCGACCCTGACGGCCGCCGACGGTACGGCCTGCCCGATCGCGAGCGGCACGGCAACCTGCCCGGCGGTGGAGATCCCGGTCGGCCAGACCCTGACCTGGACCCTGTCCGGCACTCTGGACCCGAACGCGACCAGCACGCCGGCCAACACGGCCGTGGTGACCGGTGGTCCGGACCCGTCGGCCTCCGCGCACACGGCGGTGGCCAGCCCGACCGCCGCCCCCTCGCTGCGGGCCACCCTCAGCATCGCCAAGGTGCTGCTGACCAGCCCGGTGGTCGCCGGACAGCCGATCGCCTGGCGGGTCACCGTCACCAACCACGGCCCCTCAGTCGCCCGTTCGGTCGTGGTGACGGACCGGGTCCCGGACGGGGTGCTGGACGCGGCGATGACCGCCGACGCGGACGGCAGCAGCTGCCCGATCGCCGACGGCCTCGCGACCTGCCCGGCCGTCGAGCTGACGCCGGGTCAGACCGCCGGCTGGACCCTGACCGGCACGCTCGACCCCGACGCCACCTCGGTCCCGACCAACACGGCCGTGGTGACCGGCGGCCCCGACCCCTCCGCGTCCGCCCGCACGGCGGTGGCCAGCCCGACCGAACCCATCACCGTCGAGCCCGACCTGCGGGTGAACAAGCAGGTCGGTCCGACCGACCCCCGGCCCGGTGACACGGTGACCTACACCGTCACCGCCACCAACCACGCCAGCGGCACCTACCACGACGCGGTGCTGGTCGACGACTTCACCGGCGTGCTGGACGCGGCCGCCTACAACGGCGACGCGACCGCCACCACCGGCACCCTCTCCTACCAGCAGCCCAGGCTCAGTTGGACCGGCGACATCCGCCCCGGAGAGACCGTGACCCTGCGGTACACCTTCACCGTGCGGGCGGACGCGGGCGGCAAGCGGCTGCTCAACCGGGTGACCTCGACCGGCGGCGGCACCAACTGCCCGGCCGACGGCCAGCTCTCGGACAACTGCTTCGGCGGCGGCCGGACCGGCATCACCGTGGTCCCGCCGCAGCCGAGCCCGACCCCCAGCCCGAGCCCGACGGTGCGGCCCACGCCGGGGCCGCTCCCCAAGACCGGCTCGCCCGACTCCCGGCTGCTGCTCCTCGGAGTGACCCTGCTGCTCACCCTCGGCACCGCGTTCCTGACGATCCGCCGGCGCAGCCTGCGCTGACCGGTCGTCCGTTCACCAGCCTTCCGTTCACCGGCTGTCCGCCCGTCCGCGCGCACCGGCACCGACCACCCGGTGCCGGTGCGCGCGACCCCGGCTGACCCGCCCGGGCGGCTGTGATAGCACTGCTGCCATGACGGAACGGCATGGCGGGCGCGACTCGTACCACCACGGATCACTGCCGCAGGCGCTGGTCGCCGCGGCCTTCGAGCTGCTGGACGAGCACGGGCAGGCGAAGGTGACGATGCGGGAGGTGGCCCGCCGGGCCGGGGTCTCGGCAGGCGCGCCGTTCCGTCACTTCCCGGACCGGCAGGCGCTGCTGACGGCGCTCGCGGACCGGGTGCTGGCCGACTTCGTGTCCTGGCAGCAGGCCCAGCTGGCGGCGGCGGAGGTCGAGCTGGCGGCGCTGCGGGCGGTCGGGATCGGCGTCGTGCGGTACGCGATCCGCCACCCGCACCGCTTCGAGCTGGTCCGCTCGCGGGTCTTCGCGGCGACCCGGGAGCCCGCGCTGCGCGAGCAACTCGACGGCATCGACAAGCTGTTCGCCGAGGTGATCGTGACCGACCAGGAACACGGCCGGCTGCGCCCGGGCGACCCGGCGCTGGTCGCGCTGGCCGGGCAGGCGTTGGTGTACGGGCTGGTGCAGATGATCGTGGACGGGTACCTGCCGACCGACCAGGCCGAGCAGCTGGCCGTGCAGGTGATCGACACGTTCGGGTACGGCGTCGCCAATATCGGCTGAACAGGGCCGAATTGACCGTGTGACGCTTATTGACGGAATGTCACCACGCTGATGTAATCACCGATTACATCAGCGTGACGGGGAGGTCGGCGTGTCCAAGGGATCGATGTTCGCCAAGCCGGAGCCGGGCTACACCACGGCCGGTGCCACCGGCGACACGGTGGTGGTGCTGATCGGCATGCGGATCAACCACTTCTGGGCCGTGCACCACTGGGGGCCGGTGTTCTTCTCGATGCTCAAGATGCTGGCCGAACTGCGCCGGGCCCCCGAACGCGGGCTGCGCGGCCGGGTCCTGCTCACCGCCTCGCCGCGCACCTACTACGTGGTCCAGTACTGGGAGTCCAAGGAGAAGCTCTACACCTACGCCCAGGAGGGGTTCCACCGCACGGTGTGGGCCTTCGCCAACCGCAAGGTGAAGGCCGGCAAGGCCCGCCAGCACGTGGGGCTCTGGCACGAGACCTACATCGTGCCGGAGGGCGGCTACGAGTCGATCTACTTCGACATGCCGCCGTTCGGCCTGGCCGGCGCCACGGGCATGCTGCCGGTGGAGGCCCGCGGGCGGCACGCCTCCCAGCGGCTGGCCCACCGCTCCGGCGCGAAGGGGACCAGCGCGAAGGGGACCACAGCCGAGGTGAACGCTGCCGACGAGAGCAGGGCCGTCGACGAGAGCCCCGTCGAGCAGAGCCACTGACCGCCACGGAAACCCTTGGCGCACCGCCCGGGTGGCGGCCTACGATCCTCGGCACCGCCACCCACCGGACGCGAAGGAGCGCCGTCATCGTGCACGTCCTGCTCAGCGGCATCGTCGGCTCCACCGCCTACGGCCTGGCGCACGCCGGCTCCGACCTCGACCGGCTCGGCCTGTTCGCCGTGCCCACCGAGGAGTTGCACGGCCTGCACCGGCCGGCCGAGTCCCAGGTCACCAGCCGGCCCGACCGCACCATGCACGAGGCCGCCAAGTGGTGCCGGCTGGCGCTGGGTTGCAACCCCACCGCGACCGAGCTGGCCTGGCTGCCGACCGAGCTCTACGAGCGGCGCACCCCGCTCGGCGACGAACTGATCGGCATCCGCGCCTCCTTCCTCTCCGCCGGTGCGGTCCGCGGCGCCTACCTCGGCTACGCCGCCCAGCAGGTCCGCAAGTTGCGCTCCCGGGCCGAGCGCGGCCCGCTCGACGAGGAGGCCCGCCGCCGCAGCGAGAAGCACGCCCGCCACGTGCTGCGGCTGCTGCGCCAGGGCACCGGCCTGCACCGCACCGGCACCCTGGAGGTGCGGCTGCCCGACCCGGCGGCGATCCGCGCCGAGGCCGTCCGGATGGTCGCCGACCCCACCGTCGGGGAGACCCGCCTGGCCCGCGCCGAGCAGGAGTTCAGCAAGCCGGGGGTGCTGCCGGAGTACCCGGACGAGCGGGCGGCCGAGGCCTGGCTGCGGCGGGTCCGGGCCGCCTTCTACTGAGACCGGATCAACTGACGCGTCGTCAGTTCGCATGCTCCAGGCCGGCCAGGCGCAGCGCCGCCGAGACCGCGAGGCTCGGATTGGTGCGCTGGTAGAGCGTCACGGCCTCGCGCAGGGCGGCGATCGCGGCGGCTCCGTCACCGAGCAGTTCCAGGCAGTGGGCCGCGCCGTCCAGGGCCCGGGCCTCGTCGGCCGGGCTGCCGATCCGCTGCGCCATCGCGTGGGCCTCCCGGTACAGCGGCAGGCCGACCCGCGGGCCGGTGGAGTCGGTGCGCACCTCGGCCAGTCCGAGCAGGGCCTGGGCCTCGCCGTGGTGGTCGCCGATCGTCCGGTGGGTCGCCAGGCTGCGCTCCAGCAGTGCCTCGGACGAGCCGTGCTCGCCGAGCCGGTGCCGGGCCCGGGCCAGGGCGGTCAGCGCGTTCGCCCCGGCCTGCTGGGCGCCGAGTTCCTGGAAGATCGCGACGGCCGCCTCCAACAGCTCGGTGGCAGGGGCGAGTTCGCCGGCCGCGAGCCGGGCCAGGCCGAGCTCCTCGGTCGCGCCGGCGATGCCGTGGCGGTTGCCGAGCTCCCGGTAGATCCGCAGCGACCGCTCCTGCAACTCGGCCGCGGCCTGGTGGTCGCCGGTCGCCCGCAGCACCGTGCCCAGGTCCTTGGCCGCGGAGGCCTCGCCCTGGCGCAGGCCCAGCTCCTGGTAGGTGGCCACGGCGCCGGCCAGCATGTCGGCCGCGGCGGCCGAGTCGCCGGTGGAGTGGGTGGTGCGGCCCAGTTGGACCAGCACGTGCGCCCGGCCCAGCGGGTCGTCCAGTTCGCGGTGGATCGCCATGGCCTCCTGGAGCAGGGTGGCCGCCGCCGCGTAGTCGCCCACCAGCACGGCCCGACTGCCCAGCTCGTGCAGGGTGTTGGCCTGCCCGCGCCGGTCCCCGAGGTCGCGGTAGAGGGCCAGCGCCCGCCCGTGCACCTCGGCCATGCTCTCGAACTCGCCGGTCAGGTACCGCACCCGGCCGAGCTCGTGCAGGGCGTTGGCCTCGCCCAGCCGGTCGCCGAGCCCCAGGTAGACGGCCAGCGCCAGCTCGCAGGCCTCGACGGCCTGCGGGAAGTCGCCGCTCACCAGGCTGATCCGGCTGATGTCGCACAGCGCGTTCGCCTCGGCCCAGCCGTCCCCGGTCTCCCGCGCGGTGGTGATCACCGCCCGTTGCAGGCTGACGCACTCCTGCCAGCGGCCCTCGAAGCGCAGGAAGACGCTCAGCTCGCCGGTGAGCGCGCCGGCCGCGTCCGGGCGCTGGTGCGCGCGGGCGTGCCGGACGAGGGTCAGCAGGTTCTCCTGCTCGGCCCGCAGCCAGTCCAAGGCGGCGGCGCGGTCCGGCAGTTCGGGGCCGACCGGCGGGCCGGCGGGCAGGGCGGCGGGCAGGCCGGGGCGGGTGAACCGGTTCAGGTGGCGGTCGGCCTGCCGCGCGGTGTGCACGTAGTAGCCGAGCAGCCGGTCCAGCGCGGCGGCGCGCTCGGCCGGCGGGTCGAGCTCGGCCAGCGTCCGGGCGTACAGCCGGACCAGGTCGTGGAAGTGGTAGCGCTCCGGGGCGTGCTGGATCAGCAGGTTGTGGTCCAGCAGCGAGTCGAGCAGCCGCTCGCCCTCCCAGAGGTCGGTGCCGGCCAGGTTGGCGGCGGTCCAGACGTCGAACTCGGTGCCGGGCAGCTGGCCGAGCAGGCGGAAGAGCCGCTGCTCGGCGGCCGGCAGCGCGCCGTAGGAGGCCTCGAAGACGGCCGCCAGGTTGCGGTCCTCGTCCTGCAGCGTGACCAGCCGGGCGTTCTCGTCGTGCAGCCGGGCGACCAGCCCGTCGACCGCCTGCACGCCCCGGTGCCGCAGCCGGGCCGCGACGATCCGCAGGGCCAGCGGCAGGTTCCCGCACAGGCCGACGGCGGCGCGGATCGCCGGCGCGTCCGGGGAGAGCCGGGTGAGCCCGGCGACGTCCAGCAGCAGGCCGGCGGCCTCGTCCGGCGGCAGGGTGGCGAGGCTGACGGAGTGTGCGTCGTCCAGGCCGGTGAGGCGCTTGCGGCTGGTGACCAGCACCAGGCAGCCGGGCAGGCCGGGCAGCAGCGGGCGGATCTGGGCGGCGCCGATCGCGTTGTCCAGCACGATCAGGGTCCGGGTGCCGGCCAGCCGCTCGCGGTAGAGCGCGGCCCGCTGGTCCTGGTCGGCGGGGATCGTCTGGGCCGGGACGTCGAGCGAGCGCAGCAGCCAGTCCAGCGCGTCGGCCGCGCTGACCGGCTCCAGGTCGGTGTGGCCGTGCAGGTCGATGAAGAGCTGGCCGTCCGGGAAGTGCCGGCGGACCCGGTGGGCGGCGTGCACCGCCAGCGCGGACTTGCCGACGCCGCCCATCCCGTCGATCGCGCAGACCACCACGGGCCCGTCGGGGCCGCCGCCGGCGGCCTCCCGGGCGCGGTCGAGCAGGTCGGCGAGCTCCCGGGTGCGACCGGTGAAGGCGCGGGTGTCGGCGGGCAGTTGGCACGGGGCGGTGTCACGCGCGGGTGTCCCGGGTGTCGCGGGCGGCGCGGGCGGTTCGTCCGGCTCCTGTGCGTGCTCGGTCCGTTCGGCCCGCGGCGCTTGCGGCTCCTCGTCGGCGGGCTGTGCCGCGTGGAACAGCTGCCGCAGCCCGGTGCCGTCCACGTCGAGCGCGCCGATCAGGGATTCCAGCGCCTCCCGGGTGATCGGGCGCCGGCCGTTCAGCCAGCGCTGCCAGGAGGCGTGACTGTAGTGGGTCAGACCCTCCAACTGCTTCAGCGTCAGCTGCCGCTCGTCCTTGAGGGCGCGCAGCCGCTCCACCAGCTGCCGCTCGGCGGGCTCCAGCCCGTCGGGCAGCGCAGTCCAGTACGGCAAGACCAATCCCTCCGGACCAGCGCGACACCGGTGTCCCGTGCGTCACCGCTGTTCTGTAACGGCGACACACACCGCAGCTCAGGCGGCTGACGGTGTGTGTGATTGTCACACACACGCGTTCCCCTCTGGCAGGGGCGTCGCGGAATCAGCATCATCTTGGCGGCGGTGCGGGTCACCGGGGGCGCGTCCACGGGGGAGGCGCGCTGACCTGCACCGGCCGGTCGCCCGGCGCGACAGTCTCGGGGCGGACCCGAACAGGGGACGGGTCCGCCCCGACCCGCGCCGCGCGGCGGGGGAGCCCCGGAAAACCCGGTGAGCGGCGCAACCGCCCGGGGCTAGCATCGCCCGATGTCCATCGACTACTTCCAACGCGGTGACCGCGTCGCCATCCGCCACCTGACGCCCGCCGACCGGGCCGAGTTCACCCGGCTCGCCCAGGAGAACCGCGAACTGCACCACCCCTGGATCTCGCTGGCCCGCACCGACGAGGAGTTCGACGCCCTGCTGGCCCGGTTCGCCGACCACGAGGTGCGGCAGGGCTTCGTGATCTGCCTCCCGGAGACCGACGAGCTGGTCGGCTACGTCTCGATCAGCAACATCGTCCGCAACGCCTTCCAGAACGGGACGCTCGGCTACGGCGCCTTCGTCTCCGGGCGCGGCCTGGTCACCGAGGGCGTCGGCCTGCTGCTGCGGCACGCCTTCGACACCCTCGGGCTGCACCGGCTGGAGATCAACGTGCAGCCGGCCAACACCGGCTCGATCGCGGTGGCCAAGCGGCTCGGCTTCCGGCTGGAGGGCGTGTCGCCGGACATGCTGTTCATCGACGGCGCCTGGCGCGACCACGAGCGCTGGGCCATCACCGCCGACCTGGTCACCGGGTAGCCGGGGCGTAGACTCCGGCCCGGACGGATGTTCGGGTTGAGGGGGTCTCGATGGGCGGCACGGTCAGGGCGGTCAGCAGCAACGGCGAGTACGCCTTCACCAAGCCGAACCGGCCGGCGATCACGCTGCTGGCCGGCCTCGGGGTGGCGGGCGACGTGCACGCCGGGGTCACGGTCAAGCACCGCTCCCGGATCCTGCGGGACCCGACCGTGCCGAACCTGCGTCAGGTCCACCTGATCCACGAGGAACTCTTCACCGAGGTCGCCGGGGCCGGCTTCACCGTCCGGCCCGGCGACCTCGGCGAGAACATCACCACCACCGGCGTCGACCTGCTCGGCCTGCCGGTCGGCACCCTGCTGCACATCGGCCCGACCGCGGTGGTCGAGGTGACCGGCCTGCGCAACCCCTGCGCGCAGATCGACGCCTTCCAGCCCGGTCTGCTGAAGCAGGTGGTCCACCGCGACGAGCGGGGCGCGGTGGTGCGCCGGGCCGGGATCATGGGCGTGGTCCGCGAGGGCGGCGAGGTCCGGCCCGATGACGACATCCGGATCGAGCTGCCGGCCGGGCCGCACCGGCCGCTCGACATGGTCTGACGCCGCCTCGGACCGTCAGGCGCTCACTGGTGACGGCGCGAGCGGAAGTCGGCGAGCGCGCAGACCAGCGCCGCCAGCTCGAAGCCGAGCGCCACCAGCACCCCGAGCTGGAACGCCCCCGCCCAACTGCCGTGCGCCGCCAGGTGTGCGAAGAAGACGGCGCCCACGCAGGCCACGCCGGTCGCGGTGCCCAGCCGCTGGGCGGTCTGCAGGATCCCGCCGGCCGTGCCCGCCCGGGCCACCGGGACACAGGCCAGCGCCAGGCTCTGGTTCGGCGCGATCACCAGGCCCGAGCCGATCCCGGCCACCAGCAGCGGCGCGGCCGTCGCGAGCGCCGCGCCGTGCCCCGGCACCAGGTGCACGGCGAACGCCGCGAACGCCGTCCCGATGATCACCGTGACCAGGCCGACGATGATCACCAGCCGGCCGTGCCGGCTGACCAGCCGCCCGCCGAGCGCGGCCGAGACCGCCGAACCCAGCGCGAACGGCGTGATCGCCGCGCCCGCCTGGAGGGCGGTGTACCCCAGCCCGCGCTGCAGGTAGAGCGTGAAGATGAAGAAGATCGTGGTAAACCCGGCGAAGTAGAGCAGCCCGAGCAGGGTGCCGAAGGTGTAGGACCGCAGTCGGAACAGCGTCAGGTCCACCAGCGGGGTGCGGCAGCGCCGCTCCCAGACGACGAACACGGACAGCAGCACCAGCCCGAGCGGGATCAGCAGCCACTTGGTGTCGCCCTGCCACTGCTGCTCCTGCACCAGCGGCAGCAGGATCGCCAGCAGGCCGGCCGCCAGCAGCCCCACGCCCACCAGGTCGATCCGCCGTTCCAGCACCGCCTCGACGGCCCGGCCCCGGGTCGGGATCAGCTTGAGCGCCAGCGCGAACGCGACCACGCCGATCGGCAGGTTGACGAAGAACACCCAGCGCCAACCGTCGTGCGCCCCGGCCGCGTTGATCAGCAGACCGCCCGCCAGCGGCCCGACGGCGGTGGCCAGGCCGACCGTGGTGCCGAAGTAGCCGAACGCCCGGGCCCGCACCGCGCCGCTGAACATCTCCTGGATCAGCCCGGAGATCTGCGGCCCGAGTAGGCCGCTCGCCATGCCCTGCACCAGCCGGGACACCACCAGCGCGGTCGCGCTCGGCGCCAGCCCGCAGGCGCCCGAGGCGACCGTGAAGAGCGCCAGCCCGGCCAGGAAGGCGGTGCGCCGCCCCCAGAAGTCGCCGAGCACCCCGGCCGGGATCAGGGTCAGGCCGAAGGTCAGCGCGTAGCCGGAGAGCACCCAGGAGAGGTCGGCCGGAGAGGCCCGCAGGCCCTGCTCGATCGAGGGCAGCGCGACGTTCACGATCGAGACGTCGAGCAGGCTCATGAAGCCGACCAGGAGGCAGACGGCCAGCGCCTGCCAGCGGCGCCGCTCGATCCGCTCGGCCTCGGAGCGCGCGTCGTCCGCGTCCGTGCTCCGGGTGGTGCTCGGGGGAGGGGTGGGGCTCATGCTGGCCTCCGGCGGGGCGGGGTGCGGCTGCTGGGCTCAGTTCTCCCAGACCTGCTGCCCGGGGCGGGGGTAGACGCAGTAGCGGTAACCCTCCGGGGCGTGTCGCCGGGCCGTGTTGTCCGCCGTCCGGGTGACACCGGCCGGATGGTCGGCCCGGTCGGCGGACTGCCAGCGGCAGAGCCAGGGCACCGGCACGGGTGCGACCGCCTGGCAACCGGTGGAGCCGGCGCGGCCGGGTCCGTGCGTGCCGCCGTCGTGCCTGCGGTCCATGGCGGCCTCCTGGGATTGCGCCGTCCGGGTGCTGCGTCGATCGGGCGGAAGGGCCCTTACTCGCAGCGAAGCACGTGCCGCGCCGCCCGGCACCCGCAGCCCGGGACCCGGGGTTCCGGGCGGTCCAGTGGTCAGCCGGTCAGGCGGTCAGATGGTCGGGCAGTCAGGCGGCGCGGGTCAGGTGCCGGGCGCGCTGGTCGGAGGCCAGCCACTCCTCGGTGAGCAGCGACCAGACCTGCTTGTCGTGCCGGACCCCGTTGTGCGGGTAGGCGGAGCGGCGCACCGCGTCCAGCCGCATGCCGGCCCGCTCGGCGACGGCGCGGCTGCGCGCGTTCTCGCTGCTGGTCACCCACTCGACGCGGTGCAGGCCGCGCTCGACCAGCGCGTACTCGATCAGGTGCCGCACGCCGGCGGAGACCAGCCCGAGGCCCTCGCCGGCCGGCTCGGCCCAGACGCCGATCTCGGCGACCCCGAGCTCGGCGTCGAAGCGCGGGTACATCACGCCGCCGACCAGGGTGCCGGCCAGCCAGATGCCGTAGATCCGGGCGGTGTCGGCGGCGGCCCGGTCGGCGTACCGCTGCAGGGTGGCGCGGGCCGAGTCGCGGTCGGTGCTGGCCGAGGCGAAGCCGATGAACCGGTCCAGGTTGGCCCGGGCCCGGTCCATGTGGGCCAGGAACTCCTCGGCGTGGCAGGGTTCGAGCGGCCGCAGCTCGGCCGGGTGCGCGTCGGACAGGGGCAGGCTGAACACCGGGGGTTTCTCCTCCATGAGTACATAACAAACGTTTGGTACGTACTCGGGGGACTCTACCGCCTCGGTGCGCGCCCGGTCAGCCCCGGCCGAAGAGCCTGCGGAAGAAGCCCGCCCGGCCCGTGCGCCCCGCCTCCGACGCCTGCTCGGCCTTCGCGGACCGGTGGTCGCCGGGGCAGCGCTGCGCGCGCGGGACGTCGGCCAGGACCTGCTCGACGTGCATGCCGCAACCGGCGTAGCTGGGCTTTCCGCAGGTGCGGCAGGTGGTGCGTCGGCACATGTCAGGGACTCCTTCGGGGTGCTGTTGCCTTCGAGAATACCCCATGGGGTATCTGGGCGGGTCCGGTCGACCGCCATTTGCCCCTGGTTCACGCCCGCTTCGGGCGGCCGGACGCCTGCGGCCCCTAGCGTGTCGCCGGACGGGGAGGAGTCGTGGTGAAGAGCATCACCCGGGTCGTGGCGAACAGCGGTGCGCTGGTGCTGGCCGGCGTCCTCACCCTGGCGGGGTGCGGCAGCGACGGCGGCAAGGGCGGTGGTGGCGGCGGGGCGATCGCCTGCCCCGGCGGCCCGGGCACCCTGCTCGCCGCCGGCTCGACGGCGCAGGCGCCGGCCATGGACCTGTGGCGCAACCAGTTCCAGCGCGCCTGCCCCGGACTGAGCGTCAGTTACGGGGGCGGCGGCTCCGGCGCGGGCGTCCAGCAGTTCGAGGCCGGCCGGCTCGCCTTCGCGGGCACCGACGCCGCCCTGACGGCCGGTGACACCGCCGCCACCAAGGCCGCCTGCCCCGGCGGCCAGGGGATCGACCTGCCGATGGTGGGCGGCCTGGTGGCGATCGTCTTCAACGTCGACGGGGTGACCGGGCTGACCCTGGACGGGGCGACCACCGCGAAGATCTTCGACTCGCAGATCAAGAAGTGGAACGACTCGCGGATCGCCGCGCTCAACCCGGGCGTCGCACTCCCGGACGCCGACATCACCTCCTTCCACCGCTCGGACGACTCCGGCACGACCTTCAACCTGACCTCGTACTTCGCCGCGACCTCCGGCGGCGCCTGGCCGGCCCCGGGCAACAAGACCTGGAAGGGCGAGGGCGGGCAGTCGGCCACCGGGAGCGCGGGCGTCTCCGCCCAGGTCGAGCGGGTGAAGAACTCGATCGGCTACGTCGAACTCTCCTACGCCCAGCAGGACAAGCTGAACGCCGCGAAGATCGCCACCGCGCCCGGCCGGGCGGTCGCCGCGAGCGCGGCCGACGCGGCCACCACGATCGCCGCCTCCTCGGTGGCGGGCACCGGCGCCGACCTCGCGCTCCGGCTCGACTACGGCACCACGGCGGCCGACGCCTACCCGATCGTGCTGGTCACCTACGAGGTGGTCTGCGACAAGGGCAACAAGCCGGCGACCCTGCCGGCGGTGAAGGCATTCCTCGGCTACACCGCCTCCGCCGCCGGCCAGCAGGCGATCGCCGGCGCGGGCTACGTGCCGCTGCCGAACGCGCTCACGGGGCGGGTGAAGGGCGTCATCGACAAGCTGGGCTGACCCGGGGTCAGGCGGTGGTGGGACCGGCTCGTCGGCGAAAGTCGGCGAGGGTCGGCGAGGGTCAGGGGGTGGCCCGTGGCTCAGCCGAGGAACAGGTGGAAGACGGCGGCGGCGCCGACCACGGTGAACAGGACCAGGTCGACGGCGGCCGGGCGGTGCCGGGCCCGCGGGGGCGGCTGGGGTGGCTGGAGCGGCGCGGTGGGGAGTGTGGGCCGGTAGCGGGTGCAGCGGCGGCGCGCGGGGTGGGCGCGCCGGCCGCAGTGGCGCACCGTCACGTGCAGGTCATGCCGGAGGACTGCCAGTTGCTCGCGTCCACCATGGTGGTCGGCGCGAAGGTCTCGGGCGGGAAGTCGGTGCCGTTCCTGAGCTTGTCGTACATGGTCTGCACGGCGAGCGCGCCGACGTCCTTGCCGTTGATGAACAGCGCCGCCTTCATCCCGGAGGGCTTGCCCGCCGCCCAGTCCTTGCAGGCGAGGTAGGCGCCCAGGCCGACGCCGATGATGTTGTCGGGGGAGATGCCCGCGTTCTGCATGGCCGTCACCCCGCCCTGGACGTTCTCGTCGTTGCAGCCCCAGATGATCCAGTGCTTCACGCCGGGGTTGGCGGTGAGGGTGGCGGCGACCTTGTCCTGGGCGCCGGTGGGGGTGTTGTCGGTCGGCACGTCGATCACCTGGACCCGGGTGCCGTCGGCGGCGAACTGCTCGTCGGCGGCCTTGACCCGGTCGCTGCAGACCGTCACGTCCTGCTGCCAGGCCGAGATGATCCGGGTGTCGGAGGGGTCCCAGCCGCTGCTCTTGAAGAGCGCGGCGGCCTTCTGGCCGACCTGCTGGCCCATCTGGTCGCCGCTGAAGCCGACCCGGGGCAGCAGGTCCTGGTGCGCGCAGCCGGCCGGATCGGGGCCGGTGGCGCAGACCTGGTCGTCGGAGGTGAGCAGGGCGATCTTGGCGTCCCGGGCGCTCTGCACGACCTGGGGGCCGACCGAGGGGTCCGGCAGCACGGCGATCAGGCCGTTGGTCTTCTGGGCGATGGCGGCCTGGGCCTCGCCGACGGCTCTGTTGGCGTCGGTGCCCAGGTTCACCACCTTGAGGTCGACGCCGAGTTGGGCCGCCTTGGCCTTGGCGCCGGCGGCCTCGTCGATGAAGTACTGCTGGTCGCCCTGCTTCTGCAGGTAGGTCAGGGAGATCTTGCCGGTCACCTTGCCGACGGAGTCGGCGGAGGAGCCCGACTGGCCGCTGGAGCAGGCGGTGAGTCCGAGGACTGCGGACAGGCCCAGCGCTGCGGCGGGGACCAGGCTGCGGGAGGGGTGCATGAGGGTTCCTGGGGGTGGATGAGCCGCTAGGCCCTGGTGACAGGCCCTGGTGACACAATCAATCAGAAGCAACAGGGATCGAACGAGATGTCACAGTAGGAAACGCAGGGTGGCGCGCAGCGTCAAGATCTCGCGCACGGTCCGGGGGGTATCGAGACGCTCTCGTTATGTCACCGGTGACATTGCACGTTTTCGCACACGCAACCCGCCCCGCCTGGCGCGCTCGCCGACGGGACGGGTGGGGTGAGGTTGGACGGGTGAGGCCGGGTCAGCCGCCGCGTGGCCGCCGCTCGGCCGTCGCTCAGTCGTTCGCGAAGGCGAGGGCGGCGGCGCCGATCACGCCGGCGTCGGTGCCGAGCGCGGCGGGCAGCACCGCGAGGTCGCGGGTGTACGAGAGCGTGGCGTAGTCGGCGAGGTGACGGCGCAGCGGGGCGAGGAAGAGCTCGCCGGACTGGGCCACGCCACCGCCGATGACCACGGCCTCCAGGTCGACCAGGGCGGCGGTGTTGGCGATGCCGACGGCGAGGGCGCGGGCGGCACGGTCGAAGGCGGCCAGCGCGACGGGGTCGCCGGCCCGGGCCGCTTCGGCGACTGCGGCGGCGCTCCCGTCGCCGGTGGCGTGCCAGCCGGCCTCGCGGGCCCGGCGGGCGATCGCGGTGCCGCTGGCGAGGCCTTCGAGGCAGCCGCGGGAGCCGCAGGGGCAGGGGTCGCCGTCGGGGTCGAGGCTGATGTGGCCGAGGTGGCCGGCGTTGCCGCTCGGGCCGGGGCGGACCCGGCCGTCGAGGACCAGCCCGGCGCCGACGCCGGTGGAGACGACGATGCACAGCGCGTCGCGGTACTCCCGCGCCGCGCCGCGCCAGTGCTCGGCGGCGGCCATCGCGACGGCGTCGCCGCCGAGCACCACGGGCCGCTCGCCGACGCCCGGCTGCTTGCGGACCTGTTCGACCAGCGGGAAGTCGCGCCAGTGCGGGATGTTGACGGGGCTGACGGTGCCGCGCCGGGCGTCCACCGGGCCGGCGCTGCCGACGCCGATCGCGCCGACCCGCTCCCAGAGCGGGTGCCCGGTGAGCGCGTCCAGGGCCTCGGCGACGGCGGCGAAGACGGTGTGCGCCGCGGCGGTGGCGGGGGTGGGCACCTGGTGGCGGTGGATCAGCTCGCCGGTGGCGCTGACCAGGCCGGCGGCGATCTTGGTGCCGCCGATGTCCAGCGCGGCCGCCAAGGGCGTGTCGGGGGTGCCGGTGGCCTGGTGGAGCGTCATGGTCGTTCCTTGAGGGGCGGGGGTCGGGGGCTCGATTCTGGCGCCCTTTGACAACGTTGTCTACGTTGCCCCGCCTGTCTCGCCGAGGTCTGTCCACGTGCCGGTGGGCTGCGGCGCCCCCGGTCGAGGTGCGCCGCAGCCCGGCCGGCTCAGACCGCCGGCTGCTGCTGGGTGACGCAGTGGATGCCGCCGCCCTGGTTGCCCAGGTTGTCGATGTTGAGCTGCACCACCGTGCGCCCGGGGAACAGGCTGCGCAGCACTGACCGCGCGTTGGCGTCCGCCGAGCTGTCGCCGAACTGCGCGGAGATCACCGCACCGTTGCAGACGTAGTAATTGGCGTACGAGTCGACGAAGTTGACGCTGGTCGCGCGGATCAGGTTGTAGTCCGGGGACTGGAGCGCGGTGACCGAGATCGGGCCGCCCAGGGCGTCGGTGGCCGAGGAGAGGGCGTTGTACTGCTGCTGCTCGTCGTTGGACCAGATGTCCGGCGGGTCCGCCGGGTTGGGGGTCTGCACCAGGCCGCCGCCGGGCGCGAGGAACCGCGAGGTGGCGTCCACGTGGTCGTCGGTGATGTCCTGGCCGCTGATGCCGGTGAACCAGATCACCTCGCTCGCCCCGTAGGCCGCGCACATCGCCTGCTCGATCTGGCTCTGCGTCAGGTTGGGGTTGCGGTTCGGGTTGACGATGCTGCTGCTGGTCGCCATCAGGGTGCCCGCGCCGTCGGTCTCGATCGCACCGCCCTCGCTGACCAGGCCGGCCGCGGTGAAGGTGATGCCGAGGTAGGCGGCGACCCGCTGGGCGACCAGCGCGTCCTTGGCGTGCGTCTGCTTGTTGCCCCAGCCGTTGAAGTTGAGGCCGACGGCGTCCAGCCCGCCCGCCCCGTCGGTGCGGAAGACCGGTCCGCTGTCGCGCATCCAGCAGTCGTCCACCGGGATGGAGCCGATCACGGTGACGTTGGAGTTGCTGCAGGCGCGCCGGGCGGCGGACACGCTCGCGGAGTTGGCGAGCACGAACACCGGTTCGTACTGGGCGATGGAGTTGGCGATCAGTGCGATGTTCGCCTGCATGCCGCTGAGTTTGCGGCCGTAGATCGCGGTGCTGTCCGGCCAGGCCATCCAGGTGCGGGTGTGCGGGGCGCTGTCGATCGGCACGGTCATCGCGCCGGCCCGCGGCGACCGGGTCCGGGTCCGGGGGCGTCCGGCGGTGGCGGCGGTGGCGGCCGTGGCCGGGCCGGCGCTCGCCGCCGTGACGGCCAGACCGGCCGCGGTCAGGCCGGCGGCGGTGAGGAATCTGCGCCGGTCGAGCCGGTGGGGGCTGCTCATGTGGGGGTTCTCCAGTCAACTCGCGCTGGGGGTAACGGGATTGACTGAAGGCTAGAACTGACCAAGCGCTCGGTCAATTGTTTGCGCAGGATTCGCCCGGCCCGGGTGTCGTTAGAGTGGCCGCCATGGCGACTCGTGCGAAGGACCAACTGCCCCCGGTCACCCGCTCGCGCTCCTCGGCCAAGGGCGAGCAGACCCGGGCCCGGCTGGTCGCGGCCGCCCGCACCCTGCTGGCCGGCGAGGGCGCGGCGCGCTTCACCACCCGCAACGTGGCCGCGCTCTGCGGCATCTCGCACGGCATGTGCCACTACCACTTCCAGGACCGCACCGAGCTGATCGTCGCAGTGATCGAGGACATCCGGCCGGAGTGGATCACCCCGCTGGAGGAGGCGGTGGACGGGCCGGGCGACTTCGCCGAGCGTGCCGAGCGGGTGATCGGTCTGCTCACCCCCACCGAGGACCGGGACGTGGCGCACCTGCACTCGGCGCTGCACTGGCTCGCCCTCAACGACGACCGGGTCCGGGTCGCCCTGGAGCAGGAGTACCGGCGCTGGCGGCGCTGCTTCGTGCGGCTCTTCGAGGTGCTCGCCGAGGAGCGCGGCGCCGGCGTCGAACCCGGGCCGCTGGGCGAGGCCTTCGCGGCCGCCGTGGACGGGCTCGCCGCGATCCGCTCGCTCGGCTCCGAGGTCGAGGCGGGGGCGGTGCTGCGCACCCTGATGGTCTCGCTGGCGAGTGGCTGACGGGGAGCAGACTGACGGATCGTCAGGTCAGTAGTGCCTCGCGGCGTTTGCGGCCCTCCACCCGGAACCCGGTGACCACCGTGACCACCAGGCTGGTGGCGATGATCGCCTCCGCCCAGAAGAACGCGACGTAGTCGATCAGCGAGCCGATCGGCGGCGAGCCGGGCGCCGCGTTGCGCATGCCGACCAGGGCGAAGAGCGTCGCGGCCATCCAGCCCAAGGAGGGCCAGACCAGGCCCTGCCGACTGCGGTAGAGCACCTCGGCCCCGGCCATCACCGCCAGTGCCAGCGCCCACATCGCCGCCATCATGAAGTAGGCGAGGATGAAGGTGCTGCGGGCCCGGGTCACCTTGGCGTCCAGGAAGGTCGAGCCGGCCGCGGCGGGCGTGCTGGTCGGCCGGACGAAGAAGAACGGGTCGGTGTCGCCGAAGACCAGGCCGACCGGCACCGCGCCGTCGGCGTCGTTCGCGGTGAAGGCGGCGGAGAACCGGTAGCGGTCGAACGGGTAGTCGGTCTCCGTGCCGTCGTAGAGGACGGCCTGCACGGGCAGCGGGTTCGCGCCCCGGCCGGGCACCGTCTTCACGCTGCCGGTCGCCGCCGACTCCGCGGTGATCTCCACCTGCTTGGCGAAGACCGGCGAGTCGGTCGCCTCGGCCAGTGCGCCGTGCGGCACCGCCGTGACGTAGAGCGTGAGTTGCTGGGTGGAGGAGTCGATGTCCTGGGCGGTGATGTCCAGTTCCACCCAGTCGGCCACCGTGGGCAGCGAGAGCTCCCGGGTCTGCTGGCGGGTGTCCCGCTCGTTGAAGTAGAGCGCCAGGCCGGCGCCGACCAGCACCAGCAGCAGGAGTGTCAGCAGCGCGAACCGGTTGTGCCGCAGCCGGCCGAACGGGCTCATGAACCCGAGGAGTTGGGCACGGCCGGCTGCTGCTGGGTGGAGCAGTGGATGCCGCCGCCGCCGGAGGCGATGTGGTCGATCGACACCTGGACGACCTTCCGGCCCGGGTACTGGTCCTGGATGATGCCCGCCGCGTTGGCGTCAGCCGACTGGTCGCCGAACTTCGGCACGATCACCCCGCCGTTGACCACGTAGTAGTTGATGTAGGTGGCCAGGAAGTTCTTGCCGGAGCCCGAGATCAGGTTGAAGTCCGGTTCCGGGACCTGCACCACCTTCAGGCTGCGGCCCTTGGCGTCGGTGGCCGAGTTCAGCACCTGGAGGGCCTGGTCGGAGGCCTGGCTCCAGACGTCCGGCGGGGTGTTGGCACCGGGCCGGTGCAGCAGCACCGTACCGGTGGAGCCGAACCGGGCCAGCGCGTCGATGTGGCAGTCGGTGATGTCCTGTCCCGCCACGCCCTTGACCCAGACCACCTTGGTCACCCCGAACAGGTCCTTGAAGGCGGCCTCGATCTGGTCGCGGGACTTCCCGGGGTTGCGGTTGTCGTTCACCCAGGAGCTCTCACAGGCCATCAGGGTGCCCTCGCCGTCCACCTCGATGCCGCCGCCCTCGCCGGTGATCGGCGCCTGGGTGCGCGGGATCTTGTAGTGCGCGAGCAGGTTCTGGGCCACCTGGCTGTCGTTGGCGTGGGTCTGCTTGTTGCCCCAGCCGTTGAAGTTGAGGTCCACTCCGCTCAGGCCCTGCGGGCCGAGCACGAAGGTCGGCCCGGTGTCGCGGGCCCACAGGTCGTCGACGGTCAGCTCGATCACCTCGACCGAGGAGCCGCACATCTGCCGGGCCTGGTCGGCCTGGTCGCTGCGGGCCATCAGCACCACCGGCTCGAAGCCGGCGATGGCCTGGGCCAGGCCCGCGATGTCCTGCCGCACGCCGCCGAGTTGGTCGCCCCACGCCTCCTCCAGGGCCGGCCAGGCCATGAAGGTGCGGGTGTGGGGCTGTGACTCGGCCGGCATCGTCGCAGCCGCGGCGGTCGAGGTGGAGGCCGGGGCCGAGGGGTTCTCGCCGGTCGGGGCCGACGAGCCGCTCGGCTGCTGCCCGCCCGAGGAGCCCGATGAGTCCGAGGAACTCGACGAGCAGCCCTCGACCAGTGCCAGCCCGGCGAGCGTCAGCCCGGAGCGCAGCAGTGCGCGGCGGGACGGCGGGGGGTACTCCATGGCGGCCTCGGGTGCGGGTCGGTGACGGCTACCCGCTGCACGATACGGAGCGCCGGGTCAGGATTCGGCGCGCCGCACCCCGCCATCCGGGCGAATCGGTTCTCCGTCAGGTTCCCTGCCCGTTTCCCCGTCCCGCAGCGCCCGGCGGGCGGCGGCGATCTGCTGCGGATCCCAGCCGGGTCGCGGCACGGACTCCAGCAGCAGCCGGGTGTACGGGTGCCGGGGCTCGGCCAGCACCTCGGCCGTGCGGCCCTGTTCGACGATCCGGCCGTGCCGCATCACGATCACCTGCTCGGTGACGCAGCGCACCACGCCCAGGTCGTGGGTGATGAACAGGTAGCCGATCCCGGTCTGTTCGCGGATGTCGGCCAGCAGGTTGAGCACCTGCGCCTGCACCGAGACGTCCAGCGCGGCCACCGCCTCGTCCAGCACCATCACGGTCGGCTGCACGGCCAGCGCGCGGGCGATCGCCACGCGCTGGCGCTGGCCGCCGGAGAGTTGGCGGGGCAGCGCCGAGGCGGCGCGGGTGCCGAGGCCCACCTGGTCGAGGAGTTCGGCGATCCGGCCCGCGTGGTCGGTGCCGGGGAAGTGCAGCCGCAGGGTCTCGCGGAGCACCCCCTCGACGCTGGTGCGCGGGTCCAGCGAGAGGAACGGGTCTTGGAAGACCATCTGGATCTCCCGGGCCCGGGCCAGCCGCTGGGCCTTGCCCCGGGCCCGCGCGGTGCGGTCCCGCCCGTTCAGCAGCACCTGTCCGCCGTCGGCCCGGTCCAGTCCGACGATGATCTTCGCGGTGCTGGTCTTGCCCGAGCCGGACTCGCCGACGATCCCGAGCGAGCCGCCCGCGGCGAGCGTGAAGGAGACCTCGTCCACGGCCCGGACGGTGCCGAACGTCCTTCGCAGGCCGGTGACTTCGAGTACGGCCGCAGTCGTCGGTCCAGTCGTCGGCTCAGTCGTCCGCTCAGTCGTCGGCTCAGGCATCGGCGGCGCTCCCTTCGAGGCTGTCGCTGTGGTGGCAGGCGGCCAGCCGGCCCGGCTCGCCGGGCGCCGGTCGCGGCTCGGGGGCCTGCTCGCGGCAGATCGCGGTCGCGAACCGGCACCGCGGGGCGAACGAACAGCCCGTCAACTCCTCGCGCAGATCGGGCGGTTGCCCGTCGATCGCGGCGAGCCGACCGGTCGGCCCGGCCAGGTGCGGAGTGGCCGCGAGCAGGGCCATGGTGTACGGGTGGCGCGGCGCGGCGAACAACGCCCCGGCCGGCCCGGTCTCCACGATCCGCCCCGCGTACATCACGCAGACCCGGTCGCTGATCGCGGCGGCCAGCCCCAGGTCGTGCGTCACGAAGAGCAGTGCGGTGCCGAAGCGCTCCTGCAACTCGCCGAGCAGGGCGACGACTTCGGCCTGACTGGTGACGTCGAGCGCGGTGGTCGGCTCGTCGGCGAGCAGCAGGATCGGGTCGCCCATCAGCGCCGCGGCGATCACCACGCGCTGCAGCATGCCGCCGGAGAGCTGGCCCGGGTAGCGGTCGAGCACCGCCCCGGTCAGCCCGACGGCCTCCAGCAGCTCGGTGGCCCGCCGGTCGGCCGCCGCCCGGTCCACGCCGCCGGTCAGGCGCAGCGACTCGGTGAGGAAGTCGCCGACCTTGCGCAGCGGGTTGACGGCGGCCCGCGGATCCTGGAACACCATGGCGACCTGGCCGGCCCGCAGCAGGCGCAGGCGTTGCTGATCCATCGTCAGCACGTCCTCGCCGGCCACCGCCACCTCGCCCTCGGCCACGGCGCCGCTGGGCAGCAGCCGCAGCACGGCGCGCGAGGTGAGGGTCTTGCCGGAGCCCGACTCGCCGACCAGGGCGACGGTCTCGCCGGGCCCGACGTGCAGGTCGACCCCGTCCAGCACCGGCCGGGCGGTGCCGGGCAGGCGCAGCCGCAGCCCGTGGACGTCGAGGGTGCGGGCCCGGGAGCCGCGGTCCTCGACCGTGCGGGTGTCGAGGGTGGGGGTCATCGGTCATCCCTCCTGGCGACCTGGTCGGCCCAGCGCTCGCCGACCACGTTGAACGCGACCACGGTCAGCACGATCGCCAGGCACGGCAGCACCGCGGAGAGCGGGTAGCCGCGCTGGATCGCGGTCTGGCCGTCGAAGACCATCCGCCCCCAGTCGGGGGTGAGCGCGGGCACCCCGACCCCGAGGAACGACAGGCCGGCGAGGTCGATCAGGGCGTAGCCGAAGTTGATGGTGGACTGGGCGAGCACCACCGGGGCGATGTTGGGGATCACGTGCCGCAGGCAGATCTGCCAGACCGAGTGGCCCTGCACCCGGTAGGCGGCGACGTAGGGGCGCTCGCGCTCGGCGAGCACCAGCGCGCGGGCCAGCCGCGCCACGTACGGCAGGTAGGCCAGCGCGAGGGCGAGCACCGGGGCGAGCAGGCCCTCGCCGTAGATCGAGACGACCAGGATCGCCAGCAGCATCCCGGGGAAGGCGAAGACCAGCTCGGTGGCCCGGGAGAGCACCGAGTCCAGCCAACCGCCGCGCCAGCCGGCCGCCACCCCGACGGCGAGCCCGGCCACGGTGGAGAAGACCACCACGCCGAGCGGGCCGAGCAGTGAGGTGCGGGCGCCGAGCAGCAGCCGCGAGAGGGTGTCCCGCCCGGAGGCGTCCACGCCGAGCGGGTGGCCGCCGGTGGGACCGGCCAGCGCGTTGCCGAGGTCGACCGCGTTCGGGTCGCTCGGTGCCAGCCAGGGGGCCAGCAGCGCGGCCAGCACCACCAGCACCACGAAGCCGAGGCAGACCAGGTAGAGCGGCTGCCGGGCGGTGCGCAGCCTGCCGAGGCCGCGGCGGCGGGTGAGGGCCAGGGTCATCCGGCCGACCTCCGGTCGTTCAGGGTGATCCGGGGATCGACCAGCGGGTGGAGCAGATCGACCACCAGGTTCACCACCATGAAGAGTGCGACGATCAGCAGGGAGATGGCCTGCACGGTGGGGAAGTCCTTGGTGGTGGTGGCCAGTTCGAGGAGCTGGCCGATGCCGCCGATGCTGAACGCGGACTCCACCAGCACGGTGCAGATCAGCAGGGTGGAGACGATCAGGCCGGCGGTGGTGAGCACGGTGCCGAGCGCGTTGCGGAAGACGTGACGCCAGATCACCTGACGCTCCGGCACCCCGCGGCTGCGGGCCACCGCGACGTGCTCGCCCGCCAGCTGCTCCAGCATCGCCGCCCGGGTGACCCGGGCTAGCATGCCGATCAGGTAGAGGGCCAGCGCCACGGCCGGCAGGGTGAGGTGCCAGACGGTGTCGGCGAAGCCCTGGCCGGTGCCGCCGGTCGGGAACCAGCCCAGCCGGACCGCGAACAGGCCCTGGAGCAGCACCGCCGCGACGAAGGACGGGGTGCCGACCGCCACCGTGGTGGTGACCAGGATGGTCGAGTCGGTCGCGCCGCCGCGCACCGCGCCGACCCAGCCGAGCAGCAGGCCGATGGCCAGCACCAGCAGCAGCGACATGGCGACCAGGGTCAGCGTGCTGGGCAGCCGGTCGGCGAGCAGCCGGGAGACGTCGGTGCGGTACTCGATCGAGCGGCCGAAGTCGCCGTGCGCGATCTGGCCGAGCCAGCGGAAGTAGCGCACCGCGAACGGGTCGTTCAGGTGGTACTGCGCGTTGATCGCCGCCAGGGCGGCCGGCGAGGCCGACCGCCCGGACAGGAGGAAACTCGCCGGGTCGCCCGGCGCCAGGTACATCGCACCGAAGATGACGAAGGAGGCGCCGAGCAGGGTGACGGCCATCTCCAGCAGCCGCCGGAGGGCGAACCTCAGGAAGCTCACTGCGCGGCCCCCACGTCGGCCGCCCACGGGTAGTAGAGGTAGGAGATGGTCGTCGGGGCGCCGGTGATCCGCTTGTTCAGGAAGAGCGAGGTGGGCCACTCGGCGACCGGGATCCAGAGCACCTGGTCGGCCGCCTTCTGGTTCAACTGGGCTTCCAGGGACAGCCGCTGGGCCGGGTCGTAGGTCCCGATGGCCTGCTTGGCCAGGTCGTCGTAGGACTTGTCGCTGTAGCCGGAGTAGTTCTGGTAGGAGCCGGTCTGGAAGTTGGTGAGCAGGTCCATCGGGTCGGTGATGGACAGGTAGTAGGTCTCCGGGAACATGTCGATCCCGTCCCGCGCCTTGGGGTCGGTGAAGAGCGCGGTGAAGGCGTTCGGGGCGATCGTCTTCAGCTGGATGTTCAGCCCGATCCGGGCGCCGGCCGACTGCACGGCGGTGGCCAGCAGCGAGACGTCCTGGCCGATCGAGCTGGTCGCCATGGTCAGCGTCTTGCCGGTGGCGCCGGCGTCCTTGACCAGCTGGGTGGCCTGCGCGATGTCCGCGGCGGTCGGCGGCAGGCCGTTGAAGGCGGCGGCCTGCGCGTTCGGGTCGGCGCTCCAGGCGGCCTTCGCGGTCAGCGAGGTGGTCACCGTGCCGGCCCCGCCCAGGCCGGTGTTGACGAAGCCGGAGCGGTCCAGCGCCAGCGAGAGCGCCTTGCGGACCCGGACGTCGCCGAGCGCCCCCTGCATGTTGGTGATGTTGACGTTGACGGTGCTCAGGCCCTCGCCGAAGTAGAGCGTGCCGGCGCTGGTGTTGCGCAGGTGGGCGTAGCTCTCCGAGGGGATCAGGTAACCGCCGTCGACGTCGCCGGTGAGCAGCGCGTTGGTGCGGGCCGAGGAGTCGGTGAGGAACTTGAAGACGACCTGCTTGGCCTTCGCCTTGGTGCCCCAGTAGCCGTCGAACCGGTCCAGGTTCAGGGACTGCCCCTTGGTCCAGGTGCCCAGCTTGAACGGGCCGGTGCAGTCCAGGCTGCCGGTGGTGCCGTAGTCCTTGCCGGCCGCCTGCACGCCCTGGGCGCTCGCGACCACTCCGGCCGTGGTCGCCATGTACTGGAGGAACTGCGAGTCCGGCGACTTGAGCTTGACGGTCACCTGGAGCGGGCCGGTCTTGGTGATCGAGTCGACGTTCTGGAAGACGCTGGCCCAGGCGGAGCTGTTGTTCGGGTCCATCTGCCGGTTCAGGCTGAAGACCACGTCGTCGGCGGTCATCGTGCCGCCGTCGTGGAACCGCACGTTCGGCCGCAGGTCGAAGACCCAGGTGTTCGGGTCCGGGTTGGTGGCCTGCTCGGCCAGCCCCGGCTGCTCGGTCAGCTGCGGGGTCCACCGCATCAGGCTTTCGCAGACGTTGGAGAGGATGGTGTTCTGCGGGTAGTCGAACGCCTGGATGTAGTCCAGGGTCGGCGGCTCGGCGTAGGTGGCCCAGCTGAACGAGTCGATCTCGCCCTTCGCGGCGGGGGTGCCGGCGGAGAGCTTGAAGGGCAGTTGGTCACCGCTCTGCCGGGGCGGGCCGGCGCAGGCGGTCACCAGCGCGAACGCGCTGAGCGACGCGAGGGCCAGGCTGACGGCTCTTCCGCCCCGGGCGGGGCGGCGTGGGGTGAGGGTCATCGGCGGATCCTTGGCAGGTGAGGGTGGGTCAGGCGCCGGGGGCGGGGGACTGCTCGGTGGCGGCGGCGGTGCTGGTGGTGCTGGTGGTGCCGGTGGTGGCGGGGATCTGCTGGGTGATGCAGTGGATGCCGCCGCCGCCGTGGGCCAGCAGGCGGGCCCGCACGCCCACCACCTTGCGCCCGGGACAGGCCGCGGCGATCACGTCGAGGGCGCCCCGGTCCTCCGGGTGGTCCGCGACCGGGACGACGACCCCGCCGTTGGCGAGGTAGAAGTTCAGGTAGCCGACCTCGACCTCGTGCCCGGCCACCTCGACGAAGGCGGCCTGCGGGAGGTCGACGATCTCGAAGGGGCGCCCCTTGGCGTCGGTGGAGTGCTCCAGCACGGCGCGGTTGGCGCGCATCCGGACGTAGTCCGGGTGGTTCGGGTCGGCGGGGAGCTGCACCACGACCTTGGCCGGGCCGACGAACGCGCAGACCCCGTCCACGTGGCCGTCGGTCTCGGCGTCCAGCAGGCCGCCGTACGGCAGCCAGATCACCTTGCTGACGCCCAGTCGGTCCTTCAGCTCCGCCTCGATCTGCTCCCGGGTCAGGTCCGGGTTGCGGTTGGGGTGGAGCAGGCACTGCTCGGTGGTGATCAGGGTGCCCTCGCCGTCCACCGTGATCGCGCCGCCTTCGAGGATCATCTCGGAGCGGATCGCCGGGTCGCCGAGCTGCTCCAGCAGCAGGGCGCTGATCCGGTCGTCGGCGTCGAAGGGGTGGTGCTTGCGGCCCCAGGCGTTGAAGCGGAAGTCCACGCCGGCCCGGCGGCCGTCCTGGTCGAGCACGAAGATCGGCGCGGAGTCGCGGAACCAGGAGTCGTCGGTCGGCAGCTCCAGCACGGTGACCCCGTCGCCGCACAGCTCCTGGGCCTCGGCGCCGTGACCGGGCGGGGCGACCATGGTGACCGGTTCGAACTGGGCGATGGCGCGGGCGACCTCGGCGTACTCCTGCTTGGTCTCGGCGAGCACGCCTTCCCACAGGTCGGGTCGGACCGGCCAGGCCATCAGGCAGCCCTGGTGCTCGGTCCACTCGGCGGGCATGCGGAAACTCACGGTGGTTCTCTCCCTGCGGTGGTTGTTGTGGGTCTGTGGGGCGCTCAGACGGCCGGGGGCACGCTGGGCTGCGACTGGGTCGAGCAGTGGATGCCGCCGCCGCCGGAGGCGATGTTGTCGATGTTCAGCTGGACGATGTCCCGGCCGGGGAACTCGGCCTGGAGGATCGAGTAGGCGGTGGCGTCCGCGGCGCTGTCGCCGAACTGCGGCACGAAGACGGCGCCGTTGGCGGTGTAGAAGTTGGTGTAGCTGGACAGGAAGTCCTTGCCGGTGCCGCGGATCAACGAGCGGTCCGGGCCGGGGAGTTCGATCACGGTCAGCGCGCGGCCCTGCGCGTCGGTGGCGGACTGCAGCACCTGCTTGGCCTGGTTGTAGACGTTGACCCACAGGGCCTCGGTGCCCGGGCCCGGCTTGTCGAGGATCACCCGGCCGGGGCTGGTGAAGCGGGCCAGGCAGTCCACGTGGTCGTCGGTGATGTCCTGGCCGGCCAGTCCGGCGAGCCAGATCACCTTGTCCTGCCCGAGGGCGCTCTTCAGCGCCTGCTCGACCTGGTCCTGCGTCATGCCAGGGTTGCGGTTGGGGTTGACCAGCGAGCTGACGGTGGCCAGCAGGGTGCCCTGGCCGTCGGTCTCCAACGCGCCGCCCTCGCCGGTGAACGGGGCCTGGATCCGGTTCACCCCGTACTGGGCGAGCAGGGTGGCGGCGACCGCGGCGTCCTCGGCGAACGGCTGGTAGTAGGAAGTGCCGGTCTTGCCCCAGCCGTTGAAGTTGGTGTCCACGCCGGCGATCGCGCCCGGGCCGACCACGAAGGTCGGGCCGAAGTCACGGATCCACAGGTCGTCGTTGGCGATCGGGAGCACGGTGATCGGGTAGTAGGCGCCGGAGCCGCAGGCGTACTGCGCGTCGGCCACCTGCTCGGGACGGGCGACCAGCACCACCGGTTCGTAGCGGGAGATCTGGTAGGCGACGTTGGCGACGTCGTTGCGCACGCCCGAGAGCTGGTTGCCCCAGATCGAGGAGAGCGCGGGCCAGGCCATGAAGGTCCGGTCGTGGCGGTCGGTCTCCGCCGGCATCCGCAGGGTGGGGGTACCGGCCGGGGTGGCGTTGGCGGCGGTGGTGGTGGCGCTGGTGCCGGTGCTGGTGCTATCGGCGCTGCTGGCGTCGGTGGGGCTCGCCGCGCTGGCGGTGCCGGGCAGGGCGGCGCCCAGGGCCAGCAGGGGGAGGGCGGTCGCGCCGAACTGCAGCAGCCGGCGGCGGGAGGGGGTGGGGGTGGGGGTGTGGATCGAGGTGTCCATCGATGCTCCCTGGTGGGTCCCGAAACGGGGGAGGGGAGGTGGGGTGTGCCCCGCATCCTTCCCCCAACTGAAAATTCAGTCAATACATCTGAGGCGACCAGCTGCCATCGAGACCGGACCGTGGCGTCAGGGGCGACCTGAAAGGCCGTCAGCCTGGGAAGTTGTGACTGATAATCTGGTCAGGAAATGGCTGTGTGGCGAGCTTGTGACGGGTAGAGTGAGCGCTCGTGTCAGACCGTCGAACAGAGATAGTCATGGCCGCGACCCGCGTCATCGCGCGCCGGGGCGTGCGGGGGCTGCGGGTCGGGGAACTGGCGGCGGAAGCCGGCGTGTCCACCTCGCTGATCTACTACCACTTCACCGACCGCGCCGGGATCCTGCGCCGCACGCTGGAGTTCATCAGCGACCGGGCCGACCGCTACACCGCCGAGCGGCCACCCGAACAGCGCCCGGACGACCCGCGCGGCGAACTGGAGCAGGTGCTGCTGCTGGAGCTCCAGGACACCCCGGAGGTGCGCGAGAACAGCACCGCCTGGGGCGAGTTGAGAGCGAGCGCGGTCTTCGAGGCCGGGCTGCGCGAGGACCTCTCCCGGGCCACCCACACCTGGGTGCTGGAGATCGCCGAACTGCTGGCGCGCGCCCAGCCCGCCCGCACCGCACCCGCGCACGCGGCCGCCGCCGAGCGGCTGACCGCGCTGATCGAGGGCTTCAGCGTGCGCTGGCTCAGCGGCTCGCTCTCCCTCGAACACGCCCGACGGCTGGTCAGTGAGGCCATCGACGCGGAGCTCGACGGACGGTGATCGCGCACGGTGGCCGGCGCACGTTGACCGGCGCGCGTTGACCAGCGCACGTCGGTCGACCGGGTGGCCCGCGTTGGCGGGCCACCCGGTCGACCGGCTTCTGGCGCGCTGTCAGGTGGTGAAGTGACGCGGCGTCAGGGGGAGCGGAGCTCTCAGAGGAAGTACAGCCTGGAGAGCGGCACCCGGTCCGCGGGCTCCGAGCGCAGCACCTCGCCGTCCAGCGAGACGGTCCCGGTGCGGTTGTCCACGTCCACCTGGCCGATCTGGGCGTTGCGGACCATCGAGCGCGGCCCGATCCCCCGGGTGCCCCGCACGGCGACCCGTCGGCGACGGGTGGTCATGGTGTCGTACGCCCGGCCGGCGGAGCCGGACTCGGCCGCCGCCCGGCTGACGAACGCCACCGAGAGGTCGGCCGGCGTCGCACCGTGGCCGCCGAAGAGCGGACCGAACACCAGCGGCTGGCAGTTGTCGGTCGCGGCGTTCGGGTCGCCGGTGACGCCGTAGGCGGGGAAGCCCGCCTTGAGCACCATCTGCGGCTTGGCACCGAACGAGGCCGGCCGCCAGAGCACGATGTCGGCCAGCTTGCCGATCTCGATCGAGCCGACCTCGTGCGAAAGGCCGTGCGCGATGGCCGGGTTGATGGTGAGCTTGGCGACGTAGCGCAGCACCCGCTCGTTGTCGTCCGCGGGCCCGTCGCCCGTCAGCGGACCGAGCTCGGCCTTCATCTTGCCCGCCACCGCGAAGGTGCGGCGCACCGTCTCGCCCGCCCGGCCCATGCCCTGGGCGTCGGAGGAGGTGATGCCGATGACCCCGAGGTCATGCAGCACGTCCTCGGCGCCCATGGTGCCGGCCCGGATCCGGTCGCGGGCCATCGCGGCGTCGCCGGGCAGATCGGTCTTCAGCGCGTGCACCGAGACGATCATCCCGTAGTGCTCCGCGACCGCGTCCCGGCCGAACGGGAGGGTGGGGTTGGTGGAGGAGCCGATCACGTTGGCGACGCCGGCCATCTTGAGCACGTTGGGCACGTGGCCGCCGCCGCAGCCCTCGATGTGGAAGGCGTGGATGGTGCGGCCCTCCAGCACGGCGAGGGTGTCCTCGACGGAGAGGCACTCGTTGAGGCCGTCGGTGTGCAGGGCGACCTGCACGTCGTGCTCCTCGGCGACCCGCAGCGCGGTGTCCAGCGCGCGGGTGTGGGCGCCCATGTCCTCGTGCACCTTGAAGCCGCTGGCGCCGCCCTCGACCAGGGCCTCGACCAGCGGGGCCGGGTCGGAGGAGGAGCCGCGGCCGAGGAAGCCGATGTTGACCGGCCAGGCGTCGAAGGCGTTGAACGCGTGCCGCAGCGCCCAGGGCGAGTTGACGCCCACGCCCCAGGCCGGACCGGTCTCCTGGCCGATGATCGTGGTGACGCCGGAGGCGAGCGAGGCCTCCATGATCCGCGGCGAGAGCAGGTGCACATGGGTGTCGATGGCGCCGGCCATCGCGATCAGGCCCTCGCCCGGCACGATCGTCGTCCCGGTGCCGACCACGACATCCACACCGTCGAGGGTGTCCGGATTGCCGGCCCGGCCGATCGAGACGATCCGCCCCTCCCGGATGCCGATCGAGGTCTTCCGGATGCCCTGGACCGCGTCGATCACCACCACGTTGCTGATCACCAGGTCGCAGGTGTCGCGCACGGCGGCGGCCTTCAGGTGCAGCCCGTCCCGGGCGGTTTTGCCGAAGCCGACCAGGAACTCCTCCCCGGGCTGCTGCGAATCCGACTCGACCCGGACCACCAGTCCGCTGTCGCCCAGGCGGATCCGGTCGCCTGCGCGCGGGCCGTGCACCGCGGCGTACTCCTGCGGTTCGATGCTGCTGCTCACGACGCGTCCTCCCGGTCATCGTCGGCGGCGGTGTGCGGCGGGATGGGGTCCGGGTTGGTGGTGTCCGGGTCGGTGGTGTCCGGGGCAGCGATGGTGTCCAGGTCGGTGGAGTCCGGGGCGGCGATGGCGCCCAGGTAGCCGCAGGCGGCGGCCCGGCGCAGTGCCTCGCGCTTGGCGCCGGGGGCGTCCAGCGGCCCGTCCACCAGGCCGGCGAAACCGATCGCGATCCGGGCGCCGCCGATCGGCACCAGGCCGACCTCGCTGGCGGCACCGGGATCGAAGCGCGTGGCGGACCCGGCCGGGGCCGCCAGCCGCATGCCGTAGGCGGCGGCACGGTCGAAGTCGAGGCGCGGATTGGCCTCGAAGAAGTGGAAGTGCGAGGTCACGCTCACCGGCACGCTCGCGGTGTTGCGCACCGTCAACGTTCGCACCGGCTCGGGGAGGTGGCCGTCCGCACCGTCCGTGAGCACCGCGCCCGGCGCGGCCTCGCCGAGCGTGCCGGCGCCGTGGAACGGGTCGCCGACCACGGCGAGCCGGGTCCCGTCCTCGAACACCGCCTCGACGTAGACCTCGGTCACCAGGTCCGGTACACCGGGCAGCACGTCCTCGGCACCGAGCACCGATCGCGCCCGCTCGATCGCCTCGGCCAGGCGCACCCCGTCCCGGGCCGCCTCGCAGACGGTGTCGGCGATCAGCGCGGTGGCCTCCGGCACATTGAGCCGCAGGCCCCGGGCCCGGCGGGCCCGGGCCAGCTCGGCGGCGGTGAAGATCAGCAGTCGGTCGCGCTCTGTGGGTGTCAGCTGCACGGCGACTCCCAGGTGGGTCCCACGTGGTTCTCCTGTCGGGGGAGGTGAGGGAGGGAAAGGAGGGAAAAGCGAGGGAGCATCAGCCCGCCGGCTGGTCGTGGGTCGAGCAGTGGATGCCGCCGCCGCCGGAGGCGATGGTGTCGATCTGGATCGGCACGATCTCGCGGCCCGGGAAGGTGTCCTTCATGATTTCCTGGGCCTGGCCGTCGGCCTTCGCGTCGCCGAACAGCGGCAGGTAGACGCCCTTGTTGCCGATGTAGAAGTTCATGTACGAGGACACGAACGCGTCGCCGCGACCGGTGATCTGGTCCGGGTCGGGCTGGGAGATCTCGACCACCTTCAGCTTCTTGCCGGTGGCATCGGTCGCGTCGGCCAGCACGGCGCGGGCCTGGTCGGCGGACCGGGACCAGACGTCGGCCGGGCTGCCGGGGAAGGCACGGTCCAGGAAGATCACGCCGGGCGCGGCGAACCGGGCCAGGCAGTCCACGTGGGCGTCGGTGATGTCCTTGCCGCGCACACCGGCCAGCCAGATCACCTTGGTCACGCCGAGCGCCTGCTTCAGCTCCGCCTCGACCTGGTCGCGGCTCTTGCCCGGGTTGCGGTTCGCGTTGACCACCGAGCTCTCGGTGATCAACAGGGTGCCCTGGCCGTCGCTCTCGAACGAACCGCCCTCGGCGACGATCGGGGTCTGGATCCGCTCCAGGCCGTACTTGCCGAGCACGGCGCGGGCGATCTGCGCGTCGTTGGCGTGCTGCTGCTTGCCGCCCCAGCCGCTGAAGTTGAAGTCGACGCCCTTGACCTTGCCGCCCTCCTCGACGAACACCGGAACGGTGTCGCGGGCCCACAGGTCGTCCACGGGGGTGGAGAAGATCTCGACGTCGGAGCCGCACGCGTTCCTGGCGGAGTCCTCCTGACCGGGCCGGACCAGCAGCACCACCGGCTCGCGACTGCCGATCGCCTGCGCCACCCCCGCGATGTCCTTGCGGACGCCGGCCAGCTGGTTGCCCCAGACGTCCTCGGAGGCGGGCCAGGCCATGAACGTCCGTGCGTGCTTCTCCCACTCGGCGCCGAGGCGTCGCGTGGCCGTGGCGGGGTTGGACCCGGGGGCGGCGGGGCTGCTGCCGGTCTGGCCGGCGCCGGCGGAGGGATCGGGCGACCCGGAGGACGTCGGATCGACGAGACCGTCCGGCCGGTCGCAAGCGGCGGCGCCCAGGGCGAGCAGGCCGACGCCGGCGAGGGTGCGGAGCGTCGTGCGGCGCGAGAAGTTGGAAGGGGACATGTGGGATCTCCAGAACGGTGTGGCAGGTGCGGCTGTGGACCGCTGAGGGTGCGTCAGGAGGCGCGCGAGAACGCGAGGAGACGTCAGAGGGTGCGCAGGGGTGACGGGTTGTGCGGGTGCGGGTGCGGCGGTGGCGTGGCAGCAGGCGGGATGTGCCGCGCTGGGGGCGATCAGTAAGGCAGCGGCTCGTGCATGGTCGAGCAGTGGATGCCGCCGCCACCCTCCATCAGCCGGTCGACGTCGAGCTGGACGACCTCGCGCCCGGGGAAGGCCGCCTCCAGCGCTCGCCGTGCGGCCATGTCCTTGTAGGCGTCGCCGAACTGCGCGGTGATCACCGCCCCGTTGACGACGTGGAAGTTGAGGTACGAGTCCACGAAGTCCGCGCTGCGGGAGCGCACGCTGTCCGGGCCGTCCACCCGGATGATCTCCAGCCGGCGCCCGCGCGCGTCGGTCTCGCCGGCCAGGATGGCGAACTGCTCACGGGCGTCCCGAGCCCACTCGTCGGTGCGCTCGTTGGGCGGCAGCTGGACCATCACCACGCCGGGGCGGACGAACCGCGAGGTCACGTCGATGTGGTCGTCGGTGATGTCCTTGCCCTTGATGCCGGGCACCCAGATCATCCGCTGCGCGCCGTACGTGTAGAGCACGGCCTCCTCGATCTCGTCCCGGCTCATGCCGCGGTTGCGGTTCTTGTTGACCAGGCTGCTCTCGGTCGCCATCACGGTTCCGTCGCCGTCGGTCTCGATCGCGCCGCCCTCGCCGACGAAGTCGGCGCGGACGAACCGCTGGCCGTTCTGGTAGGCGATCTCCTCCGCGACGTGCTTGTCGTAGGAGTGCGTCTGCTTGTGTCCCCAGCCGTTGAAGTTGAGGCTGACCGCCTCCAGATGGCCGTGGCCGTCGCGCCGGAAGACGGGGGCGATGTCGCGCATCCAGAGGTCGTCGGTCGGGACCGAGCCGATCACCGAGACGGTCGGGCCGCAGTAGGAGCGGGCCTCGGAGACCGAGTAGTCGTCAGGTGCGCACATCACCACGGGCTCGTAGCGGGAGATCGTCCGGGCGATGAGTGCGATGTCCTCCTGGACCCCGCGCAAGCGCCGACCCCAGACCGACTTGCGAGACGGCCAGGACATCCAGGTCCGCGCGTGGGGAACGTCGTCCATGGGGACCCGGGCGAGCTGCATCCTCGGATCAGTCATTGCACTCTCCTGCTCAAAGTATGACTCCGGCGGGGTCGGCCCACCCCCCAGTGCCGCGCCCTGACGTGGCCCACTCTCGCACTGACTGAAAAATCAGTCAAGAAATGCGAGAATCGGTTGGTGGGGCGTCTGTGTCGGGCGGGGGTGGGGCGCGGGCCCGGGCGTCTGGCGGGCGCCTGGCGGGCGCCTGGCGCGCGCCGACCAGGCGGCTTGGGTGGCCGAACTGCGGAAATGCGAGGGGCACCCGCCCTGGTGCTTGGACGGATGCCCCTCGCGCTGCGCCGGGTCGGTCGACTACCGCTGGAGTCGCCTGAGCTCCGCGTCGATCGCCTCCAGCAGCAGGGCGCGTGCGTGGTCGAGCGGCAGGCCACCGCTGAGCCAGCGCATGCTCAGGCCTTCCAACAATGCGGTCAACCGCTCCGCGGCGGAGGCGAGCGCCGTCGCGGAGGCCAACGGGACCACCCTGCCGAGCAGGTCGGCCATCTCCTGGACCCAGATCAAGGTGGCCCGGGCCAGGTCCTCCCGGAGCTCCGGCTCGAAGACCGCGCTGGCTCGCAGCTCTCCCCATGCGGTGCTGTTCTCGCGCACTTCGGCCGAGTCCTGGAGCTCCAGCAGCAGGGTCCGTTCGAGCTCCTCGCGCGGGCTGAGCTGCTCCGCCCCGTCCGTGCGTTCGGTGGTGTAGCGCTCGGCCCGGTCGCTGATGAACTCCATGGTCTGCCGGAGGATCCCGGTGCGGTCCTTGAAGTGGTAGTAGATCAGCGCGGTCGAGACCCCCGCCTCGGCGGCGAGCTCCTCGACCCGCAGTCCGCGAACACCACGGCGCGCGATCACCCGCGCGGCTGCTTCCAGGATTGATGTCTTCCGACCGGCCATGGGTCCACACCCTACCGGCCGTGGTCCGGCGCCGTGCGCCCGGCTGACTGAAATACCAGGGAGCGGCTGAGGGACCGTCGGGCGAGCGTCGTATGGTCGTCCGTATGGACACCGACTGGACCACCCGAGCCGAGACCCCCGCCGACCGGGCCGCCGTGCGCGGGGTCAACCTGGCCGCCTTCCCGACCGCCGACGAGGCCGACCTGGTGGATGCCCTGCGCGCCGACCCGGCGGCCTGGATCGACGGGCTCTCGATCGTGGCCGTGGACGGGGCCGGGGGCGGGGCCGGGGGCGGGGACGGAACAGTGGTGGGCCACGCGCTGCTGACGCGCTGCCACATCGGTGAGGAACCCGCGCTCTGTCTCGCGCCGTGCGCGGTGCTCCCGGAGTACCAGCGCACCGGCGCCGGCTCAGCAGCCGTCCGGGCCGCGCTGGCGGCCGCGGTGGAGCAGGGAGAGCGGTGGGTGGTGGTGCTCGGGCACCCCGGGTACTACCCGCGCTTCGGGTTCGGCCGGGCCGGCGCGCACGGGATCCGGATCTCCATCGACGTCCCCGACGAGGCGCTGATGGCCCTGGCCTTGGACCCGGCGCACCCGCTCCCCGCCGGCCTGGTGCACTACGCGCAGCCCTTCGGGATCTGACGGGCGGCGCGGGTGGTTCAGGCGGCCGTGGTTCGGGCGGGCGCGGGTGGGGGCTGTCGGCGCGGAGCGGGGGCGCTCCGGAGTGGAACTTGCCACCGGCACATATCGCTGACTCCCGTACGGGGCGACTCGCACTGACGTAGCATCAGGTACTTCGTCATCCACCCGGGAGAGGGCAGGGTATGCGGCGGATCGCGATCGCGGGGGCCGGCCAGGCAGGACTGCAGCTGGGGCTGGGACTGCTGGCCGCCGGGTTCGAGGTGACGGTGGTCGCCGCCCGGACACCCGGCGAGGTGCGCGGCGGGCCGGTGCTGTCGAGCCAGGCGATGTTCGGCCCGGCCCTGCGGATCGAGGCGGCGGCGGGGCTGGACCTGTGGTCCGGCGAGGTGCCCCGGGTCGGCGCCGTCCGCTCGGTGCTCGCCGCCCCGCCCGCGGTGCGCGCACTGGAGTTCACCATGGTGCCGGACGAGCCGGCCGAGTCGGTGGACCAGCGCCTGAAGATGGCCCGTTGGCTGGAACTGCTGGAGGAACGCGGCGGCCGCGTGGAGTACCGCACCCTGGATCGCGCCGGCCTGACCAAGCTGGCGCTGCGCCACGAACTGACCGTCGTCGCCACCGGACGGGGCGAGCCGGCCTCCTTCTTCGAACGGGACGCCTCGCGCTCCCGGCACGACCGACCGCTGCGCACCATCTCCTGCCTCTACGTGCACGGGGTCGGCTCGCCGGAGCCGGCCACCGAGCCGATGGCGCGGCTGCACGCGCTGCCCGGCCTCGGCGAGCTCTACCTGCAGCCCGCGCTCACCCGCTCCGGGCCGTGTTCGATCCTGCTCTGGGAGGCGGTTCCCGGCGGGCCGCTGGACTGCTTCGCGGACCGGCCCGGGCCGCGCGAGCAGGCCAAGCGGATCCGCGAGGTGCTGGCCGAGTTCGTGCCGTGGGAGGCCGAGCTGTGGGCCGGGGCCGAACCCACCGACAAGGGCGCCGGACTGTACGGCTCGGTGACCCCGACGGTGCGCCGGCCGGTTGCCGAACTCGCCCCGGAGCTGCCGGTGCTGGGGATCGGCGACACCGTCGTGCTGAACGACCCGATCACCGGCCAGGGTGCCAACAGTGCGGCCCGGGCGGCCGAACACTACCTGCGCGCGATCGTCGAGCACGGCAGCGCTCCGTTCACCGCCGAGTGGATGCAGGACACCTTCGAGGCCTTCTGGGAGCAGCACGCCCGGCACGCCGTGGACTTCACCTCGGCGATGCTGACGGTGCCGGACCACCTGCAGGCCGTCTTCGCGGCCGCGGCCGCGCACCCGGAGGTGGCCCGGCGGTTCGCCAACACCTACGCGGACCCGGCGGACTACGCGCACTGGCTCGCCACGCCGGAGCTGACGTCGGCTTACCTGGGCGGCTTCTGAAACGCTGAACCGCTGGTCCGTTGCACCGTTGGTACGTTGCACCGTTGGTCGGAGGTGTCGCCCGGGACGGTGCTGATGCCGAGTCAGGCGCTGTGGCCCCGTCCTCCGTTGGAGGGCGGGGCCACAGCCGACTGGACTACCGAGTGCCGGGCGCCGACGGTCTCGCCGTCGGGCCGGGCACCGACCGGCGAGTTGTCAGGTGGGCTGTCAGGTGAGCTTCACCGAGGCGTCGTCGATCAGGAAGGCGGTCTTGCCGCTGGTCTCGTGCGCGACCAGCTTGATGCCCACCGTGGAGCCGAACTCCGGTGCGACGAACGGGGTCAGGTCCAGCTGCTGGAGCTGGTAGCCGTTGGTCGCGTTGAGGTTGTTCCAGGTGCGCACGGTACCGATGTAGTTGCCGGTGTACTGGTCGTAGAGCTCCAGCGAGAGGGTGTCCAGCGGGGCGCCGGTCGCGGCCGAGGTGCCCTGGGCGTTCCCGGTGATGTTCAGCCAGAAGGAGAAGTGCTCCTGGCTGTAGCCCGGGGTGGTCTCGACCCACTGGGTGATCGAGTCGTCGGTGGCGGTGTCCTGGCCGAGCCAGGCGTAGCCGTTGCCGGTGTGGGCCTGGTGCGCCGAGGACGGGGTGATGATGTTGTACCCGGACGGGTTCCAGTCGTAGTGGTCGGAGGTGCCGTTCTCGAAGCCGGCGTCGTTGAGCTGCTCGATCGGGGCGCAACCGACCTGCGGGCCCGTGAAGAAGCCGGCCTTGAAGGTCTGGCTTTGGTTGTTGCCCTGGTCGTCCTTGCCGGTGACCGTGATGGTCTTCCAGCCGGTCGCCTTGGTGGTGCCGGTGATGTGACCGGTGGTCGCGTTGATCTTCAGGCCGCTGGGCAGGCCCTTGGCGCTGTAGCTGATCGGGCGGCCGGCCGCGTCCGAGGCCAGCACCGGGATGTCGACCGGCTTGCCGACCTGCAGGCTCTGCTCACACGGCTGGGTGACCAGCAGCGGGGTGTTGGTGAAGAGCGGGTCGTTGCCCATGCAGAGGTGGTCGTAGTTGGACCACATGGTCTGCACCGGGAAGCTGCCGGTGGAGAGCTGGAGGTTGAACATCCCGCCGTTGCGGCCGACCTGGATCCAGGAGCACTTGTCACCGATCTCCTGGCCGGTGGCGTCGGTCCAGGCACCGGACGGGTTCTGGTCGGTGATGGTCTCGGCGTACTCGTGGCCGCCGATGATGCCGTAGCCGTCGAGGCGGCCGCGCGGACCCGGGTTGATCCAGTTGGTGCCGCAGGCGCCGACGTCGGTCAGGTACGGCATCAGGGTGTAGGCCAGGGTGCCCGACGAGGCGGTCCGGGTGAAGGTGTGCCAGGCGCAGTAGCCGAGCTCCTTCCACTTGTCGGAGTCCTCGCCCTGCGGGGTGTCGATGACGTACTGGACGTTCCGGTTCTGGTTCGCCTGGACGTTGCCGAAGTGCTTGGCGGCCGCGACCGCCTCGGCGGCGATCTGCGGCTCGGTCGCAGCCTGCGGGGAGGGCGCGGAGTTGTCGTACCAGATACCGGCCAGGGTCTGACCGGCCAGCGGGAAGCCGGTGTGGTTGGCGGTGGTCGGGCAGTAGTCCGAGGCCGCCGGGATGCCCTCGCAGTACTGCGTCATGACCTTGGACCAGGTGTCGGTGCTGCTGCCCAGGCCCTTGAAGAACTCCTGCTGGTAGGGCACTGCCTGGTCGGGGTCACCGGTGAAGGTGGCGTCGCCGGTGGCCGGGTCGGTGCCCTGCTTGCCCCACTGGTTCCCCCAGAGGACCAAGTAGACCTTCGGCGCGCCGGTGGTGACACCGATCGAGTCCTGGCCGCCGCGGTAGGTCATCTGCAGGTCGTAGTTGTTGTCCGGGGTGACGATCCCGTTCGGGGTGGCAGCCTGCGCGGTGGCGCCGCCACCGGTGCCGCCGCTCTTCGCGGCGGCGGCCTGGGCGGCCTGCTGCTTGGCGAAGGTGGTGGCGTTCGGCATCACGTGCGGGCGGCTGGCGCCGAGCTGCACCCAGGTGCCGTTGATCTGCTGCCAGCCCTCGCCCGCGGGGTGGGTGTTGGAGCCGGTCGCCGAGCCGGCGGAGGGAGGTGTCGGCTGTGCTTGGGCGCCGGCGGTGCCGGTCAGGCCGGCGGTGGCGACTCCTAAGGCGACGACGGTCAGTAGCAGGCGCTTCAGCGAGCCGCCGGTGCGTGAGCGTGCGATGGGCACAGGGGTCCTGACTCTCTGTGGGAGGGAGCGGGGGACAGGTTGGTGGCTGCCGTCGCACGCTGTTCTGAGCAGGAGCCGACGGCGCCTGTGCAATAACACATGTCACCTGTCACGCCGGTCAAGACCCGTGATTGATGTTTCTTGTTGGAAGCTGTCGGATAGTGTGTCCCCGTGGTCGCTCCCTGACCATCGACCGGCCGCCGCACGGCCGGTCCGCCCCGATCGGCACGAGGGCCGCTGCCGATCGGGGCACTGGGAACTGGCAAGGGGTCAGAGGGAGGGCGCCCTGGGAGGCTTCGGGGAGGTCTCACTGGCTGCCCAACCGGTCTGCTCAGTCCGCGAGTTCGCGCAGGAGCCGCTGCTCCTCCTCCGCGCTGAGCCCTTCGGCACCGGTGGCCGGTCCTCCACGGGCGGTGTCTCAGGCGAGTGTGTCGAGCAGCGTCCGTTCCAGCGGACGCAGCGTCAGGCCGGCACCGAGGGCCCGCGAGACGTCGACCTGGTTGATGGCGGCACAAGCCGGATCGGCGATCCACATCGGAACCCCCATCCAGGGATCGACTCCGGCGCCGAGCAGTCGTTCGCTGGAGACCCACACGGGCTCCGCCGTCGAGCGGGTGACGGTGCTACAGCCGGCGAAGAAGTCCCCGAAGTGCATCGGCCGGCCGGTGGTGTTGAAGGTGCCGCCGAGAGCGGAGCGGACGCACCGCAGGATCCAGTCCGCGAGGTCGCGGACGTCGATGAACTGCGCGGCGTCCGCCGGATCGCCGGGGAGCAGGACCCGGCCACCACGGGCGAACCGGCGCGGCCAGTACGCGAACCGGTCCGTGGGATCGTGCGGCCCGACGATCATGCCGGGACGGATGATCGTGGCCTGCGAGCCGAAGCCATCGAGCACGGCCTGCTCGCAGGCGGCCTTGCGTGCTCCGTACAGCTCGTGCGGCGGCGTGCCTTCGCACAGGCGGAGCACCTCGCCGTCCTCGTCCTGCACGGTGCTCTGGTCGGCCAGGACGGAGAGCGAGGAGATGAAGAGGTAACGGTCAACTCGGCCCCGGAGGGCGTTGACCGAGCGGGCCACCACCTCGGGGAGGTAGCCGGCGACGTCGATGACCGCGTCCCAGTGGCGCCCGGTCGGCCCGCCCGGGTTGGCGGGGGTGGAGAGGTCGGATAGGTCGGAGAGGTCAGCGGTGCGATCGCCGATGACGGTCTCGACCTCCGGGAAGAGGCCCGGGTTGGTACGGCCCCGGTTGAACAGGGTCACCTGGTGGCCCTCGGCGAGCGCGGCCTCGACGACGGCGCGGCCGAGGAAGCGGGTGCCGCCCAGGACGAGCAGGCGCAGCGGTTGGGTGCTGGCGGCGCCGGCGGTGCGGGCGGGGCTGGACGTGCTGACAGAGTGGGAAGCGCTGGTGAGGTGCACGGTGTGCGACTCCGGAATCGACTGGTGCGGCCCGGGGCGCGGTGCGTGAAGCTCGGTCAGTCGGCTGGATTGGCTCGGCTGGCGACCCGGATGAAGGCATGGCGAGGCTGACGTGCGGCAGCCATAACCCTCACCTCCTCGATCGACTTCGACGGCGGGGAGAATAGCGCTGAACGTGCAACGTCGCGAGGGGTTTTGGTGGCTCGGTGGATGGGCCGAACTTGGCGGTGGCGCGGCCAGTGCGCGTGCTGTGGGAGGCGGACCGGTGGCAGACATCGGCTGCAGTGCTGGGCACAGCGCCGCCCAGTTGCACGATCCGGGACCGGCGCTGACGGAACGTCGCCCGAGGTGAGGCGGCTGCGGTGCGGGAGCCGTGGCAAGTCGGCCGTACTACCGCAGGTAGTCCCGCCAGAAGGCCACGCTGGCTTGCGGGTTCCAGGCCTCGGGGAACTCGTAGTCCGCGTCGAACTCGTTGCTGATGTAATCGGCGAGGTCCTCGCCGTAGCAGATGATGTCCGTTCCCCATATCGAGAGGACCGGGTGCCCGTGGGTCCCACTGCCTGCGGGAAGGAACCGGTGGGCGTACAGGGGGACCAGTTTCGGCACCATCGCCAGGTGCTCGGCCGCCGTGGCGCGGGCGGCGTCCGGGTCAGTGGGGCGCGCGCCCCACGAGGCTTGCCAATGGCCGTCCTCGATGGCCGCCAGCACTCCGTCGGTCGGCCAGGAGAGGTGGGAGCGGAGTTCCTCGGGGTCGCCGTCGCGCCAGTTGGGCCACGGGTGCTCCCAGGTGGCGCCCTCCTCGGGCGGTGAATGGACCGGCAGGCCCGCGGTGAGGAAGGCGCGGTGGTCGTCGGAGAAACGGAAGCCGTACTCGGCCTCTATGCGCCCGAACTCGTCCTCGCTGAGGCCGGGTTCGATCGTGCAACAGTCTGCCTGGCGGAGGCGGCGAGCGGCATCGGCCCCGAGGCGGGCCGCGTTGGTGTCAGTCACGCTGGAACGGTAGCGGTAGAGCCAGGCTCGGCCGCTCGTCTGAGGGAATTTCAGCGCTCTGTGGAGCTGTCAAGGAACAGTGCTGGAGGGGTCACCGCAGGAGTCGGCGCTCCTTGGCCACGGCGACAGCGCCGGCCCGGGTCTCCACCCCGAGCTTGGTGTAGATCCGGCTGAGGTGGGTTTTGACGGTGGCTTCGCTGATGTAGAGGGCTCGGGAGATCTCGCGGTTGCCCAGGCCCTGGCCGAGCTGGTTGAGGATGTCCTGCTCGCGGTCGGTGAGCCTGGGGGACGGGGAGCGCATCTGGGCCAACACCCGGGAGGCGACCGGCCGGGAGAACAGGGCGGTGTGACCGCGGGCGGCGGCGTGGATCGCGTTGAACAGCTCCTCCGGCGGCTCTGCTTTCAGCAGGTAGCCGGCGGCGCCCGCGGCAATGGCCCGCGCGATGTCGGCGTCGGTGTCGTAGGTGGTCAGGACCAGCACGTTGGGCGGGTTGGGCGCGGAGGTGATCTGCGCGGTGGCGGTGACCCCGTCGATCCCGGGGCCGAGCTGCAGGTCCATCAGCACCACTTGCGGGTGCAGCTGGGCAGCCAGGGTGACGGCCTGTTCGCCGTTGCTGGCCTCGCCCACCACATCGATCGCCTCGTCACTGGCGAGCAGGGCCAGCAACCCGGCCCGCACCACCGCGTGGTCGTCGCAGATGAGCAGCCGCAGGCCCTTCGTGGGCGTCTCGGCCAGCGGGTTTGTCGTCATGGAACCTCCAACGGGATCGTCGCGGACAGGACAGTGCCATCGCCGGGTGTGCTCTCGATTGCGAGTGCACCGCCCAGCTGTTTCAGGCGGGCCTGCATCGCGGGGAGGCCGTAGCCGCGGTCTTCCTCCGAGTCGGACTGCATGGTGCCGGTGAGCGGAAGACCGCGCCCGTCGTCGGTGATGTCCAGGACGGTCTGGTCGTCGAGGTAGGACAGGGTCAGTGCGGCGGTGGAGGCGTCTGCGTGCTCCCTGATGTTGGCGAGGGCGCCCTGGGCGACCCGGAAGAGGGCGTTGCGGGCGGCGGCGGGCAGCGGCACCGGGATGCCGTCGAGTTGGAAGCGGACCGGCAGGCCGCTCTCGGTGCTCTCGCGCTCGGCCAGCGCACGGAGCGCGGCCTCCAGCGGGCTTCCGTCGGCGAGCTCGACCGGGGCCAGGTCACGGACGAACCGGCGGGCCTCCGCCAGGTTCCGTGCGGCGATCTGCGTCGCGGTGCGGACGTGCCGCCGGGCGAGCTTGGGATCCCGGTCCCAGGTGCGATCGGCGGCCTGGAGCAGCATCCGTTGGCTGGACAGCCCTTGGGCGAGGGTGTCGTGGATCTCGCGGGCCAGCCGCTCGCGTTCGGCCAGGGTGCCCTCGCGCCGCTCGGTGGCCGCGAGCTCGCGCCTCGTCAGCACCAGGTCGACGATCAGTCGGCGCTGCCGGTCGGCCTGACGCTCCATGTACTGGAAGACGGCGGTCGCCAGGCCGGCCACCGAGGTCGGCACCAGCAGCGCCGAGGTGTCGAAACCGTTCGCGAGCCGGAGCTCGGCCACCACGACGAGCGCGGTGAACGCGGCGACCAGTGGGATCGCGGCCCGGGCGCGCAGAGTGCGCAGCACGCCGTAGATCAGCGGGACCGCGCACCACGCGAAGCTCGGCGCGAGCAGCACCAGCAGCACCCAGAGCGCCACCACCGCGGCGAGGTTCGCCGGGCTACGCCGGCGGGCGCCGAGGAGTTGGACGGCGGCCAGCGCCGCGCTGAGCGCGACCACCCAGGGGGCGAGTGCGGAACCCCCGTGGTGGCTCAGGTAGCGGGTGAGCGACGCGGTGAGCAGCAGCACGAAGGCGGCCTGCAAGGCGATCACGAGCCACCGGGCATCGCGCTCGGCGTCACGGTCGGTGGCCAGGTCGATCGGGTTCCGCACGGTTCTCTCCTTCCTGTCTCGCGTTCCTGTCTCGCGCCGGCATGTGTGCACTCGCATCCTGCCCCGGTCCAGAGCCCGGTACATCAGCCGATCGGCTGACCCCCTTGTCATCCATCTTGCCTGGCCAGGGCAGCCGGAACGCCGATCCGGAGAGGCCCTGGCGGGTCGCATGATCGATCCAGGCGAACGGGCCGGGGAGCCCGACCACCGCCGGATCCCGGCCGACCGACGGCAGCAGTGCCAAGACAGCACAGCCCGAGGACGGCCCACCAGAGCAGGAGCGAAAGATGAACCCGAAGACCATGAGTACGCGCAGCCGGATCATCGCCGGAGCGCTCGTCGCGGCGGTCGCCGGCACGGTCACCGTCGGCGCCGTGTCGGCCAACGCCGACCAGCCCGAGACCCCGGCGGTGGCCGTCGCCGCCAAGGCGAACACCTCGGACCGGAACGTCACCACCGTGCCGGTGCTGACCATCGATGCGGCGACCAAGGCCGCCGAGGCCTCGCTCGCCGCGGCGAACAAGGCCGGCCAGCACGTCTCGGTCGCCGTGGTGGACCGCGACGGCGTGACCAGGGTCCTGCTCAAGGGCGACGGAGCCGGTCCCCAGTCCGCGGAGTCGGCCACCCGCAAGGCGTTCACCGCGGTCTCCTGGAACGCCCCGACCTCCGAGCTGGCCAAGCGCCTCGCCCAGGCCCCGGGCCTGAAGGACATCCCGAACACGCTGTTCCTCGCCGGTGGCGCCCCCGTCCAGTCGAAGGGCGCCCCGATCGCGGCCATCGGCGTGGCCGGTGCCCCTAGCGGCGACCAGGACGAGCAGTTCGCCGAGGCGGGGGTGGCGACCCTGGGCGGCTGACCGTAGCGGCCCGGCGCGTCCGGCGACCGGGTGGGCGCACCCGACCGGGCAGGCACACAGGGGTGGTACCGCCCCGATGGCCGTCACCGGAGCCGGCCGCCTCGTCAGATTGGTGGCGATGACCTGACGGTGTCTCGGCTACCGGGCCGGGCAGTGCTCTCGAACCAGCGCGGTAGCGCTCCTCGGCGGGGGTGTGCACGCAGGCGTCAGTGAGCAGTGAGCAGTGAGCAGCGATCGAGGTCTGAGGAGCCGTCAGCACTGCACCCGTACGGTGCCGGGTCAGCCGATCCGGGTGCGCAGGCGCTCGCTGGCGCGAGTGAGGTGGAGGGTGAGGGCCTGGCCCGCGCGTTCCGGGTCGCCGCTGGTGATCGCGGTGAGGATCGCGTCGTGCTCGTCGGCGATCTCGGAGACGCGGAGCAGCTTGTAGGTCTGAACCTGGGCCATGCACAGCCGCATCTCGGCCATGATCGAGGCGTGGGTCCGGCTCAGGCGCGGGCTGTCCAAGGCGTCGATCAGCGCGCGGTGGAAGCGGATGTCCGGCTCGACGGAGGCGACGGCGGAATCCTGCGCCTCGGCGAGCCGGCGGATCTCGTCCTGCGCCTCCTGGGCTGCGGCCGGTACGAGTTGACGCTGTGCCAGCTCGCGCATGGCCTGGCGCTCGACACAGGTGCGGACGTAGTAGAGGTCGGCGACGTCCTCGGCCTCGAATGTCGGGACCCGGGCACTGCGGTGGGCGTCGCGCCGCAGCAGTCCTTCGCCCGTCAGGCGTTCGATGGCCGCTTTGGCGGTCGGCCGGGCCACCTCGTAGCGCCCGGCGATGTCCGTCTCGACGAGCACCGTGCCACCGGGCAGTCGGCCGTCGAGGAGCTGTTCGCGCAGCTCGCTGACGAGCGCGTCGATGAGGGACGTCGCCTGGGGGCGGCTGGCCATCGTGCCTCCTGGGTGCCTAGTGACTTCGGGAAGTTACCATACGTGCGCTCTTGACTGTCTTGAATACTTGTCTTACAACTTTGGGAACTTTGCTGCTCCACGCGACGATGCGGTCGCTCCGGGAGGTTCCGTGTACCGCGAGGTCCTTGATCCCTTGGCCGGCTCACTGCTGTGGTCCGCGCTCTGCGCGGCCCTGCCGCTGCTGACCCTGTTCGTTCTGCTCGGTGCCTTCCTGCGGGCCGTACTCGCCCTGCTCGGCTACCCGCAGTCCGCCCCGGTACTGGGTTGGATGACCGTCTGACCCGCCGTCATCGCTGTCATCGCCGTCATTGCCGACAGGTCGGCCCACGCCGACGACCGACCAGGGGCACCCCCGATGAAAGGACACACCATGCGCGTTGTCTGCGCTCCCGACAAGCTCCGCGGCTCGCTCGATGCTGCCCAGGCCGCCGCCGCGCTCGCCGCGGGCGTCCGCGCGGCGGGCGGCACAGCGGTGGAACACCCGCTCGCCGACGGCGGCGAGGGATCGCGCGCCACGGTGCAGGCGGCTCTCGGCGGCACGCTCGCCCAGGTGGACACCGTCGACGCGCTCGGCCGTCCCATGACGGCGCCGGTCGGCCTGCTCGACGGCGGCGACGCCGTGATCGAGGCGGCCGAGACGATCGGCTGGGAAGCGCTGGCCACCGCCGGCCCCGACGTGCTGCGCGCCTCCAGTGCGGGCCTGGCGCCTCCGCTCCTGGCCGCAGTCGAACGGGGCGCCCGGCGCATCGTCGTCTTCCTCGGCGGCACCGCGACCATGGATGGCGGCACCGGGCTGCTCGCCGCCCTCGGGGCCGAACTCCTCGATGAGGCCGGGAACCGGCTGCGGGGCTGCGGCGCGGACCTGGCCCGGATCCACACCATTGACCTCGCGCCCGCCCGTCGGCGGCTGTCGGGGGTGGAACTGCTGGCTGCCGCCGATGTCGCCAGTCCGCTCTTCGGGCCGGAGGGCGCCGCCCACGTCTTCGGTCCGCAGAAGGGCGCGGACCCGGAGACGGTCGGGCTGTTGGACGACGGCCTACGACGGCTCGCGCCGCTGCTGCCCGGAGCCGCCACGGCCGAGGGGGCCGGTGCGGCCGGCGGCCTGGGTGCCGCGTTGATCGCGCTGGGCGCCGAACTGGTAGCGGGGGCGGGCCTGATCCGCCAGCTCACCCGGTTCGAGGAGCGGCTGCTCACCGCCGACCTCTGCCTCACCGCTGAAGGCAAGGTGGATGCGGGATCCGACGCGGGCAAGACCACCCGCGGAGTCGTGGACGCGTGCGCGGCCGCAACCGTGCCCTGCGTCGTGCTCGGCGGCACGCTCAGTCCGGGCGCCGACCTGCTCTACGGTCGCGGCGCCACCGCCGTGTTGCCGATCGGGCCGGGTCCCCGAGACCTCGACACCGCGCTGCGGCAGGCCGCCGCCGACCTCACCAGGACGGCCTATGCGGTCTGCCGGCTCGCTGGTGCCGGGGTAGCCGCGCACCCGACCCGGGGGTAGCCACCGCGAGGGCACGGCCGGGCGCGGGCCCGGGGCCGCGGCGAGCGTGGACTCAGGCCGGGCGGTCGGTGCGAGCGGCCTGCTCGGAACGGGCGGGCTGTGCGGGCCGTTCGGGCCGTTCGGGCCTCGCGATCGCCGGGTGGCCGCCGGACGATGGGGCGTTCTCCGCTCCCGTCGTCGCTTCCTCCGTCGTGGCTGGGGCCGAGCCCTCCTCGCGCAGGGCCGCCGTTTCGGCCTTCAGGATGCGCATCGACTTGCCGAGTCCGCGGGCCATGTCGGGCAGCTTCTTGGAGCCGAAGAGCAGGACCACCACGGCCACTACTACCAGGATGTGCCAGGGCTCCAGACCGTTGCGCAGCACTGTTGCCTCACCTGACCTTTCCGAGTCTCGCCGTCGTCCCGTGCCCAGGTAGCCCAGTGGCTCAGTGGCTCAGCGGCGGGGATGTGTGGGGCCCACCGTAGGGCTGACTTATTTTTCAGTCAATGTGATGTGCGGTTCTCGGGCCCGAGGTGGGCCGGCAGGGGGCCCTTGATCACCGGGCGGGTGGACCGGCACCCTTGGTGGGTTAGCGTGGCGAGCTGGAACGACTGTTCGGGAGGCAGGCGTGGCCGACGTGGTGGCGGGCGATGAGGGGCTGTTGGCGGGGCTGTTGCCCGGGATCGTCGAGGTGGCCGAGTCGTTCGGGGAGGGGCCCGAGGTGACGCTCTTCCCCGAGGAGGCGGCGGCGGTCGCCAATGCGGTGGAGAAGCGGAAGCGGGAGTTCGCCGGAGTGCGGGGCTGTGCGCGTGAGGCGCTGGGCCGGCTCGGTGTGGCGCCGCAGCCGATCGTGCACCTCAACGAGGGGCCGGCCTGGGCGAGCAAGGCGCCGCGCTGGCCGGACGGGATCCTCGGGAGCCTGACGCACTGTGACGGCTTCCACGGGGCTGCGGTGGCCCGCGCGACCGACATCGCCTCGGTCGGCGTCGACGCCGAGCCGCACGGGCCGCTCCCGGAGGGCGTGGAGGAGGCGGTGACCGTTCCTCAGGACCGCGAGGCGCTCGCCCGGTTGGCGAAGGAGCACCCCGAGGTGCACTGGGACCGCCTGCTGTTCAGCGCCAAGGAGAGCGTCTTCAAGGCCTGGTTCCCGCTGACCGGCCGGTGGCTCGGCTTCGAGGAGTGCGAGCTGATCCCCGCGGCGGACGGCACCTTCACCGCGCGGTTGCTGGTGCCCGGGCCGGTGGTCAACGGGGTGCGGCTGGACGGGTTCCGCGGCCGTTGGCGGGTGACCGCCGGCCTGATCGGCACAGCCATCGCAGTGCTGCCCGACGGGACGATGGCGGCCTGAGGCACCGTCAGCCCGTCAGGCTCGGCAGCCCGTCGTCCTGCCAGCCCGTCGTCCTGCGAGTCCGTCGTCCTGCGAGTCCGCGAGTCCGCAGGTCCGCCGGTCCGTCAGCCCGCCAGCCCGTCGCTCCGTCGGAGCGCACCCGCCCCCCGGTCACCAGTGCGTGGGCCGGGTGAGGCTCGCGGGCAGCTTGGTCGTCGGGTCGCCCTTGGCGGCGTTGAGCTGTGCCTGGGTGAGGAAGAGCGCCCCGGTGAGGTCGGCTCCGCGCAGGTCGGCGTCACGCAGGTCGGCGCCGATCAGGTCGGCCGAGCGGAGGTCGGCGCCGGTGAGGTTCGCCGCGATGAGCATGGCGCCCCGCAGGCTGGCGCCGCGCAGGTCGGCCTTGGCCAGCTTGGCGCCGATCAGGTCGGCCCCGCGGTGGTTGCGCTTCTTGCCGGGCACCTTGGCCCGGGCGAGTTCGCTCGCCTTGAGCAGCAGCTCGTTGACCCGGCCCCGCAGTGCCGTCACGTCGATGGCGAGGATCGCCTCGGGGCTGCCCTGGGCCAGGCCGTCCACCTCGGCGTAGGCGCGGCGCAACTGCGGTTCGACGGACCGGGCCTCCGGGAGGTCGAGGGCCTCGGCGACGTACCAGAGCAGCTCGTGCAGGTGCCGCATCACCGGGAAGACCTGGAACATCTGCTGGGAGGTCGAGGGCTGCTCGCGCCAGTTGGTGCCGCCGAAGACCACTTGGGAGACCCGCTGGCCCGCACCGAAGCAGTCGAAGACGGTGCAGCCGGAGTACCCCTTCTCGCGCAGCTGGGTGTGGATGCCGCAGCGGAAGTCCTGCTGCAGGTTGTGGCAGGGGCGGCCGGCGTCCTTGTTCGCCGCGAAGTCGGCGGAGCGGGCGAAGGGGAGCGCGACGCAGCAGAGCCCGAAGCAGTTCGCGCAGTCCGCGCGCAGTTCCCGGCGGTCCTGCGGCGGTGCGGGGTCTTGGTGCTGCTGGGACAAGGTGCTTGCTCTCCTGCCGATTAGCCGATTACTGGCGCCTGCGCCGACTCGGCGACTGTGCCGACTCTGGTGACTCTGGCGACTGCGCCGACCGATCCGACCCGCCCGGGGCCGGGACGGACGGTCCATTCTCCCAGAGCGCCGGGGCGGTCCGGGCCGGGTCCGGAACCTGGTGGCGCGGGCGTTCGCGCTCCGGGCAGGATGCAGGCCATGACTCTGCTGATCGCAGCCCGTGACTCCCTGGAGGGCCTGGCCCTCGGTGACGGATTCGGGGAGCGCTTCTTCAAGCGCTTCCGGCCGCCGAGGGAGGCGATGCACGCGATCAAGGCGCGCCGGACACCCCAGGAGACGCCCTGGCACTGGACGGACGACACCGCGATGGCGCTGGCCCTCTACCGAGGCCTGCGGGTGAGCGGGGCGGTGGACCAGGAGCGGCTCGCCGAGGCGTTCGCCGCCACCTATTTCGCCGACCCCGCCCGGGGCTACGGCCACGGCATGCACAAGCTGATGCCGGCGCTGGCCGCGGCGCCGGGCGAGTGGCGCGTGCAGGCCCGCGCCCTGTTCGAGGGCGAGGGCAGTCTCGGCAACGGGGCGGCGATGCGGGTGGCGCCGCTCGGCGCGTGGTTCGCCGAGGACCTGGCGGAGACCGTGGAGCAGGCGGCCCGCTCGGCCGAGGTGACCCATGCGCACCCCGAGGGCATCGCGGGCGCGGTCGCCGTGGCCGTGGCGGCCGCGCTCGCCGCCCGGAGCCGCGGGCGGGTGGCGCCGGCGGCACCGGCCCTGCTGCGCGAGGTCGCGGAGCTGACCCCGGACGGTGTGGTGCGGGAGGGTCTGTGGCGCGCGGCGGAGCTGCCCGGGGAGACGGAGCCGTGGCAGGCGGCGGACGTGCTCGGCAACGGCCGCAGGATCACGGCGGCCGACACCGTGCCCTGGGCGCTGTGGTCCGCCGCGTGGCACCTGGACAGCCTGACCGACGCGCTCTGGACCACCGCCGAGGGGCTGGGCGACGTGGACACCACCTGTGCCATCAGCGCGGGCGTCGTCGCCGCCCGGACGGGTCTGGGCGAGGTGCCGCAGGACTGGCTGGTCCGCCGGGAGCCGTTGCCCGAATGGGTCTACCAGGAGCAGCAGGAGGACCAGAGCCAGAAGGAAGGCCGGCCCTGATCCGCAGCAGCTGACCCGGCGTCACGAGCACGGCCACGGAGGGCGTGTGGCGCGCGCAGCCGCCATCGGCCGAACGGGTGGATCCGCACGCGCCCCGTGTCCACTGTTCGGCCGGGGCCGACACGGGGTGATCGGATGGCGTCGTCCGGGGCCCGCCCTCGCGGCCCCGCGCCCGATGCCGACCGGAGCTGCCCCCATGCGTACGCCCCGCCGCCTACCAACCGTCGCCGCCGTCGCGGTGGCACTCGCCCTCCAGGTCGGCACCTGTACCGCGCTGACCACGAGCCTGCTCGGTGGGCCACTGCTCGGCAACGCGTCCGCCGCCACCGCTGACCCCAGCGGTCAGGCGAACCCGGTGAGCCAGCCGAGCCAGGCCACCTCCACCTCTCCCCACCTGGCCCTCTCCCTCGACAGCAACGACGGTGGCGACAGCGACGGCGGCGGCCAGGCCGGTGCGGCCCCGGGCGAGCGGCTCACCTGGAAACTGACGGTCCGTGACCTGGGCAAGGAGCCGGTGACCGACCTGCGCATCGAGCAGCACCTGCCGGACGGCGCCAAGCCCGTCGGCTCCGCCGACGCCGTCCTGCGCGACGGCAAACCGGTCTGGGAGCACGTGGCGGTGCGCCCGGACACGCCCACCACCCTCACCTCCACCGCCGACCTCGGCCCCGCCGGCCCGGAGACCCTGGACTCCGCCGGCACCGCCAGCACCGCCTGCGCCTACGCGGGGACCTCCAGCACACCGCTGGTCTGCGCCAGCCACCTGGACCCGCTGCCCGCCGGTCGCCGCGGCCTCGCGGTGGCGGGGCACGAGGAGAGCCCGGCCTGGCCGTGGTGGACCGGTGGCGCGCTCGCCGCGCTCACGGCAGTGGCGGCCGTCATCTGGGTCCGCGGTCGCCGGGCGGTGATCTCGTGAGCAGCGCACCCGCGCCGACCCGGCCGGCCTCGCTGACCCTGCTCGCGGCGGCGCTGACGGCGCCGCTGCTCGTGGTGACCGCCGCGCCGGAGGCGTCCGCCTCGTCCGGCGTCGGCATGGTGGCGGCACAGCTGGCCCGGGTCAACGGGGGCAAGGGCGCCGGGACCTGCTCGCAGGTCAACCCGGCGCCCAACAGCCTCGGCGGCACCGCCTTCGACGACAGCTGCACCGGCAACTCCGGCGCCCCCGAGTACTGGTGCGCGGACTTCGCCAAGTGGGTCTGGCGGAACGCGGGTGCGGACACTACGGGTCTGACCGCCTGGGCGCACTCCTTCGTCGAGGCGGCGCCGCAGGACGGCGCGACGGTGCACACCGATCCCGCCTACCGGCCGCAACCCGGCGACGCGGTGGTCTACTCGACGCACCACGTGGGCATCGTCAGCGCGGTCGGCGAGGACGGCTCGATCGAGATCACCAACGGCGACTGGGGCGGCGAGGACCTCGTGGGCGTGCCGGAGGCCGTCGAGGAGGCGCACTTCGGCGCGACCTCGCTGGTCGTCCTGCACCAGGTGCCAGCGGCGCAGGTGCCGGTCGGGGTCTACCAGCAGGCGCAGCACTACACCGCCACGGCGTACGTCACCCCGCGGCCCGCGCGGCACGTCGCCCTGGAGATGCTGAACCGACCCTGACAGTTCGCCAGTCGGCTCCCTCCTGTCCTCGCTCGACCGGGTAGCTTCCACCCATGCCAGTGAGTGATCCGGACCGGTCCGCAGCCGGCGCCGTCCGGCGGACCCGGACCGTCGGGGCCGGCTCCGCACCTCGCCGGTGAACCCGCAGCCGTCCCGGCCCGCGCCGCCTCCCCAGCCGTCCCGGCCGCCGGATCCCGCGCAGGCCCCGGGCACGCCGGCCAAGTTGTTCTGGCGGCGCCGGGCGGTGCGGATCCTGGCCGACCTGGGCATCCCCACCGCGATCTTCTACGGGCTGCGCGCCCTCGGGTTCGGCATCTACCTGACCCTGGTGCTCACCGCCGTGCTGCCCGTCGCCGTGGCGGTGGTCCGGCTGCTGCGCGACGGCAAGGTCGAGGGCCTGCCCCTCTACCTGATGAGCGTGATGCTGATCAGCACCGCGGTCTCGCTGCTCGACGGCAGCCCGCGCTTCCTCTTGGCCCGGGGGGCCTGGCTCACCGGGATCACCGGTCTCTGGTTCATCGCCTCGGTGCGGGCCGCCCGCCCGCCTGCCTTCCGGTACACCCGGCCGGTGCTGGAGCACCGCACCAGGCTGGTCGTCATACCGGGGGACTGGGACGAACTCTGGGACCGGCTGCCCGGGTTCCGCCGGGTCTGGCGGATCGGCAGCGTGCTGTGGGGGCTCGCGCTGCTCGGCGACTCGGCGGCCCGGGTGGTGATGGCGTACACGCTGCCGCCCAATCTGGTCCCCGCGTTGGGCACGGCGCTCTACGGGGTCACGGGGTTGGTGCTGATCGTCACCACCAACGCGTACTTCCTCGCCTCGGGGCTGTACGACGGCCGCTCCCGGCTCTACGCCCCGCTCGCCGCGCGGTGGGAGACCGTGGGGTGAGGAGTCGCGGTGCCGGGGCCGGTGGTCCGAGCGAACCGGCGCCGGACCCTTGCACCCCGGCGCGCGGGGGTGAGAAGATCACCGGGCTTCGCACCACGCGAACCTTCCCGACCTTCTGAAGGACTGAAGACCAATGACCTCGGCGCCCGCCAGCGGCCGCCGCCGGTACTGATCCACCCGAACCGTCCAGCCCGACCGGGCGGCGGTTCCAGCAGTACCGCTCACCTCACGGTGGCCCCACGAGACGGTGCCTGACGCATCGTCGAATCCGCCTCGGCACCCTGCGGGCAGTCGCCCCGGCCCGAGGCGTGAGCGCCGGCCCTTCGTCCGCCGGCCGAACCGTCATGCGCGGCCCGCCGTACCGGCCGGGCGCGCCCCACCCTGTCTTCCCGTGAGGTCATCACCACCGTGGACACCATCGTCCAGAGCTTTGCCGTCGCCAACCTGCGCCGCCGTCCCGAGGTCGTCGAGACCGGGGGCTTCGTCATCGGGTTCGACCCCAGCACCACCAGCCCGTACATCAACTACGCGACCCCGTTGCCGGGGGCGGAGCCCTCCGCGGCGGACGTCGCCGCACTGGTCGCCGCCTTCCGGGAGCGCGGACTGCGGCCCCGCCTGGAGTTCGCGCCCGACACCGCGCCCGCCGTCGAACCCGCGCTGCGCGCCGCCGGGTTCACCGTCGAGGCGACCCACGAGTACCTGGTCTGCACCCCGCAGACGCTCGCCGTCCCGGCCGGCGACGACCTCCCGCTGGTCGAGGTCCCGGCCACCGAGGAGGAGTACACGGCGATCGACGGGGCGCTGGCCGAGGCGTTCTCCGGGGAGTTCGCCTCCTCGCCGGAGGGCGTGGCCCGGCTGCGCCGCACCCAGGAGAACGGCGGCGCCGTCCGCTTCGTCCGCGCGCCGGACGGGCGGTGCGCGGGTGCCGCCGGCTGTTCGGCGCCCGCCGTCGGGACCTCGGAGCTGTCGGGGGTCGGCACCCGGCCGGAGTTCCGCCGCCGGGGGATCGCCGCGGCCGTGACCGCCGCCTGCGCGGCGGCGCTGTTCGCCCAGGGCGCCGAGTCGGTCTGGCTGGAGTACTCGGGTGAGGGCTCCCGCCGGGTGTACGAGGGGGTGGGGTTCCGTCCGCAGGGCACCCGGCTCTACGTCTCCCTGCCCGAGGCCGCCGTCGAGAGCTGACTGCCGAGCGCTGACGGCGGCCGAGCGCTGACGGCGGTCGAGAGCTGACGGTGGTCGAGGGCTGACCGCCGTCGAGGGCTGATCGGTCGTCGGGAGCTGACCGAGCCTTTGCCAAAACTGGGGGCGGCTTCGGCCGCCCTCAGTTCATACGATCAGTAAGATGACGGCCGATCATGGGGGCGCCCTCGTTGGCGCGAACGAGGGGTTGAATCGTGTTCGGGATCATCAGGCCGTGTCAGCATCGGCTGTCCGACAAACTGCGCACCTCCTGGATGGCGCACCTGTGCGGGCTCTGCCTCGCGCTGCGGGACGACCACGGGCAGCTGGCGCGCACGGCCACCAACTATGACGGTCTGATCATCTCCGTACTGGTGGAGGCCCAGCGCCCGGCCACGGCCCGCGCGGCCGGCCGGCGCACCGCCGGTCCGTGCCCGCTGCGCGGCATGCGCACCGCCGAGGTGGCCAAGGGCGAGGGGGCCCGGCTGGCCGCGGCCGTCTCGCTGGCGCTCGCCTCGGTGAAGATGCGCGACCACGTGCTCGACGCCGACGGCGTCTTCGCCCGCCGCCCGGTCGCCGCCGGCGCCCGGCGGGTGGCGCGGCGCTGGGACCGGCAGAGCGCCGGGGTCGGCGCGGTGGTCGGCTTCGACACCGCCGTGCTGCTCGACGCGGCGGGCCGGCAGGGCGAGTTGGAGGCAGTCACAGGGCTCGGCAGCTCGGTCCTGCTGGTCACCGAGCCGACCGAGACCGCGACCGCGGCCGCCTTCGCGCACACCGCGGTGCTCGCCGACCGTCCGGGCAACGCCACCGCGCTGGCCGAGGTGGGCCGGCTCTTCGGCCGGCTCGCCCACCTGCTCGACGCCGCCGAGGACCAGGCCGCCGACGCGGCGAGCGGTGCGTGGAACCCGCTGACCGCCACCGGCACCTCCCGCGAGGAGGCCGAGCGGCTCTGCCGCGACGCGGTGCACGGCATCCGGCTCGCGCTCAAGGACGTCGAGCTGACCGAGCGGGCGCTCGCCCACCTGCTGCTCGCGCACGAGACCGGGGCGGCGGTGGACCGGGTCTTCCGCAGCGGCCACGGCCCGGGCTGCGCCGTCGGGCAGCACGGCGCACCGGAGTTGGGCAACCCGTACCAGGGCGGCCCGCACCAGAACGACCCCTACCAGGGCAACCCGTACCAGGGCGGCCCGCAGCCCGGCCAGAACCCGTACGGCAACCCGTACCCGGGCGGGCCGTACCAGGGGAACCCGTACCCCGGCGGCCCGCAGCAGGGGCAGAACCCGTACCAGGGTCAGAACCCGTACCAGGGCGGCGGGCCCAACTGGGGCCAGCCGCCCACCCCGCCGCCCCACCAGGGCCCGCCGCCGCGCGGTCCGCTGGGCGGCTGCGCGATGTGGGCCCTGATGGCGTGCACGTGCCAGTTGTGCTGCTGCGACCACAACGACCCGTTCTCCCGGCAGCGCCGCAAGGGTGCCTGCCTGCGCAACGACCTGTGCTGCTCGAACCTCGGCTGCGACGCCTGCTGCGACAGCTGCGAGTGCGGCTGCGAGACCTGCAACTGCGGCCTGGAGGGCTGCGACTGCTGCTGCAACGCCTGCGACTGCAACTGACCTGCCTGACCTGCCTGACCTGCCTGACCTGACCTGACCGGTCCGGTCTGGTCCGTGTCGGACGAACGGGCGGCCCTCCTGACTCAGGAGGGCCGCCCGTTCGTTCGGCGTACGGTGATTGACGGAGCGTCAGCCGCTGATGCTCGCGGTGCCGGTCTCGATGTGGCCGGTGACCCGGCGGGTCCACGAGGAGTCACCGCTGACCGTCACGGTGAAGTCGTACCAACCGTTGCAGATCGCCACGTTGTTGAAGAAGTCGCTGACCGTGGCGCCCGGCGCGACCTGGTAGGTCCAGGTGCCGGTGCGGTAGTTGGTCGAGGTGACGGTGAAGGTGACCGCCGCGCTGCCGGTGTTGGTCAGGTGGAACCAGAGCGCCTGCTGGCCGGTGTCCGGCGCGGGCGCGTAGGTGGTGGTGGCCTCGGCGGTCTTGCCGGCCGCGGTGGCGTCGCCGGTGAAGCGGCGCAGGAACCGGTTGGGGCCGTTGACCGAGAGGTCGTACTGGCCGTTGCCGTAGTTGGCACCGATGTTGAAGAAGTCGCTGGTGCTGCCGTCGGCGCCGGTCGAGGCGTTGTACGGGGCGACGGTGTACTGCCAGGGGCCACCGGTTCTGTGGGCGTTGGCGTAGATGGAGTAGTGCGCCCAGGCGGTGGCCTGCGGGCCCTGGTTGGCCATGTCGACCCAGAGCAGGATCTGGTTGTTGGCGTCGTACTCGATCCGGTCCACCCAGGCGTTCGGCTGGTAGGGCAGCGCACGGGCGGGCTTGGTGCCGGATTCCTGGGTGGGCATCGAGTTGGTGCCCGGGCTCGGGTTGATCTGCAGGTTGGCCGTGGCCTGGCTGATCGTCGCGCTGGTGTCGGGCAGGGCGGGCAGGCCGTAGACCGGGTTGGTGAAGTCGAAGGCACCGGTGAGGTCGCCGCAGACCTGGCGGCGCCAGGCGCTGATGTTCGAGCAGGCGGCGGGGGTGCCCAGGGCGGCGGTCCAGGTCTCCAGGAACTGGATCACCGAAGTGTGGTCGTAGACCTGGGAGTCCACGAAGCCGCCACGGGTCCACGGGGAGACGATGATCATCGGGACCCGGAAGCCGAGGCCGATGTTGGTGCCGCTGTAGAACTCGCCGGCGGTGCCGGCGGGCGCGACGGGCGGCGGGACGTGGTCGAAGAAGCCGTCGTTCTCGTCGTAGTTGAGGAACAGGACGGTGGAGTTGAAGACGTCCGGGTTGGCGGCCAGGGCCTGCAGCACCAGGTTGACGAAGTGGGCGCCGTTCTCCGGCGGGCCGTCCGGGTGCTCGGAGAAGAGCTGGTTGGAGACCACCCAACTGACCTGCGGCAGGGTGCCGTTGACCGAGTCGGCCTTGATCGCGTTGGCGATGTCGTCGGGGGTCGAGCCGCTGCTCGGCACCGAGCCCATGCCGTACTGGCTCAGCGGGCTGGAGCTCGGGGCGCTGCTGAACTGGGAGAAGTAGGCCAGACCGTTGTCGCCGAAGTTGTCGGAGGCGTTCTGGTAGACCTTCCAGGTCACCCCGGCGTTCTGCAGCGACTCGGCGTAGGTCTGCCACTTCAGGCCGGACTCGGAGCCGCCGTCGTAGGCGGGGCCGCCCGCGGTGCCGGCCGGGTCGATCGTGCCGGACCACAGGTAGGTGCGGTTGGGGCCGGTCGCCGACAGGATCGAGCAGTGGTAGGCGTCGCAGATGGTGTAGGCGTCGGCCAGCGCGTAGTGGAACGGGATGTCCGAGCGGTTCATGAAGCCCAGGGTGCGGTTGGAGCCCTTGGCCGAGACCCAGGAGTCCATCTTGCCGCCGTTCCAGGCGCCGTGCTGGGTCGACCAGGAGTGGTCCAGCGAGCCGTCGCACTGCGCCAGCTGCTCCTTGCTGACGCCCCACCACCAGGTGCTGGTCGCGCTCAGCTGCCACGGGTACTGCCGGCCGCTGCCGTTCGGCTGGTTGAAGACGCTGTTGCCGTCCGGCAGTTGGATGGCGGTGCGGTCACCGAAACCGCGGACGCCCTTCAACGTGCCGAAGTAGTGGTCGAAACTGCGGTTCTCCTGCATCAGCACCACGACGTGCTTGACGTCCGTGATGGTGCCGGTGGTCGCCGTGGCGGCGGCCGCGCGGGTCGCGGTGCCGGGCAGGGCCTCCAGACCGACGGCCGCGCCGAGGGCGGCGGCGGAGCCGAGGAACGTGCGGCGGGTGACGGGGGACACCAGGGCCTCCGGGAAGAAGGATGTACAACTTTGGCCAGGGAGGACTGTCCGGCCGTCAGGTTGCGACCGGCCGGTAACAATGTGGCGGTCAGATGAAACCGAGCGGACGTCTGGCCGTCAAGATGTTCGACAGCGAACCCAGGAACCGAAACCGTGGAGGGATGCCCACCGTGCGACCACTGCTCTTCCTCGATGTGGACGGAGTGCTCAACCCGGCCCAGGCGGTGCCGATCGAGGAGTTCGAGACGCACCGGCTGGCCGGGTACGACGTGCTGCTGTCGACCCGGCACGGTGAGTGGCTCGCCGAACTCGCCGAGGTCTACGAGGTCTGCTGGGCGACCACCTGGGAGGAGCAGGCGAACGAACTGATCGCCCCGCTGCTCGGGGTGCCCCGACTGCCCGTGGTCCGGGTGGTCGGCTACCGGCACCAGCCGGGCGACCCGCGGATCCGGCTGATGGAGCTGTTCTCCGGGGCGAAGTGGGCGCCGCTGCTGCGCTACGCCGAGGGGCGGCCGTTCGCCTGGGTGGACGACGTGATGCCGGACCGGCTGGTGCGCAACTCGCTGCTGCGCCGTGACCGGTTGCTGCTGCCGGTCGACGCCCGGTTCGGCCTGCGGCGCCACCACGTGGACCTGTTGCTGGACAGGCCGCCCAGGCCGAGGTGGTGGCGCCGCTGAACCCCCGTCGAGGGCCCGGGGGTCGGAGGTGGCAGTGCCGACCCGTCAGGACGGCAGCTTCCACTGCTGGTTGGCGGTGCCGGAGCAGTCCCAGATCTGCACCTGGGTGCCGGGGGTGGTGGACCAGTTGGTGTCGTCCAGGCACCGGTTGGACTGCGGGTTGTAGAGCGACCCGTCCGAGCGCGGGATCCACACCTGGGCGGCGGTGTCGTTGCAGGTGTAGAGGTCCACGGTGGTGCCGTTGGCGGTGCCGCCGCCGTTGATGTCCAGGCACTTGCCGAGCGCGTGCAGGGTGGTGCCGGCCTGCACGAAGGTCCACTGCTGGGCCGGGGAGCCGTTGCAGGTGTACACCTGGACGGGGTTGAAGTCGGCGGTGCTCGCGCCCCGGTCGTCCAGGCAGAGGCCGCCGTAGCCGACCACCGGACCGCCGCCGGTGCCGCCGCCCCCGCCCCCACCGCCGGTGGTGGTGTACGCCGCGACGTAGGCCACGCTCATGGTGCCGCCCGAGCCGGTGGCGGAGGTGGGCGTGGTGCAGCCGCAGGCGCCGTTGGGGAAGCCGCCGCCGATCGCCAGGTCCAGGATGATCTGCAGGTTGTGGTCGAAGGCCTGCTGCCAGGTGGCGACGCCGACCTGGCTCTCCGCCACGCTGAAGTAGGCGGTCCCGTCCAGGTACCAGGTGATGGTCTCGGCCGCCGTGTCGGTCCGGTCGAGGACCATCGAGTACGTGTGGTAGCCGCTCTGGCAGCCGGTGCAGGCGCGCAGCCCGCTGCCGATGCCGTTGCCCTCGTTGCAGACCCCGCCGGGGGAGGTGCCGCAGTGGATGGTGCCGGCCACCTGGGAGAGCGAGTTGACGTCCTCCATGATGTCGACCTCGCCGTTCTCCGGCCACTGGCCCTGGCCGAGCATCCAGAACGCCGGCCAGTAGCCGAGGCCACCGGTGGGCTGCTGGATCTCGGCGGTCACCTGGAGCTTGCCGCCGGCCGGTGCGCCGGCCACCGCGGTCGGTGTGCGGAGCCGGCCGGAGGTCCAGGCGCCGCCGTTGTTCAGCGCCGTGATGTCCAGGTGGCCGTTGCCGTCGAGGTGCACGTTGGCGGTCGAGTTGGTCATGGTCTCGATCTCGCCGGTGCCGAAGTTGGCACCCGGGCCGGTGTCGTACGTCCAGTTGGCGCCGGACGGTGCGCTGCCGGACGGGCCGGCGAAGTTGTCGCTGAACACCGTGGACCAGCCGGCGGGCGCGCCGGGCACCGGGTCGGCCTGTGTCGGACCGGCCGGGCCGACCAGGCAGAGCACTGCGGCCGCGAGCGCGGCGGCGGCCGCGCCGGCCGTCCACCCGCGCAGCCGCTTCGCGAGCGTGCCGCGGGTGGGGACAGGGGCGGGGGCATGGGCGGGGTCGGGTGGTGGAGTGGGGGGTGCGGTGGGTCGGGAACGCACTGGTGACTCCCTCGGTAGATGTGACGCGGATTCAACTCCTGTGGTTGAGGACACGTCAACCCTGCGGACAACGCTGCCGAATTCACGCTTCTGACTTCAAGTCATGTAGAGAAATATGGCACTGCTTCACTGGGCTGGTGCATCTTCTGATGTCGTGATCACCCGCCCCCGGTCCGGCTGGGCGGGTCGTGGCGGGCGCTGTCGGGGTCGGCCGGTACGGTGGCCGCGTCGGCCCGGACCACCACCCCGAGCCGCCACTTTGAACCACCGCCACCGCGTCACCTGAGGGGAGAAGCCGATGGCCGCCTGGAGGGTCGCACCGAACCCCGATCAGCCCGACGCGAGCTGTCCGCACCTGGGCGAGGCGCACCCCGGCGTGCTGCCGGCCACCCGGCAGGGCTGCGTCGACTGCCTGGCCGCGGGCACCAGCTGGGTGCACCTGCGGATGTGCCTGAGCTGCGGTCACATCGGCTGCTGCGACAGCTCGCCCGAGCGGCACGCCACCGCGCACTTCGGGCGGCTCGGCCACTCGCTGATCCGCTCCTTCGAACCCGGCGAGACCTGGGGCTGGTGCTACCGCTGCGAGCTGATGCTGGAACCCGACCCGAGCTGACCGCTCCCGGCGGGTGAGCGGTCGCCACGGCACGCTGTGGCAGGCTGGCCCGCATGCGGATAGGACTTCTCGGTACCGGCCCCTGGGCGCAGCGCGTCCACGCGCCGGCGCTCGCCGACCACCCCGAGGTGCGGTTCGCCGGCGTCTGGGGCCGCCGGCGCGAGGCCGCGGCCGCCCTGGCGGACGCGCACGGCACAGCCGTCTTCGACACCCCCGAGGCGCTCTTCGCCGCCGTGGACGCGGTCGCGATCGCCTTGCCCCCCGACGTGCAGGCGCCGTTGGCGATCCGCGCGGCCGAGGCCGGCCGCCACCTGCTGCTGGACAAGCCGGTCGCGCTCGCGCCCGAGGAGGCGGCCGAGCTGCTCGCGGCCGCCGAGCGCGCGGCGGTCGTCGGCCGGGTCTTCTTCACCCTGCGCCACCACCCGACGATCGCCGACTGGATCGCCGAACAGGCGGCCACCGGCGGCTGGTTCACCGCCCACGCGCGCTGGCTCGGCGCCGTCTTCACCAGCGACAGCCCGTACGCCGCCTCGCCCTGGCGCCGGGCCAAGGGCGCGCTCTGGGACGTCGGCCCGCACCTGCTCTCGGTGCTGCTGCCCGCGCTCGGCGAGGTCGAGCGGCTGACCGCGGTGGGCGGCGCCGCCGACACCGTGCACCTGGTGCTGCGGCACGCGGGTGGCGCGACCAGCTCGGCCGAGCTGAGCCTGAGCGCGCCGCCCGCGGCCGCCGAGGTCTCGCTGGAGCTGCGCGGCACCGCCGGGGTGACCCGGCTGCCCGACTTCCCGGCCGGACCGCGGGTCGCGTTCGGGCGGGCGATCGACGAGCTGCTGGCGGAGGCTGCCGGTGCCGGTGCCGGTGCCGGGGCCGCTGGAGCTGGTACCGGGTCCGGTGGTGCCGGCTTGCCGCCCTGCGACCTGGCCTTCGGGCTGCGGGTGGTCCGGCTGCTCGCCCTGGCGGAGGAGTCGCTGCGCACCGGCCGCACGGTGGTGGTCGCGGACTGAGCCGACCAGCACCGTGCGCGGGCGCCGGGTCAGGTGCCGGGTCAGGTGCCGGGTCGAGCGTCTGACGGGGCGTGCGAGCCGGCGCCTGACCGGGCGTCGAGGTGGCGGCGCAGGTGGTGCGCGGTGGGGCCGGCGCCCTGCCCGGCGAGGTCGCGCGGGTGCCCCTCGGCGATGACCCGCCCGCCCTCGTCCCCCGCGCCGGGGCCGAGGTCGATGACCCAGTCCGCGGCGGCGATGGTGCGCAGGTCGTGCTCGACCAGGACGAGCGTGTTCCCGGCGTCGACGAGGCGTTGCAGCTGCCCGAGCAGGAGGTCGACGTCCGCGGGGTGCAGGCCGCTGGTGGGCTCGTCCAGCAGGTAGAGGGTGTGGCCGCGCGGCGCGCGGTGCAGCTCGCTCACCAGCTTGATGCGCTGGGCCTCCCCGCCGGAGAGCGTGGTGGCGCTCTGGCCCAGCGTCAGGTACCCCAGGCCGATGTCCGCGAGCAGGTCGAGGATCCGGGCGGCGGGCTGGACCTCGTGCAGGAACTCGCGCGCCTCCTCCACGCTCATCGCCAGGACGTCCGCCACGCTCCGGTCGCGGTAGCGGACCGTCAGGGTCTCCGGGTTGTAGCGGGCTCCGTGGCAGACGGGGCAGGGCGCGGCCTCGGTCGGCAGGAAGAGCAGCTCGACGCTGACCACGCCGTCGCCCAGGCAGTTCGGGCAGCGCCCCTGCGCCACGTTGAAGGAGAAGCGGCTGGCGGTGTGGCCGAGCCGCCGGGCCTCGGGCTGGGCGGCGAACAGCTTGCGCACGCTGTCGAACAGCCCGGTGTAGGTGGCGAGGTTGGAGCGCGGGGTGCGGCCGATGGGCTTCTGGTCGACGACGACCAGCCGGTCGATGTGCTGGAGCCCCTCGCCGGACCGGACGGTCACCCGGTCCGCCGGGTCGGCGGCCGGCGCACCGCCGTCCTCCTCGCCGTCCTCGTCGTCGGGGAGCGGTGGCGGCTCGCCGTCGGCGTGCTGGTGGGCCCGGACGGCGCCGGCCAGGGCGCGGCCCACCAGGGTGGACTTCCCGGAGCCCGACACGCCGGTCACGGCGGTGAGCGCACCGAGCGGGAAGCCGGCGGACAGCTCGTGCAGGTTGTGCCCGGTGACGCCGGTCAGCCGCAGCCAGCCCCGCGGGGTGCGCGGCCGGTCGGGGCCGGGGGCGACGGGGGTGGAGGGCGGGAGGTAACGGGCCGTCACGGATTCCGGCACCTGCCGCAGTTGCCCGGCCGGTCCGTTGAACAGCACCTGGCCGCCGTGGCGTCCCGCGCCCGGACCGAGGTCCACGACCCAGTCGGCGGCTCCCAGGACCTGGGCGTTGTGCTCCACCACGAAGACGCTGTTGCCGGCCCCCTTGAGCCGCCGCAGCGCGGTGAGCAGCAGTTCGGTGTCGGCGGCGTGCAGACCGGCCGAGGGCTCGTCCAGCACGTAGAGCACCCCGAACAGCCCGCTGCGCAGCTGGGTGGCCAGGTGCAGCCGTCGCAGCTCCCCGGCGGACAGGCTGGCGGTGGTGCGGGCCGTCGCCAGGTAGCCCAGGCCGAGGCCGATCAGGGCGTCCAGCTGTTCCCCCAGACCGGTGATCAGGGTCCGGGCGGCCTGGCGCCGTTCGGGCGGCAGGGCCGCGGTGTCGGGGTGGGTGCGCGCCGACCGCAGGAAGGCGGCGAGCCGGGTGAGCGGCATCGCGGTGGCGGCCGCGATGTCCCGCCCGGCGACGGTCACTTCCAGCGCCCGGGCGTTGAGCCGCTTGCCGTGGCAGGCCGGGCAGGTCTCCTCGGTCATGAAGGAGGCGGCCTTGGCCCGCAGGTGGGCCGCCTTGGTGGTGGCGAAGGTGTGCAGCACCCAGCTGCGGGGGCTCTGGTAGGTGCCCTTGTACGGGCGGGTGATGCGGTGCGCCTCGCGCACGGGGTGGACGGTGACCGTCGGCTGCTCCTCGGTGGTCAGCAGCCACTCCCGGCTGGCGGCGGGCAGCGTGCGGAACGGCGCGTCGATGTCCACGCCGAGCTCGGCGAGGATGTCGCGGTAGTTCTTGCCCTGCCAGGCGCCCGGCCAGGCGGCGATGGCGCCGTCCCGGATGCTCAGCGAGTCGTCGCCGACCAGCCGGTCCACCACGACGGTGTGCAGCCGGCCGAGACCGGCGCAGCTCGGGCACGCGCCGGCGGCGGTGTTCGGGGAGAAGGCGTCCGAGTCCAGCGGTGCCGCGTCCCGGGGGAAGGTGCCGGCCAGTTCCTCGGGGGTGCGGCCGGGCGGGTAGCTGCCGGCCCGGGAGTAGAGCATCCGGAGCAGGTTGGAGACCCGGCTGACCGTGCCGACCGTCGAGCGCGAACTGCCGCTGCTGTGCTGCTGGCGCAGCGCTACCGCGGGCGGCAGTCCGGTGATCGAGCCGACCTTGGGCGCCGTGCCCTGGTCGATCAGCCGCCGGGCGTAGGGCGCGACCGACTCCAGGTAGCGGTGCTGCGCCTCGGCGTAGACGGTGGCGAAGGCGAGCGAGGACTTCCCGGAGCCGGAGACGCCGGTGAACGCGACCACCCGGTCCCGGGGCAGGTCGACGTCGAGCCGGCGCAGGTTGTGCTCGGTCGCGCCGCGGACCTTGATCAGCCCGTCGTGGCCGACGGTCGACTCGTCGTGGCCGGGGGTCGACCCGTCGTGGCCGACCTCGGCGGACGATCCGTCAGCTGCCTCGGCGTCCGGCTGTGCGTGTGCTGCCATACCTGGCAACGTAGCGGGTCCGGCCCGCCGCTCGACGCCGACGGCCGGTGACCGGGTGACACGATTGGTCATAATTGGTCTAGACCTGACCGGATTAATTCCGGTGGCACGGGCAGTGCGGTGCTGCGTAGCTTCGCTGTCCATGCGCAAGGTCAAGGTCACCGAACCAGCGGCCACCGTCGGGCCCGTCGCGGCAGGGCCCGAGCCGGGGCTGTTCGACCGCCCCCACCTGGCGGCGACGGTCAGCTTCACGGCCGTGATGTTCCTGACCGGCTTCGCCGCGCTCGCCGTGCTCCCCACCCTGCCGGTGGCCGCGCGCGAACTGCACGCGCTGCCGCTCTACCCGCTCGCGGCCGGCTGCTTCATCGCCGCCAGCCTGCTCGGCGGGGTGGTCGGCGGCAGCTGGGCCGACCGCGCCGGCGCCCGCCGCCCGCTCGCGGTGGGCGTGGTGCTCTCGGTGGTCACGCTGCTGGTCTCCGCCACCAGCACCACGATCTGGCAGCTGGCGGCCGGCCGGTTCCTCGACGGCATCGCCGCCGGGCTGGTCGCGGTCTCGATCAACACCGCGATCGGGCAGTCCTACCCCGACCGGCTGCGGGCCCGGGCGCTCGCGCTGATGAGCTCCTCGTGGATCATCCCCTCGCTGGTCGGGCCGCCGCTGGCGGGGCTGGTCGCCTCCTGGTGGTCCTGGCGCGCGGTCTTCTTCGGGCTGGCCGCGCTGACCGTGCTGCCGTCGCTCGCCGTGGTCGCCGTGCTGCGGCGCGGCAGTGGGGGCGGCTCGCCGGAGCAGGCGGCCGGCGAGCGACCGGGGCTGGGCGCGGCGGCGGCCGTCAGTCTCGGCGCGGCGCTCGGGCAGTACGCGGTCTCCGGGTCCGGCACCGCCCAGCTGGCCTGCGGCGCCGCCGGGTTGGCATTGCTCGCGGTCTTCGCCCGCCGGCTGCTGCCGCTCGGCACCTGGCGGGCGGCGCACGGCCTGCCCGCCTCGGTGCTGCTGCGCGGACTCTGCTCCGGCGTCTACTTCACGGTGGAGGCGTTCGTCCCGCTGCTGCTGGACACCGTGCGGCGGGTGCCGGCGATCGTGCCCGGGCTGGCGTTCACGGGCGCCGCGGTGGCCTGGGCGGGAGCCTCCTGGGTGCAGAGCCACTGGCTGGAGGGCGTCGCCCGGCACCGGCTGGTCGCGGCCGGCGCCCTGGTGCTGGCGGGCGCGGCGGCGCTCGGCGCGCTGGCCACGGTGCGGGCGGTGCCGGCCCCGGTGGCGGGCGCGGCGATGGTGCTCGCGGCGATCGGGATGGGCGTGCTCGCCCCCTCGCTCACCCTGCTCTCGCTCGGCCACGCGCCGACGGACCGTCAGGGGTACGCCAGCAGCGCGATGCAGACCACCCAGAACCTCGGGCAGATCGGGGTGCTCGGTCTGGCGTCCGCGCTGTTCGACGCGCTGGGCGGCCCGGCGCACGGGGTCGGCCCGTTCCGGGTGGTGTTCGCCGTGCTGGTGCTGCCCTGTCTGCTGGTGGTGGCGCTGGCCGCCCGGGCCCGGGCGCGCCCCTGACGGCACGGGTCGGAACGCCGCGAGCCTGGCCGGCCGCCGTTGCAGAGCCCGCGGCCGACCAGGGCGACGCCTGCCCCGGCGTCGGCCGGCCACCGCACCGGTGGTCAGCGGGCGGCGAGCAGCGCGATCTCGGTGCGGACGGCGGCGGCCAGCGGGGCGGCGAGGTGGGCGAAGCGGTCGTCGGTGACGGCGGCCAGGGTCGCTCCGGTGGGGTGGTGATGGAGGGTCAGCGCGACCGGGTGGGCCGGGCCGAGTGGAGGCAGGGCGCTGAGCCCGACCAGCTGGGCCGACCCGAGCACCCGGTCCGGGCCGGCGGGCGCCGGGAGGCTGCTGCAGAGCAGCGAGAAGTAGGCGGAGGAGTCCAGGTAGCGGGAGAGCACCGCGCCGGCGGCGGTGACCCGGTGCGGCTGCCCGGCGACCGTGGCGGCCTGGGCCAGCGCCCTCGGCAGCAGGCGGTCACGGGCGGTGCGGTCGGCGAGGGCGGCCAGCCGGGCCCGCCGCTCGGCGCGCACCGGCAGCGGGATCCGCACGGTCGCGTAGTGGTTGCCCAGCAGGGCGCGCTCGTCGCCGGGCCGGGCGTCGATCGGCACCAGCGCCGTCGCGCCGCGCCCGCGCCCCAGCAGTTCCAGCCGGTCGAGCGCGCCCGCCGTGGCGGCGAGGAAGACGGCGGTGCCGGAACACCGGGTGCCGGGCAACGCGGCCCGCGCGGCGGCCAGTTCGGCGGCGTCGACGGTGGCGAAGCAGACCCGGCGCCCCGTACCGGGCGAGCCGTGGATCGGCAGCCGCAGCCCCTTGGGCAGCAGGTCGTCGGCGAGCCAGGCCAGGCGCCGCGCCCGCCGGACGGGTCCGGGCGCAGCCGGGTGCACGGGGCCCGGCAGTACGGCGGGTTCGGCTGGTCCGACGGGCTCGGCCGGTTCGACGCCCAGCAGCAGGTCGAGCACGGCGTTCAGCGACACGCCGTCCAGCAGCGCGTGGTGGGCCCGCAGCAGCAGGGCGAACCCGCCGGCCGCCGGGAGCAGGTGCAGCTGCCAGGGCGGGAGGCCGGTCGGCAGTGGGGCGGCGGCCAACTCGCCGACCAGCACCTCCAGGCCGTTGCCCGAGCCGGCCAGCACGTGCCGCTCGACGGCGAAGCGCCCGCCGAGCACCCAGTGCGGCCAGCCCGTCGGCGCCGTCCGGGGCACCAGCCGCAGCCGCTCCAGCCCGCCGAGTCGCCGGTCGGCCAGCTCCCGCAGCCGGTCGAGGTCGGGCGCCGGCCCGGCGAACCAGGCGACCAGCCCGATCGGTGCGGGTGCCGCCGAGCGGCGCTGCTGGCGGTAGAGCCAGGCGTCCTGCGGGGCCATCGGCGCGTCATCGCACGGCAGTCCGTCAGCCGACATGTCGTCAAATCTCCTGTCCAGCCGCTTCACGCGCTCGACGCGCTCCAGCCGCTTCACCCGCTTCACCCGCGCCTCCCGACGGCCCGGGCGACCGCGCCGGCCCCGTCCTCGTGCTCCAGCTTCGCCGACAGCGCCCGCGCGTTGCGGGTCAACGAGCCGTCACGCACCGTCTGTTGCAGCGCGTCCGCCAGCCGGTCGGCCGTCAGCGCCTCGATCGGCAGCACGCCGCCGGCCGCGCCGAGCTGCACCAGGCGGGCGGCCCACCAGGGTTGGTCGGTGAAGACCGGCACCGGGACGCTGGGCACGCCGGCCCGCAGGGTGGCCGCGCTGGTGCCGGCGCCGGCGTGGTGGACCACGGCGGCCGTGTACGGCAGCAGCCAGGAGTGCGGCACGGCGCCGATGGTGAGGATGTCGTCGCCGCTCGCCCGCAGCCCGGCCCAGCCGGACTGCACGATGCCGCGCAGCCCGGCCGCCCGCAGCGCCCGCACCACCAGCTTGCCGAGCTGCTCGGGGTCGCCGGGCATCATGCTGCCGAAGCCGATCAGCACCGGTGGCGGGCCGGCGGCGAGGAAGTCCACGAGCTCGTCCGGCGGTCGCCAGTCGGGGCACAGGTGCGGCCACCAGTAGCCGTCCATGGTCAACTCGGGCCGCCAGTCGGCCGGCCGGGGCAGCACGCTCGGGCTGATCCCGTGGTGGATCGGCCAGTGCGCCCGCTCCCGCTGGAGCCGCAGCCGGTGGGCGCCGCTCGCCCGGACGCCGAGCCGGCGCCGGGCGGTCCGCACGGCCGACCGGTGCAGCGCGTCCAGCACCCCGTTGGCCAGCTGGGCCCGCCGCACGTTCCCGGCGCCCGGGTCCCGCCAGGGCAGCGTGGAGGGGCCGAACTCCCGGGTGGGCGCGTCGGGTTGCAGGTAGACCCCGGCGCTCGGCACGCCGTGGTGCTCGGCGGCCAGCCAGCCGACCGGCGTGGCCAGGGTGGAGAGCAGCACCAGGTCGGCGGCCGGGTCCACGGCCGCCAGCAGGTCGTCCACCAGCGCCCGCGCGGCCCGCGAAGTGCTGCTCACCAGCGCCCGCGCCCCGGCGAGGCCACGGGCCCGTCCGGCGTGCGCGGCGATCAGCCCGGCGAACGGGTCGGCGGTCAGCGGCCGCATGCGCAGCCCGCAGCAGGCCACCATCGGCTCGAAGGCGGCGTGGGTGGCGAGCTCCACCTGGTGGCCGTCGGCCAGCAGGCGGTGCGCGAGTCCGGTGTAGGGCGCGACCGAGCCGGTGGTGCCGACGGTGACGATCTGGATCCGCATCGACATGGTCCGACGCCGGATCAGCCGCGCCCGCGCGGCCCGACCACCTTGGCCGGCGTCGGAGAGACCCGCTCCACCGAGCGGCAGTACGGCAGTCCGGCCAGCGGCCGGCCGGAGAGGAAGCGCAGGATCAGGTCGACCAGCTCGTCCGGCCGTTCCAGCAGCAGCATGTGGTCGGCGTCGGCGACCCGGGCGAACCAGCTGTCCGCACAGGTCGCGGCGAGTTCCCGGCAGAGCTCGGGAGTGGTGAACCCGTCGTGCTCGCCGGTGGTGACCAGCACGGGGGCGGCCGGCGGGCAGGACGGGTCGAGCGGCTGGTGGCGCAGCAGCCGACGGGTGTTGGTGAGGTGCTGCTCGATCTCGTCGGGGGTCAGCGAGGTCATCCGGCGGATCAGGAACCGGCGCACCTGGCTGCCCCGGGTGACGGCGTCGAGCCGCTCCGGGTTGACCAGCAGCGCGGCGGTGGCCTCGGCGAACTCGGTGGTCCGACCCGCCGTCAGCAGGTCCACGGTGTGCTGCATCGCGGCCCGGGCGGTGCTCGGGATCGAGGTCATGGTGCCGGCCAGCACCATCTTCTCCACCCGCTCTGGGCAGCGCTGGGCGAGCAGGTAGGCGACCGCGGTGCCGTAGGAGCCGGCCACCACGTTGACCCGGGGCAGTCCGAGCTCGTCGAGCATGTGGCAGAGCGCCTCGGCCATGAAGTCGGCGCCGAACCGCTCCGGCAGCGGCTCGCCGGCGCCCCAGCCGGGCAGGTCGACGGCGAGCAGGTCCGCGTGGTCGGTCAGGCCGCGCTCGATCCGTCCCCAGCTCTCCTTGGTCTGGAAGGCGCCGCCGATCAGCACCACCGGGGCGAGCCGGGGGTCGGTGGAGTGCACGAGCCGGGAGGCGCAGCGGTAGCCGCGCCAGTGGTGCCCGATGACGAGCGGTTCCGCCGGCGGGGGCGGTGTCAGGGTGATTGTCATGCGAGCAACACCTTCGGAGTGATCGGACCACCAGGGCCATTGCCGGAGAGAAGGCAATGCCGATCACGCTATGCGGATGGCAGCGTACCGACAGCCACGACACGGCCCAGAGCGCCGAGGCCACTCCTCCATGTGTCCCGCCACCTTGCCGCTGTTGCGATGAACGTACTGCTGGCGAACGGAGGTTTGGCACGCCAGTGCGCAACTGTGGCAGGATCGGCCGGTGTTGATCGAGCTGCTGGGCCTGCGCGTCGGCACCGCCCGGCCCCACCCACCGCTGGCCCGGGTGGCCACCGCCCTCGGGCCGGCCGAGGCGCTCTGGTGCGGGGAGCCGGGAGCCGGACCCGGGCGCTACCACGTCGAGTGGACGGTCGACCCGCCGCTCCACCCGGGGCAGAACACCACCGCGGCCGGGATCCACCGGCCCGGACTCGCCCTCCACGGCGGCCTGCTGCGCCTGCGCGGCCGGCTCGACGCCCCGGCCGACGGCACGGTCCTGCTCGACCTCGGCGGCGAGTCCGTCCTGCTGGAGTACCGGGAACTGCCCGGGTACGAGTGGGTCGAGCTGACGGTGGGGGTGGAGCAGGTCTCGCTGCACCCGTACCAGCTCTGAGCCTGAGCGCACCGTCGAGCCTGAACCCGGCGTCGAGCCTGAGCCGCCGTCAGCCGGACTGTTCGCCGTCAGTACGTCCGCCAGAGCCCGACGGCCCCGCAGCCCGTCGCGGCCGCGAACCGCAGCACCCGCAGCGGGCCGTCCAACAGCTCGTCGGCCGGGTCCAGCGAGCCGTCGCCGAAGTCGTCCAGCCACCGGTCGACCAGTGCGGTCACCGCCGCCCGGCGGGCACCGTCGACCTCCAACACGCCCTGTGCCCCGGGCAGTTCGGTGCGCAGCTCGGCGGCGGTGCGCAGGAAGGAGCCGAACCGGCCCGGCAGCCGGGCGGTGGCCGCCGGCCCGAGCGCGTGGCAGAGCGCGGCGGCCGGGTGGGTCTTCCGCGCGCTGCTGACGAAGACCCCGGCCGGGGGCGTCGCCTTCAACAGGTCCAGGCAGGCCTCCTCGGCCTCCTCCGCCTCCGGCAGCTCGACGTGACCGAGCATCAGGTCGGCCAGGCCCTGCGCCGCCGCCCGGTCCGTCGCCGGGCCGCTCCAACCGGCCAGCTCCGCCCGGTAGTCCGCCGCACCCCGGTCCCACGGTGCGTCGCCGTACCGCTCGCGCAGCGCCCGCACCTCGCCGTCCGGCAGTGCGCCGACCACCCACAGGCCGTTCCAGCCCACGCCCACTACTCCCGTCCCGTCCCGCCCCGCCTCCGGGCACCGCTCCCACCGGTCGCCGCGCCGCTCCGGCATCCGGCATCCGGCCGGAGCCTAGCGGCGGGCAGCGACGAACCGACCGACCGTCAAGCAGGGCCACCCGCCCGGTCGGCGCTCGAACGGGCGGGCGCGTGCTCGAACGGGCGGCGCACGGGAGCGGCCGCACCACGGGGCCGCCCGGGTGATTTGCCGACGTCCGCCCGCCGCCCGCGCCGACAACAGTCGTTCTGTGTACGGACCTACATGCGCTGGCGCGGCGGCGGGAGACCTGATGCACCTGGCGGGACGGACGGCGGCGGCCTCGCTCTCCCTGCTGGTCCTGCTGGTCCCCGTCCTCACCCTCGACGCCGAGGCCCCCGGCCGGACTCCTGTCCCCGGTCGGCCGCCCGCCCCCGCCGCGGCCCCCGTCAACGACCCGGCCGCGCCGCCCACCCCCTGGACGGTCACCGCCTCGGCCGCCAACGTGCGCCGCGCACACTCCGCCGACGCCGTCGTGGTGGGCATCGCCCAGTGCGGCGACCTGGTGGACCTGGTGGACGAGTGGTCCTCCCCGGTGGGCGTGCGCTGGCGCGAGGTGCTGGTGCGGCGCACCGGGGTGACGGGCTGGGTCTTCTGGTCGCTGCTCGCCCGCAACGATCTGCCCGGCACCGAGCTCGCCGGCTCCTGCTGGTGAGTACCCGCGCTGGTGAGGGCCCGGCGCCGGGGACCACCCCGCTAGGATCGACGACCGCGTCACGAGCCGACCCGGGGGAGCACCGAGCATGACGACCGAAGCGCCGCGGCCGCCCCTCACCCCACGGGTTCGCGAGGAGGCGCGCCGCCGCCCGGGCGGCTGGGTGCCGGTCAACGACCTGGCGTACGGCCCGCGCGACACGGTGCCTCCGGACGGGGTGCTCGGCAGCTGGCAAGTGGACGCGCGTGGCGAGGTGCTGCGGTTCTGGCCCAACCCCGGGTACCGGCCCTCGCTCGCCGCGCAGATCCGCCACGACCCGGAGCACGGCGCTGCGCACGCGCTGCGCCGGCCCGCTCCGCCCGCCTCGCCCACCGCCACTGACGCTCCGTCGGCGTCGTGGCGCACCCTCTGGACGGCGGGTCTGGTGACCCGCTCCCTCGCCTGGGACCAGCGGCAGCCCGGTGCGCTGCTGGTGCTCGACGCCGCCGGGCGGCTGCGCCGGCTCGCCGCAGCCGACGGCCGGGAACTGGCGGGCGCGGGGGAGTGGGGGCCGGCCGGCGCGCTCGGCTGCACCATCGCCGGCGACCTCCTGCTGCTGCGTCCGGACGGCCGGCTGACGGTGCGCCGGGTCGAGGCGCCCGAGCGCTCCGTGGCCGACCTCGCCGACTCGGTCGCCGAGCAGCTCGACGGCCGGCTCGGCGCCGTCTCCCCGCTCTACGGCGGTCGTGCGGTCCCGGGCCTGGCGGTCGGTGACACGTCCGGGCGGGTGCACTTCTTCCGCGCCGCCGGCAAGGGGATCGGCGCGGCACCGCCCCCGCACCAGGGGCCGGTGCGGGCGGTCGCGCTGATCGAGACCCAGGACGGCTCGGACCTTCTGGTGCTCAGCGGCGGCGAGGACGGCCGGGTGGCCGCCTGGATCCCCGGTGTCCGCTCGCTCCCCGCGCTGCTCGACGCCCGCCCGCACCCGGTGACGGCGCTGGCCGCCACCGGTGCGACGCCCGGCGGGCTGCTGGTCGTGACGGCGTGGGCGGACGGCCTGGTCCGGATCGGCCGCCCGAACCGCGGCACGGCCCTCGACCTCGGCTTCGGCGCCCCGGTGCACGCGCTGGCCGTCGGGGGCGACGGCCGGCTGGTGGTCGCGACCGGACACGGTCTCAGCTGCCTGCTGCTGGAGGTCTCCTGACCGGCCGTCGACCCGCGCCGACCCCCGGCCGGTCCCGGGGCTCGGCCTTCAGTGGTCGCCGGACAGCAGTCCGACCAGCTTGTCGACCGGCATCCGGTAGACCGCCGGCTCCTGGCGCAGCGGCACCAGCACGGCGCGGAAGCCCTCGGGGGTGATGTCCACCCGGGTGCAGGCCTGGAGCGGCAGGCCGCGGACCTCGTCGGCCGGGGCCAGCGGGTCGGCGGCGTAGGAGGTGGCGGGGCCGACCCAGAGCGGGATGCCGGCGAACTGGCCGGCCGCGGCGCTGTGGGTGTGGCCGGCCAGGATCAGCCGGACGTCGGTGCCGCGGACCACCTCGGCCAGCCGGTGCGGTTCGTGCAGGTCCAGCAGCGGGCCGTGCCGGGGGTCCTCGAAGCCGGGGCTGAGGCCGGCCAGCGGCGGGTGGTGCAGCACCAGCACGGTGCCGTGCTCGGCCGGCTCGGCCAACTGCGCGGCGAGCCAGGCGAGCTGGGCGGCGTCCAGCTCGCCGTGGCTGCGGCCGGGGACCGAGGTGTCCAGTGTGATGATCCGCAGCCCGCCGATCCGCACCACGTGGACGTAGGGCTCGGTGCTCGGGTCGAGGCCGAGCAGGCCGGCCCGCAGTGCCCCGCGCTCGTCGTGGTTCCCGGCCGCGTAGACGATCCGGGCGCCGAGCCGCTCGGCCGCGGCCTCCACGAGGGCGGCGACGGCCCGGTAGGAGGGCTCGTCGCCCGCGTCGGTGAGGTCACCGGAGAGGACGATCGCGTCGAACCGGCGGCCGGAGGCGACGGCCGCGTCCAGCGCGGCGGCCAGCCCGGCCCGGGTGTCGGCGGAGCCGAACAGCGGGCCCTCGGGCAGCACGTGCACGTCGGTCAGGTGGAGCAGGGAGTACTGGTAGTCCATCCGGTCGACCCTGGTCCGCCCAGGTGGCCGTCCGGGGTCGGCCGGATGAACTTCTCCCGATCAGCCGTCGGTGGGCGATCGGTCTGCGGCACGGTCGGCACTGTTCACCGTCGCACGGTCGGCACGATTCACCGCGGCACGGTCAGCACGATCTTCCCGATCTGCGCGTTGGACTCCAGGTGCCGGTGGGCCTCGACCACCTGGTCCAGCGCGAAGGTGCGGTCCACCACGGGGCGGAAGTCGCCCGAGCGCAGCCCGGCGGTGATGAAGGCCACGGCCCGGCGCAGCCGTTCGGGGTCGCCGGTGGTCTCCAGCATGGTGAAGGAGCGCAGGTTCAGCGCCGGCAGGCCGAGTTCGATGCCCGGGTACGGGGTCGGCTCGCCGCTGAGCGCGCCGTAGACGAGGTGGGTGCCGCCGGGGGCGACCAGCCGGGACAGCTCGGTGAGGCCCGGGCCGGCGACCGCGTCCAGCACGAACTCCACGCCGCGCCCGCCGGTGGCGGCCAGCACCCGCTCCCGGACGTCCTCGCGCTCGGTGACGATCACCTCGGCGGCGCCCTCGTCGAGCAGGGCCGCCCGCTTCGCCTCGGTGCGGGTGAGCGCGATGGCGCGGACGCCGATCCGGTCGGCCAGCCGGATCGCGGCCAGGCCGGTGCTGCTGGAGGCGGCGTTGAGCAGCACGGTGTCGCCGGGGCGCAGGCCGCCGACCTCGACCAGGGCGCCGTACGCCGTCAGGTAGGGCATCCAGACGGCGGCGCCGGCGACGGCGTCCAGCCACTCGGGGCGGTGCAGCAGGCTGGCCGCCGGGACGATCGCCCGCTCGCCGTAGACGCCGTGGTCGTTCTGCGAGAACCCGGGCACGGTGCTGACGGGCTGGCCGGGGGCGAACCCGGTGACGCCCTCGCCGACCGCCTCGACCAGGCCGGCCGCCTCGGTGCCGAGTCGGGCCGGGAAGCCGGTCACCGGCACGATGTACCGGCCGGCGCGGAAGAGCGCCTCGGCCCGGTTGAGTCCGATCGCGTCCACCCGGATCCGCACCTCGCCCGGACCCGGTTCGCCGACGGCCACCTCCTCCAGCCGCAGCACCTCGGGTCCGCCGAGCTCGTGGAACAGCACCGCCTTGGTCATCGCCCCGTCCTTCCGTCACCCCGGAAACCTTCCGTGCTCCGGGAGTTGACGACCACTCAACCCCAAGTGTTCGATGCTTGTCAAACACCTGGGGTCGAGTGGTGCGCTGCGTCAGCCGGCCGCCCAGTCGACCGCCGCGGCGCGCTCGGCGAGCCGGAAGGCGCGGGTCTCGCCCGGGCTCATCCAGCCGAACAGGGTGGTCAGGTGGGTGATCCAGGGGATGTCGGTGACCACGGCGGTGCGCTTCCAGCGGTGGACGTTCTCGAAGCCGACCTTGAGGTCCTGCCAGATCGCCCCGCCCGTCATCCCGGCGAACTCCGGGATCACGATCACGAAGCGCACCTCGCCGTGCTCCGCCGCGTGCTCCACCGCCGGGATCACCACGTCCCGGTAGTCCTCGGCCTCCATGGTCCCGCCGGTCTCGAAGCCGATCACACCGTCCGGCAGGTCGTCCAGTTCCTTGATCACAGCAGCCTCCTCGTGCCTCCGGGGGCATCGACCCTACGACGGCTCACCCGCCCCGGTGCGCACCGCCACGGCGGTGCAGTGCTGCACGCCTCTGCCCAACTGGGGCTACCGTCGGGTAATTTGTCGCGGACAGTCGACGGTGCGGACAGGCAGGGCGGTGCGATGGCGGTTCCGGTGCAGGTGCGGGTGCAGGCTGCGGTGGTCCGGGCGGCGTACGCGCTGCCCCAGGTGCTCCGGCGGGCGATCGCCGGCCCCGAGCTGCGGCGCGACGGGCAGGTGCTCTCGCTCGACGCCCAGCTGCTGCTGCGGCTCCAGCAGATCGCGGGCACCACGCTGGTGCACCGCAGTGGCGAGGTCGCACCCTCCCGCTCCCACCTGGACGTCGGGCGCCACCTGGTCGGCGGCCGGCGGATCGAGCCGGTCCGCACCAGGGAGGTGGCGATCCCCGCGCCGCACGGCTCGGTGCCGGCCACCCTGTACACCCCGGCGACCGCCGAGGAGCCCTCCGGCCTGCTGGTCTTCTTCCACGGCGGCGGCTGGGTGATCGGCTCCCGGGTCGGCTACGACAACACCGCGCGGTTCCTGGCCCGGCACGCCGGGGTACGGGTGCTCTCGGTCGAGTACCGGTTGGCGCCCGAGCACGTCTTCCCCGCCGCCGTGGACGACGCGCTGGCCGCCTTCGACTTCGCCCACGCCAACGCCGCCGAGCTCGGCGTCGACCCGGCGCGGATCGCGGTCGGCGGCGACAGCGCGGGCGGCAACCTGGCCGCCGTGGTGGCCCAGCAGACGGTGGCCCGGGGCGGCCCGTCGCCCGCCTTCCAGCTGCTCTTCTACCCCGCCACCGACGCCTCGCGCTGGCGCCGCTCGCGCGAGCTGTTCGGCGACGGGTTCTTCCTGACCAGCGACAACATGGACTGGTTCGGCGACCACTACGCCCCGCCCGGGGTGGACCGCACCGACCCGCGGATCTCCCCGCTGCTCGGTGAGGACCTGACCGGCCTGCCGCCGGCCTACATCGCCACCGCCGGCTTCGACCCGCTGCGCGACGAGGGCGAGGCCTACGCCGAGCGGCTGCGCGAGGCCGGCGTCTCGGTGGCGCTCAGCCGCCAGGCCGACCTGATCCACGGCTACATCAGCTACCTGGGCATCGGCCACCGGTTCCGCGAGGCCACCGCCGAGGCGGCGGGGGCGCTGCGGCTGGCGCTGAGCTGACCTGATCTGATCTGATCTGGTCTCTGACCTGACGCCCGCTCAGACGTTGCGGGCGACCCACACCCGGCGCTCCGCACGGACCACCAGGTCCTTGCGGCGCAGCACGTTCTCCTCGCCCGGGCCGTCGATCAGCGCGTCCAGCACGGCCCGGTCCGCCGGGTCGAGCTGCTCGCCGATCCGCTCGCGGTTGCGGGCCAGCACCAGCTGCGCGTAGCGGGCCACGTCGGCCGGCAGCGGGGACGTCAGCTCGACGGCGAACCGGCGCTCGGGCAGCACCTCGAAGCCGGCCCGGCCGAGGATCGGCGCCCAGTCCGCGCCCAGGTACGGCAGCTCCTCGGCGAGCCGGGCCGCGACGACCGCCCGGCAGCGCCGCTCCAGGCCGGGCTCGCCGAGGCCGAGGTCCTCGGGCAGGAAGCTGGGCAGCCCGTCGATCTCCACCAGGGCGAAAAGGCCGCCGGGGCGGATGGTCTTCCGCAGCCGGCGCAGCGCGTCGTCCGGGTCGGCCACGTGGTGCAGGGCGGCGGCGGACCAGGCGAGGTCCACCGGGCCGAGCTCGGGCCAGTCGCCGTCCAGGTCGGCCTCGACGGTGCGCACCCGCTCGCCGTACCCGGCCGCGTCGGCCTTGGCCCGCACCCGCTCCAGCATCCCCGCGGACATGTCCACCGCCGTCGCGGTGGCGTCGGGGAAGCGGCGCAGCAGGGCCAGGGTCCCGGCGCCGGTGCCCGCGCCGAGGTCGAGGATCCGGGTCGCGCCGGTCGCGCCGGTGTCGGCGGTGAGCTCGGCGAGCCAGTCGGTGACCTCGGTGAGCGGCTGGTGCAGCAGCTCGGCGTCCAGGTCGAGCATCTCGGCGAGCTGGGCCTCCCGAGCGGGGTCATGCCCGTGCTCATGCCCGTGATCGTGATCGTGGCCGTGCTGGTGTCCGTGTGCATGGGGCTGGTGGTTGTGGTCTGCCATGGCTCCGACCATACGCACGCCTTGCGCCTACGGCATAGCATCTTGCGTATGACGCAAGAAGACGAGCAGCTGGACGCCCTGGTGCGCAAACGCATCCGGGGCCTGCGCGCCGCGATGGGCTGGTCGCTGGACGAGCTGGCGGCCCGCTGCTACCTCAGCGCCTCGACCCTGAGCCGGATCGAGACCGGGCAGCGGCGGATCGGCCTGGACCAGCTGGTCGCCCTGGCCCGGGCGCTCGGCACCACGCTCGACCAGCTGGTGCAGACCTCCAGCGACGACGACGTGGTCATCCACCCGCGCTACGACCCGGGCCGCGGCGTCACCAGCTGGACCTTCAACCGGGAGACCGGCGTCACCGCCGCCCGGATGCGGATCACCCGCCCCGCCCCCACCGGCACCGCCGAGCTCAAGGCCCACCCGGGCCGCGAGTGGTTCACCGTGCTCTCCGGCACCCTGGTCCTGCAACTCGCCGACCGCCGCATCACCATCGAGGCCGGCCAGGCCGCCGAGTTCTCCACCATGACCCCGCACGCCATCGGCGCCCAGGGCGGCCCGGCCGAGATCCTCGGCATCTTCGACCCCGACGCCCGCCGCACCCACGTGGACGCGGCGGACTGACGCGGTGTCACCGGCGTGCTCGGCTGGAAGCGGGGCGGGTGGCCCTCCTGGAGCCTCGCCGGGGAACGGCCCGCGCTACAGGCTTTGCTCGGCCCAGATGATCTTGCCGTCCGGCGTGTACCTGGTGCCCCAGCGGCGGGCGAGTTGGGCGACCAGGAAGAGGCCGCGGCCGCCCTCGTCGGTGGTGCGGGCGTGGCGCAGGCGGGGGGAGGTGGAGCTGCCGTCGAAGACCTCGCAGATCAGGGCGGACTGGCGGATCAGGCGCAGGCGGATCGGGGAGGCGCCGTAGCGGATGGCGTTGGTGACCAGCTCGCTGACGATCAGTTCGGTGGTGAACGCCAGCTCCGTCAGCCCCCAGCCGTCCAGCACCTCGGCCACCTTGGCCCGGGCGTCGGCCACCAGGGCCGGGTCGGCCGACAGCTCCCAGGTGACCAGCTGATCGGGCGTCAGCGAGCGCGGCCGGGCCAGCAGCAGGGCGATGTCGTCCTCGATCCGCTCCGGCAGCATCCCGGCCAGCAGGTCGGCGCAGGCGTCGTCCAGGCCGGGGCGGGCCGTGGCCAGGGTGGCGAGCAGCAGTTCGGCGGCCCGGTCGGGGTCGCGGGTGGCGTGGCCGAGCAGGCCGTCGGTGAAGAGCGCCAGCGTGGTGCCGTCCGCGAGCTCGAACTCGGCCGACTCGAACGGCAGCGAGCCGACGCCGAGCGGCGGGCCCGGCGGCAGGTCGACGAAGGCGACCAGGCCGTCCGGCAGCAGCAGGGCGGGCGGCACGTGGCCGGCGCTGGCCATGGTGCAGAGCCGGCTGGCCGGGTCGTAGACCACGTAGAGGCACTTGGCGTTGTGCGCCTCACCGGCCGTCAGGTCGCCGCCGGCGGTACGTTCGTCGGTCAGCCGCAGCACCAGGTCGTCCAGGTGGGCCAGTAGTTCGTCCGGCGGCAGGTCCATGTCGGCCAGGGTGTGCACGGCGGTGCGCAGCCGGCCCATCGCCGCCGCCGCGTTGATGCCGTGGCCGGCCACGTCGCCGACCACCAGCGCCACCCGGGCGCCGGAGAGCGGGATGACGTCGAACCAGTCCCCGCCGACCCCGCCGTGCGAGTCGCCCGGCAGGTAGCGGTGCGCCACCTCCAGCGCCGGGCAGGCGGGCAGCGCCTGCGGCAGCAGGCTGCGCTGCAGGGTGAGCGCGGTGTCGTGCTCGCGGGTGTAGCGGCGGGCGTTGTCCAGGCAGACCGCGGCCCGGGAGACCAGCTCCTCGGCCAGCGAGACGTCACCGGCCTCGAACGGCGGCGAGCCGGCGGCCCGGACGAACATCGCGACGCCGTGCGCCACGCCGCGGGCCCGCACCGGCACCGCCATCACCGCGCGCAGCCGCCAGGTGCGGGTGGCCTCGATCCGCTCCGGGTCGAGCCAGTCGGTGTGGTCGTCGTAGCCGGCCAGCACGGTGTTCCCCTCGGCGAGGCAGCGCACCATCGGCGAGTTCGCCGGGTAGTGCGGCGGCTCGCCGATCGGGGTGACGGCCTCGGGACTGCCGGGCCGGACCGAGAGGTGGGCCATCCGGCGCAGTGCGGCGGCCGAGGCGGCGGTCGGGGCGACCGGCTCCTCGCCGCGCAGCACCGGCTCCAGCAGGTCCACGGTCGCGAAGTCGGCGAACCGGGGCACCACCAGCTCGACCAGCTCCCGACTGGTGGTGACAGGGTCGAGGGTCGTGCCGATCCGGGCACCGGAGTCGGTCAGCAGGCTCAGCCGCTGCCGCATCCGCCAGCGGTCGGTGATGTCCACGCCCATGTAGCAGACCCCGAGCACCCGGCCGTGCGCGTCGTCCAGGCGCAGCATCGAGCAGGAGTAGACGTGCTCGCGCTCCGGGTCGCCGGGCAGCCGGCCGCGGTACTCCAGCCGCCGCACCGGCCGGCCGGTCTCCAGGGTGCGCCGCATCTGCGCTTCGACCAGCTCGGGCGAGAGGTCCGGCAGCACCTCGGCGAAGCGGCGCCCGATCCGCTCGTTCAGGCCGACCCCGGCCATGGCGGCCAGCGTCTCGTTCAGCCAGAGGTAGCGCAGGTCGGTGCCCAGCACCGCGATGCCGTAGGGGGAGTGGGCCAGGAACCGGCTGACCACCGAGTGGCTGGTGCTCCACCAGGGGGCGGTGGCCAGGTCGAGGCCGCGCAGCAGCCAGCGGTCGGTGCCGTCGATGTCGGCCAGCCGACCGGCCTCGACGCCCACCGTGCGCACCGACCCGTCGCGGTGCCGCAGCCGGAGCACGCCCGTCGAGCGCTGTCCGTCGGGCCCCGGCTCGGCCAGCAGCTCGCGGGCCGGACGGCCGAGCACCTCGGCGGCGGTGCGGCCGAGCAGGTGGGCGGCGGCCGGCGACCAGCCGACCACGGTGCCCTTGCGGTCGAGCACCGCGGTGGCGGTGGGCACCAGGTCGAACGGTGCCTGGTCCAAGGGCGGTGGGGCGGACGGGAGGCCGGTGCCGGGATCGTCGTCGAGCCGGGCGAGGCGGTCCGGGTCGGGCATCCGCGGGGCCTCCTGGAACGGGGGTGTGTGCTCGATTCTCCGCTGACCCACCGTCGGGTGCCAGCGAACGCCCGTGCCGCGCGGCATCCGTGTGATGCGTTGGTACGACGGTGTGACGGCGTCAGACCCGCGCTGCCGCAGTGCGTTTGACGGTCCGGATGATCGGCGCGGAGGCCAGCTCGCGCAGCCCGGGCAGCGCGCCGACCGGGCCGGCCAGGTAGTCGTAGAGCGCGTACACGTCCCGGCAGAGCACCGAGGCCGCCAGGTTGCCGGTGCCGGTGGTCGCGCCGGCGAACGCCACCTCCGGGTGCTCGGCCAGTGCCCGCCCGGCCTCGGCCAGCCGGCACGGCTCGACGGTCAGCCAGAGCAGGGCCGGGCAGCCGTAGCCGAGTTCGCGGTCGTCCAGGTCCAGGTCGAAGTAGAGCACCCCAGTCGCCCGCAGCGCGGCCAGCCGGCGGCGCACCGCGGCCTCGTGCCAGCCGGTGGCCGTGGCCAGCCGGGCCAGCGGGGCGCGGCCGTCCAGCGCCAGTTCGGCGAGCAGCCGCCGGTCCTCGGCGGTGAGTACGACCGGGGGGCCGTCCGGGCGGTCGTTCGGCTGGTCGTCCGGCCGGGTCTGCGGTGCGGGCGGGGCCAGCAGTGCGGCCTGCTCGGGGGTGAGCGCCGAGGTGGTGCCGGGCCAGCCGGTCCGACCGCCGCGGAAGACGTGGATCAGGCAGTGCGCGCCGATCGCGGTGACCTGCCGGGTGGCGGGCAGCCGGCCGAGCAGCAGGGCGTCCCGGTCCCGCTCGCCGTCGGCGCGCAGGTTGGCCACCACCTCGGTGCCGCCGGAGGTGAGCCGCACCCACTGGGTGTCCGCCCGGCGGGCCAGCGCCTCGGCGACCGGCAGGGCCGCGCCGGGCACGCACTGCAGCCGGACCAGCCACTCCACCTGCCCGAGCCGCCGGGCGTCGGGGCGGCCGAGCACCCGCAGCCCGGCCCGCTCGCGCAGCCGGTGGTAGCGGCGGGCGACGGTCTGGTCCGAGACCTCCAGCAGTTCGGCGATCCGGCTGAACGGGGCGCGGCCGTCCAGCTGGAGCGCGTGGATCAGGCGCAGGTCGAGGGAATCCATGGCGAACGAGCCTAGCGGTGTCGGAATCCGACGGAACGAGCCGCGCGGACGGAGGCCGGGAGCGGACGGGTCGAGGGTGGGGGAGTGCCCTACGAACAGGAGAACCCGATGACCGCCCGCCCGATGGCCAACCGCGAGATCCGCCTCGCCGCCCGCCCCGCCGGCCTGCCAGGGCCCGAGCACTTCGCCCTGGTCGAGGCGCCCGTACCCGACCCCGGCCCCGGCCAGGTGCTGGTCCGCAACCGCTGGTTCCGGCTCTCCGCCTCGCTGCGGATGATGATCAGCGAGGGCGCCACCGAGGTCGAGGGCGTGCCGCTGCCCGCACTTGGCCCGGGCGACGTGCTGGGCGGCGAGGCGCTCGGCGAGGTGCTGGCCGCGCCCGCGGGAAGCGGGCTGCGCGCCGGACAGCTGGTCCGCCACCCGCTGGGCTGGCGCGAGTACGCGGCGGTGCCGGTGGCCGCCTGCCTCCCGGTCGGTGACGAGCTGCCCGACCCGGTCGCCCAGCTCGGCCACGGCGCCACCGCCTACGCGGCACTGACCCGGGGCCTGGCGCTGCGCCGGGACGACACCGTGCTGGTCACCGCGGCGAGCGGGGCGATCGGCTCGATGGCCGGTCAGCTCGCCCGGCTGCTCGGCGCCGGCCGGGTGGTCGGCACCACGGGTTCGGCGGCCAAGGCGGCGCGGCTGGTCGCCGAGTTCGGCTTCGACGCCGCCGTGGTCCGGGGCGCGGCCGAGCCGCTGGCCGAGCAGCTCGCGAGGGCCGCCCCGGCCGGCTTCGACGCGGTGCTCGACGCGGCGGGCGGCGAGCAGCTGGCCGCCGCCGTCGCCACCGCCCGGACCGGCGCGCGGATCGCGCTGATCGGCGCGCTCGCCGGACAGCTGGCCCCGGGCGGCGCGGGGCGGTCGGCGCCGGTGACTCTCGACTCCTTCCAACTGCTGGTCAAGAAGCTGACCCTGCGCGGCTACAGCGCGGACGACGACCCGGATGTGGCGGCCGAGTGGCCCGCCGTCTTCGGCCGCTGGCTGCGGGACGGCCGGATCCGGTTCCCGCACCAGCGGGTGGCGGGGCTGGAGCGGGCCCCGCAGGCGCTGGTCGAGCTGATGGCCGGTCAGCGGTTCGGCGCGGTGATCGTGGAGCTCTGATCGCTCGGGACGCGCCGGGAGAGCCGGGCGGTGTAGGCGCGGGGGGTGAGCGAGGCGTTGAGCGCGGGGCGGATCCGCTGACCGGGCAGCGGGTCGAGCTGCCAGCGGGCGGCGACGCTCGCCAGCACCAGAGTGGCCTCGGTCACGGCGAACCCGTCCCCGATGCACCGGCGGGCGCCCGCCGCGAACGGGATGAAGGAGGTGTCGTTGCCGCGGCGGTCCTTCGCCGTCCACCGGCCCGGGTCGAACTCCAGCGGCCGGGGGAAGAGCCCGGCGTCGCGGTGCAGCACCAGGGGGCTGTAGACGACGATCGCGCCGGCCGGCAGCCGGTGGCCGCCCAGCTCGGTCGCGGCGGTGGTGGAGCGGGTGAACATCCAGCCCGGCGGGTAGAGCCGCAGCGTCTCGTCGACGATCCGGCCGGTGACCGGCAGCTCGGGCAGGTCGGCGTAGGCGGCGGGCCGGCCGCCGAGCACCCGGTCCAGCTCGGCGTGCAGCTCCGCGCGGACGGCCGGGTGGGTGGCGATCAGGTACCAGGCCCAGGCGAGCAGCGCGGCGGTGGTCTCCATGCCGCCGAGCAGGAAGGTGACCGCCTGGTCGTGGATCTCGTCGTCGGTCAGGCCGCGGCCGTCCTCGTCCCGGGCGGCCAGCAGCATCGAGAACAGGTCGTCCCGGTCGCCGGCCCGGGCCCGGTAGTCGGTGATCACCCGCTGCGTCATCCGCCGCAGGTCCTGCTGGGCCCGGCGGAACCGCAGGTTGCCCGGGGTGGGGAGCCGGTCGAGCCCGGGCACCGGCAGCAGCACCCGGGTCGCCACGCCCTTGGTGATCAGCTCCATGCTCTCGTGCACGGCCAGCGAACCCGCCTGGTCGTGCGCGGAGAAGAGGCAGCGCAGGGTGGCCGCCGTGGTGATCCGGTACATGGTGGCCGGCACGTCCACCTCGGCGGCCGGCCGCCAGTCGGCGGTGGCGGCGGCGATCTCCTCGGCCATCAGCGCCGCGTAGCCGGGCAGCCGGTCGCGGTGGAAGGCGGGTTGCAGCATCCGCCGCTGGCGCCGGTGCTCGTGCGCCGGACAGCTGGCCAGGCCGTCGCCGATCACCTCGCGCAGCTTGTCGAAGAACGGGCCGCCCTTGTCGAACACCCGGTCCTGGGTGAGAACTTGGTGCACCAGGTCCGGGTGGCAGACCACGTGGGCGTCGCGCGGGCCGAGCCGGATGCGCACCAGGTCGCCGTGCGCGGGCAGGGCGGCGAAGAACTCCAGCGGGCGGCGGGCGAACGCCACCGCGTGCCCCAGCAGCGGGAGCGCACCCGGGGCGGTGGCGGCGGTGTAGGTGGTCGGCACGGTCAAGGCCTGCCCAGCGGCCCGGCCGCCTAACGGGCCGTCAGGAGACGCCCGGAGCACGGACGGGCGCACCGGCGCACTCAGGCGGCACGGCGGGCGTGGATCCGGTCCAGCCGCTCGGTCAGGTGGGTCCGGGCCAGTGGCCACTCCTCGGCGGTGATCGAGTAGATCGCCGAGTCCCGCAGCCGCCCGTCCTCGCCGGGCGCCCAGGAGCGCGACCAGTTCCGCAGCACCCCCTCGAAGGTCGCGCCCACCGCCTGGATCGCCGCCCGGGAGCGGGCGTTGCGCGCGTCGGTCTTCAGGTCCAGCCGGCTGACCCGCCACTGCTCGAAGGCGTGCCGGAAGAGCAGGAACTTCGCCTCGGTGTTCAGCCCGGTGCCCTGGGCGGCGGGCACGAGCCAGCTGAACCCCACCTCGATGGCGAAGAGTTCACCGGTGTCGGAGAGTCGGGGGTCCCAGAAGGCGGTCGCCCCGACGGCCCGCCCGGTGGCGAGGTCCACCTGCGCGTACGGCGCGAGCCTGCCGTCCCGGTGGCGCGCCAGCTGGGCGTCGACGTAGCCGGGCACCTGCTCGGGGGTGGGCACCCAGGTGAACCCGTAGCTCTCCCGGGGGCCCGCCACCGCCTCGGCGAGATCGGCGGCGTGCCGGTGCTCCAGCGGCTCCAGCCGCACCAACTCGCCTTCGAGGACCGGTCCTACCAGTCGGAAGTCCATCAGCGTGCCCCCATGATCGTCGGTTCCGGGTGCACGCTAGTCAGCCGGACGGGCGCCGGTCCAGGGGATTGCCGTGCTCCCAGGACCAGGAGGCGATGCCGACCCGGTTGCGGACGCCCAGTTTGCGCTGGATGGCGGCCAGGTGGTTCTTCACCGTGCCGGGGGCGATGAAGAGTCGGGCGGCGATCTCGGCGTTGGTGGCGCCGGCTGCCACCAGGGCGGCGATCTCGGTCTCGCGCGGGCTGAGCGCGGTGCTGGGCGCGGTGATGGGTGCGCTGCCGGGCGCGGTGGCGGTCGGGGCGGCGGGGGCGGTCAGGCGGCTGAGCAGGCGGACGGTGACCTGCGGACTGAGCAGGGCGTCACCGGCGACGGCGGCGCGAACCGCCTCGGCCAGCAGCGCGGGGCCGGAGCGCTTGAGCAGGAAGCCGGTCGCGCCGGCCCGCAGCGCGGTGAGGACGTACTCGTCCAGGTCGAAAGTGGTCACCACGACCACCCGCAGCGGGTCGGCCACCTCCGGGCCGGCGAGCAGGCGGGTCACCTCCAGGCCGTCCAGCCGGGGCATCCGGATGTCGGCGAGCACCACGTCGGGGCGCAGCGCGCGGGCCTGGTCGACCGCGCTGCGGCCGTCGGCGGCCTCGGCCACCACGGTGATGTCGGGCTGGGCGTCCAGGATGATCCGGAACGCGGTGCGGATGTCCTCGTGGTCGTCGGCGAGCAGCACCCGGATGGTCACCGGGCACCCCCGTGCGGCAGCACCGCCGAGACCTGCCAGCCCTGCGCGGTGCGCCCGGCGGTGAAGCTGCCGCCGAGCGCCTCGACCCGCGCGGCGAGCGCGGCCAGGCCGCTCCCGCCGCCGGGGCGCGGGCCCGGCCGCCCGGCCGCCGCCCGCCCGTCGTCCGTCACCCGGACCGCCAGGCCGGCCGCGACCGGCTCCAGGGCGACCGCGACCCGGCGCGCGGTCGGGGCGTGCCGCCGCACGTTGGTGAGCGCCTCGGCGACGATCCGGTAGGCCGTGGCGCCGGCCTCCCGGTCCACCGGTCCGGCGGGCAGCCGCAGTTGGGCGGTGGCCGGGCCGGCGGCGGTGAACCGGTCGGTCAGCTCCCGCAGGTCGGCCAGGCCCGGCTGCGGGCCGCGGGCCGGCCCGGGCTGCTCGGTGCGCAGCAGGGTGACCGTGCGGTCCAGCGAGGCGAGGGCCTGCCGGCCGGCCTGCTCGATCCGGGCGAACACGGCGGCGGCCTGCTCGGGGGAGGCCTGGGCGACGATCGCGCCGGCCTGCGCCAGGGCGACCATGCCGCTCACGTCGTGCGCCACGAAGTCGTGCAGGTCGTGGGCGAGTTCGAGGCGCTGGTCGCGCCGGGTGGCGGCCACCTCGCGGTGCCGGCGCTGGTCCAGGCCGGCCAGGTAGCGGCCGACCACGGCGGCCAGGGCGGCCGCGCCGGTGCCGAAGCCGAGCAGCTCCAGGTTCTGCCAGGAGCCCGGCTGGTGCACGAAGCGCAGCGGCCAGAACGCGGCGGCCGCGCCGGCGAGCGCGGCCGGCCCCGGCCGCTCGGCCCGCGCGGCGATCGTTACCAGGCCCAGCAGCGCGAGCAGTTCGACCATTCCGGCCAGCCCTGCCAGCCGGTCGGCCTCGCCGAACGGGCGGGCCCACCAGCCGTACCCGGTCAGCGCCGCGCTGGCCGTCCCGGCCGTGGCCGCCGCCACCGCCGCCCGCCGTCCGCCCGATCGGGCCAGCAGCAGGCCGATCAGCACCCCCGCGGTCACCAGGACCGCCACCCCGTTCGCCATGGCCCCAGCGTAGGCAGTTCGGGCACCCCCGCGCCCGTGCCGATCGGCACATTGCGCCGGTCCGACCGGGGCCGATCGGCATCTGACGGACCGTGGGCCGGCCTGTGCAGGCTGACGGCGGATCAACGGAACGGGACCGGAAGGGGAGCGAGCGGGATGGCGATCGAGGAGGGGGTGCGCCCGGTCGGGCGGGCGGCGGTGCGGCCGGTCCGGGAGCCGGCGCGCTGGGCGGTGTGGACGGCCAGGGCCGCGGCGCTGACGGTGGTGCCGTCGGGGGTCTGGCGGGTGGTGCTGGGGCTCGGGGTGCCGGTCGGGTTCAGCGGCTCGCTGGAGCGGATGTTCGGCCGGTCGATGCCCGGGTGGGGCACGGTGTACGTGTTCTGCCTGAGCGGACTGGCCGAGCTGTTGGGCTTCCTGAGCCTGGGGCTGGTCCGGCCGTGGGGCCAGGTGCTGGTGCGCTGGCTGCCGTGGCTCGGGGGTCGGCGGGTGCCGCCGTGGGTGGCGGTCACGGTGGCGGGGCTCGGCGCGACGGCGGTCACCGTGGTGGTCTGGTGGGCCTCGCTCGGACCGTGGGCGCGCAACATGAGCGACCCCGAATCGCCGCACGGGCTGGCCGGGTTCGTCATGACGGCCTGCTACGCGCCGCTGCTCGGCTGGGGGCCGCTGCTGGCGGTGGTGACCGTCGACTACTACCGCCGGTCGCGGCGCTGACCCGGCGCTGACCCGGCGCTGACCGCGGAGCCGACTGCGGTGCCGACCGCGGCCGGGTGCCGCGCGCCGGGGGCGGGCCGCCGCAGGGGAGCGGCCCGCCCCCGGCCTGCGGTAATTCGTTCGCCCGCAGCGCATGTGAGTGCTAGACAGGTGGCATGCTTCGTGGCGAGAAGATCCTGCTCAGGGCCCGGTACGCGGACGACGTGCCGCTGCTCCACCGTGAGCTGCACGACGACATCGCGGCCCGGGTCCGCACCACCGACCGGCCCTGGCGGCCGTGCCAGGTGGACGGTGCGGCCTCGCCGTTCGCGCCCGCCGGGCCGACGCCCGAGGCGGCGGTCTTCTCGGTGCTGGAGATGCCCGCCGGCAGTGACGACCCGGCGGACGGGGTGCTGGCCGGCGCCGCGTCGCTCTGGGGGATCGACCAGTACAACCGCGGTGCCCACCTGGGCATCTCGATCCTGCCGAGCCGGCGCGGGCGCGGCCTCGGCACCGATGTGGTGCGGGTGCTCTGCGAGTTCGGCTTCACGGTGGAGGGCCTGCGGCGGCTCCAGATGGAGACCCTGGAGGACAACACGGCGATGATCACCGCCGCCACCCGCGCGGGCTTCACCGTCGAGGGCCGGCTGCGCCGATCCGCCTGGGTGTACGGGGAGTTCCGGGACGAGGTGCTGCTCGGGCTGCTCGTCGAGGAGTGGAAGGGCGGTGCGGCTACCCGGGCGTAGGGTGCGGGCGACAGGCCCAACCCAACGGGAGTGAGCAGAAGATGACGGAGCACCAGCAGCAGCCCTCGGCCGAGCAGTCGGCGCCGTTCGAGACGCCGACCGAGACGTCGTTCGAGACGGTGGAGCTGGCGACCTACACGCCCGAGGACTGGCGGGGGATCGTCGGCGAGGAGCCCGACCCGGTCGGCATCGCGCACCTGGAGCTGACCTGGCGGCCGAAGGAGCAGCACCTGGGCCTGCGGGCGGGCGAGCGGCTGGTGGCGCACGCGGGCTGGGTCGAGGTGCCGGTCGAGCTGGGCGGCAGGGTGCTGCGGGTGGCCGGGCTCGGCGGCGTGGCGGTGGCCCCGGACCTGCGCCGGCGCGGGCTGGCCGGCACGGTGGTCACGGCGGCGATGGCGCACGCCCGCGCGGCCGGCCTCACCCACGGCCTGCTCTTCTGCTGGCCCCGCCTGTTCCCGCTGTACGGCGGCCTGGGCTGGCAGCAGGTGGCGGGCGGGGTGCGGATCGAGCAGCCCGACGGCCCGATCGCCATGCCGATGAGCGCGATGTGGGCGCCGCTGGCCGACGGGGCCGAGTGGTCCGAGGGCGAGGTCCGGCTGCGCTCGCTGCCGTTCTGAGCAGCCGGGCAAGGGCAGCCCGGGCAGGGGCGTTCAGGCATAGGCGTTCCGGGCAGGGAACCATTCGACGGTGACACGGTACGATCATCATATTACGCACCGTCACCTTGGAGGCCCCATGAGCACCGAGCCGGCCCCGGCGCCCCTGACCGCGCTCCCGGAGTCGGTGGACGAGGTGATCCAGCGGATGAAGCGGATCGACGCCGAGCTGCCCGCCACGGACGGCGTCGCCTGCTTCAACCGGATGTACCTCACGGTCACCGAGCTGGTCGCCGCCAAGCTGACCGAGGGCTTCTTCCAGGACGGCGCGTTCATCGAGCGGATGGACGTGATCTTCGCGGGGCTGTACTTCCGCAACGTGGACGCGGCCGCGGCCGGCCGCCCGGTGAACCCGGCCTGGGAGCCGCTGATCGCCGACCGCGGCAAGGGGGACCGGCTCTGGCCGATCCAGTTCGCGATGGCCGGCATGAACGCCCACATCAACCACGACCTGGCGCTCGCCGTGGTGCTCACCTGCCAGGAGCGGCGGACCAGCCCGGACGCCGCGCCGGTGCACGCCGACTACCAGAAGGTGGACCAGCTGCTCGCCCAGGTGGAGGTCCAGGTGCGGGAGGAGTTCGAGCCCGAGCGGCTCCGGCTCGCCACCGCCGACGCGCAGGCGCTGGAGCACCTGCTCTCCGACTGCACCATCGACGGTGCGCGCGACGCCGCCTGGCTCTCGGCCCAGTCGCTCTGGGTCGAGCGCGAACTCCCGTTCGCCTTCGACCTCTCCTGCGACGCGCTGGCCCGGACGGTCGGCGTGGCGGGCCACCTGCTGCTGACCCCGGTGGCCCCGCCGTCCGCCCGGTGAGCCGATCGTGAGTCGGCCGTGAGCTGCCCGTGATCTGACACCCCGTCAATTCCCAGGAAACACCCCGGTGCCGACGGCGCCGGGGTGTTTCCGCATGCCCTCCGGCACCCTCGGTGAGCGCGCGAACCGGCACCGTGACCAGCGTCGAGGTCAAGGGCGGGGTCAACGAGGGGCAATATTCAACAGAGTGTTGACGCGATGTTTCCGAGACGCTTAGCTGGGCGTCAACACGGCAGCGGGGCCGCGGCGCCACGAGCGTAATGCCCTTCGCTGCAAGCGAGTTGAGATTCGGCAGCCACATTGCCACGCCAGGCCCGGCGAATCGCCGCGCCCTCGTCACACCACCACCACACCGCGCCCTTCCGAGAGTCTGCCCCGGGAGGCAGGCCGAGTAAGGAGGGGGACCAGCATGCCCGAATCCGTCCGCCCAGCGGAGTCGGAAGCCACGACCCACCCCGGTGCCGTCCACCCCGTCGACGAACGACTTCCAGCGCGCCGCCTGGTGCCCGCTGCCCTGCAGCACATCGCCGCCATGTACGCCGGCGTGGTCGCCCCGCCGCTGATCATCGGCCCGGCCTGCGGGCTGGACGCCCGCGACCAGACCTTCCTGATCGCCGCCAGCCTGCTGGTGGCCGGGGCCGCGACCATGCTGCAGACCCTCGGCCTCGGCAGATTCGTCGGCAACCGGCTGCCCTTCGTCAACGCCGCCTCCTCGGCCGGCATCGGCCCGATGCTGGCGATCGCCGACCAGTCGCACGGCACCCACCGGCTGCCCACCATCCTCGGCGCGGTGATGATCGCGGGAGCCTTCTGCCTGCTGGTCGGACCGTTCTTCGGCCGGCTGATGCGGTTCTTCCCGCACCAGGTGATCGGCGTGGTGATCACCCTGATCGGCGTCACGCTGATCCCGGTCCCGGTGCAGTGGGCCCGCGGCGGCAGCGCCGCCGCGCCCGACTTCAACTCGCTGGGCAACCTGGCGCTGGCCGGCTTCACCCTGGTGGTGATCATCGCCATGCAGCGGTTCTTCACCGGCTTCCTGAAGCAGATCGCGCTGCTTCTCGGCATGCTGGTCGGCACCCTGGCCGCGATCCCGTTCGGCAAGGTGAACACCGGCGCCTTCACCAACGCCGCCACCGTCGCACTGCCCACCCCGTTCCGGTTCGGCGCCCCGGAGTTCCAGCCGGCCGCGATCGTCTCGATGTGCATCGTGATGCTGGTGCTGATGACCGAGAGCTCGGCCGGCATGCTGGCGATCGGCGAGATCACCGACCGCACGGTGGACCGCTCCACCGTCACCCGGGGCCTGCGCACCGACGGCGTGGCCACCTTCCTCGGCTCGATGTTCGGCTCCTGCGCCACCAGCGCTTTCGCGCAGAACGTCGGCGTGGTGCAGCTGACCCGGGTGCGCAGCCGGTTCGTGGTGGCGTCGGCCGGCCTGGTGCTGGTCGTGCTGGGGCTCTTCCCGAAGCTCGGCGCGGCCGTCGCGCTGGTGCCGATGCCGGTGCTCGGCGGCGCCGGGATCGTGCTCTTCGGCACCATCGCGGTGGGCGGCATCCGCTCGCTGGTCAAGATCAACCTGGACGACGCGCCGAACATCGTGATCATCGCGGTCTCGCTGGCCGTCGGCATCATCCCGCTGGCCGCGCCGGACGTCCGGGACGTGCACGGGGTGCTGGTCACCCCGGGCATCTACCACGACTTCCCGTCCTGGGCGCAGACCATCCTGGGCAGCGGGATCAGCGCCGGCGCGCTCACCGCCGTGCTGCTCAACCTGGTCTTCAACCACCTGGGCGCCCGCCGCCGGGCAGCGGCCGCGGAGCACGCGGTGGCGGTCCGCTAGCCGGACCCGAACGGACCGCCGGGAGTGCGCCGCCCCGACCCGACCCCCACGCGGGCCGGAAGCGCACTCCCGGCTTCGCCTTTCCCCGGGGCCCGTGGGTGCTCTCCACCCGGATCTGGCTGCCGCTGACCGGGCGGCTGCCCTGGCGACCATGGCCTTCCTCGAAGACGCCCACCGCCGGGGCGGGCTGCGCCGACGACACCGTCGCGCAGTGTCACCCGACCCGGGAGGGCGGGCGGCTGCCGCGCGACGGTGTCGTGGCCGGCGGCCCGTCAGCCCCGGAGCTCCACCAGGGCGACCGGCCGGTCCGTCGGCCGGCCCGGGACCGGGGTCAGGGCCAGCAGGGTGCGGGCGATCGCGTCGGAGTCGGCGAGGGTGACCGAGTTGACGCCGGGTCGGATCCCCGCCGCGGTCACCCAGTGCACGGACTCCGTCGGGATGCCGAAGGCGAAGCGCCGCGGGTGCGCCATGCCCTGGGCGTCGATCACCCGGTACGGGCGCTCGGTGACCGCGAGCCCGCCGGTCTCGTAGCTGCGTCCGTCGTTGCCGGGGATGCGGTAGGTGCTGCACTGGCCGGTGGCCTTGAGGTAGGCCAGCAGCGGGTCGGCGGTGCGCCGCAGGTCCGGCTCCGGCAGCCGGGCCTCGATCAGCACCGAGGCGGACACCGGTGCGCCGCCGACCCGGTCGGAGTGCGCGGTGAAGGCCGCCCGGTCCTGGTCCACGACCAGCCGCATGCCGGGACCGACGACCTCCAGCAGGCCGGCCCGGATCAGCGCCGCCATCTCCTCGATCCGGGAGGCCGGCGGACCGATCGACAGGAAGGCGTTGAGCGGGGTGTACCACCCCTCCAACTCCTCGCGGTGCGAGCGCCCTTCGAGGCCGCCGTGGTCCACCACCAGCCGGATCTCGTTGCGCAGGTCGCGCAGCACGTCCAGGGCGGCCTTGAGCGGCCCGCTGACGTTGCCGGCCCGGGCCTCCCGGACGTCCTGCTCCATGTACGGCAGCAGCCAGTCGTGGAAGTCCCGGCGGTCGGTGAAGGTGCGGTCCTGGTACGGGTAGGCGATCCGGGTCCAGTCCCAGTGGTCGGCGGGGGTGATGCCGAAGTCGGCCAGCAGCGCCTCCTCCTCCTGCCCGGCCTGGACGGTGAGGTAGCGGGGGGCGAAGTGCTTGGCCTCCTCGGTCTCGCCGCGGGCGGCCAGCAGCGCGCCGTAGTAGACGCCCTGCACCTCCCGGGCGATCAGCGGCCACAGGTCCGCGCTGAAGATCAACGGATCGCCGGAGGCGGCCCGCTGGCGCAGTTCGGCGACGACCTCCGGAATCAGCAGGCCGGGCTCGTGGCGGCCGTACGCGCCCTTCTCGTTCTCCCCGCGCGCGTGGTACGGGACGCCGCGGCGCGAGCCGGCGAACAGTCGGGGCTCCCGGCCGGAGGGGTGGTAGACCAGCCCGTCCCCGCTCTGCTCGAACCGGCCGCCCCGACCGGTGGTCAGCAGGGCCATGTAGTCGAAGAAGTTGAGGCCGAGCCCGCGCAGCAGCACCGACTGCCCGGGGGCGATCACGGCCAGGTCCACGTCCGCCGGGTTCGCGGGCGGCACGTAGAGCAGGCCGAGGTGCTGCGCGGTCCGCTCCAACTCCCGCTCCGCGCGCACCGGCACGGCCGGCACGTGCCCCTGGGCCAGCACCACCGCGTCCAGGGCGTCCAGGCGGGTGCCGTCCTGCAGGGTGACGACCTGCGCGCCGTCCACGGTGTCCACGGTGACCGCCCGGGAGCGGTGCACCCGGACGGAGATGTGCTCGGGCGCGCCGGCGACGATCTCGCGGAACGCGTCGCTGAGGTAGCGCCCGTAGAGCGAGCGGGTGGGGTAGGAGTCGGGCCCCAGGGCGGCCAGTTCGGCCCGCAGGGACTCGTCGCGGCCGGCGCCGGCCGGCGCGGCGGCACGGGTCGCCACCGCCCATTCGTACAGGCTGGGGCCGCTCTCGACCGGCCCCTCCATCTCCACGCTGTGGTCGGTGTAGACGGTGATCTGGGAGGCCACCGTGTTCATCAGCAACTGGGTCGACTGCGCGACCCGCCAGACCCGTCCCGGGCCGGGGGCCGACGGGTCGACCACGTGGACGACCACGGCCGGGTGCGCGGCCGACTTCCGCTCGTTGGCACAGAGCCGTTCTAGGACGGAGAGTCCGCGCGGCCCGGCGCCGACGATGCATACGCGCAAAGTGCTCGCTTCCACTTCGATTCCTCCGCTGATGGGGTTTGGCCCGGCGTCCGGGGCCGCGGCGCCGGACGCCGCCGCCGCACGGCCGCTGGTGGCGGCGGTGCGGCGGCGGTGTGCACTGAAGGTACGCCAATCGGGTGCGACGGCGTTGTGCTGGCCCTGCGGTGACGGTGTGTTGGACCGGTCCGGTGTCGATCTTGCGCCGCGCCGGTGTTGATCATGCGTCGGTCATGCGTCGGTCAGGCGTTGGTCAGGCGTCGAACATGAGCGTCAGCAGTGCCATCCGCACCGCCACGCCGTACGTGGCCTGGGCCCAGTAGGCGTTGAACGGGGTGTCGTCCACGTCGGTGGCCAACTCGCCCTTGCGCGGCAGCGGGTGCAGCACGGCCAGGTGCCGGCCCGCGTGTTCCTCCAGCAGCCGCCGGTCGATCGTCAGCGGCCGGGTGCGGTCCCCGGCGGCCGAGCGGAGCGACACCGTCGGGGAGGAGTACAGCACGTCGACCTTGGGCAGCAGCTCGACCACGCTGCCGCCGATGGTGACCGGCGGCCCGTCCGAGGCCCAGTCGGCCTCCTCGCCCTCCGGCCGGTCCATGCCGTCGGTGGCCACGGCGCTGACCTCGCAGTCGAAGTTCCGCAGCCCCAGCAGCAGGGAGTTGACGCAGCGCATCCGCAGGTCGTTGACCAGCAGCAGCCGCAGCCCGTCGATGGAGCCGAACCGCCGGTACAGGGTGTAGAGGTCGACCATGGCCTGGGTGGGGTGCTCGCCGGTCCCGTCGCCGCCGTTGATCAGCAGGGCGCCGGTCAGCCGGGCGGCGAGCTCGGCCGGGCGGCCGGTGGTCGGGTGGCGCAGCACGATGACGTCCGCGTAGGAGTCGAGCATCCGCAGGATGTCCTCGTCCGACTCGGCGGTGCTCCCCTCGGCCCGGGTGACGGACGGGTCGGCGAAGCCGGAGACCGTGCCGCCGAGCCGCAGCATCGCGGTCTCGTGCACCAGGCGGGTCCGGGTGCTCGGCTCGAAGAACGCCGTCATCATGATCCGGCCGTCCAACGGGCGCCTCAGGAAGGCGCGTTGGAGCCGGTCGGCCATGACGTCAGCGGTTCGGAAGAGCAGCTCCAGGTCCTCCCGGCCGTACTGGCGCATCGACAGCGCGTGCCTCCCGGCGAAGCCGCCCGAGGGGGCGGCCGCGCCTGGCGCCGAGGACACCTACCACCACCGGCCCTGCACGGACTTGGCGGTCCAGGTGCGGGAGTCCACCATGGCGTAGCCGGGGGAGACCGGGAAGTCCATGGTGTCGCCGCCCTGCTCCGCGATCCCGGCGATCTCCAGCATCAGCCGGTCCAGCAGCAGGCCCTGGGCCATCGGCGGGGCGCCCGGGATGATCGGGCAGGTGGCCCGCTCGATCAGCCAGTAGCGCTGCATGCTGTCCGCGGGGAAGGTCGGCCACTCCGGGATCAGCCGGCTCATCAGCTTCTCGGCGCGCTCGGGCGACATCTCCTCGTCCTCGGGCACGTTGAGCAGCTCCTCCAGCGGCATGGAGTCGCGGGTCCACTTCCACAGGAAGGTCCGGTTGCCGTAGACGTGCGCGGTCATCATGAACTTGCAGCGCTCGGAGCGGCGGAACGCGCGGTGCAGCGCGTAGCGGGCCTTGACCTCGTACGGCTCGATCTCGTCGAGCACGTAGTCGCAGCCCTCCAGGAAGGCGTCCGCCGATTCCTCGGTGATCCCGCCGGTGAAGACGTCGATGGCCACGTCCGGGGCCATCTTGTGCACCTCCTCGGCGACGACCTCGGCCTTGCTCTTGCCGATGGTGCCGAAGCCGGCGCCGAGCTGGCGGTTGATGTTGGAGTACTCGAAGGTGTCCAGGTCGGCGATCCGCAGCTTCAGCACGCCGAGCCGGGCCAGCCGGTCGACCATCGAGCCGCCGATGCCGCCGCAGCCGGCGACGCCGACCACCGCGTCCCGCAGCGTGGTCTGGCGGGCCCGGGCCTCGTCCTCGGTGTCGCCGAGCCAACCCAGGTTGCGGCTCACCCGTGCCCAGTAGAGCTCCTCGTCGTACTCGCTCGGGAAACTGTAGAAGGAATTCGAAGCCATCGGGTCTTCCTCTCCGGTGGTGTCGCAGGCCCGCCCTGCTGACTCAAGGGTCGGCGCCGGCGCGTGCTGCGGACAGGTCCAATGGGGAGCTGGCTTCGGAGCCAAGTTCGAAGGGGTCGAGTTCGACGAGGTCAAGTTCGACGGGGCCAAGTCGGGCCGGATGGTTCGCCGTTGGGTCAGCAGGTCAGCAGGTCAGCAGGTCAGCCGGCCAGGCGGCCGCGCCGGGGCTGGTCGCCCGCGGCGAGCAGCGGCGCCCAGGCGCGCACGGCCGCGGGGATCTGCGCCTCGCGCAGCGAGGCGAAGCCGAGCACGAAGCCGGGCAGCGCGGGCCGGTGGAAGGCGTACCGGCCCAGGTGCACCGGCGGCCTGGTGGCCGGTCCGGCCGGCGCCGGCACGGGGCCGAGCCGGGCGCTGTTCGGCAGGGCGACGGTGAGGAAGCCGCCGCCCTGCTCGTGGCCGACCAAGTGCCGGTCGTCGCCGTGCAGTTCGCACAGGGCCCGGAGCAGCGCGGCGCGCCGCTCGGCGCAGGCCTCGGCGCTGCGGTGCAGGAAGCCGACGAACCGGTGGTGCTCCAGGAAGTCGGCGAGTGCGGCCTGGGTCACGGCGGACGCCTCGGTGTCCATCACGCCGGCCACCCGGTCCACCCGGTCCAGCAGTTCGGGCGGCAGGACGCAGTAGCCGAGCCGGACCTGCGGGAACAGCACCGAGTCGAAGCTGCCCACGTGGATCACCTGGTCGTGCCCCGCCTCGCTCCAGAGCGCCCGGTCGGCACGGGAGTTGAGGAACGGCCCGTCCCGTTCGACGTCCACGATCCAGCCACCGTGCTCGCGCGCGTGGCGCAGCAGCGCGGTGCGCCGGGCCGGTGACAGCGCCGCGCCGAGCGGCAGTTGGTGCGCGGCGGAGACCACCGCGAGCCGGGCGCCGGGGTGGTGCTCCACGGCGTGCCAGACGTTCAGCCCGTCCTGGTCGACCGGGATGGCGACGGGCTCGGCGCCGTTCCAGCAGAGCAGTTGGCGCAGCCGGGGATCGCCGGGGTCCTCGCACCAGACGGTGTCGCCGACGTCGAGCAGGCTGCGGGCCAGCAGTTCGACGGTGGCCTCGACCCCGCGGGTGACCACCACCTGGTCCGGCGAGCAGACGATGCCGCGGGAGGCGCCGAGGAACGCCGCGATGGCGGCCCGCAGGGCCGGCAGGCCCAACCGGTCCGCGCCGACCAGCAGCCGCTCGCCGGACAGCCGCAGCCGGCGGCTCAGCAGGGCCGTCCACAGCTGCATCGGGAAGAGGTCGAGCGGGGGGACGTCGACGGGGAACGCGGTGCCCACCGCGGATGGGCGCGGCGCGGGGGCGGCGGTCCGGGCGGGCGCCGGGGTCGGGCCGGAGCAACTGCCCGGCGCGGTGGCCGACCTGACGGCCGGGCCCCGGTGCGGGGCCCGCAGCGTGGTGCTGACGACCGTTCCGCCGCCCGCCCGGCCCTCGACGCAGCCGTCCTCCTGGAGCCGCTGGTAGGCGAGCAGCACGGTGTTGCGCGAGATGCCGAGGGCGGCGGCCAGGGCGCGCGAGGACGGCAGCCGGCTGCCCGGTCCCACCCGGCCGCTCGCCACGATGAGGTGGCGCAGCTGGGTGTAGAGCTGGTGGTAGAGCGGCTCGTCGCTGTCCCGCAGGATCACGTCCCGACAGGCCGTCAGACTGCTGATCTTCAGCGGCAGGCTGCCGGCGGCCGTTCCCTCGGTCCTGGCGCTCATTCAAACCACCTCACCCAGAAAGGCGTCACAAAAGTTATCGGGGGGCGAAACTCTGGACATCAATGGGGCGTGCTGATCATTTTCCGGATACCCTGCTTTTGTTGTCGGGGTGTGTTCTCCATGTTACCGTCACAAACGGAATCATCTGACGGTCGGTCATGGGGCCAGGGGCGGCAGAGCCCGTAGGGAGGGACATGTTCGATGAGTTCCCAGGGTGCGGTTGACCAGGCGGAACATCGTAGACCGGCGGTACCGGTCGAATCCGTCGAGGTATCCACGGCACCGGCGTCCGGGAAAATAGAGCTGAGACACCTGAGAGGATTCGTCGCGGTCGCCGACGAGCTCAGTTTCACCCGGGCCGCGAAACGGCTCTGCGTGAGCCAATCCAGCCTCACCCGCGCGGTCGACGCACTGGAGAAGAGCCTCGGCGCACGACTGCTCAGGCGCACCACCCGCAGCGTCGCCCTCACCAAGGAGGGCGAGTACCTCAAGACCACGCTGGACCGGCTGTTGCGGGACCTCGACTCCGCGCTGGAGGTCAACCGGTACTTCCACCCGCTCCGGCTGGGATTCGCCTGGCTGCTCCCCGACCTGTGGGCCCAGGAGGCGCTGACGGTATTCGAGGCGGCCACCGGCGGGCGGCTCGACCTGATCCGGTACGACGAGGCGCTGGCCGGCGTCGACCGCGGGCTCACCGATATCGCGGTCATCCGCGGAAACGCGCCGCCGGGGCTGGAAAGCGTCCTGCTCTTCCACGAAAGAAGGGTCATCGCGGTCAGCCGCACCTCCCCGCTCGCCGAGCAGTCGAATATCGCCTGGTCAGAATTGTCCCAGCATTCCCTGGTCATCAACGTGGTCAGTGGGACGACGCGCCTGGACCAGTGGCCGGAGGGTTCCCGGCCCACCGCGTCGAGCCTGTGCCAGAACTTCGACGAATGGCTGGAGACGGTGGCGGCGGGGCGCGGCATCGGCGTCGTTCCCGGAATTGCCGTGCACCGGGTCGCGCACCCCGCCGTCCGCTTCCTGCCGCTGCGCGGCGCGCCGCTGGTGCCGGTGCGGCTGGTGTACCCGCGCCAGGGGGCGCACCCGCTGGTGGGCGCCTTCGTCGAGGCCGCCCGGTCCGCCAAGTGCCCGGCCTACGCCTATCCGCCGTGATCCACGCCGGGTCGCTCGCCCGGGTCGCTCGCCCGGTCCGCTCGCCCGCGCGTCGCTTCGCGCCGTCCCGGCGCGCGGGCGACGCCGGGTCAGCGGGCCAGCAGGCCCGCCACCACCTCGGGCGGGATGCCGGCCTTCAGGTCCTCCTCGGCGGCCCGGCGGGCGTTGCGCCGCAGCTCCTCCAGCACCTGGTTGTAGTTGAACTCGCTCACCGCCTCGACCCGCCACTCCACCATGGTCGAGTACGGGTCGAGTATCGCCGCCAACTCCTTGGGCGTGTCCACCTCGATCAGCACGAAGCCGGCCGAGCCGGTCGGGAAGGTGTACCAACCGCGCAGGAACGCGGGCTGGTTGGACCCGGCATCGTGCCGCTGGAGGAAGCGCCGGGCCAGATCGGTCGAGCGGACCTGCGGCAGGGCCTGGTAGGCGCAGTACCACAGCATGCGACACCTCTTCTTCTACGTGGTTGTCAGGTCTACGGGGCTATCAGGTGCCCGGGCACCGGCAGTTGCCGGTCCCGCGGCCGTGCTGCCACCGGCGGCGGCGCAACGGGTGCCGGCCGGCTCACGGCTCCTCACCCGCCTCCAGGACGGCGGCCAGTTCTTGGTAGGACAGTTCGGCGGCGCCGCCCAGGGCGGCCGGCCGGCCGCCGGCCAGCAGCTCGACCACGGCCGCCCGGGCGGCGGCCATCGCGAGCCGGTAGACGGCGGACCCGGCCGAGACCCGCCGCACGCCGAGCCGGCGCAACTCCTCGATCGGCGGCAGGTCCGGTCGCAGCAGCAGGTTCAGCGGCACGCCGTCGGTGGCGGCCACCAACTCCCCGATCATCCGGCGCTGTTCGTCGACGGTCGGGCCGACCGGCGGGAACCCGGGGACGAACACGCAGTCGGCGCCCGCCTCCTGATACCGGTTCAGCCGCCGCACCGTGTCGGCGAACCGCCGGTCGGCCGGACCGGCCGCCAGCCAGTAGGTGTCGGTGCGGGCGTTGACCACCACCGGCACGCCCGCCTGATCGGCGGCCGTGCGCGCCGCCGTGATCCGCTCGGCGTGCGCCTGCGGCGCCACCAGCCGCTCGGCGGTGTCGGGTGCGCCGTCCTCCAGGTTCACCCCGACGGCGCCCAACTCGACGACGGAGGCCACCGTGTCGGCCACCTCGCGCGGGGTGCTGCCGTAGCCCGACTCCAGGTCGACGCTGACCGGCAGCGCGACCGACCGGGTGAGCACGGCCAGGGTGGCCAGCAACTGGTCGATGCTCAGCCGCTCGCCGTCCGGCAGGCCGTGCACCGCGGCCATCCCCGCACTGGTGGTGGCCAGCGCCCGGACCCCCGGGAGCCGGGAGATCAGCGCGGCGCTGCCGAGGTCCCAGACGTTGGCCAGCACCAGTACCTCGGGCCCCTGGTGGAGCCGCTGGAACAGCCTGGCCTTCGCCCGCACCGCGTCGGGGTCCGACCCGATGCCGTCGAGGCCTCCGACGAGCCGCTCCGGCTCCTCGCCTCTCGCCGTGTCCATCAGCACGCACCTCGCTCCCAGCTCACAGGGGTCATCGCCGAGATCGGCGATCGACAAGCAAATCGAAAAGCAATCAGTAACCGGACAGCAGCCACTGCAGTCGGGAGAGTTCCTCGACGGAACCGTTGCAGGTCAGCCGGTGGAAGGGGACGGCGCGGCGGCCCCACAGGAAGAGCAGCCGGGCGGCCGGGTCGCCCTCGATCAGCGCCTCGCCCTCGGGCTCGACCAGGGCGATCTTCGGGCCGTCGTGCACCCGCAGCACGATGTCGGGCTGGCCGGGCGAGCGCAGCCGCGCCTGGAACGGCTTGCCGGTGCCCGCGCCGGCCGCCATGCCGCGGGCGGTCATCGGCAGCGGGCCGATGAACGCGACCACGTGCTCCAGCAGTTCCGGCTGGGAGAGCAGCGCGTCGCCGAGCTCGTCGTCGCCGCCGATGTCCCAGCGGTGCACCGCGCACTCGCTGCGGCTGTGCTTGAGGAAGCCCGCCGCGTGGACCTCGCGGTTGGTCCAGCGCAGCACCGGGTCCTCCTCGCGCTCCAGCAGCTCGGCCATGCTGCGCCGCATGCGCTGCTCACCGTCGGCGATCGAGGCGGTCAGCTGAGGGGCCGTCATGCGGCGGAACTCGGGCTCGCGTTCGTCGAAGGTGCGGGTGCGGCTGAGCGGCTCGCCCTTGAGGTACGCGTCGACGTGACGGGTGATCTCCAGGTAGTTGCCCGCCAGGTGCGCACCGATCATGTGCACGGTCCGGCCGGGGCAGGCCGTCAGCGCGTCCGAGCGCGCGGTGTCCAGGATGTTGAGGAACTCGGTCACCTCGGCCGGCCGGCCATGGTCGTCCGAGGCGGCCACGGTGCTCGCTACGGTCTCGGTCATCGTCCTGTTGCTCCTTTGCGTGGGCATGGCCCGAGGGGTGGCAGTTGGGGGTGCCAGCTGGTGCGGCTCACTGCCAGGAAATGTCGAACTGCTCCAGGAGGACGTCCCGGCCGGCGGGGGTGATCCGCAGGCTGCGCCCCCGCTCCTGCCGGACCACCCACTCCGCCTGCAGGAAGCGCTCCAGCAGCGCCCGGCCCAGCGCGCCGGCGAGGTGGTGGCGCTGCTCGCTCCAGTCGACGCAGTAGCGGATGAACCGCCGCTTGCCGACCGGGAGTTGGACGCCGAGTTCGGTCAGGAACCGCTCGCCGGCCGGGTCCAGGCTGTACTCCAGGTCGCTGCCGTAGCCGCGGACCTTGTCGTGCTCGGCCAGCTCGGGGTGGAAGATCCCGTCGCCGCCGGTGAGGAAGCCGAGCTTGATGACGCTCGCCATGAGGTCGACGCCGAGCCGCCCGGCCAGGTGGTCGTAGCAGGTCCGCGCCTGCCGGAGCCGGGCGGCCCGGTTGCCGTCGCGCAGCGACCGGACGGGGTGGGCCGGTGCCATCCGGACCAGGATCTCCAGCAGTTCGCCGACCTGGGGGCCGGCCAGCCGGTAGTAGCGGTGCCGGCCGTGCGTCTCCACCTGCAGCAGGCCGGCGTCCGCCAGCTTGCCCAGGTGGCTGCTGGCCGTGGACCGGGTGATGCCGGCCTCGTCGGCCAGCACACTGGCCGGCAGCGCGCGGCCGTCGTTGAGCGCCATCAGCACCCGGCAGCGGGCGCGGTCCGCCAGCAGCGAGCCGATCTCCGAGATCTCGGCATCGCCCAGCACCGTGGTGACTCCACCGTCCAGATCCTGCACGTGCGTTCTCCTTCTCCGTGCCGATCGGCCGCCGGCTAGCTCGGCGGTTCGCCCGGCGGCGACTGATGGGGTCAATGCTCCCCGACCAGCACCGCCGAGGTGCGCGGTCCGCGCGGGTACTCGTACGGGATTCCCTCCGCCTCCAGCGCGGCGGTCAGGTGTTCGCGCAGACCGGCGGGGTCCGGCAGGGAGCCGAAGAACGCGTCGGTCAGGGCGTCCACCACGCTGGAGGCGCGGAATATCTCGATCCCGCCGCCGCGCAGCGCGTCCAGCTCGTCCTCGGTCGGGTAGCTGAAGTACCGTGCCAGGCTGTGGTCCTGCTCGGAGGCGGAGACCTTCTGACCGTCCACCAGGTCCAGGATCAGCTGCAGGATCGGGCTCGCGGCGTCGGCCACGTGGGCCAGCAGGTTCTCGTGCACCGAACGGGAGTAGCTCAGCGGGAACCGGGTCTGGGCGATCACCGGGCCGGTGTCCCAGCCCTCTTCGAGGTGGTGCAGGGTGAACCCGGCCTCCCGGGCGCCCTGTTGCATGGAGCGCAGGAAGGTGTTGACGCCGCGGAACTCGGGGAGCAGCCCCGGGTGCAGGTTGACGAAGAGCGAGCCGCTGTCCGGGCCGCCCAGGGCCTGCAGGATCGGCGACTTGAACTTCTGGTAGCAGCGGACGGACACCGCGAGGTCGATCCCCTCGGCCTGCAGCCCGGCGATGAACTCCGGGTCGTTCACGCTCTTCACGTGCCGCACCTCGACGTCCGGCAGGCCGAGCCGCTGCCAGCCGTTCGGGGTGTTGAACCGGCCGGCGGCGGGCAGGCCGTGGGCGTCGATGTAGGGGTAGGCGTGCTCCTGCAGCAGGGTGTGCTCGACGAAGAACAACTGCCGCAGGGGCAACGGGCGTTCGGCGCTGGTCTTGCCGCGGGTCAGGCCGAGGACGAAGGAGACGTCCGCGCCCCGGAGCACCGAGATCAGCCGGTTGACGATCAGGTGGCTGGTGACGTCGCTCCCCATCAGGAACAGGACCTTGAGTGGTCTGTCGCGCCCGTCCGTGCTCCGAACGGTTGGACGCTTGTTCTCCATGAGATGTCCTCTCAATGTCGCGGAGCGCGGAGCGGTTCGGACCGGTGGTGCGGGGTGCGGGAGCTGTTCGAGCTGGTGCGGGAGCTGGTCGGGGCGGTGCGCCGGGGCGGGGGCCGTGCGGGTCAGACCAGCCGCAGGAAGCTCCGGCGCTCGGCCAGGATGCAGCGGGTGCGGCGGGCGTGCGCGATGTTCTCCTGCGCCTCAGGGTCCGCCGCCAGCCGGGCCCGGTACTTCTCGTACTCGGCGAGGCTGTGGAAGTTGATCAGCGCGAGGGCGAAGTCGTTGGCGCCCTCCTTCGGCAGGTAGTACCCCACCAGGTCGCCGCCGCAGCGCTCGATGATCGCCGGCCAGGTCGTCGCGTACTTCTCGAAGTCGTCCAGCTGGTGCGGGTCGAGCGTGTACTGGATGTAACAGGTGATCATTTCGCCGGGCTTTCCTTGAGGGCCCCGGTGGGGCGGGAGACGGTGGGGGAGGCGGCCGGTGCGGCCGGTTCGGCGGCGGACCCCTTGGTCCGGTTGACGCCGTAGAAGGCGACGACCGCGCCGAGGAACTCCGCCGCGCAGCCGACCAGGATGGCCACCCGCAGGCCGTGCACGAACTCGGGCCCGTGGCTCGCGTTGTGGCCCACGATGGCCAGCACCGTGCCCTGGACGGCGACGCCGAGGGTGGCGCCGAGCATCCGGGAGAGGTTGGCGATGCCGGAGGCGAGTCCGGCGAGCTCACCCGGGACCGCGGAGACCGCGACCCCGACCACCGGACCGGTGTTGAGCGCCAGGCCGATGCCGACGATCACGAAGGCCAGCTCGATCACGGCGAGGTTGGCGTCCGCGCCGACGACCGCGTAGATCAGCAGCCCGAGGCCCATCAGCAGCATGCCGGCCGTCATCGGCAGGCGCGGGCCGTGCCGGTTGACCATCTTGCCGACGGTCGGCGAGAGCAGCGTGAAGACCACCGGCAGCGGCAGCATCTCCAGGCCGGCGACCAGCGCCGAGGTGCCGCGCTCCTGCTGGAAGGCCAGGCTGATCAGCATGAACAGGCCGTACATGCCGAAGGTCATGCACATCGCGACGATGCTGGCCACCGGCAGCTGACCGCGGCGGATCAGGTGCAGCGGGACCATCGGGCTCGGGCTGCGGCTCTCCGTCCACAGGAAGCCCAGCAGGCAGGCCACGCAGACGGCCGCGCAGAGCAGCGTGCTGACGGAGAGCCAGCCGAGGTTGTGGCCGTCCACCGCGATGAAGGTCAGCAGGCCGAGCGTGACCGCCGCCAGCAGCTGCCCGGGCAGGTCCAGGCTGCGGGCCTGCGGGTTGCGGGACTCCGGGACGTGACGGAAGCTCAGCACCAGCGCGGTGAGCCCGATCGGCAGGTTGACCCAGAAGATGGAGTTCCACCCCAGCGTCTGGACCAGCAGCCCGCCGAGGGTGGGGCCGGCCGCGAGTCCGGAGCCGGCCACGATCGACCAGGCGGCCATCGCCCGGTTGCGCTCGCGCCGTTCCGGGAAGGCGGTCGCGAGGATCGCCAGGCTCTGCGGCAGCATCATGCCCGAGCCCATGCCCTGCATGACGCGCCCGGCGAGCAGCATCGGCAGGTTCACGGCCAGCGCGCAGAGCAGCGAACCGAGGACGAAGACCGTCACGCCGATCCGGAACAGTCTGCGCCGGCCGAACCGGTCGCCCAGCGTCCCGCCGGTCAGCAGCAGTGCGGCGAAGGTGACGTTGTAGGCGTCGACCACCCACTGCATGCTGCTGATGCCACCGGAGAGATCGCGGTGGATGGCCGGCAGGGCCAGGTTGATGGCGGTGGTGTCCACCTGTCCGAGGAAGAGGCCCAGGCACGTGGCGAGCAGGGTGATGCCCGGTCGTGAGGCCGCCGCCGCGGTCAGTCTTGCTCCGGGCCCCGGGGGTGCTGCCCGGCTCGTCTGGTGCTGCCCGTCTTTTTCCCGGTCTCCGGTTGGCATGCTCCGACCCTAGGACCGAAACGATTCGACCCGGGTCGAATCATCGGCCCCCTGCGGAACGACGGGGCCGCGCGCCCCGGTCCGGTGAACTCCGGTAACCCCGGGGGCGTCTTCCCGGTTGCCATCATTCAATCCGATTGGCCGACGAATTGGAGTCAATAGCGCGCGACATGCGGAATCGCCGCCACCGGCCGGGGACGGCCGACCGGCAGCCCGACTCGGGTCGCCGACTCAGCCCGCCCAGGAGTCCGGCTCCGGGCCCAGCGCCAAGTGGAGTTGGTCCCGTCCGGATATCCAGAGCTTGCGGTAGACCCGGGTCAGCTGGTGCTCCACGGCCCTGGTCGAGACGCCGAGGATTTCCCCCACCCGACGGTTCGACGAACCGGCCGCCACCAGCCTGGCTATGCGGATCTCGTGCGCACTGAGTTCCTCGGGAGTCCTGAGCGTGCGGATGCGACCCTCGTGTGCGTCATTGGACACGGTGCAGCCCTTCCACTGGATTTGCGATGCGGAGCGGCCCGATTTCCGTGATTCGCAGCGGTGCGCCGGAGCGGGCCACGGGGGAAGAGCCTAGATTTCGTCCTGCGGAATTGTGAAGTGCCTTCGGTGGTCCATCTATGCGCGCGCCGCATAGATGCAGCTGGGATCGGTCGTCGGCGACCGGGAACGGAAATCCGCGGGACGATCCCGGAAGAGCGCTGCAATGGTCGTGGCGTATGCGGGAAAACGCGCGCCCGGATTGCGGGAGGGGACGGGGAAACGGTGGCCGCGCCCGAGGGGGAGGAGTGGTGACGGCGCGTCGGCCGGGCCATCCGGACCGCCCGCGCGATCATGGGGCGATGGAGATCGAGATTCGGGACGCCGAGGTGGAGCAGCGGTTCGAGGCCCGGGTGTCCGGCAAGCTCGCCGGCTTCGCCGAGTACCTGCGCAGCGCAGACCTGGTCGTCTACCCGCACACCGTCGTCGAGCCCGCCTTCGAGGGACGGGGCGTCGGCTCGGCCCTGGCCCGCGCGGCCCTGGACGACGCCCGGGACCGGGGGCTCCCGGTGCTCGCCGTCTGCCCGTTCATCCGCGCCTGGATGGTCCGCCACCCCGAGTACGCGGACCTCGCCTACGAGAACCGGAGCCGGGTGAGCGACTGATGGCCGTCAAGTCCTATGCGGCGCAAGGCATCACCGTCCACTACGACACCGCCCTGTGCCGCCACGCCGCCGAGTGCGTCCAGGGCCTGCCCCGCGTCTTCGACACCACCCGCCGCCCCTGGATCGACCCCGCCGCCGAACCCCCGGCCGCCATCGCCGAGGTCATCCGCCGCTGCCCCACCAACGCCCTCACCTACGACCTGACGGACGGCCACCCCGAGCAGCCGGACCGGCCCACCTCGATCCGCCGCACCCCCGACGGCCGCCTGCTGCTGCGCGGCGAGCTGGTGGTGGAAGGGCCGGACGGCGAACGCGAGTTGATGCGCGCGATGCTGTGCGGCTGCGGAACCAGCGCGGAGCAGCCGTACTGCGACCGCAGCGGGGCGTGCGGGGGCTGAGCGCTAGTTGGCGGCGCCGAGCTCCCCGCGCTCGACGGCCCCGCGCAGCACGCCGGCGATCTCCCGGGGAAGCAGGTTGAGCGCGTCGAGGGCGTCGGTGGTGAGGGGGACCTCCTCCAACAGGTATTCGCCCCGGCCTTCCTGGCTGAACTCGGGTCCGGTGCGGTCCTCGAAGTTCCACTCGTCGATGGTGGCGAGGTAGAAGTCCTGGCGTTCCTCGTCGGTCTCGATGGTGCGGAGGAGCGAGACGATCTCGGCCTCGCCGCCGACCTCCTCGTGGACCTCGCGCCGCAGCGCATCCTCGGGGCTGGCGTCGGTGGGTTCGATCTTTCCGCCGACGACCACCCAGTACGGGTCGATGCCGGGGCGGATGCGCTTGATCAGCAGGACGGTGTTGTTCGGGGTGAGGAGAACGGCGCGGACGCGGTGCTGCAAGGCGGTACCTTTCCGGTGCGGTGCTGACGAGCGGTCAGTGGAGGATCCAGCCGCCGTCGACGTGCAACGACTGACCGGTGATGAAGGAAGCGCTGGGGGCGGTGAGGAAGGCGACGGCAGCGGCGACATCCTCGGGGCGGCCCCGGCGCTGGATGCACTGGCGGCGGATCTGGTCCTCCGGTCGGGCGCGGTGGTGGGCGGGCAGGTCGTTCTCCGCCTCCACCCGGATGGCCCCTGGGAGGACAGTGTTCACGCAGATTCCGGCGGGTCCAAGTTCCCTGGCCAGGGACCTGGTGAAGCCGATCAGTCCGGCCTTGGCGGTGCTGTAGGCGGTGAGTCCGGGCCGACCGGTGCGGGCGTTGACGCTGCCGATGATCGTCCTGGCCGACCTCGGCGCCGTGCGCCTGCGTCAGGACGACATCGACGGCGCCGTCGCTTCCTGGGGCGAGTTCCTCGACTGTGCGGACGGCATCCGCTCCGTGAAGGTGCGGGACGCCGTGCACGACATGCGCGCCCGCCTGTACCGGCTCCGCGCCGTGCCCGGGGTCGAAGCCCTGGACGAACGGACGGCGGTCGAAGCCGCGCGGACGGTGTGACGGGGCGTCTGGACGGACGGATAGGAGCAGGTCAGCGGCCTGGTGACCGATCATGGCCGGTGCATCGGGCACGATGCATGCGTGAAATGATCAGCTCATGTTCAAGGGCCCACTGACCGAAGAAGAACTCGACGAACCCCCGCCGCCCTGTGAGGTCTGCGCCGAACCGGTCAAGGCCGAGGATGCGATCGACGTCGAGATCGACCGCCATGGCGCTGTCCCCCTCTACCTTCTCTTCTGCTCGGAGCAGCACCTCCGGGAACACCTGTCCCAGCAGCCGCTGCCGCCGCCCGAGCCGGAGCCGGATCCCTTCGACAAGAGCGGGTCGGCTGCCGAGGAGGAGGGCGAGCCGGCCGCCGAGGAGGGTGAGCAGGGCAGGTTGCCCGGCTGCGTGATCGCGATGTTGGTGCTGATGGGCGTGATGCTGCTGCTTCCGGTGTTGTCGTCGCTGGGCGTGCCGCTCTGGGGGCAGGGGCACCACTGAGCCGCACGGGCCGGTCGGCGGTGATCGGATGATGTGTGACATGGTATGAGAGGCGCGGAAACACACGAGGCGTCAGCTGAGGCGACCACGGGGGCGTTCGGTGGACAGCGGATTCGGCAGTGTGGTGCGCAAGGTGGCGGGCACGGCGGCGCCGCTCTACCTCTCGATGATCGCCGCCTCGGCCGGCGCCGTCGTCGACACCGCCGTGCTCGGGCGGCACGCCACCGCCACGCTCGCTGCCTTCGGGGTGACCATGGCGGTGTACGGACCGGCCACGGCTGCGATCGCGGGGAGCATGCGCGGGGTGATGCCGTTCGTGGCGGAGAACGCGGACCGGCCGGTCGAGTTGGCGCGAGTGGTGCGCAACGGGTTCCGGCTCGGCGGGTCGGTCGGGGTGTTCGGTGCGGTCGCGGTGGCGCTGGTGCCGCTGATCGGTCGGGTGGGCGGGGTGCCGGCGGCGACGCTCGGCCAGCTTGGCGTGTTTCCTTGGCTGTTGGCGCTGAGTGCGCTGCTGACGGCGGTCGGCTGTGCGGCCACGGCCACGCTGATCGGGCTGGACCGGGGCCGGTTGGTGATGCGGGCCGGGCTGACCGGCACGGGTGTCGCGGTGGTGCTCTCGCTGGTGCTGGTGCCCTCGTTCGGGCTGGCCGGCGCGGGCGTGGCCATGGTGGCCTCCAGCGCGATCAACGCCGGGGTGGCCCAACTCGCCCTGCGTCGGGTGCCGCTGGTGGCTGTCCGCCCGGCCGGGGTGCGCCCGCCCGTTCGTGAGGTGGTCGAACTCGCCAAGGTGGGGCTGCCGTTGGCCGCGACGGTGCTGGTGAAGTTCGCGGTGCTCGGAGTGCTGGCCTTCGTCGCGGCGCGGATCGGCACCCGGGCCGCCGCCGTGCACTCGGTCGCGGTCTCGCTGGTCAACCTGCTCTTCACGGTCGCGGTGGCGGTCGGGCAGGCGACCGTGCCGCTGGTGGCCGACCGGCACCGGGCCGGCGACCTGCCGGGGCTGCGGGTCCGGGTGCGGGCGGGGGTGTTGGTGGCGGTGACCGCCGTGCTGGCGCTCGGGGCCGTGCTGCTCGGCCTGCACGGCGTGGTGCTGCGGGTCTTCAGCGGTGACCCGGTGCTGCGCGGGCAGGTCGCCCGCCTGCTGCCGCTGGTGCTGGTCGCGGTGCTGGGCGACGCGGTGCAGGCCCAGCTCGGCTTCGGCATGATCGGGGTCCGGCGCACCGGTCGGAGCCTGGTCAACTTCGCCTGCTGCTACGGGCTGTTGGCGCTCGCCGCCGCGCCGGTCGGCTCGCTCGGCGGGCTGACCGGCCTCTGGGGCGCGCTGGCACTGGCCAACCTGCTGCTGATCGGCACCCAGGGCCTGCAGTTCGCGCGGCAGAGTGCACTCGCCGTCGCCGAGGTCCGCGCCTCGACGACGGCGCCCGTCGCACCCGTGAGTTGACGGTCAGTCGGCCGAGTACACCTGCTCGCCGCCCACGAAGGTCCGCAGCACCCGGGCCTCGCAGATCTCCTCGGCCGGCGCCGTGAAGAAGTCCCGGTCCAGCACCACCAGATCGGCCAGCTGCCCGGCGCCCAGGCTGCCCGCGTCGTCGTGGCCGTTCAGGTGCGCCGAGCCGGCCGTGTAGGCGGCGACGGCGGTGGCCAGGTCCAGGCGCTGCTCGGGCAGGAAGACCCGTTCGTCGGAGGTGTGCGGCTCGCGGCGGTTGACCGCGACGTGCAGGCCGGCGATCGGGTCGGGGCTGCTGACCGGCCAGTCGCTGCCGGCCGCCAGGGTCGCGCCGGCCCGCAGCAGGGCGCCGAACGGGTACTGCCAGGCGGCGCGTTCGGGGCCGAGGAAGGGGATGGTCAGCTCGTCCATCTGCGGCTCGTGGGCGGCCCACAGCGGCTGGATGTTGGCGACCGCGCCGAGCCGGGCGAACCGGGGCAGGTCCTCGGGGTGCACCACCTGGAGGTGGGCCAGGTGGTGCCGGGTGGCCCGGCGGCCGTTGGCGGCGCGGGCGGCGGCGACGGCGTCCAGCGCCTCGCGCACCGCGCGGTCGCCGAGCGCGTGGAAGTGCACCTGGAAGTCCAGCCGGTCCAGCGCGGTGACGTACTCGCGCAGCGCCACCGGATCCACGAAACTCAGGCCGGAGTTGGCGGTCGCGCAGCCGCAGCCGTCCAGGTAGGGGCTGGTCATGGCGGCGGTGAAGTTCTCCGCGATGCCGTCCTGCATGACCTTGACCGAGCCGGCCCGGAACCGACCGTGCGTCAGGTCCCGGCGGCGCTGGACGAGTTCGGGTATCTGCTCGGTGCCCCGGTCGCGGTCCCACCAGAGCGCGCCGGTGACCCGGGCGGTCAGGCTGCCGTCCCGGGCGGCGGCCAGGTAGGCGTCGGACGGGTCGGGGTTGCCGTTGAACGCGCCGAGCAGCGCGTCCTGCCAGCCGGTGATGCCGAGCGAGTGCAGCAGCCGCTGGGCCCGCAGCAGCGCGGCCAGCCGGTCGGCGGGGCTGTGCGGCGGGATCAGCTTGGCGACCAGGCCGGTCGCGCCCTCCTGGAGCACTCCGCTGGGCGTGCCGTCGGCCTCCCGCTCGATCCGGCCGTCGGCCGGATCGGGGGTGTCCCGGGTCAGGCCGGCGAGCTCCAGCGCCCGGGAGTTCACCCAGGCGCCGTGGTGGTCCCGGTTGGGCAGGTAGACCGGCCGGTCCGGGACGACCGAGTCGAGCAGCTGCCGGGTCGGCAGCCCGCCGGCGAAGCTCTCCATCGACCAGCCGCCGCCGGTGATCCACTCCCGCTCCGGGTTGGCCTCGGCGAACTGCCGGACCAGGTACAGGTACTCGTCCACCCCGGTGGTGCCGGTGAGGTCGCAGTCGGCCAGCTCCAGGCCGCCGAAGACGGCGTGCACGTGGGCGTCCTGGAAGCCGGGCAGCAGCAGGCGCCCGGCCAGGTCCACCACCTCGGTGCGCGGGCCGATCAGCTCCAGCACCTCGTCGTGCCCGACGGCGGTGATCCGCTCGCCGGTGACGGCCAGGCTGCTCGCCCGGGTCCGGGCCGGGTCGCCGGTGTGCACGGGGCCGTTGGTGAAGACCAGGTCTGCCTTGGACATCTGTGCTGCTCCAAACGATGTGACGGTCGATCAGGAACGGTGGATCAGGAGGTGGTGCGCGTGCTGTGGCGCTCGGTGAAGTACGGCGAGCGGCGCCGCCAGCGCGCCCAGGCGGCGGCCAGCAGGCCGGTGGCGATCATCATCACCGGCACCAGCAGCTCGAACCAGCCGTTGTCGGCGTTGAGTTCGAAGTGGTCCGCGGAGTCGTAGAAGCTCCAGGCCAGGTAGCCGCCGACGGCCAGCAGCACCAGCGCGCCGAGCAGCGGGGCGACCACCACCCGCAGGGCCTCCAGCGGTGCGCTGCGCAGCAGGTGGCGGAACCGGACGGCGGCGGCCGTGGCGGTGAGCGCGTAGTAGAGCGCCACCACGATGCCGATCGCGTTGACGGCCGCCGAGATCAGCGAGTTGACGGTCGGGATGACCAGCGCGAGCACGGCCAGCGCGGCGGCGATCGCGGTGATCAGCAGGGTGCCCGCGGCGGGCGTGCGGTGGCGCGGGTGCAGCCTGGTCCAGACCGGGCCGAGGGTGCGGTCGCGCCCCATCGCGTACATCCCGCGCGCAGTCGGGATGACGGAGGCCTGGAGCGAGGCGGCGGCGGAGAACATCAGCGCGACCAACGGCAGTGCGGCCAGCGGCTGGTGCGCCAGCTTGTTGCCGTAGTAGGTCAGGCCCTGGGCGCCGTTGTCGGCCAACTCCTGGAGCGGCAGCACGCGTTGGAAGGCGACCGAGGCGAAGACGAAGAGCAGCATCATCACCGTCAGCGAGATGAAGCCGCCCCGGGAGGCCTGGCGCGGGTCGCTGACCTCCTCGCCGATGCTGAAGACCGATTCGAACCCCCAGTAGCAGAAGACCGCCAGCACCATGCCCTGGGCCAGCGCGTGCAGCGAGGGGATGCCGAACGGGTCGAACCAGCCCCAGGAGAACGGCTGGGTGCCGACCACCAGGCCGTAGCCGAGGAAGCCGATCAGCACCAGGTACTCGAAGGCCAGCAGGTACTTCTGCAACCGGGCCGCCAGGTCGACCCCGCGCACCGCGACCAGCGAGGCGGCGAACAGCACGACCAGGCCGAGCAGGGTGCACTGCAGGGTGGAGTCCGGGTCCAGCCGCAGGCCGCCGATCCGGTGCAGGGTGGCCTGGCCGGCGAGTTGGATGATCGAGGAGCCGGTCACCGCGACCGTGTAGGCCATGAAGACGACGGTGCCGACCACGTTGACCCAGCCGGTCAGGAAGCCGAGCCAGGGGTTGAGCACCTGGCCGACCCAGCGGTAGCTGCTGCCGGCGTCCGGATCGACCAGGTTGAGCCGGCCGTAGGCGCCGGCGATGCAGAGCACCGGCAGGAAGGCCAGCAGCATGATGGCCGGCAGGTGCAGGCCGACCACGCCCGCGGTCAGGCCGAGACCGATGCCGATGCTGCTGGTGGCGGCGGTGCTGGAGGCGGCGATCACGATCGCGCCGGTGGCCCCGAGCGACTTGCGCATCGCGGCCGGTTCGGTGGAGCTGGTGGATTCGGTGGTGCTGGTGGAGGAGGTCGGGTCGCTGCCCGTGCTCCTGGCTCTGGTGGCCAACGGATCACCGCCGTGTTCGTGGGGGAGTGGGGGAGAGGTCCGGGTGCGGGGTGGGGGACGCCCGGAAGCGGGGTTCGCCATGAAACCCGTGAGGTGCTTCACAGGTCAATGCCGTTGTCATAAGCTCCCCGCCATGACAGACCGGGTGGTTCCCGAGCCGGACCGGCGGCGCCGGCGGCCGACCAAGCAGGGCACCGTGCTCTCCGAGCGGCTGATCGTGGAGACCGCGCTGCGCCTGGTCGCCCAGCACGGCGCGGAGGCGCTCACCGTGCGGCGCCTCGGCCTGGCGCTCGGCGCCGACCCCAGCTCGATCTACCGCTACTTCCGCAGCACCGACGACCTGCTGCTGGCGCTCGCCGAGGAGCTGATCGGCCGGGCCCAGCACGGCTGGCAGCCGACCGGCGACTGGCGGGCCGACCTGGCGGAGATCGGGCTGCGGATCCACCGCTGCTACCAGGCCCACCCGCAGGCCGCGCTGCTGGCCGCGCACCGCACCACCGGGCGGGAGAACGAGATAAGGGCGGTCGAGGCGATCCTCGGCGTGCTGCGCCGGGCCGGCCTGGCCGACCCGGAGGCGGTGCGGATCTACCACGCCTTCGTGGACCAGGCGCTGGCCTTCGCCGCGCTGGACTCCGCGGTGTTCTCGCTGCCCGCCGCCGCGCAGGCCGCCGACCTGGCCGTCTGGCAGCAGGCCTACGCCCGGCTGGAGCCCGCGACCCACCCGCACATCGCGGCCACCGTGCCGCTGCTCGCCGCCGACATGCGGCTGAGCGGCTACCCGGTGGCGCTGGAGCTGATGCTGGACGCGATCGCGGCCCGACTGCCCAGCTGACCTGCGCAGGGACGCGGGGGACGTTCGGCCCGCTTATGACAACACCATTGACGTTAGCCGCTCCGATGACGTTCCTTTGATGGCACCCCCAGCACCTCCCGTCGAAGGAGCCCGCCACCATGGCCGACCCCGTCCACGCCCTCGCGGACGCGCGACCCGTCCCGTTCTGGCTGGACGACCCCGGCCGCCCCGCCGCGCTGCCCGCCCTGGTCGGCGAGGCGCACTGCGACCTGCTGGTGGTCGGCGGCGGGTACGGCGGCCTGTGGACCGCGCTGCTCGCCAAGGAGCGCCACCCCGAGCGCGAGGTGCTGCTGGTCGAGGCCCGGGAAGTCGGCTGGGCCGCCTCCGGGCGCAACGGCGGCTTCTGCGAGGCCAGCCTCACCCACGGACTCGGCAACGGGCACCAGCGCTGGCCGGCCGAACTCGGGCTGCTGGAGCGGCTGGCGGCCGACAACCTGCGCGGCATCGAGCGGACCGTCGAGCGCTACGGCATCGACTGCGACTGGGAGCGCACCGGCTCGATCACCGTCGCCACCGAGCCGTACCAACTGGCGGGCCTGCACGAGCACCAGGCGCTCGCCGCGCGCCACGGCAGCGAACTCACGCTGCTGGACCGGGCACAAGTGCGGGCCCAGATCGACTCGCCGACCTTCCTCGGCGGACTCTGGGACCGGGACGGGGTGGCGATGGTCAACCCCGCCCGGCTCGCCTGGGGGCTCAAGCGGGCCTGCCTGGAGCTCGGGGTGCGGATCCACGAGCACACGCCGGCCACCGCGCTCGCCGAGTCCGGCCCCGCGATCGCGGTGCGCACCCCTTACGGGCGGGTGCGGGCGGCGAAGGTCGCGCTGGCCACCAACGCCTTCCCCGCCCTGCTGCGCCGCCACCGCCCGTACACCGTGCCGGTCTACGACTACGCGCTGATGACCGAGCCGCTGACGGCCGATCAGCTCGCCGCGGTCGGCTGGCGGGGCCGGCAGGGCTGGGCGGACAGCGCCAACCAGTTCCACTACGTGCGGCTGAGCGCGGACGACCGGATCCTGTTCGGCGGCTACGACGCGGTGTACCGGCCCGGCGCGGGGGTGCGGGCCGAGCGCGACCAGCGGCCGGAGACCTTCGCCACCCTGGCCCGGCACTTCGCCCGCACCTTCCCGCAGCTCGCCGGGGTCCGGTTCAGCCACGCCTGGGGCGGCGCGATCGACACCTCCACCCGGTTCTGCGCCTTCTTCGACCTGGCGCACCGCGGGCGGGTGGCCTACGCGGCGGGCTACACCGGTCTCGGCGTGGGTGCGACCCGGTTCGGTGCGCAGGTGGTGCTCGACCTGCTGGCCGGGGAGCGGACCGAGCGGACGGGGCTGGAGATGGTCCGCCGCAAGCCGCTGCCGTTCCCGCCCGAGCCGGCCCGGTCGATCGGGATCGGCCTCACCAAGTGGTCACTGGCCCGGGCGGACGCGAACGGCGGCCGGCGCAACCCCTGGCTGCGCGCGCTGGACCGGGTCGGCCTCGGCTTCGACAGCTGACACCCCGTGCTGAAAGTTTGTGATCTGAATGTATGACAGTTTTGCCGTGTACGTCCCGAACGCGGAGCTCGACCCCGAGCCGCTGGCCCCGGCCCGGGTGCTGGCCGGGACGCCCGAGGCCTCGGGACGGGTGCTCTGGGAGTCGCCGGACGGGCGGACCGTGCGCGGGATCCGGCAGCTCACGCCCGGAGTGCTGTCCGACGTCGCGGCCGACGAACTGTTCGTCGTGGTGAGCGGACGGGCGACGATCGAGATCGAGGACGGGCCGGTACTGGAGGTCGGCCCGGGCGACGTCTGCGTGCTCAATGCGGGGGACCGCACCGTGTGGACGGTGCACGAGACCCTGCGCAAGGCCTACGCCATCACCCTGCCCGCTCGCTACCGCCGACCCGCCGAACGAGATGACTTCTGAGGGGTCCTCAGGGGCTGTCAGGGGACGGAGACGCTGGCACCGAAGTCGAAGTTGCCTGACTGGCCGGGATCCACCGTGCCGTTCACCGGTCCGGTGCAGTCGGCGTTGCCGAAGACGGTGACCTCCTGGTCAGTGCCGTTGTAGACGTTCAGCGGGCCGCTCTCCGCGTTGTAGCAGCCGCTCGGGTCCTGGAAGAACTGGTCGTTGAGGCTGAGCTGGCCGGTGGCGGCGCCGGCGCTGGTGGCGGTGGTCAGACCGAGGGTGGCGGCGGCCAGCACGATGCCGGCCGCGTGCAGTACTCGCTTCAAGGGTTCTCCCGGTTGCTGGAATGAGCGGTGTAGTCACCGAGCATTTCCTTCCCATGCGAACCGTTCGGCTATCCACTCGTTCGGGTGAACCGGAGTTGCTGGTCCGTGCCCTCCGGCTGCCGGCCGCCTAAATCTGCTCGCGGACCGCTGGCCCGGCTCCGTACCGTGCCCGGCATGACATCCAGCTACCGGATCCGGCCGGAACAGCCCGGGGACCACGCCGCCGTCCACGACCTGCACGTGCTCGCCTTCGGTGACCCGGACCGGGTGCCCGGCCTGGTGGCGGCGCTGCGCACGGCGCCGGCGGCGTTCGCCCCGCTGTCGCTGGTGGCGACGGACGCGGACCGGTCGGTGGTGGGCCACGTGATGCTCAGCGCCGGGCGGTTGGACGCGCAGCGGCGACTGGTGGACGTGGCCACGCTCTCGCCGCTCGGCGTCCACCCGGAGCACCAGCGCCGGGGCGTGGGAACGGAGTTGGTCGCGGCGGCGCTGGCGGCGGCGGAGCGGCAGGGCCTGCCGCTGGTCTTCCTGGAGGGTTCGCCGCCCTACTACGGAGCCCGCGGCTTCGAGCGCGCCTCGGCACACGGGTTCCGGGCGCCCTCGCTGCGGATCCCGGACCCGGCCTTCCAGGTGGCGCGACTGTCCGCGCACGAGGAGTGGATGACGGGCGGTTACGTCTACAGCGAGGCGTTCTGGGCGCACGACTGCGTCGGCCTGCGCGACCCCGAGCGCTTCGCCCGGATCGCCGCGCTCGGTTAGCGAACGCTCGGTTAGCGAACGCTCGGTCAGCGGAGCGGCGGTCAGCGGAGCGGCGGCGGGCGGGGTGTGCGCGCCGCTGTCCGGCGCGCCCACCGGGTGGCCATAATGGTCGCACCCGCGGCCCGGCCGTACCGAGGAGGTCTGGCGTGATCGAGATCGAGGAGCTGACCCGGACCTTCGGCACCCGCACCGCCGTGGACCGGCTCACCCTGACCATCGGCGAGGGCGAGGTCTTCGCGCTGCTCGGCCCGAACGGCGCCGGCAAGACCACCACCGTGCGGATGCTCGGCTGCCTGATCGGCCGGACCAGCGGCCGGGCCGTGGTGGCCGGTCAGCGGATCGGCGACCCCGGCGCCGACCGCAGGATCCGCGGCCTGATCGGCCTGCTGCCCGAGGAGCCCGGCCTCTACCCGGACCTGACGGCCGTTCAGACCCTCGACTACTTCGGCAAGCTGCACCAGCTCCCCAAGCGGGTCCGGGCCGAGCGCACCGAGGAACTGCTCACCCGGCTCGGCCTCTGGGAGCGCCGGGACAGCAAGGCCGCCACCTACTCCAAGGGCATGCGCCAGCGCCTGGCCATCGCCCGCGCGCTGATCCACGACCCGCCGGTGCTCTTCCTCGACGAGCCGACCGCCAACCTGGACCCCGAAGGCGCCCGCGCCGTGCGGGAGTTCCTGCTCCAGCTGCGCGCCGAGCGGCGCACCATCGTGCTCAACACCCACGACCTGGCCGAGGCCGAGCGGGTCTGCGACCGGGTCGGCGTGCTGCGCACCCGGCTGGTCGCGGTCGGCAGCCCCGCCGAGCTGCGGGCCCAGCTGCACGGCAGCACCACCCGGATCCGGCTGGACGCCGTGACCGACCCGGTGCTCGCCGCCGTCCGCGCGCTGCACCCCGAGGGCGTGCGCGCCGACGGCGACACGATCACGGTGGCCGTCGCGGACCCGGTGCGGGAGAACCCGGAGCTGGTGGCCGCCGTGGTCGCGGCCGGCGGGCGGGTGCAGAGCGTGGTGCCGGTCACCGCCAGCCTGGAGGAGGTCTACCTGGAACTGCTGGGTGAGGAGAAGGCCCCGTGAACCGACGGATCGTCACCACCATCGCCGCCAAGGACCTGCGGCTGGTGCTCACCCGGCGGAGCATCCGCTCCTCGCTGATCGCCTTCCCGCTGATCGTCTCGGTCGGCCTGCCGCTGATCACCCGGTTCGCCGGCCACCGCAACGGCGGCCAGGGCATCCCCGCCTCGGCGCTGCCGCGGATCCTGGACTCGTTCGGCTTCTTCTTCGTGATCGGGGCCGCGCTGCTGCCGACCGCGATCGCCACCTACAGCCTGGTCGGTGAGAAGGTCGAACGGAGCCTGGAACCGCTGCTCGCCACGCCCGCCACCGACGGCGAGATCCTGCTCGGCAAGGCGCTGGCCGCCGCGCTGCCGCCGATCGGGGCGATCTGGCTCGCCTCGGTGGTCTTCATGACCCTCACCGACGCCTTCACCCACGACAAGCTGGGCCGCGACTACTTCCCGAACGCGAGCATCCTGCTGGTGCTGCTCCTGGTGGTGCCGCTCGCCGCGCTCGGCTCGGTCGGGTTCAGCGTGGTGGTCTCCTCCCGGGTCACCGACGTGCGGGCCGGCCAGCAGCTCGGCGCGCTGGTGGTGCTGCCGTTCACCGGGCTGTACGTCGCCTCCGAGACGGGCGCGGTCACGCTGGACACCGCCGGGCTGCTGGTGGTCGCGGCGGTGCTGGCCGGCCTCGACCTGGCGCTCGGCCTGCTCAGCCGGGCCGTCTTCCGCCGCGAGGAGATCCTCACCCGCTGGTCCTGAGGCCCGGGTTCGAGTTCCACGCCGGTCAACCTCCGTACACGGTAGTGTCCTTGTTCCACACGAACACTCCACGCAACGGAGGTAGGACAGATGGCTGACGGGGTCCTCTGGACGGCCCTGCTCGGCGGGCTGCTGGTGCTGGGAGCGCTCCAGCTGCGGTTCGGCCCGGCCGGCCGCGCGCGGTCCGAACTGCGCAGCCGGCGCGCCGAGCGGCGCCGCTGGGCGGCCGAACTCGGCTGGGAGTACCGGGAGGAGGACCAGGAGCTGGCCCGCCGCTGGGCGACCGCGATCCCCCCGCTGGGGGCCGAGCACCGGTCCGCCGCGCGCTTCGTGGTGACCGGCACCCTGGACGGCCGCCGGGTCACCGTCTTCGACCGGGTCGCGTACTGGAACACCCGGTTCTGGGAGCTGCGGATGCCCGCGATCGCGGTCCGCACCGTGCACCTGGTCGAACTGCCGCGCCCGCTGCCGCTGGTGGTGGTCTCGCACCACACGCTGGCCCTGGACACCATGCTGCCGCTGGAGCGGCAGCGGATCCGGGCCACCCCGGGCCGGTTCGTCCACGACACCGGGGACGCCGACTACGACGCCGTCCACCTGGTGGAGACCACCGATCCCGACCTGGCGGCCCGTCTGCTGACGCCCGCCGTGCGGGAGTTCGGCGACGACCGGCGCTGGCTGGAGTGGCGGGTCGACGACCGCTGGCTCTGCCAGGTCGGCCTCCAGGGGCCGGCCGGGCGCGGCACGCCGCCGTTGGCGGTGCTGCGCTCGCTGGCCGAGCTGATCGCCCAGGCCGACCCCGCGCTGTGGGGCGACGCGGCACCGGCGGCGCGGCCCGAGCCGCCCGCGACGGTGGATGCGGCGGACCTCACCGGGCCGGTCACCATGTACCGGGGCGGGCCCGCGCACACCGGTGTCTTCCCGCAGGCCCGCGCACCCGAGGACTTCCGGGCCTGGAGCGTGCGGCTGCCGGAGCCGCCCGCCACCGAACCGGCCGTCTGCGACGGCACCGTCTACCAGAGCGCCGGCCACCACTGCTACGCGCTGGACGCGCTCACCGGCGAACTCCGCTGGAAGTACCGCGCCGAGGACGGGATCGTCCGGCCCCCGGCGGTGGCCGGCGCGACCCTCTACCTGGTCAGCGACGACGGACTGCTGCACGCCGTCGGCACGGCCGACGGACAGCGCCGCTGGACCCGGCGGGTCGGCGTCTCGGCCGCCCCCACCCTCGCGGACGGGTTGATACACACCGTGCAGCTGCCCGCCTTCCCGCTGCGCGAGCCGAGCCGGCTGACCGCGCTGGACGCCCGCACCGGCACCGAGCAGTGGCAGCGCCACCTGCCCGCCGGCGCCTGCTCGGCCGCCACCGTGGCCGACGGACGGGTCTACGTGCAGTCCGCCAAGGGCGAGTTGAGCGCCTTCGACGCCGCGACCGGCGAGCTGCTGTGGCACAACTCGCAGACCGGCGAGCGCTACCTGGCCTTCGGTGCGCCGAGCGTGGCCGACGGCACCGTCTACACCGGCACCGGCGGCGGCCGGGTGCACGCCTTCGACGCGGCCACCGGCGAGCACCGCTGGAGCGCGCGGGCCGGCGGCACCGCGATCGACCACAGCCCGGGGATCGCCGAGGGCACGGTGGTGATCGGCGACAACGGCACCGGTGCGCACGCCTTCGACGCCGCCACCGGGGAACCGCGCTGGCACCACGCCGGCCCGCACGGCGCCTCCGGCTTCAGCAGCAGCGGCCCCGACGGCTGGCTGGTCGGCTCGGCCAGCAACCGGGGCCTGTTCCGGATCGACCCGGTCACCGGGCGGGTGGGCTGGCGGGTGGCGCTGAACGGCCCCGGCAGCAGCCCGGTGTACGCGGGCGGCGTGGTGTACGTGGCCACCAACCGCGGCCAGGTGCTGGCGGTGGACGCGCTGACGGGCCGCCGGCCGTCCTCCCGGCGGCGCGGCATGCGGGTCGGCTGAGGTCGGCCGGGCGTGGCGTCAGGACCGTCCCCCCGAACCGGTCCTGACGCCACGTCACGTGCCACGGCGCGTCAGAGCGTCACACAGGTGTCCCCGCCCAGCTGGGTGTAGCCGCCGTCGCCGTTGTGCTGCCAGAACCGGGTGCACCACAGGTCGCCGTCCGTGGTGCTCTGCGTCGGGTTGATCCGCACGTCGCCCTGGTCCGAGTTGCTGTCCGGGGTGTTCCCGATCTCCCCGTGCGGGCCCCAGAACTCCAGGTGGCCGTTGGCCGCATTGCCCAGCCAGATGCCCCAGACGTCGTAGGCCCGGCAGTTGTCGTCGATCGAGACCTCGACCTTGATGTTGTCGCCCAGGTAGTCGTAGGCCCGCCCGCAGGTGAGCGCGGGCGCCCGGGTGGCGGCGTGGGCCGGCGGGGCGAAGCCCGTCGAGCCCAGGGCCAGCGTCAGCAGGGCGAACGCGGCGGTGGCGGTGCCGAAGGCGTGGGTGGTGCGGCGGTGCATGGGGTGCTCCCTCTGGTGCACGGTGCGCGGACGACCGGTACACACCCGGGCCGGGGCCGCCGTATGACACCGGGCCGGGACTTTCGTCGGGAGTTCCTCAGCCGAGCCAGTCGTCGACCCGCGCGACGGCGGCGGCGACCAGCTCGGCCGGGGCGTCGCTGGTCTCCAGCGAGGTGCGGGCGACGTCGGCGAGCTGCCGGTCCGTCAGGCCCAGCACGGTGCGGGCCGTCCGGTACTCGTCGGTCAGCGAGCAGCCGAACATCAGCGGGTCGTCGGTGCCGAGCGAGCAGCGCAGGCCGGCGGCCAGCAGCCGGGGCAGCGGGTGCTCGGCCAGGTCCGGGACCACGCCGAGCACCCGGTTGGAGCTCAGGCAGACGTCCAGCGAGACCCGCCGCCGCAGCAGCAGGTCGACCACCGCCGGGTCCTCGACGGCCCGGATCCCGTGCGCCACCCGGGTCGCGCCCAGCCGCTCGACGGCCGCCCGCACGCTCTCGGCACCACCCAGCTCACCGGCGTGCGGGGCGGCGGTCAGCCCCGCCCGCGCCCCGATCGCGAACGCCTGCGCGAACCGCTCAGCGGGCGCGGCCAGTTCGTCCCCGGTCAACCCGAGCGCGCAGACCCCCCGGCCGGCGTACCGCGCGGCGAACCCGGCCAGCCGGACGGCCTCCTCGGCGCTGCGGTGCCGGGAGAGCGCGATGGTCAGGCCGAACCCGACACCGAGCTCGGCACCGGCGGCGCGGCCGGCTTCCAGGACCAGCTCCAGCACCTCGTCCGCCGTGCCGAACTGCGGGTAGCTGTGCGGGTCGAAGTGCGGCTGCACCCACACCCCACCGTCCGCGGCCACGTCCGCCACCAGCTCGGTGACCACCCGGCGCAGGTTCTCCGGCCGCGCGGAGCTCGCCTCGTAGGCGGCGTGGAAGACCTGCTGGAAGCCGGCGAAGTCGGTGAACCCCTGCGGATCCGGCGCCTCCCGCCCGTCCTCGGCGGCCAGTTCGGCCAGCGTCGCCGGCCGCATCGCGGCGAGCAGGTGCAGGTGCAGCTCGGCCTTGGGCAGGGTGCGCAGATCGCGCGGGGCGGACGGCACGGGGCGTTCTCCCGATGGGGGCTCAGTTGAGCAGTGCGGTGAGGAGGGTGCCGACCAGCAGGCCGGTGGTGACGACGGTGAGCTGGATCCCCAGGTTGGCGGCGCGGAACCGGGGCAGCAGGAACGCCAGGCAGGGCGCGCCGAGCCCGAGCAGCGGGCCGGCGACCAGCCAGGCCGCCAGCACGTGATGCCGGTGCGCCTGGGCGGGCGAATGGGCGGGCCAGACCACCACCAGGAGGCCGAGGACTTCGACGGCCGTCAGCAGCAGCACCGTCAGCAGCAGTTCCAGCAGGGCGAACCAGATCAACACGGCGCCGGGCTCGCGCCACGAGGCCTTCGTCGTCCGCTCGGGCGCCGTCCGCGCCATGTGCGTCTCCCCCCGGTCCGCACGGTGCTGCTACGGACATCCTGGCAGAGCGGGCGCGATCCGTCAGGCGATCCGTCAGGCGATCCGTCAGCGGAAGTGCACCAGGACCCGGCCCGGGTTGTGCGGGTCCTGCTCGTGGCGGACGTAGAGCTTGCGGATGTGCTTCTGGTCCAGGAAGGCCAGCACCCGGCGCAGCAGCTGGCCGGAGCCCTTGCCGGGGATGATCTCGGCCACCGGGTCGCCGGACCGGGCCGCGGCGAACAGGAACTGACGCATCGCGAGTTCGATGTCCCGGTTGTTGCGGAAGATCGGGTGCAGGTCGAGGCTGCGCAGCGGCTGTTTGTTCACGGGCGAACGATAGCCGGTAGGGTGTCCGCGCGCCCCGCGGACGAGTGCGGGGACGGGACCGAACGATCGGGGGATCAGCATGTCCGTCACGCTGGAGGTGGCGCCGGCCGGGGACGCGCCGGGGCTGCTGCTGCGCCCTTGGCAGGCCGGCGACCTGCCCGACCTGGTCGCCGCGTACCAGGATCCGGGGATGCGCCAGTGGTTGTTCCACCGGGTCGCGGACGAGGCGGACGGGCGGCGGTGGCTGGCCGAGCAGGAGGCCGCGTGGGCGGACGGGACCAGGTACGCCTTCGCCGTGCTGGGGGAGTCCGGCGGGCCGATCGCGAACATGGTGCTGAAGGACGTCGCGGACGACCGGGACACCGCCGAGGTCGGGTACTGGACCAGCGCCGCCGCCCGTGGCCGGGGGGTGGCCCCGCGGGCGTTGGCCGCCGTCGCCGAGTGGGCCTTCGGGCTGCCCCGGCGGACGCCGCTGACCAGCCTGGTCCTGATGCACGCGGTGGACAACACCGCCTCCTGCCGGGTGGCCGAGAAGGCGGGGTTCGCGTTGGGCGAGGTGCTGGCGCCGCGGCCGCCGGACTTCCCGACCGAGGGCCACCGTCACCTGCGGACGGCGTGACGGCGTGACGGCGGGTCGGGCCGCGACCGGGTGGTGGCGGGCGCTGCTGCTGGCCGGCCTGCTGGTCGCGCTCGCCGGGTGCGCGGGCGACGGTGACGGCGATGACGGCGGCGCCCCGAGCCAGGCCGCCTCACCCACCCCGCCCGCCTCGCCGGTGGCGCTGCGGTGGACGCCGACGGTCGGTGACCGCTGGCAGTACCAGTTGCAGACGAACCCGGACCCGCGGTTCGCGGCCACCGGGGGCGTCGACGTGGACGGCGTGTGCGTGGTGCCGGTGTCCGGCGGCGCGCCGGTCTGCCCCCAGGTGTGGGACGTCGATCTGTTCGACGTCTCGGGCCACCCCAACTCGGCTGCGGTGACGGCGATCCACCGGCGCGGCGGCCGGGCGGTGTGCTACCTCGACGTCGGTGCGCTGGAGAAGGGCCGCCCCGACGAGGGGACGATCCGCGCCTGGGCCGCCGAACACCCCGGGGCGCACCTGATCGGCGGGCCGGTGGCGGGCTACGAGGAGAGCGAGAACTGGCTGAACATCGGCGACTCGGGCGCGCGGGAGTTCCTGGTCGGCGTGATGGCGGCGCGGATGGCCGAGTGCGCGGCGGCGGGCTTCGACGGGGTGGAGGGCGACCTGGTGGAGGCCTACCAGCACCCGCGCGCCGAGACCGGGTCGGCGATCGGCGCGGACGACCAGCTCGTCTACAACCGGTCGTTGGCCGATGCGGCGCACCGGTACGGCCTGGCGGCGGGCCTGAAGAACGACGCCCAGCAGGCGCCGGAGCTGGGCGAGGTCTTCGACTTCTCGGTGGACGAGAGCTGCGTCAGGTTCGACGAGTGTCAACCGCTGGCCGACGGCTTCCTGAACCGCGGGAAGCCGGTCTTCCACGTCGAGTACCTGACGGAGTGGCAGACCGGCGACCCGTCCGTCCCGTGCCGGGCGGCGTCCGCGCTCGGCTTCAGCACGATCGTGAAGCAGAGCAGCCCGACCCTCGCCGACCTGCCCTACCACCCCTGCCGATGAGCCGTCAGCCGACGGTCCGTCGGCCTGCCGCCGCCGACAGGCTGCCGAGCAGTTCACCCAGCGCGGCCGTGACCTCCGCCGGGCGCTCCATGGCCGGCAGGTGGCCGGTGTCGGGGAGCTCCAGGTGGCGGGCGTGCGGGATGCCGTCGGCCAGCAGGCGGGAGACGGCGAGGATCTCCGGGGAGTCGGCCAGGCCGGAGACCACCAGGGTGGGGACGGCCACCTCGGCGAGCCGCCCGCTGGCCGGCGGAGAGAGCGGCTGCTCGGGCACGGACGGGCCCTCCCAGAGCCGCCGACTGGTCAACCGGTCCATCTCGACGGCCAGTTGCCAGACCGCGCGGTCCAGTGCGCGCCGGGTCCGCTGCGGCCCGGCGACCAGCAGCTCGGCCTCCGCCTCGGCCCACGCGTCCACGTCGGCCGGATCCACCTGCGCCCCGCCCTGCCGGTAGCGCCGCAACCGCTCCTCGGGCACCAGGCTGTGCACCCGCTCCCGGGCCCGCTCCACCAGCGAGGCCGGCCACAGGTGCCCGGAGAGCCCGGACGCCAGCAGGGCGAGCGCGCCGAACCGCCGCGGCGCGCTGAGCACCGCGTCCAGCGCGATCCGGCCGCCGTCCGAGGCGCCCACCACGGCCGCCCGCTCCACCTCCAGGGCGTCCAGCAGCGCGATCAGGTCCCGGTGGTGGGCGAACGGGCCGACCGGGTCCCCGGAGCGGCCGCGCCCGCGCCAGTCGTAGCGGATCACCCGGTGCGTGCGGCCGAGCGCGGTGAACTGGGCCTGCCACATCCGGCGGTCCGCGCAGCCGGCGTGCACCAGGACGACGGCCGGGCCGGACCCGGTCTCGTCGTACTCGATGTCCGTTCCGTCGATTCGCATCCTCATCGTGGTCACTCCCGCATCCCAGCGTGCTTGCGTGAACGGAAGGTGCGGCGGTACGCGTCCGGCGGCACGCCGACGGTGCGGTTGAAGTGGCGGCGCAGGGTGGTCGAGGTGCCCATGCCGGTGGCGCCGGCGATGGCGTCCACGCTGTCGTCGGTGGTCTCCAGCAGCTCCTGGGCGTGCCGGATCCGCTGGGTGAGCAGCCACTGGAGCGGGCTGGTGCCGGTCACCGAGCGGAAGTGGCGGCCCAGGTGACGCGAGCTCAGGTTGGCCCGGCGGGCCAGGTCCTCCACGGTCAGCGGCTGGTCCAGCCGCTCCATCACCCAGGGCAGCAGGTCGGCGAGCGGGTGGTTGCCGGGCGCCGGCACCGGGGTGGTGACGAACTGGGCCTGGCCGCCGTCCCGGTGCGGCGGCACGACCAGCCGGCGGGCCAGCCGGTTGGCCACCGCGGAGCCGTGGTCCAGCCGGACCAGGTGCAGGCACAGGTCCATCGCGGCGGCCTTGCCGGCCGAGGTGAGCACGCTGCCGTTGTCGACGTAGAGCACGTCCGGGTCGACCGTGACCCGCGGGTGGCGCTCGGCCAGCACCTGGGTGTGCGCCCAGTGGGTGGTGGCCCGCCGCCCGTCCAGCAGGCCGGCGGCGGCCAGCACGAAGGCGCCGGTGCAGAGCGAGACGATCCGGGCGCCGGCCCGGTGGGCGGCGCGCACCGCCTCGACCAGCTCGGCGGGCGCGGGGCGGTCGACATCGGCCCAGCCGGGCACGATCACCGTGTCGGCCCGGGCGAGTCGGTCGAGCCCGGCCGTGGGGGCGAGCTGGAAGGCGCCCACCCGGACCGGTCCGGGCCCACAGAGCGTCAGTTCGTACCAGCCGCCCGGCACGCCGGTCAGCTCGTTGCCGAAGACCTCGCAGGCCAGGGCGAGTTCGAAGTGCAGCATGCCGTCGGTGACGGCGAGTGCGACGGTCGGCCGCTGCGGAAGTGGCATGTCCGGAAGTGTACGTTCGCTGGCGTTCCGGACGGTGGTGGAGGTGTGCGGGTTCCCGCCAGGATGTCTGTCGAAAGCACGGAGCAGCACGCAGCGGCTCCGAGCAGCACGGAGCAGCACGGAGCAGCACGCAGCGGCGCCGGCAGCACGGAACGACGACGGGGAGTACCTCATGGGATCGCAGCAGCTGGTGGCCGTGTTCGGCGCCTACGGCCACACCGGCCGGTTCGTGGTGGCGGAGCTGCGCGAGCGCGGCTACCGGCCGGTGCTGGTCGGGCGCGACGCCGCGAAGCTGGCTGACCTGGCCGCGGAGACGGGCTTCGAGGCCCGCCCCGCCTCGGCGCAGGACCCGGCGGCGCTGGACCGCGCGCTGGCCGGCACGGCCGCCGTGGTCAACTGCGCCGGGCCGTTCGCCCACACCGGTGCGCCGCTGGTCGAGGCCGCGCTGCGGGCCGGGATCCCGTACCTGGACGTGGCGGCCGAGCTGGAGGCCAACCTCGACACCTTCGCGGCCTTCGGCGACCGGGCCCGGGCGGCCGGGGTGCCGGTGGTGCCCGCGATGGCCTTCTACGGCGGCCTCGGCGACCTGCTCGCGACGGCCGCGATGGGGGACTGGAGCTCGGCCGACGAGGTGCACGTCGCCTACGGCCTGAACGGCTGGCACCCCACCGCCGGCACCCGGGAGGCCGGCGCGGTCTCCCGCGAGCGGCGCGGCGGCGGCCGACTGGTCTTCACCGGCGGCGAGTTGCGGCGCCGGGAGGACGGCGCGCTGCCGGGGCTGGACTGGTCCTTCCCCGAGCCGCTGGGCCGCCGCGCGGTGCTGGGCGAGTTCACCATGGCCGACGTGGTCACCATCCCCAGCCACCTGGCGGTCTCCGAGGTGGTCACCTACATGACGGTCGAGGCGGCCCGGGACATCGCCTCCCCCGACACCCCGGCCCCCGCCGCGGTGGACGAGCAGGGCCGGTCCGCGCAGACCTTCGTGGTGGACGTGCTGGTCCGCTCCGGCGGCACCGAGCGGCGCGCCGTGGCGAGCGGCCGGGACATCTACGCGATCACCGCCCCGCTGGTGGTGGAGGCGCTGGACCGGGTCCTCACCGGCCGCACCACCGGGGCGACCGGCGTCACCTCGGCCGGCGTGCTCTTCGACCCGGCCGACTTCCTGCACGCGCTCGCGGCGCAGCTCAAGGTCGAGCTGCCGGTCTGAGCGGGCGGCACGGCGGCCGCACCGGGCGGTGTGCCCGGTGCGGCCGCTGATGGTACGTCAGTTCCAGGGGTTGGCGGCCTGGTCGTTGATGGCCACCCAGAACCGGGTGCCGGTCGGGACGTTGCCGTAGGCCCAGAACGACCAGCCGCCGGTGGCGGCCAGGTTGGTGCCGTAGTGGCCGTCGTGGAACTCGGCCTCGCGGCTGCCGGGGCCGAACTGCTGGGCGCAGAGCGCGTCGGCGGTGGCCTGGCTGGTCAGGCTGGTGCCGGAGACGGGGGTGCTCAGCGCCACCACGCCCTCCGCCCAGCCGTCGTAGAAGTCCGGGGTGACGCCGGCCGGGGTGCCGGCGCCGGTGACGGTCAGGCAGAGCAGCGGGAGCACGGCGGTCGCGGGAGTGTCGCCCTGGTAGGCGTTGGTGGTGGCGTCGTGGCTCACGTGCACCGGGCCGTTGGCCTGCTGGGCGGCGACCGTCCAGGTCATGCCCGCGTGGGTGGCGGCCGCCGGCCGCAGGGCGGTCGGGGTGGCGGGTGCGGCGAGGGCCGGGGTGGTGACGGCGGCCAAGGCGCCGGCAAGTGCGAGGGATGCCGCGCCGGCGAGCAGTTTCGCGGTGGATCGGGACATCGACTCAACCTCTCGGGAGTACCGATGGGCGTCCGGCGGGGGACCGGACGTGCTGCGGCCGCGGCACGGTCGGCCGCGGTCGGCGGCTCGATCCTCCCCGACGGTTCTGGTGGACGTAAAGACGCCCGCGATGGCCCACGACGGCTGCCCGGACTGGCAGTTGGCCCGGTTGGCGGAGCTGCTCCGCAGGTGGGGGCGGTCGGGGCGGCGCGGCTGCGGCGCCCGGGCGGCGGAACCGGACCGGCGGACTTCGGCCACGTCTGTGTGCCGGGTGCGAACGATTGGGGGTGAACCCGTGATGACCACGGCGGGTGCCAGAAGTGGGCGCCGGCCGAGGTGGTGATGGACCGTCACTGCCGTCGCACTCGTCGCGCGGGCCATCGCGCGTTTCTGGCATGGACGACTCATAACCGCTCGGCATGCGATTCATGCGACCGGCGGGGCACGTCGGGGTGGCGGGATGGCCGTGCGCTATGTTGAACGTGTTCAAGTTGAACGCGTTCAACCCTGGGGGAGTCGTGTCCCATCTGACACTCCGACAGCGCCACGCCATCGTGATCACCGGCTGGACGGCGGTGCTGGCCGTCGCCCCGCTGCTGCCCCTGCTGCTCACCGCCGAGGCGCTCGTCCCGCTCTCGCTGGCGCTGCCGCCCACCGCCGCCGTGGCGACCGGCACGGTGCTCGGCCGCCGCTGGACCTGGCCGGGCGCACTGCTGGCGGCGATCGGCGGCGCGGCCGTCGCGGCGGGCGAACTCGCCCTGCTCTGCGGGGCTGGCGCCTTCACCCCGGCCGAGGCCCTCTACGCCGTCGCCTTCTACGGGCTGCCGGCGATCGCGCTGCTGGTCGAGCTGCCGTTCGTCCTCGGCGTGAGCATCGGCGGGGCCGGCGCCAATGTCTGACGGTCAGTCAGGTCAGACGTCCCGTCGGCGCCGGACCCTGGTGATCACCGGCTGGCTGACCGTGCTGGCCGTCGCCCCGCTGCTGCCGCTGCTCTGCGGCGACCCGGGGATCTGGCCGCTCTCCATGATCCTGCCGCCGTGCAGTGCCGCGCCGGTCGGCCTGGCGCTCGGGATGGGGCGCGACCGCTCGGCCGGCCCGTGCGCCGCGCTGGCCGGTGCGGGTGTGTCGGGCGCGGCCTGGCTGCTCGTGTGTTTCGTTGCGGACCCGGCCTGGGCCGCCGGGGAGTTCGCCGTGCTGGTCGTCATCGGCGCGGTGCTGATCGCCTTCCTGGTCGAGCTGCCCTTCTTCGTCGGCTTCGGGCTCGGCCGCGTCGTCGGCGACTGACATGGCGGCCCCGCCCCGGGGTTGACGGTGCGTCGGACCCGGCGGGCAGACTGGCGGCGGACGGGGGCCGGCGGCAGGAGGGGCGCAGATGGAGCACGAGCTGACGAGCGAGCGGTGGCAGGCCGCGTGGGTCACCGGCCGGGTGGTGGACCGGCGGACCCGGGAGGTTCGGCCGGGCCGCGGCGGCCTCGGACCCGAACTCGCGGTGCTGGACGGCCGCCTGCTGCTGGTCGAGCAGGAGTTCCACGGGCGGATCAGCGTCGGCGAGCCGGGCGGCAGCCGTCCGGCGCTCGGCATCGAGGCCGGGCCCGACGCCCGGGTGGTCACCGTGCTGACCGCGGCGGGCCGGGCGCTGCTGCTCACCGGCCACCAGGACCGGCACAGCCCCGACGGTCCCGGGGACACCAGTGACCAGCTGCGGGCCTGGGACCTGCGCTCCGGTGAGCCGGTCGGCGAGCCGCTGGAGGTGCCGAAGGGCCGGATCACCACGGCCGCGGCCGCCGAACGGGACGGCCGCACCCTGCTGGTGACGGGCGGGTGGGACGGCCTGGTCCGGGTCTGGGACCTGGCGGACGGGCAGCTGGTCGCGCCGCCGGTCGGCGGCCACGCGGGCTGGGTGGTCGCGCTCGCGGTGGCCATGGTGGCGGGTCGTCAGGTGGTGCTCAGCGCGGGGGAGGACGACCGGGAGGTGCTGGTCCGCGACCTGATCACCGGTCAGCCGGCCGGGCCCGCGCTGGTCGGGCACACCGCCCCGGTGCAGACGCTGGCCGCCGGCGGCGGGGTGGTGGCGACGGCGGGGCAGGACGGCACGGTGCGGATCTGGGACCCGGCGACCGGTCGGCAGCTCGGCGAGCCGCTCACCGGCGCCGGCGGCCCGGCCACCGGTTCGTTCCACCGGGTCGGCGCCCTGGTGCTGGCTCGCAGCGGTGGCCGCGAGCTGGTGGCGGCCGGCGGCGCGGGGCGGCGGGTGTGGGTCTGGGACCTGGCCACCCGCGAGCCCCTGGCCGAGCCGTTCGCCGGGCACGAGCAGCCCGTCGAGCAACTGGCGCTGCTGGACGGCGCGGTCGCGGCCCGTGGCTTCGACGGGTCGGTGCGGGTCTGGGGGTTCGACGGACCGCGCCACGAGGGATCGGCCGATCCGGGCCTGGACGGGTCCGTCTCGGCCCTGCTGGTCCTGGCGGACGGTCCGGACCGGCTGGCCGTGGCCGGCACCCACCACGGGTCGGTGCACGCCTGGGACGTCGAGCACCCGCCGAGCGGGGCGCGCCGGCTGCCCGGGCACGAGGGGTCCGTGTCCGCCCTGGCGGGCGCGGAGCTGGACGGGCGGCCGGTGCTGCTCACCGGCGGCTCGGACGGCGTGGTCCGGGTGACCGACCCGCGGACCGGCGAGAGCCGCGCCCTGGCGACCGGGACCGACGGGGTCAGCGCGCTGACCACGGCCGAGCAGGACGGGCGCACCCTGGTGCTGGCCGGGGCCGCGGACGGCCTGGTGCGGATCTGGGACCTGGCCACCGGCGAACCGCGGGCACCGCTGGCGACCGGCGAGCGCCGGGTGCTGGCGCTGGCGGCGGCCGTGGCGGACGGGCGCACCGTGCTGCTCACCGGGCACTCCGACCACCGGGCGCGGCGCTGGGACCTGGCCGCGCGCAAGCCGCTGGGCGGGCCGCTGGAGGGCCACCGGCGCTGGGTGGACCGCGCGGCGACGGCGGTGGTCGACGGGCGCCCGGTGGTGGTGACGGGCGCGGGGTACGACAGCTGGATGCGGGTCTGGGACCTGGGCGCCGGCCGCGACCTGGGCCTCGGCCTGCGCGGGCACCTGCGCCGGCTCGGCGACCTGGCCACCACGGAGCTGGGCGGCCGGTGGGTGGTGGTCTCCGGGGGCGACGACCGGACGCTGCGGCTCTGGGACCTGGCGACCCAGGAGGAGGACGGCGAGCCGCTGCGGCTGCCGTACCGGGTCGGGGCGCTGGCCCCGGTGCCGGGGCGCGGGGTGCTGGTGGCGTTCGGCGAGGAGCTGGCGCTGCTGACGCACCGGCGGTAGCGGAACGCCGAACCCAGGGGGCGGTCATCCAGGGGCCGGTCATCCAGGGCGGTAACGAACATGTTCGTTCCGAACTTGTTCGCAACGAACACGTTCGTTACCGTTTGGGCATGACCACACACCACCCCATCGCGATCATCGGCGCCGGCCTCGGCGGGCTCACCCTGGCCCGGGTGCTGCACACCCGGGGCATCCCGGCCGCCGTCTTCGACCTCGACGCCTCCCGGGACGCCCGCACCCAGGGCGGCATGCTCGACATCCACCACGACACCGGGCAGCAGGCGCTGCGCGCGGCCGGACTGCACCACGAGTTCGCCGCCCTGGTCCACCCCGGCGGGCAGGCCATGCGCCTGGTGGCCGCCGACGGCACCGTGCGCCTGGACGAGCCCGACGACGGCACCGGCGGCCGCCCCGAGGTGGACCGCGGGCAGCTGCGCGACCTGCTGCTCGACGCGCTCCCGGCCGGCACCGTGCACTGGGGGAGCAAGGTGCTGGGCGCCCGCCCACTGGGTTCCCGCCCGCTGGGTGACGGCCGCCACGAGATCGCCTTCGCCGACGGGACCACCCGCACCACCGACCTGCTGGTCGGCGCGGACGGCGCCTGGTCCCGGATCCGTCCGCTGCTCTCCGCCGAGCTCCCGGCCTACACCGGCATCTCCTTCGTCGAGACCGACCTGCGCCGCCCCGGCGCCGCCACCGCGCTGGTCGGCGACGGCTTCTTCATCGCCCTGGCGGCCGGCCGGGGCATCCTGGCCCACCGCGAGAGCGACGGCAGTGTGCACGCGTACACCGCGCTGACGGCCGATCAGGACTGGCTCGGCTCGATCGACTTCGCCGACACCGCCGGGGCCAAGGCCGCCGTGCTGGCCCACTTCGAGGACTGGCACCCGGCCCTGCGGGCCCTGGTCGGCGAGGCCGAGGGCGCGCTGACGCCGCGTCACATCTTCGCCCTGCCCGTCGGCCACCGCTGGCCCCGGGTGCCCGGGGTGACCCTGCTCGGCGATGCCGCCCACCTGATGTCCCCGTTCGCCGGGGAGGGCGCCAACCTGGCCATGATCGACGGGGCCGACCTCGGCCGGGCGATCGCCGACCACCCCGGCGACCCCGAGGCCGCGCTGGCCGCCTACGAGGCGCTGCTCTTCCCGCGCGCCGAGGCGGGCGCGGCCGAGTCGGCGGCGAACACGGCGCTGATGTTCGGCCCGGACGGCCTGGAGCGGCTGGCCGCGCAGTTCGGCGACCCAGCGCAGTTCGCCACCTCGGCGGAGTGAGTCGCCGAACTTGTTCGCAACGAACGCGTTCCCTACGGTGACTGCCATGACGACCGGAGCACCCACACCCCCGCGCAGCCGCCGCGAGCGGCCCGCGAAGCCCGCCCTCAGTCTGGCCGGGATCGTCGCGAGCGCCCTGCAAGTGATGCGCGAGGAGGGCCTGCCACGGGTGACGATGCGTCGGCTGGCCCAGGAGCTGGACACCGGGCCGGCCTCGCTCTACGTCTACGTGGCCAACACCGCCGAGCTGCACGCCGCGATCCTGGACGAGTTGCTCGGCGAGCTGGACCTCGCCGCGGACGCCGCCCCCGGCCCCTGGCAGGACCGGCTCACCGGACTGCTCACCCGGTACACCGTGCTGCTCTTCGGGCACCCGGGCCTGGCGCAGTCGGCGCTGGTCGCCCGCCCCGCCGGGCCGCACTACCTGGCCCTGGTCGAGGCGGTGCTCGCGCTGCTCGCCGAGGGCGGGGTGCCGGACGAGCGCGCGGCCTGGGGCGTGGACCTGCTGCTTCAGGTCGCCACCGCGACCGCCGCCGAGCAGTCCGCCCGGGACGCCGACCCCGGTTCCGCGCAGGACCTGCGGGCCCACGTCGCCGCGCTGCGCGGGGCCGACCCCGCGACCCACCCCAGGATCACCGCGCTCGCCGACCGGCTGTTCGCCGGCAGCCCCGAGCAGCGGCTGGGCTGGGCCTTCCGGGCGGTGATCGCCGGGGTGGCGGCCGACGCCTGAGCGGGCCCGGCCGGACGGCCCGTCAGTACTCCCAGCCGCGCAGCACCTTGTTGTGGTGCGCGTTCGGATCCCGGTGCTTCGGCCCGGTCCAGCCGAGCCAGGCGGGGTCGGCGAGCACGCTCTCGCGCGCCTGCTCCATGCTGGTCCGGTCCCGGCCGAGCAGCTCACGCACGATCAGCACGGCCGCCGCCAGCTCCAGTCGGTCCTGCGCCATGGTCTCCAGGGTGGCGGCGAGCCCCGCGGCGTCGAAGCCCGCGCGGTAGCGCTCCAGCCAGCCGGCGAGCCACCAGTTGCGCAGCCCCGGTTCGGTCAGCCCGGCGGGCTCCTGCGCGAAGGTCGGCGCCAGCGCGGCGCCCAGCCGCGCGACGTACTCGTCCGCGCCGGCGGTGATCACCGGGTACTCCTGCTGGAAGTCCTCCCACTCGACCTCGCGCCCGATCCCCGGGACGGCGTCGTCGAGCACCGGGCGGAGCGCCTGCTCGGGGCCGCCGGCGGCGAAGGCGTCCCGCAGCACCCGGTAGCGCAGCGGGCCGTGCTCGGCGAGCAGCACGGCGTCGTAGAGGTCCTTGCCCTGCGGGTAGTCGTCGGTGAGCAGCCACATGAGCTTCCAGGCCAGCGAGAGCTCGGGGGTGGCGGCGTGCAGCACGGCGGCCCGGTCGCCGGTGGCGGACGGGATCGCGATCGGCTCGGGCGGGAGCGGCAGCGGCTCGGTGAAGACGAAGTCGATCTGCACGGTGCCGCCCGGCAGTTCGCCGGCCGTCCACGGCAGCACCATGCGCACGCCGGGCACCCGGTCGTAGGTCCAGATGTCGTCGACCGCGGCGGCCGCGGCCTCGAACCGCACCGGCCCGCCGGCCTCGGCCGCGGTGCGCTCGACGGCCGCCGCTATCCCGTCCAGCATCTCGGTGCTGCGCAGGTCGTCGAACATCCAGTCCCGGGGGACCACCACGAAGTCCAGGTCGCCCGGCTCGCGGGCCGCCTCGCCGTACCAGGCGCGCAGCAGCACGCTGCCGCGCAGCACCAGGTGGTCCACCCAGCGGGAGTCGGCGACGGCGGCCAGCACCAGGTCCAGCGCGCGGCGCCGGGCCGACGGCCAGGCGGCGGCCAACTCGGGCTCCTCGAACCGCGGATCGGCGGCGCGGTAGCCGTAGCGCAGGTGCTGCAGGGCCGGGTCGAAGACGGGTGCCTGCTGCGCCCGCTCGTCCGTGACCGGACGGAGCGTCAGCGGGACGCCGAGGTCCGCGCGCTCGGTGTCCGAGAGCGGCTGGCGGGGGACCGAGCCGCGGGTCCAGCCGAACGAGTGCCAGTCGGGGTTCATCGCGCGCCTTCCAGTTCCGGCTGGACGTCCAGCCATCCGTCGTCGACCGAGGTGTTGCTGTCGTGCAGGACGAACTCGCGCTCCACGGACCGGACGTCGAACCCGTCGGCGAGCGCACCGAGCAGCGCCGCCAGGCGCTCGCCGGCGGTGGCCAGGCCGACGCCGTGGCAGCGCTGGGTGACGAAGCGCTGCTCGCCGTCGGGTCCGTCGGCGCGGCGGGCGTTCCAGGAGACGTGCGCGCCGTGGCCGCGCACCCGCTCGGCGAGCCGGTCGCGGCTCTGGCCGGGCCGCAGGCGGACCTTGACGTGGTGCTCGAAGTAGGTGTCCGCGGGCAGTGCGGCCGCCTCGGCGTCGCTGCCGGGGACCCCGCTCGCCCACGGCGCGGCCTCCACCTTGACCCGCACCGGCCGGAAGCCGTCCGCCCGGAGCGCCTCGGCGGCCGCCGCCACGGCGGCGCGGTGCTCGGCCAGGGTGCCGGTGCCGGTGAGGGTGACCATCGGCTGGGAGGTCATCCGCCCCCGGGCCAGCACGATGTGCAGGAACTCCAGCCCCCGGTCCGCCGACCACTGGGCGAGGCGGTCGAGCCGGTCGGCCGCGCAGTCCACGGTGATGTGCGATTCGAACTGCTCAGGGTGTTGCTGCCACATGGGCGTGATCATCGCAGACGGGTCCGACACGCCGACCGGCGGTGGACCCGGGCAGGCCCGGAGGGCCGAAGTGCCCACCGGGGCGGGGCCGTTCGGCGAGGCGTTCTTGACGTGTATCCGGCTACCCGGCCTATGATGGCGCGCCATCGCCGACGGTCCGCTCGCCCGGAGCCCGGACCCGGGAGCGGCACCCCGCAGTCCGCGCCACTCCCGGGAGGACCGTGCACTCCTCGACCGACGCCGAGTCCGCCGCACCGCCCGCTCCGAGATCCCCGACCGCCGCCGACCAGTTGGGCGAGCGCACGGTGCCCGACCCGTACCGGCCGTTGGAGGACCCGCGGTCGCCGGGCACCCTGGCCTGGGCGGCCGCCCAGCGCGACCTCTACGCCCGCACCCGGAAGAGCTGGCCGAGCGTCGAGGAGTTCCGATCCGCGCTCACCCGGCTGACCTCCTTCGACCACCTGACCCCGCCTCAGTTCGCCGGTGGGCAGGCCTTCTTCACCCAGCGCGGCGCCGACGCCGACCGGCCCGTGCTGGTCGTCGAGCGGGACGGCGTGCGGCGCACCCTGGTCGACCCGGGCGCACAGGGCGTGCTGGGCGCCTGGGTGCCCGACCCGACCGGCCGACTGGTCGCCCACCAACTCGCCGAGGGTGGCTCCGAGGAGTACACCCTGCGGATCACCGCCGTGGCGGACGGCCGGACGGTCGACCAGCCCGTCGAGGGCTGCCGGTACGGCGCCGTCGCCTGGACCGCCGACGGCAGCGCCTTCTACTACGGACGCGGCGAGGCCGTCCGGCTGCACCGGATCGGCACCCCCGGCGCCGCAGACACCGAGGTGCTCACCCTGCCCGAGGGCGCCGAGCCGGACGTCACCACCGGAGCGGGCGGCGACCTGCTGGTGGTGGTCGCCACCGACCAACTGGGCGCGGGCAACCGCCTCTGGACCGCCGACCTGCGCCAGGCGCCCTGGGAGCAGCCGCAGTTGACCGAGCTGGCGAGCGAGGGCTGGACCACCCCGTGGCCGGCCGCCGACGGTACGCTCTACCTGCTCACCGACGCGGACGCGCCGCGCGGGCGCCTGCTGGTCCGACCGCCGGGCGCCGCCCACCCGCGCGAGCTGCTGCCCGAGGACGAGCACGCGGTGCTGGACTCCTTCGCGATCCTGGACGGGCCCGAACTCGCCCGACCCGAACTGCTGGCGCTGCGGTCGCTGGCGGGCCGACCACTGATCACCCGTCACGACCTGCACACCGGTGCGCCCTTGGGAGAGCTCGCACTGCCGGGCGGCGGGGCGGTCACCGAGCTGACCTTCCACCCGGGCGGCCACCAGGCCTGGTTCGGCTACTCCGACCGCACCACCCCGGAGACCGTCCACCGGTACGACGCCCGCACCGGCGAGCTGACCGTCTGGCGCTCGGCGGGCCTGCCGGGGCCGGTGCCGGAGCTGACGGTCAGCGAGGTGGAGTACCGGGCGAGCGACGGCACGCCCGTGCGGCTGCTGCTCACCCGCCCGGCGGGCGCGCCGCCCGGGCCGCTGCCGACCGTCCTGCAGGGCTACGGCGCCTTCGGCGAGCCGCAGGTCGCGGACTACTACGCGGCGGCGCTGGCCTGGGCCGAGTGGGGCGGCCAGTTCGCGGTGGCCTGCGTGCGCGGCGGCGGCGAGCACGGCGAGGAGTGGCACCGGGCCGGGATGCGCGAGCACAAGCAGCGCGGCATCGACGACTTCACGGACGCCGCCCGCCACCTGCTGGCGGCCGGCTACTGCGCCGAGGGGCAGTTGGGCGCCTTCGGTCAGAGCGCCGGCGGCCTGCTGGTCGCCGCCGCGCTGACCCAGCACCCGGAGCTGTTCGGCGCGGTGGCCGCCACGGCGGCCCCGCTGGACCTGGCCCGCTACCAGCTGACCGGCTACGGGCCCTACTGGACCGAGGAGTTCGGCGACCGCGAGGTGCCGGAGGAGCTCGGCTGGCTGCTCGGCTACTCGCCGTACCACCGGGTGCGCCAGGGCGCGCCCTACCCGGCGGTGCTGCTGACCGCCTTCGACGACGACGCCCGGGTGGATCCGCTGCACTCCCGCAAGATGTGCGCCGCGCTGCAGCACGCGACCGGCTCCGGCCGCCCGGTGCTGCTGCGGCAGGGGGCGGGGCTGGGCCACGGCGTGCACGCCCGCCCGGCCCGGCTGTCCTACTTCGCCGACGTGCTGGCCTTCTTCGCCGCCGCCCTGGAACGGAAACCGGAATTGGATCACGGGCACCGGGATATGACGCCGGATTAATTTAGCCGGCGTCAGGAGTCGATCATAACGGAAGCATTGCCACGGCTGCGCGGCCGTGAATAGCATATGTGCATCTTGAAAGGGGGAGGTGATTCCAATGATCAAGAAGTCCACCAAGCGTTACAGCGGCGCCGCCGCCGCCGTCAAGGGCTGAATCTGAGCAACGCGGCGGGATTCCGCTCCCGGAATCCCGCCGCACCCGGCGGCTTCGGCCGCCTCCGCTGTTCCCGCCTGTCCCGCACGTTTCCGCTGCCATTTCCCAGTACAGAAGCGGGGTTCCCGTGGCACGTCCGGCGCTCAAGGTCAGCATTCCGTATTTCGTTTCCGACGGCTCGGTGCACTTCCGGCTGGGCGGTGAACTGACCTCGCTGGAGGACCCGGACGGCCGGGTGCTGGCCCTGCTGAAGCTGCTCGACGGCACCCGCGAGCCCGCCGAGGTGCACCGCGAGCTCGCCGCCGCCCACCCGGACGTCAGCCCGGACGACGTCGCCGAGGCGCTCGACGCGCTGGACGAGTCCGGCCTGCTCCAGGACGCCACCGACCAGGGGCCGGACTTCGACGCCGCGGCCCGCGGGCGCTGGTCCAACAACCTGGGCTTCTTCGAGACCTACGCCTCGCTGGAGGTCTCCAAGTACGAGTACCAGCGGCGCGTCCGGGACGCCCGGGTGGCCGTGCTCGGGGTCGGCGGGATCGGTTCGCACGTGCTGATCGACCTGGTGGCGATCGGCTTCACGGACATCCGGATCGTCGACTTCGACAAGATCGAGCTCTCCAACTTCAACCGCCAGATCATCTACGGCGAGCCCGACCTGGGCCGGACCAAGGTGCACGTCGCCGCCGAGCGGGCCCGCGCGCTGAACAGCGGCATCCGGCTGGACGCCGTCGAGGCCAAGCTGATGTCCGCCGACGACGTGTACCGGGTGGTGCACGACCGCGACCTGGTCATCGCCGTGGTGGACCGCCCCAAGGTGCACGTCGTGCACTGGCTCAACGAGGGCTGCCTGCGGGCCGGCGCCGCGCTGATCGGCGGCGGCGTGGACACCCAGCGGGCGATCCACTACACGATGGTCCCCGGCGTCAGCGGCTGCGTGGAGTGCTGGTACCGGCAGGCCCGGGAGAGCGACCCGACCTCCCGGATGGTCTTCGACGAGCTGGACCAGACCGACCGGGAGGGCCGCGCGTTCGGCGAGGACACCGCCGCGTTCAACGCCCTGGTCGCGGCCGAGGCCGGGTTCATGGTCTCCGAGCTGGTCAGGCTGGCCACCCGGGTCAGCCCGCCGCTCTCGGTCGGCCGCCTGCTGGAGACCACCTTCCACGACCCGCGGATCACCGTCGCCGAGCGCTGGGACCGCGACCCGGCGTGCCCCACCTGCGCGGACGTCCCGCCCGCCGCCGCCCTGGAGTGGCTGCTCACCGACCCCCGGCCGCTCCCGTTCTGACTCCGCCCCGAACCCGTTCCGATCTACCCCGACCTGCGCACCGCTGAATTCCCGTCAGCACCGCGCGGAACCGTCCCGAAGAACCGCCAGGAGAAGAGCACGTGCCCACCACGACACCACCGAATCCCGTCGCCGCCCCCCGGGAAAGGACGGCCGACATTCGGCTCAGAGCGGCATTCCTGGTATCCGGGACCGGTGACTGGATCTACCGCCTGGCGATCCCGCTGCTCGTTCTGAAACTGACCGGATCGGCCGCCTCGACGGCGTTCGCCTACGCCATCGAATTCATTCCCTACATCGTCGTGGGGCTCTTCGCCGGGGTGATCGCGGACCGGTTCGACCGGCGCCGCCTGATGATCCTGTGCGACGGCATTTCGGCCGCGCTGGCGCTGGTGATCACGGCGATCGCGCTGCTGCCGCACCCGCCGGTCGCGGCGCTCTACGTCTGCGCCTTCGTGCTGGCCTGCGTCCGGCCGTTCTACTTCCCGGCCTTCCAGGGCTTCCTGGTCGACGTGGTGCCCGAGCACCGGCTGGCCAGGACCAACTCCTGGACCCAGACGGCCGACAGCGCCCTGAGCTTCCTCGGCCCGGTGGCCGGGCTGGCCTTCGTCGCGGCGATCGGCCCGTCCTGGTCGGCGCTGCTCAACGCGGTCTCCTTCGCCGCCTCGGCCGGCCTGATCGCCTCGATCGGCGCGCTGCGCCCGGGGCGGGCACCGGCCGAGCCGGCCGAGCCTGCCGAGGCGACCGAGGCGACTGAACCGACCGCGATCTGGGAGGACTTCCGCACCGGCCTGCGCACGCTATGGGAGCTCAAGCCGGTCTTCTGGGGCACCCTGCTGATGGCCCTGTCCAACCTGGCCGCGTTCACCGTCGAGAGCAGCCTCTTCTACCTGGTGCTCAAGGTCGAGCGGATGCCCAATGTGGCGCTCGGCCTGGTCCTCGGCGGGCAGGGGCTGGGCGCGGTGGTCGGCGCGGTGCTCGCCGAGCGGCTGACCGAGCGCTTCCGGCTCGGCTCGCTGCTCGCCGCCGCGATGGGCTTCTCCGGACTCACCATGGTGCTGCCGGTGGTGGCGCCGAGCTGGTGGGCGGTGCTGGTCGGCTGGAGCCTGGAGGGCATCGCCACCTCGGTGGTGGTGGTCGCCTGGTTCACCGCCCGGCAGACCGCGGTGCCGTCCGAACTGATCGGGCGGACCGTCTCGGTGGGCCGTGCCGTCGCCTACCTGACCATCCCGCTCGGGGCGCTGCTCGGCGGCCAGTTGGTGGTCGGCGCCGCGCCGGCCCGGACCGTCTTCGGTTGGGCGGCCGCCGTACAGGGGCTGGTCTTCCTCGGTACGCTGGTGTCGCCGGTGCGGCGGATCGGCCGGACCGGGCAGGGGGACGCCGTCCCGTCGCCCGCCGCGGCCACCGAAGCAGCGGCCGGACCGGCCGCCGGACCGGCTGTCGAGACAGCCGAGAGCCCGACGGGCTGAGAGGGGACGGGGCAGATGGCCGCCGACCTGAAGGACGAACTCGCGGTGCGCTTCCGCGAGGTGAACGGCGAACACCCGATGACGGCGGCGGACGACGCCTACGTGGACGCCTACTTCGTGCCGCTGGAGCGGGTGGCCGCCGAGCGCGGGGAGCCGGCCGACGCGGTGCGCAAGGAGATGCTCGGCGGCCGCCTCCCGCTGCCGGGCTACCTGCGCTCGGACGGCACCGAGATGGTGCCGGCCGACCTGTTCGCGCTCGCCGACGAGGCGGGCGGGCTGGCCGAGTTGGCCGACTGGTTCCGGGCCCAGTGGAGCGATCCGGCGCTGGCCGCCGAGGAGTACGAGTCCTACCTGAGCGGCCAGTACGTCTGCCTGTACCAGGTGCACCCGCGCACCATGCAGCGCAAGGACGCGCTGATCGCCGAGATCCGGGCCGCGATCGGCGCCGTGGTCGGGGCAGGTGCCCCGCCGGCCGCCGGCGAGTTGGCCGAGCTGCACCGCGCGGTGGACGAACTCGACGCGCTGGAGCCGCCATTCGCGGCCTACGACCGGCTCAGGTTCGGCGGCCCGGTCTCGCGCGACGAGTGCATCACCGAGGTCCGCGCCCACCACCCGAAGCCCTGACGAGCCGTAGCCCTGACGAGCCGTAGCCCTGACGGACCGGTACCGGACCGGATTCCGTCGTCCCTGTCGTCCCCGTCGTTGTCCCCGTCGTCTCTGCCGTCCCTGGAAGGACTCCCTCCCGTGGTGCACGCCCAGTTCGACCCCACCGCCCGCCAGGCGCTCGCGATCGTCGCCGTCGAGGCGAAGACCCGCAAGGACCTGACCTGGCAGCAGATCGCCGAGGCCGCCGAGCTGTCGGTGACCTTCACCACCGCCGCCGTGCTCGGCCAGCACCCCCTGCCGGAGAAGTCGGCCCGGGCCGTCGCCGAGCTGCTGGGCCTGGACGAGGAGGCGGCGCTGCTGCTGCAGACCATCCCCGTGCGCGGCTCGATCCCGGGCGGCATCCCCACCGATCCGACGATCTACCGCTTCTACGAGATCCTCCAGGTCTACGGCACCACCCTCAAGGCCCTGGTGCACGAGGAGTTCGGCGACGGCATCATCTCGGCGATCAACTTCCGGCTCGACGTGCAGAAGGTGGCCGACCCCGAGGGCGGCGAGCGAGCCGTCATCACGCTCGACGGCAAGTACCTGCCCACCAAGCCTTTCTGATGATCGGCGTCAATCTGGCGCCGTTTCGATGGATCACCCGATGGGGTGAGTAGGTAGTCGGATGACCGGGGGAGGGCGCGAATCGATCCGTTCCGACGGTTTCTGACGCGGTGTCGGCGTCGCACAATGGCCGACATTAATGGCGGACAGTAATCGAATGGGGTGGGTGTCGTGAGCAAGGCCGGCCCGAACGGACGGACGCGCCGTCAGTTCCTCTCCCAGGCCTCCCGAGCAGCCGCCGTCGGCGGTGCGCTCGCCCTCGGCGCCCCGGCGACCAGTGCGGCTGCCGCCGGGGCGCCCCGCTCCGGCGGCGGCGCCGGCAGGCGGGTCGCCGTGCTCGGCGGCGGCGTGGCCGGCCTCAGTGCCGCCCAGGAGCTCGCCGAGCGCGGCTACCAGGTGACCGTGTACGAGTACTACCGGCAACTCGGCGGCAAGGCCCGCAGCATGGACGTCCCCGGCACCGGCACCGGGGGCCGCCGTCCGCTCCCCGGCGAGCACGGCTTCCGGTTCTTCCCGGGCTTCTACCGGAACCTGCCCGACACCATGCGCCGCATCCCGCTCCCCGGCCGCACCGGCAGCGTCCACGACAACCTGCGCAACGGCACCGAGGCCCTGCTCGCCTACGATGCGCCCCGGCAGGCCCTGCTGCTCCCGTTCCAGATCCTCACCACGCCGCTCGCCCCCGGCGACCTGGCACCCGACAACCTGCGCCGCACGCTCACCGGTGTGCTGGACACCGCCCTGCACCTCCCGGCCACCGAAGTGGCCTACTTCGCCGACCGGTTGCTGGTCCACCTGACCAGCTGCGACCGGCGGCGCGACGAGCAGTGGGAGAACGTGCCGTGGTGGCAGTTCATCCGCGCGGACCGGATGTCGCACGACTACCAGCGCCTGCTGGGCGCCGGGCTCACCCGCGACCTGGTCGCCACCAAGGCCGAGGAGGCCAGCACCCGCACGGTGGCCCGCACCATCGTGGAGGCCTTCCTGCTCAACGGCCTGCTCGGGCGCGGCGTGGACGGCCAGCCCGACCGGGTGCTCAACGCGCCGACCAGCGAGGCCTGGATCGACCCGTGGGCGGCGCACCTGGACTCGCTCGGCGTGCGCGTCCGGTTCGGCACCGAGGTGCAGGAGCTGTGCTACGCCGACGGGCGGATCACCGGCGTGCGGATCGCCCCCAGCGCGGGCGGCCCGGCGGAGACGATCACCGCCGACCACTACCTCCAGGCGATGCCGGTGGAGCACGCACGCGCCACCTGGGGGCCGGAACTGCGCGTGGCCGATCCGCAGTTGGCGCGCTGCGACCTGATCAGGACCGACTGGATGACGGGCGTGCAGTTCTACCTGCGCCGCTCGCCCCGCCTGGTGCACGGGCACGCGGCGGCGCTGGACTCGCCCTGGTCGCTCACGGCGGTGCACCAGGCCCAGTTCTGGGACCGGGACTTCGCGGCCGACTACGGGGACGGGACGGCGCGCGACTGCCTGTCGATCTGCGTCTCGGAGTGGGACCGGCCCGGGGTGCTGTTCGGCCGGACCGCCAAGGAGTGCACCCGGGAGCAGGTGGTCGAGGAGGTGTGGGAGCAGTGCAAGCGGGCGTTCAACGGCACCGGCGGTGAGCCGCTGCGCGACGAGGACCGGCTCTCGTGGTTCATGGACCCGGCGGTGACCGGTCTCGGCGGGCCGAACCCGGCCAACCGCGAGCAGCTCCTGGTCCACCCGGCCGGCACCCTCCAGCACCGGCCGACGGCCGCCACCCGGGTGCCGAACCTCTTCCTCGCCGGTGACTACGTGCGCACCGACGTGGACCTGGCCACCATGGAGGGCGCGAACGAGTCGGCCCGCCGCGCCGTCAACGCCCTGCTGGACGCCGACGGCTCCACCGCCCCGCGCTGCGAGGTCCAGCTGCTCTACCGGGCCCCGGAGCTGGCGGCCCTCCAACTGATCGACGAGGGCCGCTACGCGCTGGGCCTGCCGAACACCTTCGACCTGGGTTAGCGACGCCTGCCTAGGCCACTGCAGCGCGCGGCCCCAGCGGGAGGTCGCGCATGGCGCGCAGCGGGGAGAAGTAGAGCCACAGGCCGGCCGAGCAGCCCCCGATGACGGCGAGCCAGAGCGTGGCGTGCACGCCGAGGGTGGAGCCCAGCAGCCCGCAGGCGAGGGCACCGAGCGGCAGGGTGCCCCAGTTGATCCAGCGGGCGGCTGCGCTCACCCGGCCGAGCAGGTGCGGCGGGCAGACGGCCTGCCGGTAGCTGATCAGCGAGATGCTGCTGAGCGTCGAGGCGAAGGTCCAGGAGATCCAGCCGAACCCGAAGAGCAGCACGCCCCAGCCCGGCCGGGCCAGCGGGATCAGCAGGCCGGGCAGGCTCAGCAGGGTCATCGAGAGCCAGCTGATCCGGGCCGAACCCACCTGCCGGGTCAGCGGTTTGGCGCACAGCCCGCCCACGATCCCGCCCACCGCGCCGAGCGCGAGCAGCAGGCCCACGTAGCCGGGCGCCAGGTGCAGGCTACGGACCAGGAAGACCGGGCCCAGGGTCTCCACCATGATGACGAAGAAGTTCGCCGTCCCGTTGAAGGCGACCGAGTTGCGCAGGATCGGGTCCCGCAGCACGTAGGCCAGCCCGGCCCGGATCTCGCGGCGCAGCTTCGGCCGCCCCCCGCCGTCGGCCTCACCGGCTGCGGTTGAGGCGGGGGCGGGCTCGGCGCGCCGGATCGCCAGCAGCGAGGCGGCCGAGAGCGCGTAGGAGACGGCGTCCGCCGCCATCGACCCGGCCGCCCCGACCACGCCGACCAGCACCGCGCCCAGGCTGGGCCCGGCGATCTGTGCGAAGGACTGCGAGGCGGCGATCTTGCCGTTGCCGTCCATCAGTTGGTCGCGCCGGAGCAGCGTGGGCAGGTAACTCTGGTACGACACGGTGAAGAAGACGGCGAACACGCTGGACAGCAGCGCGACCGCGTAGAGCTGGCCGAGCGTCAGCACACCGGCCGCCCGGGCGGCCGGAACGGACCCGATCAGCACGAACTGGGCGATGTCGCACCAGATCATCAGCCGGCGCTTGCGGTTGCGGTCCACGATCGCCCCGGCCGGCAGCGCCACCAGCAGGTAGGCGCTGGTCACCGCCATGGAGAGCAGGCTGACCTGCAAGGTGCTCGCGTCCAGCAGCACCAGTGCGACCAGCGGCAGGGCGAGCACGGTGACCTGCGACCCCAACTCGCTCACCGTCTGCCCGCCCCAGAGCAGCAGGAACTCGCGGTGACGCCAGATCGTGGGGGAACCTTCGGATTCTTCGCGCACCACCTGATGCTGGCAGTCAGGTCCGGGGCTGTCCAGCGCTCCCGGGAACCCTGTTGCGGTGGCGGGTCGTTGGCCCGGAGAGCAGGACCTGAAAAACTGACGGAACGTCAATGGGCATGGCACGAAACCGAGCCTGGCGCGTCAGTGAGCACAGCACGTCGATGAGCAAGGAGAACCTGATGTTCCTGATCACCGGGGCCACCGGAAACGTCGGCCGCGAGGTGGTCGAGCAACTGCTCGCCCAGGGCCGGCCGGTGCGCGCGGTCACCCGGGACGCCTCGCGGGCCGCCGGCCTGGCGGGCGCCGAGGTGGTGGCCGGCAACCCGGCCGAGCCCGACACCCTGGCCGAGGCGCTGGCCGGCGTGCGGGCGCTCTTCCTCAACGTGGCGGCGCTGGGCGGCGGCAGCGCCACCGGGCTGCTCCGGCTGGCCCGGGAGCGCGGGGTCGAGCGGGTGGTGCTGCTCTCCTCGTCCTCGGTGGAGGACACCGGCGAGCACGGCGACAACCTGATCGCCCGGATCCACCGGGACGTCGAGCAGCAGATCCGCGACTCCGGCCTGGGCTGGACCTTCGTGCGGCCGGGCGAGTTCGCCACCAACACGTCGTTCCAACTGGCGCCGCAGATCCGCGCCTCGGACGTGGTGCGCGCGCCCTACGGCCTGGCCGGGATGGCGCCGATCCACCAGCGGGACATCGCCGGGGTCGCCACCCTCGCCCTGCTCGACGAGCGGCACGCGGGCCAGAGCCACCTGCTCACCGGCCCCGAGTCGCTCACCCTGGTGGACAAGGTGCGGATCATCGGCGAGGCCATCGGCCGCCCGCTGCGGTTCGAGGAGCTGAGCCACGAGGAGGGCGAGCGGGCCATGCTCGCGACCGGCCTGCCCGCCCCGGTGGTGACCACCCTGCTCGGCTACCTGGCCGGCGCGGTCGGCCACCCGGCCCCGATCTCCCCGGTGGTCGAGCAACTGCTGGGCCGCCCGGGGCTGACCTACGCGAGCTGGGTGGCGGAGAACACGGAGGTCTTCCGGGCCTGAACCGGACGCGGAGGGTCGGGCGGCGCCGGGCTCGCGTAGGTCGGCCCGACCCTCAGGCCTCCCGGGTCAGCGCGACGATCGGGATCCGGCGGTCGCCTGCCCGCTCCTGGAAGCCCTCGAAGTACGGGGTGCGCACCAGCTGCTGGGCCCAGAGCCGCTCGCGTTCCGAGCCCTCAAGTACCGTCGCCGTCACCGGGAACGCCTCGGTGCCGATCTCGACCCGGGCGGCGGGATCGGCCAGCAGGTTGTGGTACCAGCCGGGGTGGTTCGGCCGCCCGCCGTTGGCCGCGAAGACCACCAGCCGCTCGCCGTCCGCCAGGTAGGTCATCGGCATGACACGCGGCTCCCCGCTGCGCGCACCGGTGGTGGTGAGCAGCAGCAGCGGAACGCCCTCGAAGTCACCGCCCACCACCCCAGCGGCGGACCGGAACTCGTCGATCACAAGCTGGTTGCGCTGCAGTCGCTCTGACATCTGATCAAGCCTTCCAGGATAGTCGCCGCCCCCGCGGGCGAGCCCGCCGTACACCTTGGCGATCTTGGGCCCCGCCGTCAAGGACCGGTGACCACACCCCCTAATCCCCCTGGAGCACCAGGTCGAGCAGGCCGGGGAAGCGGGCGTCGAACTCGGTGCGGCGCAGGCGGTTGAGGCGCTTGGCGCCCGCGTCGCGCTGTTCCAGGAGGCCGGATTCGCGCAGCACGGTGAAGTGGCGGCTCAGGGTGGCCTTGGTGACGGGGACGTCGAAGGAGCCGCAGGCGCGCTCCCAGTCGCCGGCTCCCGCGAGTTCGCGCACCAGGGTGCGGCGGACCGGGTCGGAGAGGGCGAGCAGGGCGGCCTCCAAGCTGACCTCGGTGGGGTCGGTGTGGGCGGGCGGGGTGCGGTGGCTCGGCTGGGGGGTCGTCATGGTGGTTGCTCCGTCCGGTCCCGGGCGGCCCGCCCGGGGTGGGCCGATTGCGAAGTGTTCGATGTGATGCGTACACTCAGCGCTGTGTTCGTTGCTTGGCGAACACTCTACTCCGAGAAGGGGGAACCGTGGTGTCGGAGAACCGGACCCGCCGGAACCGACCGGGGCTCACGCTGTTCGCGGCCTGCCTCGGCCTGGTCGTGGTGACACTCGACGTCAGCGTGGTGAACGTGGCGACCAAGGCGCTCGGCGCCGAATTCGGCGGCAGCCTCTCCGGGCTGGAGTGGGTGATCAACGGCTACACGCTGACCTTCGCCGCCTTCCTGCTCACCGCCGGGGCGATGGGCGACCGTTACGACCCGAGGCGGATCTTCGCCTGGGGCTTCGCGCTCTTCGCCGTCACCTCGCTGGCCTGCGGCGCCGCCCCCTCGCTGGTGGCGCTGATCGCCGCCCGGGTGCTCCAGGGCCTCGGCGCCGCGCTGATCGTGCCGTCCTCGCTCTCGCTGGTGAACGGCAATCACCCCGAGCCGGCCGGGCGCACCCGGGCCGTCAGCCTCTGGGCCGCGGCCGGCGGGCTGGCCCTGGCGCTCGGGCCGGTGATCGGCGGCCTGCTGGTGGACTCGCTGGGCTGGCGCTCGATCTTCTACGTAAACATCCCGCTGGCCGCGGTCGGCATCCTGCTGATCCGCGCCTACGCCCGGCCCACCGGCACCCGGGACGGCTCGCGCCGGCGCTCGCTCGACCTGCCCGGGCAGCTGCTCGCCGTGCTCGGCCTGGGCGCGCTGACCGGCGCGGTCGTCGAGGCCAACGTGCTGGGCTGGACCTCCGCCACCGTGCTGACCTGCCTGCTGGTCACCGTGCTCGCGGCCGCCGGCTTCGTCGCGGTGGAGCGCCGCAGCGGCGACCCGATGCTGCCGCCGCACCTGTTCGCCCGGCGCGCGTTCAAGGCCACCACGCTGATCGGCGTGCTCTTCAACTTCTCCTTCTACGGCCTGGTCTTCGTGCTCAGCCTGTTCTTCCAGCAGCTGCGCGGGTACTCGCCGATCGCGGCCGGCCTGGCCTTCCTGCCGATGACCGCCGCCGTGATGAGCGGCAACCTCAGCAGCGGGCCGCTGGTGCGGCGGTTCGGCGCCCGCCGCGTGCTGGTCGTCGGCAGCCTGCTGGCCGCCGCCGGCTACCTGGGCCTGGTGCCGGCGGTCGGCACCCCGTCCTACCCGCTGATGGTGGCCCAGTTCGCCGTCACCGGCTTCGGGATGGGCCTGATCGTGCCGGCGATGACCAACGCCATGCTCGGCTCGGTCGAGCCCGCCAACGCGGGGATCGCCTCCGGTGTGCTGAACGCCTCGCGGCAGCTCGGCGGTCTGGTCGGGGTCGCCGTGATGGGTCTGCTGGTCGGCCGGGGCGGCTCCGCCGAGTTCCTGCCCGGGCTGCGGGCCGCGCTGCTTGCGGCCGGCGTGGCCCTGGCGCTCTGCGCGGTGCTGAGCGCCTGGGGCACCGGCCGACGGGAGAGCCGGGTGGTGGCGGGCGCGCCCCAGGCAGAGCGGGTCACGGTGCCCAGCCGCTGACGAGGCTGCTGACGACGGATCAGCGGTGGGCCCCGGGGTCGCAGGGGCTCAGAGCTCGGCCGCCTCACCCGCCGCGAGGCGGGTGTAGGCGGTCTCGCCCTTGAAGTCCATCCAGCCGTCGAAGTACTCCCGGCCGAGCGCGTTGAGCGTCGCGTCGTGGATCGGGAAGGCCCGGGCCGGCTTGACCGCCCGGACGAAGTCCAGGGCCTCGGCGAGCTTGAGCCAGGGCGCGGCGGCCGGCACGAGGACGGCCTCCACCGGCTGCTCGGGGACGAAGAGCGAGTCGCCCGGGTGGTAGAGCCGCCGGTCGACCACGAAGCCGACGTTGGCGCAGCCGGGCAGCGCGTCGTAGATCTCCGCGTGCTGGCCGCCGACCACGTCCACGGTGAACCCGGCGGCCGTCACCTGCTCGCCCGGCGCCACCACCACGGCGGCCGAACCGAGTTCGGCGGCCTGTTCGGCGGCCGGCGCGGGCAGCAGCACCCGCAGGCGGGGGTTGGCGGCCCGGGCGGCGAGCAGCTTGGCGAGGTCGAGGTGGTCCGGGTGCTCGTGGGTGACCAGCACCTCGTCGGCGCCGTCGAGCGCGGAGGCGTCGGAGAAGATGCCGGGGTCGATGACGAGCACCCGCCCCTCGGCCTCGATCCGGACGCAGGCGTGGCCGTGACTCGTGATCCGCATGGCTCCACTATGCCAGCCGGGGGCGATGTGGACGTCCGATTTCCGCTGGCCACCGGCCCCGAGCGGCGGCGATGCTGGAAGGGCGGAAGGCACCCCCGACCGGAGGCGCCCGGTCGGCGGAGCAGAAGGAGGAGAATGACGGCCATGAAGGTCCACACCGTGATCGACAGCCCGTGCGGCCCGCTGACCCTGGTCGCCGAGGACGGCGCGCTGACCGGCCTCTACATGACCGACCAGCGCCACCGCCCGGACCAGAGCGGCTTCGGGCCCCGGGCGGACGGGGAGCCGGTGTTCGCCCTGGCGGCCGACCAGTTGGCGGCCTACTTCGCGGGCGAGCTGCGGGAGTTCGAGCTTCCGCTGGCACCGCACGGCACGCCGTTCCAGCAGCGGGTCTGGGAGCAGCTGCGCCGGATCCCGTACGGCGAGACGCGCAGCTACGGCGAGTTGGCGCTCGCGCTCGGCGCGCCGAACGCCTCGCGGGCGGTCGGCCTGGCCAACGGCCGCAACCCGATCGGCGTGATCGTGCCCTGCCACCGGGTGGTCGGCGCCGACGGATCGCTGACCGGCTACGGCGGCGGGTTGCCGCGCAAGCGGATGCTGTTGGCCCTGGAGGGCGCCGACCGGCCGGACGACCGGCTGTTCTGACGGTTGGTCAGCTCGGTTGTGCCTCAACGGGCATGGTCGCGGGCACCGCGTGCGCTCGGCGGTCGCGCGCGCGGTGCCCGTGCGGGCCGGTCCGTGCCGCGTGGGGTCGGTCGCGTACCGTTCACCAGGCTGGCAGCGCCGCGGCCCGCGGGACAGGGGGCTGCGGCCGTTCGGCCCGGTTCGCAACCGCATCGTGGCCGAGTCGACATGACGGAACGTCGGGCAGCGGGATGTCGGCCGGGGAGGAGACCCCGGCCGACTGCCAGGCACAGGCGGCTACTTGGTAGTGAACTCCGCCATCATCGCCATGTCCTCGTGCTCCAGGTTGTGGCAGTGCAGCAGGAACCGGCCCGCGTAGTCGGTGAACCGCACCGCGACCTCGACGCCCTCGGCGGGCAGCACGTCCACGGTGTCCTTCCAGCCCGCGTCGAAGGGGCCGGGCTTCGTCTTGCCGTCGCGGCCGATCACCTGGAACGGGTCCAGGTGCAGGTGCACCGGGTGGTGGACGTCGGTGACGAACCGCCAGATCTCCACCTGGCCGAGCTCGGGCGAGGCGAGCGAGTGGCCGGGCCGGTACTCCTCGCCGTTGATGGTCCAGTTGGTCTGCGACTTCTGGAAGGTGAAGGTGCGGGTGTGCACGGCCTTGGCCGGGTCGAGCTTCTCGATGGTGGAGAGCTTGGCCGGCACCCGGGAGTCGTCCGTGACGGCGGCGGTGCCGATGTCGAAGCGCAGCACCTCGGCGGTGGAGCCGCTGCCCAGCTGGTTGACCAGCCGGACGCTGCTGCCGGCCGGGTACCGGGAGAAGTCCACCACCACGTCGAACCGCTCGGCCGACGCGAGGTCGATCGAGTCGTGGGCCACCGGGCTCTCCAACAGGCCGCCGTCCGAGCCGACCTGGAGCAGGCCCCCGCCGCCGGGCGGCTGCGGGTCCAGGGCCAGCCGGTAGCGGCGGGCGTTGGAGGCGTTCAGCAGGCGCAGGCGGTAGCGCGCCCGGTCCACCCGGGCGACCGGCCAGGGCGCGCCGTTGACCAGGATGACGTCGCCGAGCACCCCGTTCATGTAGTCGGCGGTGACGCCGACCTTGCCCTCGTCGGGGTCGAGCGCGGGGTAGGCGAAGGAGCCGTCGGCCTCGAAGGCGCGGTCGGCGATCATCAGCGGGAGCTCGCGCGGGCCGGCGGGCAGGCCGGCCGCGGCCTCCTCGTCGTCCCGGACCAGGTGGAAGCCGGCCAGACCGCGGTAGACCTGCGGGCCGGTGAAGCCCATGGTGTGGTCGTGGTACCAGAGCGTCGCGGCGCGCTGGTTCATCGGGTAGGTGTAGTCGCGCTGCGGCTGGTAGTCGGCGCCGCTCATGCCGGACATCCCGGACATCCCCGCCATGCCGCCGGTCGCGCCGTTCTTCGGGGTGATGAGGTCCAGCGGGTAACCGTCGCTGTCGTGCGGGGTGTGGCCGCCGTGCAGGTGGACGGAGGTCGGGTGGGCCAGCTCGTTGCGGTGGGTGACCACGGTGCGGCGCCCGGAGCGGGACTCGATGGTCGGGCCGGGGAAGATCCCCTGGTAGCCCCAGACCTGGGTGGGGTGCCCCGGGATGATCTGCGCGGTGCCGACCGAGGCCGTGACCTCGTAGTAGTCGGTGGTGGCGTCGGTGCGCACCGGCTGCAGCACCGGCGGGACGGGCAGTTCGGTCCGGTACGGCGCGGGCAGCGGCAGCTTGCTGCTCAGCAGCAGGCCGGGCTGCCCGCCGGGGATCAGCTTGGCGAGCAGCGGCGGCCCGCCGACCGCCAGCCCGACGCCGAGCACCGCGGCGCCGCTGCCCAGCAGCTGACGCCTGGTCAGGCCCCGGCCGCTCACTCCGCCACCGCCGGCTCCGCGGCGGGCGCGGCCGGGCTCCCGGCGGCGCTGCCGGTCGCACCGCCGGGGCGCAGCCGGAAGGCCTCGACCGCGAACTTCTCGGCCATCACGAAGATGCCGACGCCCAGCGGGACGTGGATCAGCAGCACCCGGCTGAATCCGAGGCTGATCTGCGCGACGCAGCACAGCAGCAGGATGCCGTACTGGATGGCGGGCGTGCTCGGCCCGCCGGCCGCCTTCCAGACCAGCAGGCCGGCGATCGCGGCCAGCAGCACCGCGGTGGACAGGATCATCGCGGCGATCATGTGGGCTTGCAGCAGCGGGTAGTACCCCTGCAGGAAGCCGCCGGCGAGGAAGGGCTCAGCGAGGGCGAGCAGGGCGGTGAGGGCCGCGAACACCTTGAGGGTGGTCAACGGCCAGCGCCGCGGGGCAGGGTTGAGCGACATTACGACCCCCGGGAGGAGCAGGTGGTGTGGTCCCCAGCAAGGACGTCCCGTGGACTTCCTTGATCGGATCCTAGGCCGTCCTCACATGTCGCAACGAGGCGGAGTGCTGATCCGGCCAGGCGCCGGGACGCCTCGCGGCCCGGGCACCTGGGCACCTGTGCGTCTCGGCCCCGCTCAGGCGCGCCCGACGCTCCGCGCCGCCCGGGGGACGGCAGGTTGACGCTCCGTCGGCGCCGGTACGGCCGGAGCCGTCGCCGCGACGGCCGACTGGTCCAGGCCGACCCCTCTGGTCTCCTCCGCCCACCGCACGCTGACCAGCAGGCCCACGGCCGTCAGCCCGGCCGCCATCAGCATGGTCGGCCCGATGCCCACCCCGGAGAGCGCCAGCGGCAGCAGGTAGGTGCCCACCGCCGCGCCGATCCGGCTGACCGAGGTGGCGAACCCGACCGCCGTGGCCCGGATCGAGGTCGGGAAGAGCTCGTTGGGGTACGTCCAGTCCAGCACGTTCGGGCCGCCGCACAGGAACGCGTAGGCGCACAGCGCGAACAGGGCCAGCACGGCCGGTGCGGTCGGCCAGAGTCCGAGGAAGGCCAGCGGCACGATCATCAGCGCGAACGACCAGATGATGGTCGGCCGGCGTCCGTGCCGGTCGATCGCCCGCAGCGCGGGGTAGCAGCCGAGCAGGAAGACCAGGCTGATCAACCCGGTGCCCAGGGTCTCCATCACCGTGCCGCCCGGCATCCCGAACGAGCCCAGGATCGCCGGACCGAAGGTCAGCATCGCGAACAGCGGCGCCACCTGGCACAGGAAGAACAGTCCGCAGAACATCGTCCGGCGCCGGTAGGCCGGGCTGAACAGCGCCCGCACCGACCCCGCGTCCAGCCGCTCCCCGCCCTCGGCCGGGCTGCCGCGCAACTCCTCCGCCGTCACCTCGCGCCCCAGGTGGCGGCGGACCAGCTCCACCGCCTCGCGGTCCCGCCCGTGCTGCGCCAGCCAGAGCGGCGACTCCGGCGAGCCGCGCCGCACCACCAGGAAGAACAGGCAGAGCACCGCCGAACTCGCCAGCATCCACCGCCAGCTGCCGGTGCCGCCGATCCGCAGGAACAGGTAGCCGACCCCGAAGGCCAGCACCGCGCCCGCGTACCAGGCGATGATCTGCTTGCCCAGCAGCCGGCCCCGGTCCTTCACCGGCAGCCACTCGGCGAGCAGCGAGGTGGCGATCGGGTAGTCCGCCGCGATCGCCATGCCCAGCACGAACCGCAGCGCCACGATCGCCCAGACGTCGGTCACCCAGAACGAGCCGACCGAGCAGGCCGCGATCACCAGCAGGTCGGCCGTGTACATCACCTCGCGGCCGATCTTGTCGGTCAGCATCCCGAAGAGCGCGCCGCCGACGAACATGCCGATCAGCGCCGCCGCCCCGATCAGGCTCACCTCGGCGGTGCTCAGCCCGAGTTCGGGGGTCATGCCGATCAGCGCCACCCCGACCACGCTGAGGATGTAGCCGTCCAGCAGCGGCCCGCCCGAGCAGGCCAGGGCGAGTCGCCGGTGGAACGAGGTGTACGGGGCGTTGTCGATGATCGCGGACATTCCACCCATGGTGGTCGGGCGCCGGTCGGGCGCCCAGGGGCGAAGGTCCCCCGTGGGCGGGCCGGTGGGCCCGCGCCGTGCGGGCCGTCACTCCCAGGGCGTCAGCTCCCCGTAGGCGCCCGCCTGGTAGGCCGTCAGGTCCGGATGGAGCTTCAGCAGGGTGTCCAGGTCCTCGCGCAGGCCCGGTGAGTCCGCCATCCGGGCCGGCAGCACCAGCCGCCCGCCCTGCTCCGGCGGCACCAGGCCCGAGACCAGCGTCCGGCGGACCACCCGGTCGTGCCGGGTGCCGCGGCCGGCCCGGCCGGTGTGCGGGTCGCGGGCCGGCGCGACCACCCCGCCGCGGGCCGACAGCTGGTCCACCTCCGGCACCAGCCGCCAGACCTGCTGCGCCTGGTGGCTCTGCACCGAGCCGGCCAGGTTCGCCTCCAGGTCGTGCGCGTGGCAGAGCTCGACGAAGAACCGGATCTCGTCCAGCCCGAGGATGCCCGACCGGACCAGGCCGTGCGCGTCCCGGTCGTGCCGGTCCAGGTCGACCAGCTCGGTGCTGCCCGCCGTCGAGATCAGCCCGATCCGGGCCACCTTCAGCAGGATGCTGGTGTCCAGCATGATCGAATCGGCGCCCGCCGCCGCGGCGGCCTCCACCATCGCGGCGATCGCCCGCCGGTCGGTGCGCGGACCCGGGGTCAGGCCGTGGTCGGCGTGCGCGAACGGCTCGGTGACCGCCACCAGGGTGTCCGTGCTGCCCGGCGGCAGCGCGCCGGCGGCCACCAGCTCGGCCGCGTCCGGGCGGTAGGAGCCGAAGGCCGGCGAGCCGTCCTCGTCGAGCAGCGCGCCCGCGAAGTCGGCCAGGTCGAAGGCGCCCGGGGTGCCCGGCGCGCACGGGTGGTACTCGCCCAGGCCGACCAGCGCCCGGCGCACCTGCGGCAGCGCCCGCCGGGCCGCCCACAGCTCCAGGTCCTGGGCGAACAGCACCGCCATCACCCGGGTGTGCGAGAGGTCGCCGGCCCGCCGCAGGGTGGCCACCACCTCGGCGATCACCTCGGCCGCCTGCTCGGCCCGCATGCCGTCCACCCCGACCTTGACGATGCCGCCCGCCGGGTGCACCCGGGTGCCCATCGCCGCGGCCACCCCGAGCGCGGCCTGCGCCGACTTGCCCAGCTGCTCGTAGCCCGACTTGGCGATCGCCAGCCCGTTCGGCGCCCGGCGGAAGAGCAGCTGGTCCTCGCCGATGTTGGTGCTCAACTGCACCGGGAGCGGCCGGTGGACGGCCAGCACGGCGTCCGCGATGTCCATGATCCGGCGCGGCTTGATGGTGCCCAGCGCGCTGCGCGGGTCCTCGCTGTCGATGATCCGGGCCCCGCCCAGCACCGCCTCCCGGGCCTCCTGCGGCCCGAAGACGCTCACCAGCAGCCGCCTGTCCGTCCTGTTGGCGCTGTCCGTCCCGCCCATCGGCGTTCCCCTCCCTGTCGAACGGTCAGCCGAACCGTAGCCAGTCGGCGACTGACGGGTCATCACTCACACGAGTGAACCTTCGTCCCAATCGCACCAGCGCCGGGCCTGCTGGTGCATGGTCGCCACGTCAACTTCCGGTTCTGGTGGGGGAGAGTGGGATGACCGTGGACCTGGTGCGGGAGAGCGCGCTCGCGGGGCAGGTGGTGCTCTGGGAGGAGTCGGCCCGGGACGGTGCGCAGGCGAAGACCCTGATGTCCGCGGACTTCCGGGTCTGGCTCGCCCGTGAGCACGGGCGGGTCTTCGGGGCGCGCGGACCCCGGCACGTGGTGTTCGCGGCCGGCTTCCCGGCGGTCTGCGCCGAGGAGTACCGGGCGGTGCGCCGGGTCGCCCTGGAGGCCGGCGAGTCGGTCAGCGTGGCCGCCGTCTGCCGCGGCCTGCCGGACGACCTGCGGCAGGCCTACGCGGCCGTGCGGGACGGGGCGCACAGCCGGGTGCTCGCGGTGCTGCCGGCCTCCGACCCGATGGCGCGGGTGATGGTGCACCAGGACGCCAGGACGGCCCTGCGCGCGGCCGCCGACCTGGTCCGGGAGGCGCGCGGCTGGGACGAGGCGGTCGCGCTGGACGTCTGCCTGGCCGACGCCTCGCGCGCGGACCGGGGGCTGCTGGCGCACGCCGCCGTCGAGTTGACCGCCGCCGGGGCGAGCACCGTGCTGCTGGCCGACACCGTGGGCGTGCTGCTGCCGGAGCCGGCCGGGGCGCTCTTCGCCGAGGTCGGCCAGCGGGTCGCGGGCGAGGGCGTGGTGCTCGGCGCGCACCTGCACAACGACCTCGGGCTCGGCCTCGCCAACACCCTGGCCGCGCTGGACGCCGGGGTCCGGGTGGCCGCCGGCTCCTGGCTCGGCCTGGCCGAGCGGGCCGGGATGGCCGCCACCGAGCAACTGCTCTTCCTGCTCACCCGGCACTGGCCCGAACTGCTCGGCGCCCCGCCGTGGTCGAGCGACCCGCAGCTCACCCGGCTGCCGCTGCTGGCCCGGCTGGTCGCCGAGCACACCGGTGCGCCGTTCGGCGTCACCACGCCGATCGTCGGCACCGGGGTGGGCAGCATCTCCACCGGAACGCCGTTCGTCGCACCGGAGTTGTTCCAGCCCTTCGACCCGGGCGCAGTGCTCGGCATCGAACCGAGCGTGGTGCTCACCCAGTTGGCCAACACCCGGGTGGTCGCCGCCGTGGCCGGGCGCCTGGGGCACCGGCTGACGGACGCTCAGACCAGGGCGGCCACCGCCTGGGTGAAGAGCCGCGCCTTCCGCACCGGCCGGGCGGTGGTTGACGAGGCCGCGTTCGCAGGATATCTGGAGGGTTTGACGGCCCCGATCGAGGAGCGAGTGCGGTGAACGGTGCGATGCCAGGAACCATCGGACTGGACGGCGCCCGGGCGGTGCTGACCGCCGGCGGACCCGTCGTGGTGCCGCACCCGTGGCCGCTGCCGTTCGGCCTGGTCGGCCGGGATCCGCGCGCCGTCAACGAGGCCAAGCACCGCCCGGCGCAGCAGTCCGTCGCGTTCTGGGCGCACCGGGCCGACACCCGGGCCGACACCGGCCCGGCGCTCGCCCTCGGCGCCGCCGAACTCAAGCTGCTGGAAGAACTGTTGACGCAGGAGCAGCTGACGGTGCTGGTGCCGGTCGCCACGCACCGCCAGCCGCCGCCGTGCCTCGCGCCGGCCACGCTGGACGGCTGGGCGCTGCTCTTCGGCGGTCGCTGGCAGCCGTTGGACGCGCTGCTCGACGAGTTCCCGGTGCTCTACGCCACCAGCGCCAACCTCACCGGGCAACCGCCGGTCGGCACCACCGAGGAGGCGCTGGCCGCCTTCGGCGGCGCCACCCCCGTGCTGCACCTGGCCGACCCGCCCGAGCTGGCCGCCGAACAGCGCCGCCCCGGCCGCGCCTCCACCACTACCGTGCGGCTGCACACCGGCGGCCGGATGACCGTGCACCGGCTCGGCATCCAGGACGCCGCCCACCCGGACCCGGACGCCTACCTGCGGCACCTGGCCGCGCAGTACGGCGGCACGGCCGGATGACCGCCTGGGCCGACTGCACCGCCTGCACCGACTGCACCGCCGCGCAGGCGTGACCGGGCCGGCGCCGACGCCGTTCGGCCACGTCAAGGATCCGTCCGGTCGAGCAGTTCGAGCTGGAGCCGGTCACCAGCCTGACGTACCAGTGGCTCTGACGGTGCGTCAGAGACGCCGCGCGACCAGCAGCTCCGTCAGGTACCGCTTCGTCACCCGGCCGCCGTGCGCGCCGTCGATCAGCCCGCCGAGCGCCCGCAGCAGCCCCGCGCGCGACTCGGCGGGCAGCGCGCGGTGGTTGGAGTAGCTGCACAGCAGGTCGAGGTACTCGCGGGTGGTGTAGTCGAGCTCCCACTCGTATCGGTGGAACGCGGCGGGCCCGAACCGGCCCGAGGCCGCCAGCTCGGCGCCGTCGCGCGGGATCGCGTCGGCCGGCTCCAGGCGCAGCCCGGGCGGGGTGCCCGGGACGAAGCGCTCGTAGTGCTCCTGCGAGGCGGCGAAGAAGTCCAGCGTGCCGCCCGCGACGTGGTGCGTGGAGACCACCGCCAGCGTGCCGCCCGGGCGCAGCGCGTCGGCCGCCTTGGGCACCCGCACCGCCGGGTCGAGCCAGTGGAACGCGGTCGCCGCGATCACCAGGTCGAACGGCTCGGCCGGCAGCGCCCACTCCTCGAATGCGCCCACGGTGACCGCCACGTCCGGGAAGCCGGCGAGCCGACGCCGGGTCACCGCCGCCAACTCGGCCCCCAGCTCCACCGCCTGGACCCGGTAGCCGCGCTCGGCCAGCGGCACCGTCGCCTTGCCGGTGCCGCAGCCGACCTCCAGCACCCGGCTGCGGGCACCGAGTTCGGCGTACCGCGCCAGGTCGTCGAAGAGCCGCGCCGGATAGCCCGGCCGCACCCGGTCGTACAGTTCCGCGTCCTCGGTGAAGGTCAGCCGCAGCCGCTCGCGCTCCTCGTCCCCGCTCATCGGCGCACTCCGGCCGCGCCGGGCTCGGACACCTCGGCGCCCGGGGCGAGACGCAGGCCGGACCGGTCGAGGAAGGCGGCGAGCTCGATCTCGCCGCGCCCGGTGCCGTCCTCCCAGGACGTCCAGTCCCGGCAGTCCGTCCCGTCCTCGCTGATCTGGTGCTCGACCGTGCCCGTCCCGTGCCGGTAGTGCAGGAGCAGCCGCCGGCCGGCCGTGGTCCAGGCGTACCACTGCGCGGGGAATCCGTGGGTGATCCGCTCCACCCGCACCAGGGTCACGTCCTCGTGCAGGTGCGGATCGACGGCGCCGAGGTCCGCCGCCTCGGTGATCACGAGCTCGTCCTGGAAGGCGAGCAGGTGCACGGTCCCGCCCGGGAACTGGAAGGTCAGCCCGCCCAGCTTCTCGACCGGCCCGTTGCGGTACTCGACGTCCCGCACCGAGCACACCGGCTGCCCGAGGAACCGGGTGAACGCGACCTCGGGCGAGTCCTCCAGCACCGAGACGCTGCCGTGCTCGCCCATCGAGTACGGGCCGTGCGGCTGATCCACCGTCAGCTCCAGCTGCTCGCCGGGCGTGTGGAAGCGCACCGGGCCCAAGTCCGCCAGGTGCAGCCACAGATGGAGCAGGGCAGGCTCGGCCCCGCCGTGCCGGTGCCAGGAGGTGGTCACCCGCAACAGCCGCCGACCGAGCAGGTCGGCGGGGTAGATCTGCTCATCCTCGTCCATCCCCGCATGTTCGCACGCCATCGACCCGCGGCGGAACGGGATTTGCGGCGAGCCACTCCTGGAGCTCCCGGTGCCGGAACCGGTAGCCGGGCCCGGAGAGCCGGAGCAGGCCGATCGTGGTCGCCCAGTCCAGGAAGGCGGCCGGCCGGAACGGCAGCACGCGACGCGGTGGCCGGTCCGCCGCGGTCGGTCCGATCGACCGGGAACCGGGAAGCGATCAGGATTCGAGAAGCCCCGGGGGCCGTGCCGCCCCTAGCCTTGGGGACATGGACCTCACCATTCACACCAGCGTTCTCCCCCACGACGACCCGGACGCCTCCGTGGCGTTCTACCGCGACGTGCTCGGCTTCGAGGTGCGCAACGACGTGGGCCAGGGCCAGATGCGCTGGATCACCGTCGGCCCGGCCGGGCAGCCCGGCACCTCCCTCCTGCTGGCGCCGGCGGCCGTCGACCCCGGGATCACCGAGGACGAGCGCCGGACCATCCACGAGATGATGGCCAAGGGCACCTACGGCTGGATCCTGCTGGCCACCCGCGACCTGGACGCCACCTTCGAGAAGGTGCAGGCCGGCGACACCGAGGTGGTCCAGGAGCCGACCCTGCAGCCCTACGGCGTGCGCGACTGCGCGTTCCGCGACCCGGCCGGCAACCTGGTCCGCATCCAGGAACTGCGCCAGGAAGCGCGCTAGGTCCCCGCGATGTGCCACCCCTCGATGACCTGTGCCGGCAGCACCACGCAGTGCCGCACCGACCGGGCGCGCCTGGCCGACCTGGCCAGGCTGCGCCGGGTCAAGGACCGGATCGACCGCGAGTACGCGCAGCCGCTGAACGTCGAGGCGCTCGCGCGCGGCGTCAACATGTCGGCCGGGCACCTGAGCAGGCAGTTCAAGGCCGCGTACGGCGAGTCGCCGTACGCGTACCTGATGACCCGTCGGATCGAGCGGGCGAAGGCGCTACTGCGCCGGGGCGACCTCAGCGTCACCGAGGTCTGCTTCGAGGTCGGCTGCGCCTCGCTCGGCACCTTCAGCACCCGGTTCACCGAGCTGGTCGGCATGTCGCCGAGCGCCTACCGGCAGTCGGTCGAGGGCGCGGACGAAGGACTGCCGGCCTGCGTGGCCAAGCAGGTGACCAGACCGGTCAGGAATCAAGAAGCACCGGGCAACGACCCGAAAGTAGCGTGAACACCATGCAGACCAAGACCTCGCAGACCCAGACCGCCCAGACCGTACCGTCGCAGGCCAGGAGCTTGCAGACGATCGAGACCGTCACGCTCGACGTGGCCGACCCCGAGGCCGCCCGGCGGTTCTACGCCGAGGCCTTCGGCCCCGACGTCCCGCTCCGGCTGCGCGCCGGGCAGGAGCCGAGCGACGGCTTCCGCGGCTACACCCTCTCGCTCACCGTCGCCCGGCCGGCCGACGTCAGCAGCCTGGTCGACAGCGCCGTCGCCGCCGGCGCGACCGTCCTGAAGCCGGTCAGCAAGTCCTTCTGGGGCTACGGCGGCACGGTGCAGGCGCCGGACGGGGCGATCTGGAAGGTCGCCACCTCGGCGAAGAAGGACACCGGACCGGCGACCCGCACCATCGAGTCCGTGGTGCTGCTGCTCGGCGTCGCGGACGTGGCCGCGAGCAAGCGGTTCTACGTGGCGCGGGGCCTGGCCGTCGCCAAGAGCTTCGGCGGGATGTACGCCGAGTTCGCCACCGGCGACAGCCCGGTCAAGCTCGGCCTGTACAAGCGCCGCGCGCTGGCCAAGGACGCCGGGGTGGCGCCGGAGGGCAGCGGCTCGCACCGGATCAGCATCGGCGGCGACGGCGGGGAGTTCGCCGACCCGGACGGCTACGCATGGCAGGACGCGGCCTGAGCGGTCGGGCTCTGAGGGGTGGGGTTCTGACGATCCGTCGGCTCAGCGCCGGATCGGCCTCGGTTCGGTGCCGGCCCAGCCTCGGTTCAGCGCCAGCTCAGCTGAAGAGCCGGCTCAGCCGAAGAGCCGGTGCACGGTGAGCGCGAGCCGGGCCCGGACCAGGCCGGTCGGCTCGGTGAGCTCGATGCCGAGCGTCCTGCCGATCTGGTCCAGCCGCCGCGCCACACTGCTGTGGTGCAGGTGCAGCAGCTCGGCCGCCCGGCGCAGCGAACCGGTCTCGCAGTAGGCCTCCAGGGTCGCCAACTCCTCGGCGCAGTCCGCCAGTCGGCCGACCGCCAGCACATCGGGGTTGGCCCGGGCCGCCGCCTCGGGCAGCTCCGCGAGCAGCGCCAGCGAGCCCAGCGCGTCGTACCGCACCACCGGCCGGTGCGCCGTGGCGAAGCGCAGCGCGGTGCGGGCCTCCCGCCACCCGCGCACGGGGTGGCCCTCGGCGGCGATGCCCGCCGACACACCCGCCGGGAACCGCTCGGCGTCCACCTCGGCGGCCAGCAGTACCCCGGTCCCGCCGAGCGCGTCCGCCCCGTCCAGGGCCGCCGCCTTCACCTGGCGGCCCGGGCAGACCAGGGCGCCCAGCCGGTCCAGCGGCAGCGCCGTGCGCACCGCGACCACCCGCACCGGCGCCCCGACCGCGAACCCCAGCAGGCGCAGCGCCCTGGCCCGGGCCGCCTCGTCGCACTCCGCGCTGATCGCCAGCTCGACCAGCGCGGGGTCGGCCATGGTGGTCCGGGCCGGCCCGTACCGCTCGACGGTGGTGGCGGCGGCGAGCGCGAACCGGTCGAGCAGCACCTCGTCCAGCGCGGCGGGCGGCCCCGGGCGCTCCAGCCAGACCGTGCCGATCTCCTCCTCGTCGAGGGTGATCGGCGCGGTGCTGGAGGCCGGCGCGGGCGGGGTGGGCACCTCCCGCCCGTCCGGCGAGACCCGGACCACCCGCCCGGTGCCGTGCAGCCGCACGCCCGCCACGCACTCGGCCAGCCCGGCCGAGGAGCGGGCCAGCGCCGCCAGGTCCACCCGGCGGCGCATCAGGGTGTCGTAGAACACGACCACCCGGATCGCGCCCTGGACGTGCGAGTCCAGCTGGGTGAGCCGATCGGCCAGTGCCTCCATGCGGCGAGGATACGGCCGCCCGGGTGTCCGGGGCAGCCGCCGATCGGCGCGCGGAGCAGGACGGACGTGCGACGGGCGGCGGGTGACCGGGCCGGTGACGGTTGGTCAGGATGGTGGGCATGGATCCCGAACTCGAAGCCTTCGTCCCGCTGCTCCCGCAGACCGACTTCACCGACCCCGAGGCGACCCGCCGCAAGGTCGCCGACATGATCGCCGCGCAGTTGCCGCCCGACACCACCGGCCTGGAGATCGCGGACCGCACCGTGCCCGGCGACCCGCCGGTGCCCGTGCGGATCTACCGCCCGCAGGACGCGGGCGCCGAGGCCGGCGCCGTCGTCTGGCTGCACGGCGGCGGGTTCGTCTTCGGCGACCTGGACACCGAACACCCGTGGGCCGCCCGGATCGCGGCCGGCTCCGGCGCGGTGGTGATCTCGGTGGGCTACCGCCGGGCGCCCGAGCACCGCTTCCCGGCCGCCCTCGACGACGCGTGCGCCGTGCTGGCCTGGGCCGCCGCGAACGCGGCGGAGCTGGGCATCGACCCCGACCGGATCGCGGTCGGCGGCCACAGCGCCGGGGCCGGCCTGGCCGCGGCGACCGCCCTGCGGGCCCGTGACCGCAACGGTCCGCGGATCCGCTTCCAGCTGCTCAACCAGCCGGCCCTGGACGACCGTCAGGAGACCTGGTCGCAGCGGAACTTCACCGCCACCCCGTGGCACGACCGGGACCGGGTGGGCGCGGCCTGGGCCCACTACCTGGGCGGGCAGCAGGCCACCGCCTACGCGGCGCCGGCCCGCGCCGCCGACCTGGCCGGCCTGCCCGCCGCCCACATCGGCACCGCCGAGCTCGATCCGCTGCGGGACGAGGGGATCGAGTACGGGCTGCGCCTGCTCCGGGCGGGCGTGCCGGTGGAGCTGCACCAGTGGCCGGGCACCTTCCACGGCTCGCAGGCGATCCTCTCCGCAGAGGTGTCGCAGCGTCAGTTCGCCGAGCTGACGGCCGCGCTGCGGCGGGGGCTGGCGGGGTAGCCGGCGGGCGCGCCGTGCCGGGTGCGGCAGCTGGGGGCGATCGCGGTGTGACGGGCCGTCACTGCTCGGCGGGCGGGGTCCAGTCGGCGGGCAGGCCGGACTGGGTGAGCACGGCGCCCAGGTCGTAGTAGTCCCGGTCGGCGGTGATCCGGCCGTCGGCGTCCAGGTCGAGCAGCGTGGTCATCGGGACGGCGAACGGCGTCGGCGCGCCCTTCAGGTGGCCGGCGTAGACGGCGTCGACGGTCAGGTGGGTTCCGTTGGGGTGGGTGCCGTCCCGGTGGGCGGCGAGCACGGTGACGTGCACGCCGTCGATCAGGCGGTCGGCGCGGGCCTTCCAGCCGGCGATCTCCATTGGCCCGTGGAAGGCGGCGCCGATGGCCTGGTCGGTGTAGGTCGCGTCGGCGGTGAACAGGGCGCCGAGCGCGAACGGGTCGGTGCCGGTCCAGGCGGCGGCCCAGTCGGCGACCACCCGGGGCAGCGGCTGGGGCAGCGGCTGGTCGGGGGTGGTGGCGGCGGTGGTCATGTCGGACTCCTCGGGGTTGGTGGTGCGGGCGGGACGCGGGGTGTGGGGTGCGGGGTGGGGGAGCGGGTCAGGGGGTGAGCACGACCTTGCCGGTGGCGGCGCCGGACTCGGCCAGGCGCAGCGCCTCGGCGGCCTCGGTGAGCGGCAGCAGGGCGGCGACGTGGGCGGTGAGCTCGCCGTCGCGCAGGGCGGTGAGGACCTGGGTGAGGTCGGCGTGCAGCCGGGCGCGGAAGCGGTCCTTGTTCAGGGCCCGGCCGGCCCAGATGTTGTAGAAGTGGGCGCGCCGGCCGTTCGGCAGGGCGTTCCAGAGCCAGGTGCGGGCGAGGATCTTCAGCATCGGCCACTGCTTGGAGCCGGTGTCGTCGCGGGTGGAGGCGCTGCCGTAGCTGACCAGGGTGCCGCCCGGGGCCAGCAGCTGCCAGGAGTCGACCACGCTGCGGCCGCCGACGTGGTCGAAGACCGCGTCCACCCCGCCGGGCGCCAGCTCGCGGACCCGGGCGGGCACGTCTCCGGTGCGGTAGTCGATCGGGGTGACGTCCAGCTCCCGCAGCGCCTCGTGGTGCCGGGGGGAGGCGGTGCCGATCACCTTGACGCCGGCCGCGCGGGCCAGCTGCACCAGGACCGAGCCGACGCCGCCGCCCGCGCCGTGCACCAGCACGGTCTGCCCGGCCCGCACCCGCGCCTGACGGTGCAGCATCTGCCAGGCCGTGATGCCGTTGACCACCACCGTCTCCGCCTCGGCCGCCGCGAGCCCGTCCGGCACGGGCACGGCGTCGGCCGCGTCCACCACCACGTGGCTGGCCCAGCCGCCGACCTTGACCAGCGCGGCCACCCGCCGGCCGACCAGCTCCGGGTCGACGCCCGCGCCGGTGGCGAGCACCCGGCCGACCAGGTCGTAGCCGGGGACGAACGGGAAGGGCGGCTGGTCGTAGTACCGGCCGCGGCGCATCTGCTGCTCGGCGAAGGAGACGCCGGTCGCCTCCACGGCGATCACCAGCCGGTCCGGGCCCGCCGTCGGCACGGTGCCGTAGCGGAGCTCCAGACCCTCCGGGGCCACGATGCCCGGCAGGACGACCTCGACCATGCGCTCGCTGTCCATGGAACTGCTCCCTCTGCTTTGCGGTAGATGTCCTTGCGTTCGTTATAAGTTCTAACGCCTTTCGGTGGTGAGTGTCAACAACGACAGTGATAACCTCTAACTGTCAGCGTGGGTGGCAGTAGGTGGCAGTGGGTGACCGGGAGGCGGGCCGTGGCCGAGGCAGCAGCGAAGACCCCGAGGGAGCGCTACCGCGCCCAGGTGCGGGAGGAGGTCAAGCAGCACGCGTGGCAGCAGATCGCCACCGCCGGCGCCTCCGCGCTGTCGCTCAACGCCATCGCCAAACAGATGGGCCTGAGTGGGCCGGCCCTCTACCGGTACTTCGCCAACCGCGACGAGCTGATCACCGAGCTCGTCATCGACGCCTACCGCAGCCTGGCCGAGGCCTTCCGGATCCGCGCCGAAGCCGGCGCCGACCTCACCGGCCTGGCACTCGCACTGCGCGAGTGGGCCCTGGCCGACCCGCACCGCTACTTCCTGGTCTACGGCACGCCGGTGCCCGGGTACCACGCGCCCGCCGACACCGTCGGGATCACCCAGGGGATCATGGCCAGGATCCTGGACGCCTGCGTCGCCGACCGGCCGACTGACGCCCCGTCGGCGTCCCCGTCCCCGCTCGACGCCCAGCTCACCGAGCAGCTCGCCCAGCACCGCGACTGGGCCGGCGACCACCCGGCACCGCCCGCCGCCCTGCGCCGCGCGCTCGCCTTCTGGACCCGCCTGCACGGCGTGCTCTCGCTCGAACTCGCCGGCCACTTCACGGGCATGGGGTTCGCGCCCGCCGAGCTCTACGCGGCCGAGGTGCTCGCGGTCATCAACACCTGACCCCGAGTCAGTCGAGGCTCTGGCCGGCGCCCGCGCAGTCCGGGCAGTCCATCCCGAGGCCGCACGCCCGGCAGGGCCGGCCGCCCACGAAGCCCAGGCCCTCGCAGTCGCGGCACGACCCCCAGCCCTCGCACGAGTCGCACAGCCGGTACCCGGGGCGCAGGCTCCCCGGGTCCACCGCGCGCGGCGGGCGCACCCAGCGGTCGCGGACCAGCACGGCGGGCGTGCTGCCCGTGATCCGGACGGTTCCGCCCACCGCGCGGGCGCTCACCGTGAACCCGTCCCGCACCGCTTCGGGCGAGGCGAGCTGGAACGAGGTGCGCTGGACCGAGGCGAGCTGGACCGAGGCGAGCTGGACCGAGGTGCGCTGGAACGAGGCGAGTTCGAACGGGGTGCGCTCGAACGAGGCGTCGGCGAGGACCAGCGAGAGGGTGAACCGCCTGGTCATCGCGCCGCGCTCGGTGAACTCGTCACGCGTGCGCTCCTCGGCCCGCCATCGCCCACCCGGCGCGACGGTGTCCGCGACGGCCCGCAGCTCGCGCCGCAACCGCTCCACCGCGGCCGTGAAGCGCTCGGCCGCGTCCGCGCTCTCGCCGCCCATGCCGTTCCGTTCCGTTCGGCCCGTCGTCTGGTCCCGTTGTCTCGTCCCGTCGTCAACCCCCGGTGGCCGCGCCGAGCCGGGCGGCCAGGCCGGTCAGGAAGCAGTCCAGGCCGAACTCGAACCGCTGGTCCGCGTCGGGGTGTTCGGCCTCCAGCACCATGCGGCTGAAGTGCGGGTACTCGCCGCCGGCGATGACCTCGCGGATGTACGGGCCGACGGAGGCCCGCCACTGCTCCGGGGTCAGGCCGGTGCGGCGCTGGGTGTCCTGTTCGGCGAGCTGGTCGCCGACCGCGCCGATCACGTAGTGGCGCAGGGCCCCGATGGCGGAGTTGGCGAGGGTGGTGTCCGGGGTCAGGGGGGCGGCCGCGGCGAGCGCGCGGTCGAGCCGGCGCAGCGAGTTCGGGCCGAGGGCCGGACGGGACATCATGAGCGCGCCGAGCCAGGGGTGGCGCAGTAGGCCGGCCCGCAACTCGCGGGCGAAGGCGGCCAGGTCGGCCCGCCAGTCGCCGGTGAGCGGGTCCGTGGGGCAGTCGCCGCCGACCGCGTCGACCATCAGGTCCAGCAGGTCGTCCCGCCCGGCCACGTAGCGGTAGAGCGAGGTCGTGCCGGTGCCGAGGTCGGCGGCGACCCGGCGCATGGAGAGCGCGTCCAGGCCCTCCGCGTCGGCGATGGCGACGGAGGCCGAGACGATCCGGTCGATGCCGGGCGCCTGGCGGCGGGGGGCGCGCGGCTCCCGGGCCCAGAGCAGCGTCGGGATCGGTTCCTCGGCCATCGACAACTCCTCGGGAACTCCTCGGGTGATTTCTGCTGCGCACATCCTACGCCTATGGCTACAGTGTTCCCGTAAGCGGGAACGGTGTTCCCGTATGGTCTGAACGTCTCGAACGTGAGGAGTCGTCATGCAGCACACCCGTGTTCCCGCCCCGGTCCCGGTCCTGGTCGTCGGTGGCGGAACGGTCGGTCTGGCCGCCGCGCTGTTCCTGGCCCGGCAGGGCGTCGAGACCCTGGTCGTGGAGCGGCAGGACGGCCCCTCGGAGCATCCCAGGGCCACCGGCGTCGGCCCGCGCACCATCGAACTCCTGCGAGAGCTAGGCCTGTTGGAGGAGGTGAACGCGGTCGCCATCGACGCGGGCGCGGGCAACCTCGGCATGCTCAAGGCCGACACCCTGGCCACCGCGTCAGCCTTCACCGAGCCGCCGGCCCCGGCCGCTCCAGCGCCCGCCGGCGCGCCGGGCGCCGACCCCCAGGCGCTGGCCAGCCCGTGGGCGCTGCGCGGCACCTGCCCGCAGAACCGGCTCGACGCGGTGCTGCTCCGGGCGGCCCGCCGGCGCGGGGTCACGGTGGCGTACCGCACCGAGCTGCTCTCGTTCACCCAGGACCGCGACGGCGTCACGGCGGTCCTGCTCGGCCCGGACGGCCGGCGCGAGGTGCGCGCGGACTACCTGGTCGCCGCCGACGGCGTGCGCAGCCCGGTCCGGAGTGCGCTCGGCATCCCGATGAGCGGAGTGGGCGCGATCGGCTACCCGAACGTCAACATCCTCTTCCGCGCCGACCTGAGCCGGTACACCGGCGGCCGGACGTTCGTCGGCTGCCAGATCACCAACCCCGCCAGTCCCAGCATGCTGATGCAGATCGACGGGGAGCGGGAGTGGGTGCTGCACGCCGGGTACGACCCGGAGGCGGGCGGGTCAGCCGGGGACTTCACCCCCGAGCGCTGCCGCGAGCTGGTCCACGCGGCGGTCGGCGGCCCGCTGGAGGAGGTGGAGGTCGTCAGCGTGCTGCCCTGGCGGGTGCGGGCCCAGCTCGCCGACCGCTTCTCGGACGGGCGGGTCTTCCTGGTCGGCGACGCCGCGCACGCCATTCCGCCGATGGGCGCCTTCGGCATGAACACCGGGATCGCCGACGCCCACAACCTGGCCTGGAAGCTCGCCCTGGTGCTGCGCGGGTCGGCCGTGCCGGAGCTGCTGGAGAGCTACGACGCCGAGCGGCGGCCGGTCGGCGCGCTCGCCGTCGAGCAGGCCCGGCTGCGGCTGGACCGGCCGCACCTGCACTGGGACCGCCGCCCGCACCTCGCGGCGGAGCGGGCCCGGGCGGGCATCGTCAACGCCCCGATCGTGCACCTCGGTTACCGCTACGACTCGGCGGCGGTGATCGGCCCGGTCGCCGAGCTCCCGTCAATCGAGGACCTGCTGCTCGACCTTGACGGGTCGCCCGGTTCGCGGCTGCCGCACCTGTGGGTCGAGCTCGACGGCGTCCGGACCTCGACGCTGGAGCTGGTGGGCTCGGGGTTCACCGTGCTGGCCGGGCCGGACGGCGCCGGGTGGGCCGGGGCGGCCGAGGAGGTGGCCGGGCGGCTCGGACTGGACCTGCACGCGCGGTCGGTGGACGCGCCGCAGTGGCCGGCCGTGGCGGGCGCCGGGCGCGGTGGCGCGCTGCTGGTCCGTCCGGACGGCTTCGTCGCCTGGCGGGCCACCGACCTGGCTGCCGACCCGGCGGGGGAGCTGGAGCGGGTGCTCGTCCAACTGCTCGGCATGCGGGAGCGGCGCGCTGACGGGGCGTTGAGCAGGGCCGGAGCCTGACCTCGCGTCACGTCACGGGCGCCCGGCGGCCCCTGGAGTTCATGGTTTTGTCGCTCTCCGTTCATCGTCTACAGTGACGTAGAACTTCTGCGCGCAGGTAGAAGACCGCTGCCGCAGTGGACGCCGATCGGAGTGCCCGGCCCGCCGCAGGCTCGACTCCGAAGGGGCCCGCCGATGACCCACCCCGCCCTTCAACTGGCCTTCGACGGCTCCGGCATCGACGGGTCGCTGTTCACCGGTGTCACCGGCTTCGCCCGCGACACGCACTGGCTCAACACCCCGCTCGACCTGTGGACCAACGCCGGGCTCGGGGTGTTCGGGGTGCTGATGGCGATCGGCTGGTGGAACGCCCGCCGCCGCGACACCTCCGCCATGACCCTCGCGCTGGCCGCCCCCGTGGCCGTGCTGGTCGCCTTCGCCGTCGCCGAGGTGGCCAAGAAACTGGTCGCCGAAGCGCGCCCCTGCTACTCGCTGCCGCACGCCTACTTCGTCGACTCCTGCCCCGCCCCGAACGACTACGCCTTCCCCAGCGGGCACTCCACCACCGCCTTCGCCACCGTCGCCGCCCTCTGGCTGCTCGACCGGCGCCTGGCCGTGATCGCCACCGCCTTCGCGGTGTTCGAGGGCTTCACCCGGGTCTACCTGGGCGACCACTACCCCCACGACGTGCTCGGCGCCGCCCTGCTCGCCATCCCCGTCGCCTACCTGACCAGCCGGATCCTGGGTCGGATCGCCGTCCCGCTGGTCGCCCGCCTGCGCACCGGCGCCCTGGCCCCGGTGCTGCGCGCCGCCCCCGGTGGCGCCCACGCCCGCTGACCGACCGTCAGCTCCCGCCGAGCGTCAACTCCTGCCGACCGTCAACTCCCGCCGTCCCGGCCGGTCGTGCCGAACCGGGCGCGGTAGCGGGACGGCGTGGTGCCCAGGTGCCGGGCGAAGGCGCGGCGCAGGCTCTCGTCGCTGCCCAGGCCACTGGCGCGCGTCGCCGAGGTGACGGCGTGTCCGTCGAGCAGCAGTTGCTGGGCCCGGTCGAGGCGCACCCGCTCCAGCCAGCGGCCGGGCGTGGTGCCGAGCTCGGCGTGGAAGAGGCGGGTCAGGTGACGGGGACTCACGGCCGCCCGCGCGGCCATCGCGGTCAGGCTGTGGTCGGCGGCGGGATCGGCCAGCACCTCCGCGACCAGTGAGCGCAGCAGCTCGCCGCGCACCGGCGGGGTGGCCAGGGCGGCGGAGAACTGCGACTGCCCACCGGGACGCTGCATGAAGACCACCAGCTCACGGGCGACGGACCGGGCCACCTGCGCGCCGTGGTCCTCCTCCACCAGGGCCAGGCTCAGGTCGATCCCGGCGCTGATGCCCGCCGAGGTGACGTAGCGTCCGTCGCGGACGTGGATGGCGTCGGGCTCGACGTCCACCCGGGGGTAGCGCCGGGCCAGCGCGTCGGCGTGCCGCCAGTGGGTGGCCGCCCGCCGGCCGTCGAGCAGGCCGAGCTCGGCCAGCACGAACGCTCCGGTGCACACCGACGCGACCCGCTCGGCCCGCCCGGCGAGGGCGCCGGCCACATCGAGCAGCGCCGCTTCGACGGGCCGCTCGGCCAGCCGGTCGCCGCCGGCCACCACCAGGGTGTGCGGCGCCCCGACCTCGGCAGCCGTCACGGTGCCGGTCAACGCCAGCCCGGTGGAGGTGGTCACCGGGCCGCCCTGCGGCGAGACGAGCACCAGCTCGTAGGGCGGAGCCAGTCGCCCCGCCTGGTGCAGCACCTCGGAGGGGCCGGTGACGTCGAGCATCGTGACGCCGTCGAACACCAGGAAGGCGACCCGGCGCGGTCTCGCCGTCATGTCCGGATCCGTGGGTTTCCTGGCCGTGAGGACATGGCCCCAGGCTACGCCCCCGCAGGATCGTGGAGGCACACCACCGAAACAGGCACGGAGGAACCGTGAACGAGACGACCGAGACGACCGAGCTGAACGAGCCGACCGGGACGACCGGGACGACCGGGATGATCGCGGGTGTGCGGATCCCGGACAGCGCCCTGGCGCGCGAGGCCACCGAGCTGGTCCGGGAGGCGGCCGGACCGCTGCTGTTCGACCACTCCCGCCGGGTCTTCCTCTGGGGCTCCCTGCGCGGCCGCGCCGAGCGGCTCGACTTCGACCCCGAACTGCTCTACGTGGCCGCCATGTTCCACGACCTCGGCCTCACCGCCCGGTACGGCCGCGCCGACCAGCGCTTCGAGCTCGACGGCGCCGACGAGGCCAGCCGCTTCCTGCGCTCCCACGGCATCACCGGCGAGCCCGCCGACCGGGTCTGGGCCGGCATCGCCCTGCACACCACCCCCGAGGTCCCGCTGCACATGGCACCCGAGATCGCCCTGGTCACCCGCGGCGTGGAGCTGGACGTGCTCGGCCTCGGCTACCACGCGGTGACGCCGGAGCAGCGCGCCGCCGTGGTGGCGGCCCACCCGCGCCCCGACTTCAAGAACCGGATCCTCGCGGCCTTCACCGACGGCGTCCGGGACCGCCCGGACAGCACCTTCGGCACGGTGAAGGCCGACGTGCTGGCGCACTTCGTGCCGGGGTTCGTGCGCGGGGACTTCGTCGAGGTGATCAAGGGCTCCGCCTGGCCGGAGTGACGCCGGGGAGCGGACGGGCGACGGCCTCGCGGCGCGCCGACGGCACCGACCACGGCACGATGAACGGCCGGGGCGACAGGGGCCCGCAACGACAAGAAGCCGGGGCCGACGCCCAATTGCGTCGACTCCGGCTTCCAGTAGTAGCGGGGACAGGATTTGAACCTGCGACCTCTGGGTTATGAGCCCAGCGAGCTACCGAGCTGCTCCACCCCGCGTCGGTGACACCACCATAGCCCGTGAACCCCGTCGGAACGAAATCGGTTTTCCTTGCCATCGGAGCGTGGCCGGTCGGTGACGGGGTTCGGCGTCGTTCTCCCTCGGGATCGATAGCATTCGGAGGATCATCAGCTGATGATCACTCAGTCGTACGGCCGAGGGAGCGGGGGAGCGCGGATGGACGCGACGGGCGCGGTGCCGTTCGATCCGGAGCTGGCGGCGGCGCTGGCGGCCGTCGGGAAGGCCGAGCCGGTGACGCCGGAGAACCTGGCGGAGCGTCAGCGGCGGGACGCGGAGGCGCGCCCCAGGCCGACGCTGCGGGAGCTGGCCGACGGCGGCCGGTTCGAGGTCACGGAACTCCCTGGCCCCGGCCCCGGCACTACCACCGGCCCCGGCCCCGGCCCGATCATGGTCAGCGCGCGGCCGGCCGGGCTGGCGGGGCCGCTGCCACTGCTCTACTACCTGCACGGCGGCGGGCTGGTGATGGGCAACGCCTGGTCGGTACTGCCGCGCGTGCTGCGGGAGTTGGCGGAGCTGCTGGGGCTCGCAGTGCTATCGGTGGAGTACCCGCTCGCCCCGGCCGCCCGCTACCTGGAGCCGGTCGAGCAGTGCTACGCCGGACTGTGCTGGGCCGCCCGGCACGCCGAGCGGCTCGGCGTCGACCCGGCGCGCATCGTGCTCGGCGGCAAGAGCGCCGGCGCCGGCCTGACCGCCGCACTCGCCCAGCTGACCCGGGACCGCGGCGGGCCGGCGCCGATCGGCCAGCTGCTGCTCAGCCCGATGCTGGACGACCGCGGCGACACCCGCTCCGCCCACCAGCAGGACGGTCACGACACTTGGGGCCGCACCTCCAACGCCACGGCCTGGCGGGCCCTGCTGGGGGAGCGGTACGGTGCCGCCGAGCTCTCCCCGTACGCGGCCGCCGCCCGGGCCACCGATCTGGCCGGACTGCCGCCCGCGTACATCGAGGTCGGCTCGGCCGAGACCTTCCGGGACGAGGCCGTCGCCTACGCCGACGCGCTCTGGCAGGCCGGCGGTTCGGCCGAACTGCACGTCTGGGCGGGCGCGTTCCACGGGTTCGACACCCTCGCGCCGGGGGCTGCGGTGAGCCAGGACGCCCGCGAGGCCCGGGTGCGGTGGCTGCGCCGACTGCTGCGCGGCACCTGAGGAACCGTCAGCCACCGTCGAACGGATCGGCCGTCGCAGAACGAAGAAGCCGTAAAACGAAGAAGGAGAGGAAACCCGCTCCTCTCCACTCTTAACTTATACCGTGTGGGGGGCCTTGCGGCAAGGCCCCCCAGGTGCCGCACACTGTCGGACCTGAGCCGATGACGTGCGGAAATGGGGAGTCTCGGGATGCGGGTGTTGCTGGCGACGTACGGGTCGCGCGGAGACGTCGAGCCGATGCTGGCGCTTGCGGTGCGGTTGCGGGAGGCGGGTGCGCAGGTGCGGGTGTGCGCGCCGCCGGAGCAGGAGTTCGCCGAGCGCCTGGCCGGCGCCGGCGTGGAGCTGGTGCCGCTCGGGCGGCCGTGGCACGAGATGGTGCGCCCGTCCGGCAAGGACGCGGCCGCCCGGATGGTGGCCGACCTGATCGAGGAGCAGCACGGCACCCTCGCGGCCGCCGCCGAGGGCTGCGACCTGCTGGTCGCCACCGGCATGGTGCTCTTCAGCGCCCCCTCGGTCGCCGAGGCGCTGGGCATCCGCTACGTGTTCACCGCCTTCTGCCCGGTCGTGCTGCCCTCCCCGGACCGGGCGCCGCTGCCCGGCCCCGGCGGCCCCTACCCGCCGGAGGAGACCGACGTGCGGGTCCTGCGCGAGCTGGAGGCGCAGGGCTACAACGACCGCTTCGGCGCGGCGGTGGGCGCCCACCGGGCCGCGCTCGGCCTGCCGCCGGTGGCGAGCGTGCGCGACCACGTCTTCACCGACCAGCCGTGGCTCGCCGCCGACCCGGTGCTCGGACCCTGGCAGCCGACCCCCGAGCTGGACGTGGTGCAGACCGGCGCCTGGCACCTGCCGGACGAGCGCCCGCTGCCGGCCGACCTGGTCGAGTTCCTGGCGGCCGGCGAGCCGCCGGTCTACGTCGGCTTCGGCAGCATGCGCCACCTGGCCCCCGACCTCGCCCAGGTGGCGGTCGAGGCGGTCCGGGCGCAGGGCCGCCGGGTGCTGCTCGGCCGTGGTTGGGCCGGGCTGGCCGCGGCCGACGACCGGGGCGACTGCTTCGTCGTCGGCGAGGTCAACCAGCAGGAGCTGTTCCGCCGGGTCGCCGCCGTCGTCCACCACGGCGGGGCGGGCACCCTGTTCGCCGCCGCGCTGGCCGGGGCGCCCCAGGTGGTGCTGCCGCAGGCCGCCGACCAGCCGTACTACGCGGAGCGGGTGGCCGAGTTGGGCATCGGCGCGGCCCACGACGGGCCGGTGCCGACGGTGGAGAGCCTGTCGGCCGCGCTCGCCGCCGCGCTGGCCCCCGAGGTCCGCACCCGCGCCGCCGCCGTGGCCGCGCGGATCCGCACCGACGGCGCCGAGCGGGCTGCCCGCCGGCTCGTCGAGCTGATCGCGGCGGACCGCAAGGAACGCGAACTGCGCGCCGAGAACGCCTACGTGGGCCTGCTCTACGACCGCCTCGACCTCCAGCGCGAGCTGGCCGGCGACCGGCTGCGCGAGGTCCACCGCCAGGAGCGCGGCGGCACCGCCCAGTCCCGGATGGAGCGGGACACCATGGAGAGCACCCACACCCGCCGGATCGCCGAGCTGCACGCCGCCGAGTACGGCCTGTGCTTCGGCCGGATCGAGGACGCCGACGGCGAGCGCCAGTACATCGGCCGGATCGCGCTGGCCGACGACGACCACGAGCCGCTGCTCACCGACTGGCGGGCCCGGGCCGCCGAGCCCTTCTACCGGGCCACCCCCGCCCGGCCGGGCGGCGTGGTCGCCCGCCGCCACCTGCGCAGCAAGGGGCGCGCGGTGGTCGACTTCGACGACGACGCCTTCGGGCTCGACGACCAGGAGTCGTCGGGCGGGGAGGGCGCGCTGAGCGGGGAGGGCGCCCTGTTGGCCTCCCTGACGGCCCGTCGGACCGGGCGGATGGGCGACATCGTCGCCACCATCCAGGCCGAGCAGGACCGGGTGATCCGCTCCGACCTGGCCGGCGTCCTGGTGGTCCAGGGCGGCCCCGGCACCGGGAAGACGGTGGTCGCGCTGCACCGCGCCGCCTACCTGCTCTACACCCACCGCGACCGGCTGGCCAAGCGCGGGGTGTTGGTGATCGGCCCGAACACCACCTTCCTGCGCTACATCGACCAGGTGCTGCCGGCCCTCGGCGAGACCGAGGTGGTGCTCGGCAGCATCGGCACGCTCTACCCCGGCGTGACCGGCGTGACCGGTGCGGACGGCGAGCGCGCCGAGGTGGCGGCCGTGAAGGGCGACGCCCGGATGGCCCAGGTGCTGCTCGCCGCCCTGGACGGCCTGCGGCAGCTGCCGGAGGAGGAGTGGACCATCACCGTCGGCCGCTCCTCGGGCCACCGCCAGGAGCTGCGGATCAGCCGCGCGCTCGGCGAGCGGGCGCACGCCGCCGCGCACCGGACCCACGAGCCGCACAACCAGGCCCGGGCCGCACTGGTCGAGCGGGTCTCCTCGGAGCTGGCGCTGCGGATCGCCCGGGACCGGGACGGCGAGATGGACCTGGACGCGGTGGCCGACCTCGCCGACTCGCTGGTCGAGGAGCCGGAGTTCCAGCAGCTGGCGGAGCGGCTCTGGCCGGTGCTGACGGCCGAGCAGCTGGTCACGGCGCTCTACGGCTCGCCCGAGCTGGCGGCCGCCGCCGACCTGCTCGGCGCCGAGGAGCGCGAGCTGCTGCGGCGCGAGCCGGGCGCACCCTGGACCGAGGCGGACGTGCCGGTGCTGGACGAGGCCGCCGAACTGCTCGGCCCGGTGCCCGGCAGTGCCGCCACCCTCCCGAGGGACGGCCTCAGCGCCGCCGAACTCGAATACGCCAAGCACCTGATGGAGTCCTTCGACGCCTCGATGGTGGACATCGAGACCTCCCTGGTGGACGTCGAGGTGCTGGCCCGCCAGTACCGGGGCACCGAGTCGCTGCGCCCGCTCAGCGAGCGCGCCGCCGCGGACCGCACCTGGGCCTACGGGCACGTGATCGTGGACGAGGCGCAGGAACTCTCCCCGATGGCCTGGCGGATGCTCACCCGCCGCTGCCCCGGCCGCTCGATGACCATCGTCGGCGACCTGGCCCAGACCGGCGCACCGGCGGGCCTGAACTCCTGGGGCCAGGCGCTCGACGAGTACACCGCCGGGCGCTGGCGCAGCGTCGAACTGAGCGTCAACTACCGCACGCCGTCGGAGATCATGCGCACCACCGAGGGCGTGCTGCGGGCCCTCGACACCGGGCTGGCCGCGCCGCGCGCCGTGCGCAGCGGGGGCGTGCGGCCGTGGAGCCGTCAGGTGGCGCCGGACGAGCTGCGGGCGGTGGTCGAGAAGGAGATCGCCGCGATGGACGGCGGCCGGATGGCGATCGTCCACCCGGAGGGCCTGCCGGTGGACGCGCTGGCCTCGTTGGCCGGGGTGGTCGCGGCCGGTGAACCGTCGGCCCTCGACTCGCCGGTGGTGCTGATGACGCCGGGGCAGTCCAAGGGCCTGGAGTTCGACTCGGTGCTCCTGCTGGAGCCCGCGCGGATGCTCGCCGCCCACACCCGCGGCCTGAACGACCTCTACGTCGCGCTGACCCGGGCGACGAAGACCCTGGGCGTCCTGCACACCGAGGAACTCCCGGCGGTGCTGGAGGGTTTCGAGGAGCGCTGACCGATCCGGCCGACCTGAGAGGGGTGCTCGGTGGACGCTTGGGACGAGGCGCTGGCCTTCGCCCGGCGGCGGCTCGCCGAGGCCCGGGCCGACGCCGGGTTCGCCGCCACGGCCCAACGCCGTTACCGGGTCTGGGAGATGGACCGGGAATGGGCGGGGCAGCGGATCGTCCCGCTGCTCGCGCTCGTGGTGCACGGCTCGCGGGAAAGCTCCGGGGCCCGGCGGCCGACCCCGCACGAGGTCGTCACGGCCCTCCGGGCCGGCCGGCACGAGGAGTTGCTGGACGCCGCCGTCAGCCTGTCGGCGGCGGCGCGGCGTCAACTCGACCCGCTGGCAGCGGTGTTCCGCGACACGGCGACCGGCGCCGGGCTGCTGCGGCTGCGGCTGACCGCCATGGCGCTGGACGTCGCACGGCGGGCCGACGGCCCGTTCCCGGCGGCGGGCGGGGGCAGCATGGCGGCCCCGCCCGGCCCGCGCCGGAGCGGTCCGGCGCGGGTGGAGCTCCGCCTGGAGGGTCCGGGAGGCCCGGAAGGTCCGTCAGGCGCGACTACTTGAACCAGACCAGTACGCCCTTGTGGCCCGAGCAGGTGCCGGATCCGTCGTCGGCGGAGAACGAGATGGTCCCGTCCTTGCAGGTGGCCGTCTCGCCCGGCTGGGTGGGCGTCTCGCCCACCGTCCAGCCGCAGTAGGCCACGGTGTGCGACTTGCAGGAGCCCGCCGGGCTCGGCGCCGCCGGGGCCGGAGGTTGGGCTGGGGGCTGGGCCGGCGCCTGGGTCGGCGTCGGCCGGGGCGGCGGCGTGGGCGCGGGCCGGTGGGTGGTGGGGGCGGCCGGCGCCGGGGTGTGCGGGGGAGGCGGAGGCGTCGTGTGCGGCGGGGGAGCGGGTGCCGCAGTCGTCGGCGGCGCGGCGAGCGGGGCGGCGGTGGACGGGGACGGCTTGGCCGCCGGCGCGGGACCCTCGGCCGTGGACCCCGTCCCGGTCGCGTCCGGGGTGCAGCCGGCCAGCCAGAGCACTGCCGCCACCCCGAGGACGGCCACCCCGGCCCGTCTGCCGCCGGCGCGGAGCTGATCATTCGTCATGGGTGAAGAACGTACTGTCATATGAGAATGCGAGACGTGGAAATCGTGGAACTCATCGGATCGTCAGATGGCCGGACGGTTACCCTGGCCTCGTGACGCCGACGCCCCAGCAATCGTCCCAGCATTCGATCCAGCACTCGATCGCGACGGACGACACCCACGGGCCGTCGCTCCTGCCGCTGCCGTCCCGGGTCGTCGCGCTGCTGGAGGCGGTCGACGCCCCACCGCGCCTCGTCGCCCACCTGCGCGCCGTCCACGACGTGGCGCACCAGCTCGTCGCCTGGATCGAGCGGCACCGGCCGGCGCTGGTCCTCGACCGCGAGGCGGTGCTGTTCGGCGCCGCCACGCACGACATCGGCAAGGCCGAGCACCCCGCCGAGCTCTCCGGTCCCGGCTCCGCGCACGAGGAGGCCGGCCGCGAGCTGCTGCTGGCGCTCGGTGTGAGCGCCGAGTCGGCCCGGTTCGCCGCCGGCCACGCGTCCTGGGAGGAGGGGCGCGGGATCGAGGACCTGCTGGTCACCCTGGCCGACAAGGTGTGGAAGAACAAGCGGGTCCCCGAGCTGGAGGACCTCGTGGTGGCCGAGCTGGTCCGCGTCGGAGGGCGGGCCCGGTGGGAGGAGTTCCTGGAGCTGGACGAGCTGCTCACCCGGATCGGCGAGGGCGCCGACGCGCGCCTGGCCTACCAGCAGTCCCACGCCTGATGGGCCTGGACCGGCTGATCCGCCTCGTCCCCCCGCCGGCCACGCCCGTTGACGCCGGGTCGGACTGGCAGGCCGTCACGCGCCGACTCGGGGTGCGGCTGCCGGGCGACTACCGCGGCCTGGTCGAGCAGTACGGCTGGGGCGAGTTCTGCGACCTCCTCCGCCTGTGGACCCCGTTCGGCACGAACAGGTTCAACGGGATCGACTGGCAGACGGCCCCGGCACCTCCGGTCTCCGCCCGGGACCGCGAGCGCTATCCCTACCCGCTCCACCCGGCCCCGGGCGGCCTGCTGGTCTGGGGCGGCACGATCGACGCCGACCGGCTGTGCTGGCTCACCGGCGGCGAGCCGCAGGACTGGCCCGTGGTGGTCTGGAGCGAGGACGGCCGCTACGAGACCTTCGCGCCGGGCGCGGCCGAGTTCATCGAAGGCTGGATCGGCGGGCGGATCACCTCGCGGGTGCTCGCCGAGATGGAGCCCGAGCTGGCCCCCTGGTTCACCGCCGCCCGGCCCCGCGTCCACCGCTGCCTGCACCTGACCGAAGGCGCCCTGCCGCACGCCGAGCGCCTGCGCGTCCTCCGGGCGGCGCTGGCACCGACGGCCGACCGAGGTTCCTGGCGGTCGGAGTCCGGCGACGATGGGCAGGACCACTTCGCGACCGCGGACACCGACTGGCTGCTCACCTACGACCTGGCCCGCCCGCACCAGATCCGGATCGCGTACCCGGCCGAGCACAGCGCCCCGGCGTGGCAACGGCTGCACGAGGCCGTCGAACTGATGGGCTGCCGGATCGTCCGGGTGACCGCCGGCAACGGGCTGCCCGTGCCGACCTGGGACCCGGAACCGGGCGAGGCCCTCCCGTGAGGCAGGGTGGCCTCAAGGCCGACCGGCGGCCTTCTCGACGGTGAGCCAGATCGTGAAGGTCTGCCCGCCCTCGCTGCTCACCTCCCGGATGTGCCAGCCGCCGACCCGGGAGAACGCGGCCGCGGACTCCAGGGCCCACTGCGGGCCGTCGTCGGAGCGCAGCCGCAGCCGCAAACTCAGCTCGGGGTGCTCGGGGGTGTGCAGCTCCACATGGGGGTGGCCGATGGTCTCGGCATCCTTGAGCAGTTCGGCTCTCAGCTCGTCGTACGGTGCCATCGGGTCCTCCGAGGTTGGTGACACCCATCAGCATGCGGCCGCCCGGGCGTTCCCGGGGCCGGTTCGGGGGAACCCGCGCGAGCCCGTAGGGTCTGGCGGGACGGACGAGCACGTGGTGAGCGAGGGTGAGCGGTGGGCGGCTGGGAGCGGGCGTTGCGGGCGGCGGGGGTGCGGGAGGCCGGGTTGCGCGCCGACTACGGGCGGCAGCGGGCGGAGGTGGCGCAGTACCGGCGGGAGGCGGAGCTGGCGACCCGGCTGCTGCTGCCGCCGGGCATGGTGCCGCACGTGATCGCGGCGACCGCGTTCATGCACCGCACCGATCTGCTGCTGGACGGCGAGGGTTCGGTGGCCGAGCGGCGGGACGCGGCCGCGCGGTGGGCGGCGGAGACCGCCGAGGCGCTCGCCGCCGGGCGCACCGGGAACGCCGCGCTGCGCCCGCTGGTGCACTCGGCGGGGGTGCATCCGGTGCTGGGGCAGCGGGCGTTGGAGTTCCTCGGACGGGCGGCGGCCGACCTGGACTTCGCCGGGTTCGAGACGGAGGCCGACTACCAGCGCTACGTGGACGAGTACTCGCTGCCCGCCGTGATGGTGATCGCCGGGATGCTCGGGCCCGCCGGCGACCAGGCCGAGTACCGGGCGGCCTGCCGGACGTTCATCGACGGCAGCCAGCGGCTCGACTTCGCCAACGACCTCGCCGAGGACCTGGCGGGCGGCCGACTCGCCATCCCGCAAAGCTACCTGACGGAGCATCAGGTGAGCCGGGAGGACCTGGAACGGAGCCGCGAACTGCCCGCCGTCCGGGCCCTGTTGGCCGATCAGCTCGACCGCGCCGCGCGGTCGCTCGACGCGGGCCGCGCCGTGGTCGGCCTGGCGCCGGCCGCGCACCGGCCGATGCTGCGCTGCATGGTCGAGTTGGAACTGCTCACCGTCCGGGCGGCCCGGGTCGACCCGGCGGCGCTGGTGCGCCGCTCGGTCGGCCCGGGCAAGCCGGCCGCACTGCGACTGCTCGGCCGCTGCTACCTCCAGGCCCGGCGGGCTCCGCAGGAGTAGACCCTAGATCCGGACCTCCGGCGGGAAACCCGTCCAGCGCACTTCCTCCGGCAGGTGCCGGGTGTCGTTGTAGGCGAGCACCGAGGACGGCCGGCCGGGTGCGTAGCGGATCACGGTCAGCGCGGCGTTGCCGTGGTTCAGCCCGAGCCAGCGCCAGTCGGGGCCGCCGGTGGCGTGCCGGACCAGCCAGGCGATCAGGAAGTTGTGCGTGACGACCAGTTCGTGGCGCTCCTGCTCGCCGGGCACCGGCCCGGTGAAGCGCGCCAGCGCCTGACGGGCCAGTAGCTCGCCGCTCGCCCGCTCCTCGGCGGTGGTGTCCGCGAGGTAGTCGAGCAGGAAGTCGGCGCAGTCGTCCGGCAGTTCCGCCCGCGCCGGGACGTGCGGCACGTAGTCGCCGGCCTCCTCGCACACCGTCAGCGGAGTGCCGCGCAGCTGTTCGCCGATCAGCCGGGCCGTCTGCGCGGCCCGGGGGAGCGGGCCGTGGTGCACCACGGTGATCGGACGGTCCGCCAACCTGCGCCCCAGCAGCACCGCCTGGCGCCGACCGGCTTCCGTGAGCCCGTTCCCGTCCGGCCGCGCCTCGCCGTGGCGCGCCAGGTAGAGGTAGCGGGTGGCCGTTCCCCCCGACATCGGCTATCCCACCTCGGTCTCGGAGGTGGATCTGCTGGCGTGCGCCCCGGTCGGCCGCGACGGCGTCGGCGTCGGCGACGGCAATGCTGTATCCATGCTGCGGAGTCTGCCAGGGCGGCCTGACCAGCCGTGATGCGGGGTGGGGCGAGCAGCGCGGCCGCTGACCCGGGGTCAGCCGCCGAGCTGCTGGGTGAGGAAGAGCGCCGCGCGGTCCAGGGCCTGGTCGGCCTCGTCGAGGATGTCGGCGTAGACCTGGAACACGTGCGGCACGTCGGCCGTGACGTCGAGGGTCACGTCCACGCCGGCGTCCCGCGCCCGCGCGGCCAGCCGGGTGGAGTCGTCCAGCAGGATCTCGTTGCCGCCCACCTGGATCAGCATCGGCGGGAAGCCGGTCAGGTCGGCGAAGAGGGCCGGGCTGAGCAGTTCCTGGCGCGGGTCCTGGCCGGCGAGGTACATCGCCCCCGTGTGCTCCAGGGCGGCGCGGGTGAAGATCGGGTCGGCCGCGGCCCGGGTCTCCAGGCTCTCGCCCGTGCGGGTGCTGTCCACGCCCGGGGAGAAGGCCAGGATGGCGGCGGGCAGCGGGAGTCCGGCACTGCGGGCCGCCAGCAGGGTGGTGACGGTGAGTCCGCCGCCGGCCGAGTCCCCGGCGAGCACCAGGCGCGCGGGGTCGACGCCGTCGTCGAGCAGCGCCCGGTAGGCGGCCAGGGTGTCCTCGATGGCGGCCGGGAAGGGGTGCTCGGGGGCGAGCCGGTAGTCCACCGAGAAGGCCCGCAGCCCCGTCCGGGCCACCAGGTTCCCGGTCAGCGAGAGCGCGGTCTCGGGGGAGCCGAAGACGAAGGAGCCGCCGTGGAAGTACAGGATGGTCCCGGCCGCGTCGTCCGCCCCGACGGGGGCGGGTGTGGTGGGCTCGACGAGCAGGGTCCGGCGGCCGCCGAGCTCGGTGTGGGTGGTGCGGATGTCCTCCGGTACGGCCATCGTGGCCATCATCGCGGCGAAGCCCGTGCGGATCTCCTCGACGGATCGCGGCCCCTCGGCCTGGTGGCCGCGCAGCATGGCGTCGATCTTCGCGCGCTGTTCCCTGCTCATGGATACGCCTCCAGGCGTGGTCACTCGAAGTGGATGCCGCTACAGTATCTGCCGTGGCATATAAATCAAGTGGCGCCGCGGCCGCCCCCCGGGCCTTCTTCGACCACCTGGTCCGCACCGAGACCCGGATCTACAACGCGCTCAACGACCACCTGCGCGAGCACCACGCGATCGTGACCTCGCAGTTCGAGTTCCTCGACTATCTGCGCCGGCACCCGGCCGCCCGGGTCGCCGACCTCGCGGCCGAGTTCGCGATCGGGGTCGGTGCGACCAGCAAGGGGGTCGACCGCCTGGAGCGCCAGGGCTGGGTGGCCCGGCAGCCGAACCCGGCGGACCGCCGCTCCTCGCTGCTGGTGCTGACCGAGGAGGGGGAGCGCCTGGTCGAGGCCGCCGGGCGGAGCTTCGACGAGCGCCTCGCCGAACTGCTCGGCGAGGCGCTCGACGGCGACCAGCTGGCGGCCGGCACCGAACTGCTCGGCCTGCTGCGCGCCGCCCTGGAACGGACGCAGACCGGGGTGCCGACGGGCTGACGCGCCCGACGGGGCCGCCCCGCCCGGCACTGGTCGTGCCGGGCGGGGCGGCGGTGGGGCTGAGCCGTGGTCAGGCGCGCACCACCGCCGACTGGAGCTCGGTCACCCACTGCGAGCGGTCCTCGTGGTGCTCCAGGGTGACCTCGCGGGGGTAGCCGGTGGCGCGGTAGCCGTGGGCGTCGGTCCAGCGGGACAGGGTCTGCGAGGTCGGGACCACGGCGTCCATCGAGCCGTGGTGCACGATCGTGGCAGCCTGGTCGAGCGCCGGCAGGTCGAGCACCCGGAGCTCGCTGTCCGCCCGCAGCGGGGCCGACACCTGGACCGTGGCGTGCACGGTGATCCGGCCGCCGCCCTCCGGCGAGTCCTCGTAGAGGGCGATGCCGGGACCGGTGGGGCTGATGCCGGCCGCGTCCAGGCGGCGGAACAGCTCGTCGTAGAGCGGCCCGATGACCGGGCTGATGTCCTCGGGCTGGTAGCTCGCCGCGGTGGCGGTCAGCTCCGCCACCCGGACGGCCGGGATGCTCTTGAGGACGACGTCGTTGGTGGGCATGTGCCCCTCGCTCTCGATCGCTCGGAGCCGCGCCTCGACCTGGACCAGCCGGGCGGCCGCCGCTGTCATCGCCGCCTGCAACTCGGCCTGCCGCAGCCGCAGCATGGCGCGCAGTTCCCCCGTGCCGACCTCCTCGTCCAGGATCTCCCGGACCTGCTGGAGGGTCAGCCCGAGCTCCTTGAGCGCGATCACGCGGTTGAGGCGGGTCAGTTGGGCAGCGGTGTAGTGGCGGTACCCGGTGGCCGGGTCGACGTGGGCCGGGCGCAGCAGGCCGGTGGCGTCGTAGTGACGCAGCATCCGGACCGAGACGCGTCCGTGCCGGGCGAAGTCTCCGATGGTGAACATGATGTCTCCGAGTTCAGGCCCTGACACGGTGTGAGGGTCAAGCGTCCGAGGTCAGAAGCTTCCCAGCAGTGGCGCGGTGCCGCGCCAGAGGTGCGCGCCGGAGGCGAGGACGATCGGGTCCATGGCGGCCAGCTCCGCGCGGACCCGGGCCTCGAACTCGGCGCGCGGCCGGGGCGGGAGGGCGTCGATGAAGGCGCGGGAGCCGTGCGAGAGGGCCCAGTTCCAGAAGGTGTCGGCATCGGGCACCGGGAGGCGCTGCTCGACGGCGTGCTCACCGATCCCGGTGAACCCGGCGCCCGCGAGCAGCGGCCGCCCGTCCAGGGGGCGGCCGAGGCGGCCCTGGCCCGGCGTGATCAGCGGTTCGAACTCGCGGAACAGCGCGCTGTAGAACGCCCACTCCGGGGCGTCGGCGACCGCGCCCGGGACGGAGAACGAGAAGACCCCGCCGGGTGCCAGCACCCGGCGGACCTCGCGGGCGGCGGCGGCCGGGTCGTCCAGCAGGTGGATCACGAAGCCGGCGCAGACCAGGTCGAAGGAGGCGTCGGGGAAGTCGAGCCGCTGGGCGTCCATCACCCGGGCCGCCCGCACCCCCGGGTACTGCGCGGCTATCCGCTCGACCATCCCCGGGGCCACGTCCACCGCCGTCACCTCGCAGCCGCGGGCCAGCGCGGCGCCGGTGAGCGCGCCCCGGCCGGCGCCGAGGTCCAGCACCCGGGCGCCGGGGGTGGGGGCGAGCCACTCCAGGTGCTGCTCGGCGAAGCCGGTGAAGAAGGGCAGCACCTCGTCGTAGACGGCGGCGAGTCGGTCGAAGAGCGCGGCGGCCCGGGTCGTTGTCACGGCCCGGATCCTGGCACCGGGACGGGCGGTCCGGCCAGCGGATTTTCCCGCCGGCCGGGGTCCTGAGCAGCGCAGTCGCTCCGGCCGGGCCCATTGGGAGCCCGAAATGAGGTGCTGCTACCTTCACGGCCATGTCCGACCGAACCACGAGCCCCCGAGCCCTGACGGAGGCCCAGCTCACCCGTCTCCTGCTGGCGGCGCTGGCACTGACCACCCTGGCCGGCCTGGCGGTGATCGTCCTCCCGTACATCTGGGACGCGGCGCCCGACAGCTGCGATGCCGGCAGCGCCCGGCTGGCCTGTTCCACCCTGGGTGGCGTCCTGTTCTGGGACATCCCGCTGTTCGGCATCCCGACCCTCTGGCTGGCCGGCCTGGCGGGCATGAGCCTGCACCGGGGCCGCCGCACCACCTGGGCACTGGTTTCGGTCACGGGCATGGTCCTGCTGTACCTGGCCGACTACTGGATCGCGGTGGCCTGACGGGCCATCAGATGTGCGGCCTCAGGAGTCCTGGACCAGCATCCGGCCCTCGGTCCCGTCCGGCGAGACGAGGACGAACGCCGTCGGCGCGGCGCCCAGGTTGAGATGGAACGGCTTGAAGTTCGCGTGCAGTTGCAGCGCCAGGGTCCAGGGGCCGCCGTCGGGCCAGTCGTCGTCCTGGAAGAACGCGGGTCGGCCGCCGATCTTGTCGCCGTCCCAGGGGTCGTCGTCGTGCTCGTCGTCGGGCCGGAGCCGGGGCGTGTACTCGGCCGCGGACCCGTCGTGCGCGTGGTACAGGCCGGGCCCGGTGGCGAGCGGGAGCGTCGTGCCGGCGTAGCCGCCGCCGGGCTGCACGATCACGGCGTTGGCGCCCTCGTCGGGGAAGATGACGTCGGGGTCGAAGAACTCCTCGTCGCCGTGGTCCGCGTGGGTCACGAAGACGTACGCCAGTCGGCCCCGCCCGGCCTCGCCGAGCACCGGTTCGAGCTCCAACTGGCAGACGAACCGCATCGGTTCGCCCCAGGCGTCGTTGACCGGCCACTGCGGTTCGGCGAGCCAGCCTGGCTGGCCGCCGAACTTGGTGATCGGCTCGGTGACAGGTGCCCCGGCGGCGGCGAACGCCTCGATCCTCGACATCGCCGTCACGCCGGGCCTCCCGTGCGGGCGCGGATCACCAGGAACGGTGGCAGGCCGGCTCGTTGTGGCTGCTGCTGCGTCACGGGCGGCGGCGGGGCGGGTTCGGTGACGGCTTCCAGGGCGAAGCCGGCGTCCAGCAGCGCAGTCAAGTAGGTTGCCACGGTGTGGTGTTGGTTGCCGGCCCGGCGCACGCCGGCCGGGTTGTCGGAGCGCCAGAAGCCCTCGGTCAGGTAGTCGCCGACCGCCCGGCGCACCGTCCCGTCCGGCTCGCTCGTCCAACTGGCGTGCGGCGCCTCGAAACAGGGGTGGGGGACGCTGAACACCAGGGCGCCGTGCGCCGTCAGGACCCGCCGGACGGCCGTCAGTGCGGCGCCGAGGTCGGGCACGTGGTTCAGCGAGAGCCCGGCGGTCACCCACTCCACCGAGCGGTCGGCGACGGTGGCGAGCAGGCACCCGTCGTCGACGGCGTAGCGCACCGTGCCGGGACCGGGCGTCCCGGCGGCCCGCGCGTGGTCGAGCAGCGGTGCGCACGGGTCGATGCCCAGCACCTCGGCGCCGCGCGCGGCCAGCGCCCGGGCGACGAGGCCCTCGCCGCACCCGAGGTCGAGGACCCGCCGGCCGGCCAACTCCGCGGGGAGCAGGTCGAGCAGCGCGGCACGGTTGAAGTCGTTGAGCGGTGAGCCGGTGCGCAGGAGTTCGGCGTACCAGTCGGCGATGGTGTCCCAGGTGTCAGTCATCAAAGCCAGCACGCTACGCGCCGCCGCGCCGGCATGCCAACGGATTTCGCTGTCAGGCCCGGGAGTTGGCCAGCAGGGCCTGGACCGCCGCCTGGACCCGCTGCTCGGGGGTGGCCGGCCCGGTGGTGTCGAGCTTGCCGTCGAGGTGCAGGAAGGCGAGGCCGTGGACCAGACCCCACACGGCGGTGGACATCGCCTCGCGGTCGGCGCCGGGGAAGGTGGCGTGGACGATCGCGCCGACGTACTCCCACATCGCGGCGGTCGCCGCGGCGCGTTCCGCGTTCGCGGGGTCGCAGGGTTCCGCGAACATCACCCGGAACAGCGCCGGGCGGTCGATCGCGAAGCGGACGTAGGCGGCGGCGACGGCGGCCAGGTCCTCGGGGGCGCGCGGGGCGGGGTGGGCGGCGGTGAGGTGCTCGGCGAGTTCGCGGTAGCCCTGGGCCGCGACGGCGGAGACCAGCGCGTCGCGGTCGGCGAAGTGGCGGTAGGGGGCGGTGGCGGAGGCGCCGGCCCGGCGCGCGACGGCGCGCAGGGAGAGCGCGGCGCTGCCGTCCTCCTCCAGCAGTTCGCGGGCGGCGCGCAGGCAGGCGGTGCGCAGGTCGCCGTGGTGGTAGCTACCGGTCTGCTGTGGCATGGGTCACCCTCGTTCATGTATGCACTGCACACATCCCCGTCTAATGTGTGCGGTGCACACATTCTAGTCGAGGATGAGGAGACCCCGATGGCGGACGACCTGTTCACGCCGCTGCGGCTGGCTTCGGGCGCGGTGCTGCCCAACCGGATCGCGAAGGCGGCCATGGAGGAGAGCCTGGCCGGCCCGGGCCAGCTGCCGGACCGGCGGCTGTTCACCCTCTACCGCAGCTGGGCCGACGGTGGCACCGGCCTGCTGATCACCGGCAACGTCATGGTCCACGCCGAGGCGCTCACCGGGGCGGGCGGCGTGGTGCTCGACGCCGCCGCGCCGCTGGAGCCCTTCGCCGAGTGGGCCGCGGCCGCCAAGTCCGGCGGCGCGGCGGTCTGGATGCAGATCAACCACCCGGGCCGCCAAGTGCCCTCCGGCATGCCCGGCGTGGTGTGGGGACCCTCGGACCTCGCGGTCGACGTCGGTCGGCACAGCGGCCGCTTCAGTCGTCCCACTGCCATGACGGACCGTCAGATCGCTGCCACCGTCGAGCGGTTCGCCACCACCTCCCGGCGCGCCGCGGAAGCCGGCTTCGACGGCGTGGAGATCCACGCCGCCCACGGCTACCTGCTCTCGCAGTTCCTCTCCCCGCTGGTCAACACCCGCACCGACGACTGGGGCGGCTCGCCGGCCAACCGCGCCCGGCTGCTGCTGGACGTGGTGCGTGCCGTCCGCGCCGCCGTTCCGGCGCGGTTCGCCGTCGCCGTGAAGATCAACTCCGCCGACTTCCAGCGTGGCGGCTTCGACGCCGACGACGCCCGGCAGGTGATCGAGCTGCTCGCCCCGCTCGGCGTCGACCTGGTCGAACTCTCCGGCGGCAGCTACGAGAGCCCGGCGATGACCGGCCGCCCCGCCGACGGTCGCACCCGCGCCCGCGAGGCCTACTTCCGGGACCTGGCCGCCGACCTGGTCCGCACCAGCCCGCTCCCGCTGATGCTCACCGGCGGCATCACCCGGCGCGGCACCGCCGAACAGGTCCTCGCGGACGGCGTCGCGGTCGTCGGCATCGGCACCGCCCTGGCCGTCACGCCCGACCTGCCCCACCGCTGGGCCGCCGCCGGCGAGGCCGAGCAGGCGCTGCGCCCGGTGACCTGGTCCGACCGGACGCTCGCCTCGGCCGCCGCCATGGCCCTGGTCCGCCGTCAGATGCGCCGCCTCGCCGACGGCCGCACCCCCACGCCCCGGACCCGGCCCGCCGTCGCCCTGCTGGCCGAGCTGCGCGAGCAGCGCAAGGCCGTGCGCCGCTACCGCGGTTGGCTGGACGGCCGCGGCCCCGAGGCGGCGTAGCCGTTCTTCCGGTGAGTTCTTGACCCATGGTTCAAGAACTCACTACGGTGGTGCCCATGGGCAGGCCGATGAGCTTCGAGCCGGAGGTCGCCGTCGCACGGGCGATGGAGGCGTTCTGGACCAAGGGGTACGGCGAGACGTCCCCCACGGACCTCGCCGAGGCGACCGGGGTGGGCAAGGGCAGCCTGTACCACTGCTTCGGCTCCAAGCGGGAGTTGTTCGCCAAGGCGCTGGAGCTGTACGGCCGCGTCGGTGCCGAGCTGACCGAGGAGTTCCTCGCCCGCCCGGGCACCGCGAAGGAGTCCCTGCGCGGGTACTTCCTGCTGCTGGTGGACCTGGACCTGGAGGGTCCGGTCCGCCGGGGGTGCCTGGTGCAGAACACGGCCACCGAGCTCGCCGGGCGGGATCCGGAGGTCATCCGGACGGTCCACCGGATCGAGGAGAGCATGATCGAGCTCTTCGCCCGGCGCCTGGAGCGGGGGCAGCGGGACGGCGACGTCGCTCCGGAGCTCGACGTGCGGGCGCAGGCCCTCTTCCTGCAGACCACCCTGATGGGCCTGCGGGTGATGGCCAAGACCTTCGACCGGCCCGTGCTCGTCCAGGTCATCGACACGGCCCTGGCCGGTCTCTGACGCTGCGTCAGGCCCATCCATCCGGCGTCGTCGGCCGTTTTTCGTGCCCTGATTTCAGACCTGCGGTTCAAGAATTCGATGTTCACGAATGGGGAGAAGAACATGGACCTCGGTATCACCGGCAAGACGGCGCTGGTCACCGGCGCGAGCCGCGGCATCGGCCTGGCGATCGCCCAGACCCTGGCCGCCGAAGGGGTGCGGGTGGTGGGGGCCGCGCGCACCGTCACGCCCGAGCTGGCGAAGGTCGCCGCCGCGGCCGTCCCGGTCGACCTGAGCACCCGTGAGGGGGCGCGCTCGGTGGTCGAGCAGGCGATCTCGGCAGTCGGCGGGATCGACTTCCTGGTCAACAACGTGGGTGCGGGCGACCCGTCCGGGCTCTCCGTCGCCGGTTTCCTGGACGTCGACGACGAGCAGTGGCAGACCATCTTCGGCCTCAACCTGTTCAGCCCCGTGTGGACCACCAAGGCGGCGCTGCCGAGCATCGTGGAGCGCAAGGGCGCGATCGTGAACATCTCCTCGATCAACGGCCGCGTCCCCACCGGCTCGCCCGTCGGCTACGCGGAGGCCAAGGCCGCGCTGACCCAGTTCGGCAAGCGGCTCAGCGAGGAGCTCGGGCCGCTCGGCGTCCGGGTCAACACGGTCTCGCCCGGCATCACCACCAGCCCGCTGTGGACCGACCCGAACGGCTTCGGCGGCAAGGTCGCCGAAGCCGCCGGCATCGGCCACGCCGACCTGCTGGCCGCCCTGCCCGCCCAGGTCGGCATCGCCACCGGACGCCTCGGCACCCCCGAGCAGGTGGCCGACCTGGTCGCCTTCCTGCTCTCCGAGCGCGCCGCCGGCATCCACGGCCACGACCACGTGATCGACGGCGGGACGATCAAGACGGCCTGACCGGCCTGACCGGCCTGACCGGCCTGAGCGGCCTGAGCGGCCTGAGGGGCCGTCTGGTGCGGGCGGTGCTCGGCTGCGAGAGTCGTTCCGGTGCCGCCCGCACCGACTGACGCGCCGTCACACCGGAAGGAACCGCCGCCATGACCCGTTCCGCCACGCCCCCCGCTCCGCTGCTGCGCGCGCTCGCCCTGCTCGCCGCCCCGGTCACCGCCCTGTCCCTGGCGGGCGCGGCCACCGCCCACGCCGCGGCCGCCCCCGCCGGTGTCACGCTGACCAGCGCCCAGCAGTACGCGGTGGACGAGATCACCAACGTCTTCGAGAACGGCGACCTGACCAGCGGCTTCGCCGCGATCAAGGACTACGGCGACGGCTGCGGTTACACCGCCGGCTACATCGGCTTCTGCACCCAGACCGACGACGACGTCAAACTGGTGACGGCCTACGACACGGCCCGTCCCGGCAACCCGCTGGCGAAGTACCTGCCCGCCCTGCGCAAGCTGGCCGCGGCCGGCAGCGACGCGCACACCGGCCTCGACGGCTTCCCGAACGCCTGGAAGGCCGCCGCCAAGGACCAGGCGTTCATCCAGGCCCAGTTCGACCAGGCCCACGCCAACTACCTGGCGCCGGCCCTGGCCGAGGCCAGGAAGGTGGGCATAGCCACCCCGCTCGGCGTCGCCGATTTCTTCGACACCGCCGTCGAGATGGGCCCCGACGGCGCCCCCGACAGCCCCGACGGCCTGCTGGTCCTGGTCGCCGAGACCACCAAGGCCGAGTCCGGCACCCCGGCCACGGGCGTGGCGGAAGCCACCTGGTTGACCAAGTTCAACCAGGTCCGCACCGCCCACCTGAAGAACCCCAAGACCCCGGGCCGCAAGTCCGACTGGCCCCAGTCCGTCGACCGCGTCCAGGCCCTCCAGCAAATGGCCACGGCCGGCAAGTGGTCCCTCCCGCTCCCGCTGCTGGTCGGCGCCGACTTCCAGGTGACGATCCCCAAGGCCCCGGCCAACGGGCCGTTCTGACGGTTCGTCAGTTGGGTGCGCCGACGGGTTCGCCGGTGATGGCCTTGAGCGCGAGGGCCCGCAGCGGGGCGAGGCGGGTGCGGTTGTCCCGGTGGTGGTAGACGGCGTTGGTACAGATGGCCAGGTAGCGGCCGGTGGCCGGGGCGAGGTAGAGGCTGGTGCCGGTGAAGCCGTGGTGGTGGGCCACCCGGCCGTCGTCGGCGAGGATCCAGGCCAGGCCGCGGTCGAGACCCGGCTCGATCGCGGCCTGCGGCTGCATGCTCGCGGTGAGCCAGCGGCCCTGGGGTCCGCTGGTGGCGTGCGAGGACAGCAGGTGGGCGGCGAAGGCGGCGAGGTCGGCCGGGGTGGTGAACACCCCGGCGTGGCCGGCGACTCCGCCGAGCAGCGCGGCGTTGTCGTCGTGCGGCATCCCCCACAGGCGGGGAGCACCAGGCAGTCGCTGCTCGGTCGGGGCGACCTGGGCGGAGCGGGCCACCGGTCCGTAGGTCGTGTTCGTCATGCCGAGGCGCTGCCAGAACTCGGCCGCCAGCTCGTCCAGGCGCCGGCCACGGGAGTGCGCCAGGGCCAGGCCGAGGAGGATGAACCCGCGGTTGATGTAGCGGTGTCCGGCGCCGGGTTCGGCGATCAGGTCTTCGCCGCAGATCAGTTCGGCGAGCGGTTCGGTGCGGTTGCGGTACTGGTCGAGGCGGGTGTCGGCCCGCAGACCGGAGGTGTGGGCCAGGATCTGGCGGACCGTCACCCGGCCGCCGGGCGCCTCGGCCGGGATCCCCGGCAGCAGCCGGCTGACCGGGGTGTCCAGGTCGTTGCGGAGGAACGTGCCGACCAGCGGCCAGCCGGCCAGCACCTTCGTCAGCGACGCCACGTCGTACACCGTGTCCGGGCCCGGCCGGGCGTCGCCGCACTCGGGGGCGACGACGCCGGACGCCAGGAAGCCTGGCTCGCTGTCGAAGGTGCCGTGGGCGATGACTCCGCCGGGCACGGTGCCGTCGGCGGTGATCCGGTCCAGGCACTCGCGCAGATCGGCGATCGTGTTCGGCTGCCATGGCACGGTGCGGGTCACGATTGCTCCTGATCGATCGTCGGGTGTGTGGCGGAGCTGGGCGGCCTCGGCTACTCGGCCCGAGTGGCCGTCAGGAGGGCGGCCAGGGCCGGGACGTCGACCGGCACAGTGGTGTCCACGCGGTGGAGGGTGCCCAGGGCGAGGGGTTCGGCGTTGCGGGACCAGGTGTTCCAGTGGCCGGCGAAGCCGGCGGGGCGTTCGGGGTGGATGGGGTGCCGGTCGGCCGTACGGTCGGCGAAGCGGCGGCGGGCGGTGGCCAGCGGGACCTCGCACCAGACTTCCTGAGGTTGGGTCACCCCGGCCCGGTGGAGGCCGGCCAGCACGATCGGGCGCAGGTCGGCCAGCCAGGGGCTCTCCAGTACGGCGCTGCCCCGGGCGTCGGCGAGCAGGGTCCAGAGCGATTCGCCGGCGGCCACGCCGAGGATCCGGCTCCACTCCTGGTCCGAGCAGTCCGGGGCCCGCAGGCCCGCGAGGGTGTCCGCCAGGGTCTCCTTGATCGCGTCCTTGCTGAACAGCGGCAGGCCCAGCTCGGCCGCCAGGGCCCGGGCGAGCGTCGTCTTCCCCGAACCGGGGAGGCCGTTGACCAGGACCGTGAGCATTCGATCAGGGTAGCGGGCACGGCGTAGGGTGTGGCGGGTGTTCGACAACTGGCGCAGGCGGCGGGCTCCCGACGGCCCGGAGCCGACGGACTACCAGAAGGTGCGTCAGGCGATCCTGGTCTCGATCGACTTCGCGAACCTGGAGCACCTCTTCCCCCAGATCGTGCGGTCGCTGCGCGACCTGTCCGGGCCCGACCGCGAGCGCCTGCTCGGGGAGCTGGCGGACATCGCCGCGACCGACCCGAGGCGGCGGGAGGAGGCGCAGTACCTGCTGGACGGGCTGCGCCGGGTCCGCTGGGAACAGTCCTGAGGAGCCTGGGGATCGGCTCACTGCCGGGCGGCGCGCTGCCGTAGGCTCGGCGGCATGTTGAAGGGTGTGATGTTCGACTTCTCCGGCACGCTGTTCCGGGTCGAGTCGACTGCGGAGTGGCTCGACGGCGTGCTGGCGGATGCCGGGCAGGTGCTGGGCGCCGCGGAGCGGGCCGGGCTGGTGCGCCGGCTGGAGTGGTTCGGCGCGCTGCCGGGCGGTGTGGCGCCGAGCGAGGTGCCGGCGGGGCTCCAGGAGCTGGTGGACACCAGGGACCTGACCCCCGAGCTGCACCGCGCCGCGTACACCGGGCTGACCAGGGCGGCGGAGCTGCCTGACGGGGTGTCGGCCGAGCACCTGTACGACCGTCACATGAGCCCGAGCGCCTGGGCCCCGTACCCGGACGCCGGGCCGACGCTGCGTGAGCTGCGGCGGCGCGGGATCCCGGTGGCCGTGGTCAGCAACATCGGCTGGGACCTGCGCCCCGTCTTCCGCGAGCACGGGCTCGACCCGCTGGTCGACGCCTACCTGCTCTCCTACGAGCTCGGCGCCCAGAAGCCGGATCCGCGGATCTTCCTGGCCGGCTGCGAGGCGCTGGGCCTGGCCCCGCAGGACGTGCTGATGGTCGGCGACCACCTGGAGGCCGACGGCGGCGCCACCGCCCTGGGCTGCGCCTTCCACCAGGTCCCGCACCTGCCGGTGGCCGAGCGGCCGGCCGCGCTCTCGCCGCTGTTGGACCTGCTCCCTTCCTGACCCCGGGTCAGCCAGGTCAGCCCGGCTCGGCCAGGTGGTGCTGGAGCCGGGCGTGGCGGAACTGGTGGACGGCGCCGACCTGGCGCAGCACGCCCCGGCGGTGGGCGTCGTCGAGGAAGGCCACGGTCGCCCAGGGGAGGCGCCCGGTCAACGGGAGCCAGATCCGGACGAAGATCAACCACTGGCCCCAGGCGGTGAAGACCAGCGAGTAGCAGAGCGTCGCTGTCAGGCCGATGTTGGCCGCCATGTCCAGGTACTGCCAGTCCGTCATTGGCATGCCGAGCCAGCCCCGCACGTGCAGGCCGACGGTCAGCGTCGCGGTGAGCACCGGTGCGACGACCAGGGCCTGGTGGGTGACCACGCTGCGGTTGACTGCCAGCAGGTCCGCCGGGGCGGCGGCACGGTCCAGGTCGACCGGTGCTTGCAGCGCGGACATGAGCCCGAGCGCCAGACAGCTCGTCAGGGCGTAGACCACCCCGTAGAGCAGCGTGTCGGAGACCAGTGGCTCGACCACGGATGTACGGATCGGCACCCCGTGGACCTTGGGCTGGACGAACGCGTGCAGCAGGGTGCCGGCGGAGCCGTAGAGCGCACCGGTGGTACCGCCGAGCAGCAGACCGGTGAAGGCAACGGTGCGCAGCCGGTGGGCGGGGGCGCCGCCCACCGGACGGCCGCGGCCGGGCAGGCGCAGCAGGCTGCGGGAGGGGGCGAAGGACACCTTGCCGAGGGTGACGGCGAACCCGTAGGCCAGTGCGAGGACCAAACCGGTCAGCGGGCCGGCGGCCGTGAGCCCGATCCGCAGGCTGGTGCGCAGTCCGATCAGGTCGGCCGCGGACAGCGCGCTCACCACCGCTCCCGGGACCGCGAGGCACAGCGTGACGCCCACCGTGCAGGCGAGCACGATGACGAGCATGCGGGTGCGCAGCGGCAGGATGTCGCAGAGCTGCCACCAGGCCAGGTCCTGGTGGTCGACCCGGGCGAGGTGGCCGAGGTACCGCCGGGCGCGCCGGGCGTCCCAACGGCGGGGCGGGCGCCCGGAGCCGGCGTCGGACCGGTCCGGTGGGCGCGGACGGTAGACGGTGGGGACGAAGCCGGCGAGCAGGTGCTCCTCAAGGGCGTGCGGTGTCGGGAAGCGGGCGGCGTCCAGCAGCACGGCCGGGTCCTGCCCGGGGGTGTCGCTGTACCGGGTCCGGGCGAGCAGCACCATCAGCGGGGTGCGCAGCACGGCGGTGAGCCGGGTGCTGGCCGCACTGTCGGGCCGGTGGCGCAGTTCGTCCAGTACCGGGTCCCAGACGGTCGAGGTGCCTCCGTCCGGCGCCTCCGGCCGGGCGGTGCGGGGCAGGTAGTGCGCGAGGTCGCCGGTGGTCAGGTCGGCCAGTTCGATGCCGGCGGCCTTCCTGAGCAGGTGGGTCCTGGTGGCGGTGGCGAACTGCTCGGTGCGGCTGGTCAGCAGCAGGGGGAGTGACGTCTCGTTGAGTTCGCTCAGGGCGGCCTCGTGGAGTCCGGCGGCGATCTCGTCGAAGCCGTCGAGCACCGGCAGGATCCAGCCGGTGTCGACCAGGGCGGCGGCCAGTGTCGAGCCGTCGAGGGCGCGCGCGGCGAGGTTCGGGTGGTCGCGCAGCAGCCGGTCCACGAGCCAGTCGCGCAGCGCGGTGGCGGTCGGGTCCCACGAGCCGATGCTGAAGATCACGGGCACGGGGTCGTCGCCGGTGCGGGCGGCCAGGTAGTCGAGGACGAACCGGATCACCACGACGGTCTTGCCGGACCCCGCCCGGCCGAGCACCACGAGCCGCCCGGACGGCACCTGGCGGTGGACGTCGGCGATCCGGTCCAGGCCCGCTCCGGCGGCCGCGGCGTCGCCGCCGTCCTGGTGGTCCAGCAGGTCGGCGGGGGCGGAGCGCCATCTGACGGGCAGTGGGAACGGGTCGTGGATCCGGCGCCGCTCCTCCTCGCGCAGCCAGCGGCCGTGCAGGTTGCGCGCCAGCGACTCGGCGGTCCGGGCCAGGTCACCGCCCGCCAGCGGGCCGCGGGGCCCGGCGAGAGCGACCGGCGCGGCCTGCACGACCGGCGCGGCTGCCGGACTCGGGGCACCGCCGCCTGGGGCGCTGGGGGCAGCGTCGACCGCCGCGCTCGGCCCGCTGTCGTCGTGCGCGGCCAGCAGCTCGCGCCACACCTCGTCGCGGTCGCGGCCCAGGCAGTCGGCCAGGGCGTGGGCGGCCTGCTTCACCGTCGCCAGCCGGGCGTCCGTGGGTTTGCCGGTCTCCAGCCGCTGGACGGTGCGCACCCCCAGCCCGGCCAGCTCGGCCAACTGCTCCTGCGTCAACCCCGCAGCTGCTCGCAACCCGCGGACCATGGGACCGAACCTGCTGCTCACTTCGACGAACCACTCCCATCACGGACCTGCTCCACGGTGCGATCACCTTACCGGCGGCCTCCGACGGGCCGCCCGCCGCATCTGGCGGGTTCCTGACGTGGTGGCTGACCTGCCGGAACGTCAGTGTGAGCGGTGGCGGCCGCACCTGGCGCCACTGCCCGGACGACCGGGTCGCCGCAGTTCAGTCGAGGAGTGATCATGAACGTCAGCGTGATCCAGTCCGGGGGCCGGCGGGGTCGGCCGAAGCCGGTGCCGGCGAGACCCACCCCGGCCAGACCGGTTCTGACCAGACCGGCCCTGGCCGAGCCGGTCCTGACCAAGCCGGTCCTGACCAAGCCCGTCCCGGCGAGGCCGGTGAAGGCCTACCCGAAGTACCAGCGGCTGCTCTCGGTGGTCGGCGGCCTGGCGTCCCTAGGGACGTCGGCGGCCGGCGTCGCGGTTGCGCCGGTGGAGGCGAAGGCGCTGTGCGCCGTCGTCGTGGCCGGCTCGGTGGCGGTGTGCCGCCGGGGCTCCCGGCTCGGCGTGGTCGCCGACCGGGACGGACTCGTCGACCGCTCGATGGGCGGCGTGCGGCGGATCTCCTGGCGGGAGGTCAGGCAGATCACGGTCGGCAGCGGTACCGAGACCGACGTGCCGGACGCGGCCGGCGTCTCGGTGGTCGTGCTGCGGCTGCACGACGGCCAGGTGCTGCGGCTGTGGGGCACGGCCCGCCACAGCAGGGCGAGCGTGGTGGAGATCCGCCAGCGGCTCGTCGCGATCCAGGCCACCGACGTCGCGGAGAGGTGGTGAACATGGACGCGGACTACTCCGACATCGTCTGGTCAGGGGACAAGCCGACCCCGGGTGCGCGCAGCTGATGCTCCTGCGACCCGTCCGTCTCCGCCTGCTCCCGGGCCGCCAGCACGTCGTCGCCGTGCTCGAAGGCCCAGAGGCCGAACGCCTCGATCGGCTCCAGCAGGGTCCGCCCCAGCACGGTGAGGGAGTACTCGACGTGCGGCGGCGACCCGGGGTGGGCGCGGCGCTCCACCAGGCCGTTGAACTGGAGCCGGCGCAGCGTCTCGGTGAGCACCTTGGGGCTGATCCCGCCGATCCGCCCGCGCAGTTCACCGGGCCGCGCGGGCCCGCCGCGCAGCGTCCACAGCACCACCGCGTTCCAGGTGTTGGCGAGCAGGTCGAAAGCGAGCCGGGCGCGGCAGTCGGCGACGAAGCCCTGATCAGTGGTCACTTACCAGATGGTGCCCGAGCGGCTGCCTACTGTCGTCCTCGTTCGACTGACGGACCACCACGAGGAGGCGGGGCCGATGAGGATCGGGATCGCGGGGACGGGCACGATGGCGCGGGTGCTGGGCGCTCAGTGGGTGCGGGCCGGGCACGCCGTGCTGGTGGGCGGGCGGGACGCCGACCTGGCCGCGGCCCTGGCCCAGCGGATCGGCGCCCGGGCGGGGACGCTGCGGGACGCGGCCCGGCACGGGGAGGACGCCGTGCTGCTGGCCGTGCCGTACGCGGCGGCGGTCGAGGTGGCGTCCGTGCTGGCCGACGTCCTGCCGGGCCGGACGCTGATCGACTGCACCAACCCGGTGGCGCCGGGCTTCGTCCTGGCCACCGGGGGCGGGCCGTCGGCGGCCGAGCGGATCGCGGCCGCGGCGCCCGGCGCCCGCGTGGTCAAGGGGTTCAACCTGTGCCACGAGAGCGTGTGGGGCCTGACCCCGCCGGTCTTCGACGGCCGCCCGCTCGCGGTGCCGCTCTGCGGTGACGACGCGGCGGCCCTCGCCACCGTCCGGCAGCTGGTCCGCGACCTCGGCTGCCTGCCGGTCAACGGCGGAGGCCTCGACCGGGCGGGCCTGCTGGAGGCGACGGCCGCGCTCCTGATCGGCCTGTGGGTGGGCGAGGGCGCGGACGCGCAGGCGATCGCGCCGCCGCTGGCGTACTCGGGGATCGGGCCGGTCTGAGCACCGCGGGGGTGGGCTCAGACCGGCCAGGGCGAGGAGTTCGCGCATGTGGGCCGGCGACGGGGCGGGGCGGGGTGGCCGGCGAGTCTGCCACGGGCGCGGCGGGGCCAGGTCACCAGACCGTCCAAGATCGTCAGGGCGGCCGAGATCACTAGACTGCGGCGGCATGACACACCTCGACCCGCACCCCGCCGCGCCGTTCCCGTCGTCCGCTCTGCCGTCCGCCCCGCCGCCCTTCCTCGACCCGGCGGACGCCGAGCTCGCGCGCTCGGCCACCGCGGCCGGTGCGATGGCCCTGGTGCTCAGCCCGGACGGCATCGTCCTGCACCTGCGGGACGACAAGTCCTGGATCCCGCACCCGGGTTGCTGGTCGCTGTTCGGCGGTGCGGTGGAGGAGGGCGAGCTGCCCGCCGAGGCCGTGCTGCGTGAACTGCGCGAGGAGCTCGGACTGGTGGAGGTCGAGTGCCGCCCGCTGTGGCGGGTGGTGGACGCGCACGGCGACGGGCGGCTGCTGACCGTCTTCGAGGCGCGCACGCCGGTGCGGCCGGAGGGGATGGTGCTGACGGAGGGTCAGGCCCTGGCCGCCTTCACCCACGAGGCGGCGCTGGAGCTGGAGTTGGCCCCGTTCTGCCGCCGCGTGCTGGAGCGCTACGCCTCGGCGTGAGGCGTGAGGGGGTGGGCGCCACCGGCCCACGACACCGGCGGCGCCTGAACTGACGGTCCGTCACGGCAGTGAGCCGCCCGACTCCTTGGGCTCCAGCTTCACCCACTTGGCGGTGGACGGCACCCCGGCCGCGTCCAGCAGGAAGAGCATGTAGTAGCCGGGCGGGGCGGCGGCCGAGGTGGCCGGGGTCTGCAAGGTCAGCTGGTTGCCGCCGCGGTTGGTGATCTGCAGTTCCACGTGCCGCTGGGCGGTGTCCACCGAGTGGGTGGAGGTGATCGGCGAGAGCAGCACCGCCCGGGTCACCTGGTTCGGTGTCGAACTGGTCACCGTGAAGGTGCGGTTGTAGCGCTGCGGGTCGGTCGGCGCCGAGTCGAGCACGGGCCGGCTGCCGCTGTGCAGGTACCAGGGCTCGTAGATCTCGATGGTGCCGTTCATGCCCGACTTGATGTCGGGGTTGTTGGCGATCTGCTGGAGCTCGTCGCCGGTGATCATGACCCGGCCGTCCGGCAGGATCACCGCGTTGGAGTGGTAGCCGCGCGGCAGCCGCTGCACCGGGCCGAGCTTCCAGTTGCCCTGGGCGTCGCGCTGCTCGGTCTGACGGTACTTCAGGTCGGCGTTCGGGTTGTACGGGCCGTTGCCGTAGTCGCGGATGTCGTAGGCGCCGTTGACGGTGAACAGGTTGCCGTCCGGCATGACCAGGGTGTCGTCCTGGGTGCGACCGAAGGCGCGCGGGCTCTTCTTGGTCCACATGCCGCCGGAGAGCTGGTAGGTGTTCGGGTCGCTGCGGTTGCCGCCGAGCACCAGCACCGAGTCCGGGCCCTTGAAGCCGCCGGGCAGGGCGACCGCCGAGCCGTAGTTGCGGGACATCACCCCGGGGTCCAGGTTGTCCGGGCGGGTCGGCAGGTCGGTGCGGGTCTCGGTCTTGGGGTCGAACAGCCACTGCTCGTTGGGGGTGCGGCCGAGGGCGTAGACCTTGCCGTCGTTGAGCGAGAAGAGCTGCGGGTAGTCGGTGGTGAAGGGCGCGTCGGCGCCGAACCGGTCCACCGGGGCGAGCGGCGCCTGCCTGGGGTCGAGCGGCACGGCGACGTTCTTCGCCGGGAACCGCTCGACCACCGGGGTCGGGGTGCCCCAGCCGAGCTCCGACTGGCCGGACATGATCAGCTGCCGGCCGTCCGCGCCGGTCACCACCGAGGGGTACCAGCGGCCGACCGACATGTCGGGGTTGCGGGTCCAGGTCTCGGTCCACGGGTCGAAGACCAGCGAGAGCTTCGCCCCGGTGCCGCCGTTGCCGCCGAGGTTCCCGCCGAACACGCCGAGCATGCCGTTGGGCAGGAAGGAGTGGCCCGCGCAGAAGAACGGCGCCGGCCGGTTGGCCCCGGTGCCGTCGTCGAGCACCACGTTGGGCGGCGGCACCGCCTTGAAGGCGCCCGCCCCGGTGCCCTTGGCCGGGTCCCAGAGGTAGGCCCGCCCCTTGTTGGCCGAGCCGATGATGTTGGTCGGCGCGGGTTCCTGGGTCGGGTCGGTCTCCACCGGCTCGAAGGAGAAGACCAGCACCTTGCCGGTGGGCAGCAGTGCGATGTGGTCGCCGTAGTCGGGGGAGGGGAAGTAGTCGGTGAACTTGCCGAAGACCGAGGGGTCGAACTTCTTGTTGAGGTCGGCCTGGGTCTTGGTGAGCATCTCCAGGCGGTGCACCCGGAGCGGGTTCGGGTAGCCGTTGTCCGGCCCGCCCTCGGCCCGGGTGCGGGCCGCCTCGCGCAGTGCGGCGCGCTGCTCCAGGCGCTGCCAGGCCAGGTACTCGGCCGCTTCGGGGCCGAGCGCGGCCACCTCCTCGGGGCGCTCCTCGGCCCGCACCTGCTGGGTGGTGAACGTCGGGCCGGCGTCGGCCGCGTGGACGCCGAGCGGGGTGGCGAGCGCGGTGGAGGTGGTGACGGCGGCGACCACGCAAGCGCGCAGCAGGGTGGCGAGTCGGCGTCTGGGAGGCGCACAGGTGCGGGGCATGGGCTTCCTTCGGTGCTCGGCCAGGGACCGGACGGGTCTTGCGGGGAAAGCGAGTTGCTGCCGGGCCGGATGGGTTCGACGGCCTGTCGCCTCGCTTGGTTCGAGTACGTACCGTAGTGTCTGCGACTACTCAGTGCAATCACCGACACCCGAGTGGAGAGACACCGTGCCCGTCGATCTTCCATTGCGCGAGAACGAGGACATCCAGGGCGACGTGCTCGCCGGCTTCAAGAAGGACCAGATGGTCCTGCTCCTGCTGACCTTCGGCGACCCGTTGCAGGCCCGCGCCTGGCTGCGCAGACTGACCCCGCGGATCGCCACCACCCGTCAGGTCGCCACGTTCAACCAGGCGTTCAGCGACGCCCGCAAGCGCTCCGGCGGCGACCCCAGCGCGCTGCGGGCGACCTGGCTCGGCGTCAGCTTCACCTACCACGGCCTGGCGAAGCTGATCGGCAAGGCGCCCTACCCGCAGGCCGACGCGACCACCACCCTGGGTGCCTTCCAACAGGGGCCGGTGGTGCGGGCCGACGCGATGGGCGACCGCGACGACAGCCACCCCAGCCGCTGGCTGTTCGGCAACAACAAGACCGAGGAGCAGGTCCACGCCGTCCTGACCATCGCCTCCGACGGCGTGGAGGACCTCCAGGGCGCGATCACCGAGCAGCGCGAACTCGCCGCCCGCTACGGCCTGTCCATCGTCTTCGAGCAGCACGGCGCCACCCTGAAGGGCTCCCGGCGCGGCAAGGAGCACTTCGGGTTCAAGGACGGCGTGAGCGAGCCGGGCGTCACCGACTTCGACGAGCCGGACCCGCTGATGCCGGAGTGGGTCAAGGACCACCCCGGCACCCGGCTGATCCCGGCCGGCGAGTTCGTGGTGGGCCACCCGACCATCGACGACACGCCGGAGGCGCTGCCCGCCTGGGCCGTCAACGGCTCCTTCCAGGTGGTCCGCCGGCTGGCCCAGGACGTGCCGGGGTGGTGGGCGCAGATCGCCCGCCAACTGCCGGTCCTCAAGAAGGCCAAGGCGATTCCGGACGACGCCACCGTGGAGTGGGTGGCCGCCCGGGTGGTCGGGCGCTGGCGCTCCGGCACCCCGGTGGCCACCTGCCCCAACGCCGACCAGCCGTTCAACACGGTGGCCGCCAACGACAACAAGATCAGCTACCTGAACGACCTTGAGGGCCACGTCACCCCGCTCTTCTCGCACCTGCGCAAGACCAACCCGCGCGACGGGCTCCAGGAGCACCCGGGGGACAAGCCGTTCGACGAGAAGCCGGTGATGGACCGCCGCCGGATCATCCGCCGGGGCAGCCCGTACGGCGCACCGTTCGACCCGGCCTCCGAGGGGCCCGGCGGCCCGGACGAGTCGCGCGGCCTGCTCTTCGTCTGCTACCAGCGGGAGTTGGTCCGGCAGTTCGAGTTCATCCAGAACCGCTGGATCGACAACTCGGACTTCCCGCCCAACCGGCCGAACAAGCCGGGCCCGGACGCCATGGTGGGCTTCGACGGCGCGGTCGACTGGGAGCGGGACGGCGGCGATCCAGTGCAGTTGAGCTTCCAGCGGTTCGTCCGCACCGAGGGTGCTGTCTACGCCTTCCTGCCCTCCCTCACCATGCTGAACGCGCTCCAGGAGGGCCGGCTGCCGGGCGAAGTGCCGCCGTCCGGGCAGCCGGTGGACACCTTCCTGCCGGTGCCGGACCGTCAGCGGGTCGACGGGAAGAGCTGGTACTGGGCCTACCGGACGGTGGCCGGCGAGCAGCGCTACCGGGCGATCTCGATCGCCGACGGCAACGCCCACACCGACAAGCTGGAGAAGCCGGACCGGCCGATCGCGGACTGGGACTCGTTCGCCGGAGTCACCCGGCTGGACTGCCTGCTGCCGTTCCCGGACGGCCAGAACGTCGGCGGCAAGAGCACCTACTGGCTCTTCCACGCCGGCCCCGACCGCCAGCGCTACCGGGTGGTCTCGATCGCCGACGGCAACGCCCACACTGACGAACTCGTGCGCGTGGACGGTGACTTGTCGCTCTGGCGATCGCTGGACGGCGTCGCGGCGGTGGACTTCTTCCTGCCGATCCCCGAACTCCAGCGCCAGGGCGGCAAGAGCTGGTACTGGGTGTTCCACACCCTGAACGGCGAGCAGCTCTACCGGATCATCACCATCGCCGACGGCACCCGCCACGAGGACACCCTGATCCGCGGCGACCGCAGGCTCTCCGCCTGGGACTCCTTCGCGGGCATCGACCGGATCACCACCGTGCTGCCGATCCCGGACATGCAGCGGGTGAACGGCAAGTGCTGGTACTGGGTCTTCCACCAGGACCAGTACCGGATCGTGTCGATCGAGGACCACGACAACCACGACGACCGGATCGAGGTGCCGGACCGGTCGATCTCGCTGTGGAGTTCGCTCACTTCGGGGTGACGCAGCGGCAGTTGCACTGCGCGGGGCCGCTCTTCGGGGCGGGCCCGCGCGGGGCAGGCACTTGGGTGGGTCAGGTCGCCGGGTGGGAGGCGGCCCAGCCGTGTTCGAGCAGCCCGAAGACCTCGTCGGCGGCCCGGCGCGGGTCGGCGTGCCGCTGGACGAGGCCGCGGGCCTCCAGGGCGAAGCGGGCCAGGGCGACGCAGCCGACGTCGTCCGCGGGCGCATCCGCGGCCTCGGCGATCGCGGCGGCCAGGGCCGCCTCGTGGCGCGTCCACAGGCGGTGGGCGTAGTCGCGCAGCGCCGGGGTCTCCTGCACCATGCGCGAGAAGTCGGCGAACCGCGGGTCCTCGCGGTGGACGGCGAACTGCTGCTGCGCCAGCAGGACGTGCTCGCACAGCGCCCGGGGGATCGACTGGCCGGGCGCGCGCTCGCGCACGGCGGCGACGAGTGCCGCCTCCAGGTCGTCGGCCTGGTCGAAGACCAGGGCCTCCTTGCCGGAGAAGTGCTTGAACAGGGTGGTCACCGAGACGTCGGCGCAGTCGGCGACGTCCTTCACGCCGACCTGGTCGTAGCCGCGTTCGAGGAAGAGTTCGAGCGCGGCGTCGGCCAGCGCCTGGCGGGTCTGGGCCTTCTTGCGCTCGCGGCGCCCGGTGGGTTCGGTCACCCCTGCACCGTATCGCGAAGCGGAGTCACAAGTGAAGCGGGGTCATAAGTGAAGCGAGGAGACAAGTGGGATGGCTCTGAAAGTGTAGTCATTGCACTTATTTACCGAGTGTGCTTTCTTGGAGGTGCCGGACTCCCGGCCGACCCACCACCTCTCGAAGGGCACGCCCGTGCACTCGACTCGCCCTCCCCGCATCGCCGTCGTCGGCGCCGGCCTCGGCGGCCTCACCTGCGCCCGGATCCTCCAGCGGCACGGCCGCCCCGTCACCGTCTTCGAACGTGAGGCCTCCGCCGACACCCGCCCGCAGGGCGGCAGCCTCGACCTGCACCCCGACTCCGGCCAGGCCGCCCTGCGCTCGGCCGGGCTGCTCGACCGCTTCCAGGCCCTCGCCCGCCCCGAAGGGGACGAGTGGCGCGTGCTCGACCCCGCCACCGCCGCCCCGCTGGCGCAGCAGCCGCCGTCCGTCAGCGACGGCGAACGTCCGGAGATCGACCGGGGCCAGCTGCGCGGCCTGCTCCTGGACTCGCTGGCCGAGGGCACGGTGCGGTGGGGGCACGCCGTCGACGGCGTCACCCCGCTCGCGGACGGCAGCTGCCGACTGCTCCTCGCCGACGGCACCGCCGAGGAGTTCGACCTGGTGATCGGCGCCGACGGCGCCTGGTCCCGGGCCCGCCCGGCCCTGTCGCCCGCCGTGCCCCGCTACACCGGGGTCACCTTCATCGAGACCGGGTTCGACCAGTGCGCGACCCGGCACCCCGAGATCGCGCGGCTGGTCGGCAACGGATCGCTGCTGGCGAAGGGCGCCGGCCGCTCGCTGGTCGCCCAGCGCAACAGCGACGACCACATCCGCGCCTACCTCGCGTTCCGCGCCCCGCAGGACTGGCACCTTGCCGCCGGCCTCGACCTCGGCGACCAGCGGGCCGTGCGCGAGTACCTGTCGGGCCTGTTCGAGGGCTGGCACGAGAGTCTGCGAGCCCTGCTGCGCGACGGCGACCACGAATTCGTCAACCGCCCGCTGTTCGTCCTGCCCGCGCCGCACACCTGGCGGCACGTCCCCGGCGTCACGCTGCTGGGCGACGCCGCGCACCTGATGCCGCCGGTCGGCCTGGGCGCCAACCTCGCCATGCTCGACGGCGCCGACCTCGCCCACGCCCTGGTGGCCGAGCCCGGGGTCGACGCCGCCGTCCGCGCCTACGAAGCCGTCATGCTGCCGCGCTCGGTCGAGGCCGCGACGGCGAGCGCGCGGGGGCTCGACCACCTGGTGCCCGAGGCCGCGCAGGCTCCGGCTGCTGCCACGGTGCGGTAGAGATTCCTACTGATTCACCGTCAGATCGTCCAGTTGATCGGGTAGTTGACGATCGGCGTGAACGTCACGCCCGCCGCCTCGGCCTCCGCGCGCGCGTCGACGACCATCTCCTTCAGGTGGTCGAGCTGCTTCGCGTGCTCCTCGGAGTCCCAGATGCTGACGTGGGTGGCCGAGCCGTCCGGCGAGACGCCCGCATAGAAGTGGATGAGCCCCGGCAGCTGCTGGACGGCCGGGATCAGGTACTCCGAGGTCCGCTTGTTCATGGCGTCGACCTCTTCGAACCGGCTCGGATCGAAGTTGGCGCGCGAGACCCGGAAATAGGCGTTCGTGGGCAGTGACTCGGTCATGGGTGGCCCCTCCCTGGACTCCCTGGACGAATTACGTTCCGATTGGCTATCGTAATGGAATGAGTGATCCACAGGCAAGGGCCGGACGGCCGAGGAACCCCGAGCTGGACTCGGCGATCCTGACCGCCGCCGCCCGCCAACTCGGCGAGCGCGGCTACGCCCGGATGTCGATGGAGTCCATCGCGGCGGCCGCCGGAACCACCGTGCCCAGCCTGCGCCGCCGGTACCGCAGCAAGGCGGAGCTGGCCGCCGCCGTGATCGGCTCGCTCCGTGTCGAGGAGCCGCCGGCCACCGCACCGACCCCCCGCGCCTACGCCCTGGCGATCCTGCGGAACTTCCACGACAACCTGCGGGGCGCCCCCGGGCTGGCCATCCTCGGTTCCCTGCTCGCAGAGGAGGACCGGCACCCCGAACTGCTCCAGCTCTTCAGGACCGCCATCGTCGAGCCGCGCCGGTCGCTGCTCCGCCACGCCCTGGCAGCCGGCCCGTTCCCGGCCTCCGCCGACCTCGACGCGCTCACCAGCATGCTCATCGGCTCCTTCTACGCCCGCCACGTCACCACCGACGGCATCCCCGAGGACTGGGCGGACCGTGTGCTCGGCACCGTCTGGCCGCTCTGAGTCACGGAGTCAAAGTGAACACCCTGCACCGCTGGCACCTCCAGGGCTCGACCGCCCACGCCTACTCCGGAGAGGAGGCGCGGCGGCTGGTGGGCAACCGGTTCGACTGGGCGAGCCAGGAGACCTGGTTCGAGGACGAGCAGGGCCGACTGCTGGCCGTGGTCACCAACGGCGAGCGCGCGATGGTGACCCTGATGCACGGCGCGGGGGACCCCGGCGAGCACCTGATCGACCCCGGGGCCGAGGGGAGTTCGGACGGGTACCTGCTGTCGAACGGACAGTCGGACACCTACGCGGACCGGGACACCGTGCCCTTCGGCGTCGCCGCCCGAGCCGTGGCACACGTCATCGACCACGGCGGGTGGCCCGAGGACGTGACCGTCGAGGACGACCGCGAGGGGTGAAACGGCGGGGCAAGCCCTTTGCGCTCGCCATCGTCCGGATGATGAGCTGGCACGGTGACCAACCACGATGACGCGGCGGCCGTCCGACCGTTGACGCTCGCCTGGGTGAGCCGGCACCTGGCGGACGGCGAACGGATCGTCAGGACCGAGGCGCTGCACGGCGGCATCACCGCCGAGATGCGCAGGCTGACCGTCGGCGGGCGGGACGGCTCCACCCGTGCCCTGGTGCTGCGCAGCTTCGTCGACCCGGTGTACCTGGCGCACGCCGGGGAGTTGCTGGAGCGCGAGGTCGGTGCCCTGCGCCTGCTGGCGGGCACCGACGTGCCGGCTCCCGGGCTGGTCGCGGTGGATCCGACCGCCGCGCGGTGCGAGTACCCGTCGCTCCTGATGACCCACCTGCCGGGCCGGTCGGTCCTCGCCGACGCGGGGGTGGCGGCGCGCGTGCCGCTGCTGGCCCGTCAGCTCGCGGCGATCCACACGGTGCGCCCCGCCCAGCGACCCCGCGAGTACGTGGCGTTGACGACCGCCGACACCGTCGTGGTCCCGGAGGGCGCCGACGCGGCGGCCTGGGCCGCGGCGATCGACGTGCTGCGCCGGCCCGTGCCGTCCTGGCAAGGACGCTTCCTGCACCGGGACTTCCAGCCCGGCAACGTGCTGTTCGAGGTGCCGACCTCACCGGGGGTGGGCGCGGGCGAGCGGATCTCCGGTGTCGTCGACTGGGCGTCCACCTCCTGGGGCCCGACTGATCTGGACGTGGCGCACTGCTCCACCAACTTGGCGCTGCTGCACGGCCCGGAGTGGGGCCGCCGGTTCACCGAGGCGTACCAGGAGGCCGGCGGCGAGCTGGCCGGGACCGCGAGCGAGCGGCTGTACTGGCGGCTGCGGAGCGCGCTGGCGTTCTCGGAGGAGGTGGAGCCGGTGGCGCGGGCCTGGCGGGAGGCGGGGCGGCCGGAGTTGACGGCGCGTGCCGTCGAGCAGCGGCTGGACGCGTACGTCACCGCCGTGTTGGACGCTCCGGCGTGAACCGTACCCGGAGGACGCCCACCTCCTCGTGAAGCCCGTCGGTCTAACGTTCGCTCGGGGCCGTTCAGAAGGTATTGGTGCGGAAGATCTGGTGGCTGATCAGGAAGGAGTGGTCGGTGGGCGTCAGCACGAAGGTGTCCCTGAAGGTGTAGGGCTCGTCGTCGGCGGTCGCGAACGCTCCAGTGACGGCGATGAGGATGGCCCGGTCGGGCAGGGGCAGGCTGTCGTAGGTGTTCGCGACGCGCGTCTTGGGGAATCCGAGCTCCTGGAACCGCGCCATGATCTTCTGCTGCCCCTGCAACGGCATGCCTTCGAAGAGGACCATCGAGTCGTCCGAGTAGGACTCGGCCAGCCCCGCACGGGACGCGTCGTCCGTGTCGAACGCCTCGTAGAAAGCCCGGACGAAGACCTCGGCGGTGGACTCGTAGTTCGTGTCGATAGCCATGCCGACAACGTAGCAGCGGGATCGCCGCCAATGTGGCGGTTGCGCCGGTCCGGCAGCGGTCGTTCGCCACGCTTGGCCCACCGATTCGGCGGCGCTTCGTGTCATGGTCGAAACGGCTGAACCGCACCCGTCCGGTGGACAACGCGCCCGAGCCGTCGGTTGACCGGCCTCGTCACCGCGGACCCGCCGTCCGGTAGACCGAGACGTGGGAGCGGGACTGCGCGGTGAACTCCGCCCCCGTCCAGTCCGCGTGCCTGGATTCGAGTGTCATTCCGGCGAGTTCGGCCATCAGGTCGAGCTCGGCCGGCCAGATGTACCGGTGCGGACTGCGGACCACCTGGGCCTCGTGGCCGGCTTCGGCGTCGAACCGGAAGTGGTGCGAGACGACCTGCTGGTGCAGGACGTCGTAGGTGTCCAGCCCGATGTAGCCCGGCGCCTGCTCCCAGACCACGGCCTGCTGCCCCGGCGGCAGCGTGCGGAGCTCGGGCACCCACAGCTCGACGACGAACCGGCCGCCCGGCGCGAGGTGGCGCGCGGCGTTCCGGAAGCAGGCGACCTGCTCGGCCTGGGTGAGCAGGTTGGAGATGGTGTTGTAGACGAGGTAGACGAGTTGGAACTCGCCCGGGACCCGCGCGGTGGCCATGTCGCCCACGACCACCGGCACGGCCGTCTCGTCGACCTTGGTGCGCAGCTGGTCGACCATCGGCACCGACAACTCGATGCCACTGACCGGCACACCGCGCGCCGCGAGCGGCACCGCCACCCGCCCGGTCCCGATGGCGAACTCCAACGCCCGCCCACCCTCCGCGAGTTCCGCGAGCCGGTCGACAGTCGGCCCCAACGTCGCCGGCGCGAACATGCCGGCCCCCGGGGTGTCGTAGCTCTGCGCGGCGCGGGCGTCCCAAATCTCACTCTGCAGCATGAGCAGCGATGATCGTCCGGAGCTGTGGCAGCGTCAACTTCGTTTTCACGCAGCGGGTTCGGGTCGGGCCGCCACTCCGCGCCCGGCTACGCCCCGGGCTCCCTGCGGCGGGCCAGCAGGTGGGCGTCGAGGAAGCCCCGTTCGGAGGCCGGGTCGTGGAGCAGCCGGGCGAAGGGCACGAGCCCGGAATCGGCCAGCAGTTCGGCCAGGCGGTCGGCCGGCCAGCTGTAGGCAGGCGTCACCTTGTGGTCGAAGCGGACGGGCTCCGGCCCGTCCGTCCCGAAGAAGGAGACCAGCAGCAAGCCGCCCGGTGCCAGCACGCGGGCCTGCTCGACGAGCAGCCGTGGCAGTTCCCCCGGCGGGGTGTGGATCATCGAGTAGTGGGCCAGCACGCCACCGAGCGAGCCGTCCTCGACCGGTAGGCACTCCATCCGCGCCTCCTGGAACCGCAGCGCCGGATGGGCCCGCCGGGCGTGGTCGACCATGCCGGGGGAGAGGTCGAGTCCGAAGGCGTCCAGGCCCAGTTCGTGCAGCATGGCGGTCAAGTGCCCGGGCCCGCACCCGACGTCCGCCACCCGCGGGTTGCCCGTCGCGCGCACCAGTTCGGCGAAGGTACCGATCATCGCCCGGGCGAACGGCTGCCCCTCCAGCCGGTCCGCGAACAGCGACGCGTACAGCTCGACGACGGCGTCGTAGGCCGCCCTGGTTTCGTCCTGATGATCCGCCACGGGAAACGACTCTAGGGACTCTTGGCAGGAGGAGCCATGAGGGCCGTTCGGTGCTGGCCTGTGGCGCCGAGGAGCGGTCGGCTGTGATCGCAGGCCTGCTGCGATGATGCGGCCGTGAAGAGACCTACTGAGCAGTGGCGCGCTCCGCGACGACCGGTCCAGGCGTGGCTGTTCCTGATAGCCGGCCCGGCCCGGCTGACGGCCGCGCGAGCCTGCCCCTGCGACGGTGCGCCGGGTGTCAGTGGAGCCGAATACCGTCCGGGCCATGGCTGACACTGAACTGACGACCCTGCTCGGGGCCCTGAACAGCAAGCGCAAGCACGTCCTGGGCATCCTGGAGGGCCTCGACGAGGAGGCACTGCGACGCCCGGTGCTGCCGTCCGGCTGGACGTGCTTGGGACTGGTGAACCATCTCGCGCTGGACGACGAGAAGTTCTGGTTCCGCGCGGTCGCGGCGGGGGAGCGAACGGCGATCGAGGAGATCCTCGGTGCCGGGGAGGACGCCTGGAAGCCCGCCCCGGAGCTGACGGCCGAGGAGATCTTCGCCCGCTACCGGAAGGAGGCGGAGCTCGCCGACGCCTTCCTGGCCGACGCCGACCTGGACGTGGCTCCGGCCTGGTGGCCGGACTTCTTCGGCGACTGGCGGTGCGACAACCTGCGCGAGGTGATCCTGCACGTGATCACCGAGACCGCCACCCATGCCGGCCACCTGGACGCCGTGCGCGAACTCATCGACGGGAAGCAACGACTGGTCGTCGACTGACGGGTGACTTCCCGAGTCCTTCCCACCCGTTGACGCCTTGTCGGAGGTGCCCCAAGCTGGTCGTGCTGACCTGATGAACTGAGATGAATCAGACTCTTATGGTCTCCCATATCAGCTCACGCACTTGGGGCGTTCCGCCCTGCTCAGGGAGCACTCCGGTCAAGGCGCACCGACGGAAGGACGAACCCGTGAGGACGATCTCTCGACTGCTGGGCACGGCCGCGGCGGCCGGCACCATGCTGGTGCTCGCCGCCCTGCCCGCCTCGGCGACCCCGGCGCAGGGCGTCTACCCCGGCACCGGTCTCGGCGCGACCGTGCCCATCGCCACCCAGTCGGCGCTGAACCACGCCCTCGCGAAGGCCCGCGCCGCCGGCTTCGTCAACAGTCAGTGCGCGCCGGTCGGCGACCCGTCCGCCTCGTTCGACGGCGAGCTGTGGACGGCGGATTGGGAAGTCCTGTGCACCAGCTGATGCTGCCCGGTGGGCGTGTGCGGCTCGCGGTTGACTGACCGTCTCCTCGCGCCGACCGCCGGGGAGGTGAAGGGCGTTCACTCGGATCACTGGATGTGATGTACTACCGCACACTGTTCGAGCACATCCAGCACTCCAGTACCTTCGGCACCTCCAGGAGCAGTTCCCTTCATGGCCCCCGCCTGCCCGCAGTGCGCCACGTCCTACCACGCGGTTCCGGTCCCGCAGATCCACGCGGACGCGTCCATCCCCTCGCAAGCGCGCGCCGTGCTGGCACCGCCGCCGCCCGAGCCGCAGGCGCCGCCGCAGCAGAGCACCGGGGCGAGCGTGCTCTTCGTGTTCGCCGGGCTGGCCGCTGGCGCCGCGCTGTTCAGCCTCACCGCCGGCAAGGCCGCGCCGATCGGGCTGCCCGCGATCCTGGTGGCGATCGGCGTCGCGGTGCGGTCGAGGTCGCGGGACCGCGCCCGGCAGGCCGCCGAGCAGGCCGGGTACGAGCAGCAGACGCGCCATCAGGGCCTGCTGCGGGTCTGGCAGGCGGGCTGGCTCTGCCGCGGTTGCGGGGTGGCCTTCTTCCCGGCGGGCGCGGTCGGTCCCGACTCCGCTGCCTCGCCCGCGATCGAGCCCGCGGAGTACCAGGCCCGGGTGATCGCGGCCGTCGACGGCGGCCACCCGCCCGACCAGAGCCCCTGGTCCGCCGAACTGCCGCCGACGACCGCCGCCTGCCCGCAGTGCGCCGGAACGGACCACGCCCTGCCCATCCCGCGCGCCCTCGCGGACACCGTCCAGCCGGTCGGCGTCTCCGCGAGCGTGCTGCTCGCCGAGCCGGTCGCGGCGAAGCCGACCAGGCGGGGCCCGGCCGAGGACCCGGCAGCCCTCGCCGCCCGCAAGCGGATCTGGCAGGCCGGCTGGCTCTGCCGGACCTGCCTGGTCGCCTTCTACCCCGCCGGCAGCCTCGCCGCCGGCTCGCCGGCCTCGCCCGCGATACCGGTGCAGCGGTTCCAGGAGTGGGTCACCAGCACGGCGGCGGCAGGGGCGGTGGTCCAGGGCCCGTCGTGACAGGGTCGGGCCGCCCGAAAACCCCTGGCGGTCCGGCCGTCCGGCCCGGAGAATCCGTTCGCATGGGAGCCGACATCCACGGGTTCGTCGAGTGCCGGGCCACTTACGGCACACTCGACGGGGACGACGCGCGCTGGCATGCGGCGATCGACCTGGACCTGTTGTACGGCGGTCGGAGCTACGACGCCTTCGGCTGCCTGTTCGGCGTCCGCAACCAGGCCGGCTTCCGCCCGCTGGCCGGAGACCGGGGGCTGCCCGCCGAGGTGTCGCCCCGGATCCGGCAGGCGTTCGAGGAGTGGGGTCCCGATGGGCACAGCCCGTCCTGGATCAGCTGGGCCGAACTGACCACGGTGGACTGGGACGAACCCGCCGAAACCGTGGACGAGCGTGTCCACGAGTACGCCCGCACGCCGGACCGGGGCTGGGTCCGGACGGGCAAGTCGTCCCGCAGTCGCCGCCAGGGCAGGCCGGAAGGCGCCGAGTGGATCGAGGACGGGAAGCTGCTCCGCGTCGCTCGACTGGTGCGCCGGGACGCCGTGCCGGAGGACGGCGAGTGGGCTCCGGTGTGGAAGGCCATGAGCGCCCTCGCCGACGTCCACGGCGGGGAGAACGTCCGACTCGTCGTCTGGTTCGACAACTGACCGCATCTCTGGACCCGTTGGTGACTCCGAGGAGGGGCCGTGACCTGCGACTCGCTGTCCGGGGCAACGGCACCGTCGTCATCCGTCCGTAGCCAGCGAAAGTGGTGGGAGTGTCATGGGAGAGGTCAGGTATTTCACACTGGTCTGCGACGACGTGCCGTACAGCGTCGTGCTGACCGATCCGGGCCCCCGCACCATGGACGTGCTCAAGGAGATCAGCCGGCTCACCGGGCTCAGTCTGTGGCACGGCAAACTCCTCATCGGGCAGCTCCCGGCGACGGTGCTCGGCGATCAGCCAGAAGCCTGGGCCCGGGCGGCTGTCAGCGCTCTTCGCGCCGCCGGCGCCGTCGCCCAAGCCGTTGAGCAGGACGCCTGGGGAGTCGTCTGACGCGTTGCGCACGCGAGAACGGTTCTGACCGGAGTTCCAATGAGCGCGGAACCGGCCTGCCTATCCCGCGTCGGCCTCCTGGTCGGTGGCTTCGTTGGCGCGGTCGATCTCGGCCATGTGCTCCTCCGCCCAGGTCCGCAGCCCCGCGAGTGCGGTTTCCAGGGACAGCCCGAGTTGGGTGAGTCGGTAGAAGACCCGCGGTGGCACGGTCGGTTCGACCCGACGCGACACCAGCCCGTCGCGGGTCAGGCTCCGCAGTGTCACGGACAGCATCTTCTGCGAGACGCCGGGCATCCGGCGTCTCAGCTCGGCGAAGCGCACCTCGTCCGGTGCGGCGTGGGCGAGCGTCTTGACGGCCATGGACGTCCACTTCGTGCCGATGCGGTCCAGCAACTGCCGCGTCGGGCAGTCGGGATCGAACAGATCGCCGCGGACCCCACGCCCGGAGGCTCGGGCTCCTTCGGTGGTCACCTGTGGCTCACCACCTTCCCTGAAAGTGCCGTCTGGGCAGCGGTCGGACAGTTACCTATCGTTCGGTAGTCACCAATGGTAACCAGTCGGAGGAGCCGTCATGCCCGCCCCCACCGCACCCCAACTGCGCCGCATCGCGACGAACGGCGTCGACCTCAACGTCGCGATCGCCGGGAACGGACCCGCGGTTCTCCTGCTGCACGGCTTCCCACACACCTGGCAAGTCTGGAGCGGCATCATGGGCCGACTGGCCGGACGGTACCGGGTCATCGCCCCGGACCTGCGAGGCCTCGGCGCCAGTGCGCGTCCCGTCGAGGGTTACGACGCGGGCACCCTGGCCGCCGACGCCGAAGGGCTGCTCGACGCACTCGGCGAGCCCTCGGCAGCGGTGGTCGGCATCGACGCGGGCACCGCCCCCGCCGTCCTGCTCGCGCTGCGCCGGCCCGGCCTGGTGCGGCGCCTGGTCGTGATGGAGGCGCTGCTCGGCCGCCTGCCCGGAGCCGAACACGCCGTCGCGGGCGGAGCGCCGTGGTGGTTCGGCTTCCACGCCGTCCCCGGCCTCGCCGAGACCGTCCTGGCCGGCAACGAGGCCCCGTACGTCGACTGGTTCCTCGACTCGGGGACGCTCGGGCGCGGCGTACCCGACGACGTCCGCGCGGCCTTCGTCCGCGCGTACACCGGGAGCGAAGCCCTTCGCTGCGCGTTCTCCTACTACCGGGCCCTGCCCACCAGTGCGCAGCAGATCCAGGACGCCGTCGCCACGGCCCGGCTGACCATGCCCACCATGGCCGTCGGCTCCCACCCCGTCGGCACCGGGCTCGAACGCCAACTCCGCCCCATCGCCGATGACCTGGTCGGACACCAGCTCCAGGACTGCGGCCACATCATCCCCCTGGACCGCCCCGACGCGTTGTACGCGCTCCTTGCCCCCTTCCTCGCCGCCGATCTGCCGAAGTGAGGCGACTCGTCCGGCAGCAGGGTGAGCGAGGACGTGCCGTTGACACGGGTCACCACGCTGGGCAGGCTCAGGAGCAGGGGGATGGGGGATAGAAGGAACTGACGCCACGTCATGTCTGGTCCAGGAGCCGATCCAAGGAGGCAGCGTGGAAAAGTGGACCTGGATCCAGGTCGTGGACCCGTGGCAGTCCCAGTGGGAGCCTGGGCCGGGGGACTACTCGCAAGTGTTCGCCCGAGGCTTCGACAGTGCCCATTTCAGGACCTTCGACACCGCCGGTCAGGCGAGCGCCGATCTGCGCACCTGGCTGCGCGGCGAGGGCGATGGCCAGTTGCCGGGCTACGAGGCGTGCGCGGCGCTCCTGACCAGCGATGTCACGAGCGACGAGTTCATGCTCTGGAACATGGAGCCGCCCCGGGCATGGCTGGTGTTCCGAGTCCCCAGCGGTGTGCACCCGGCTGCGGCCGGCGCTGTTGTGCACAAGCAATGGAAGCCGCAAGCCCATGACGCGTTCGTGCGGTCGTCATTGGTCCATCGAGGGGGAGAGCTCCAGGGCTATCGTCCCGGCGTCTGGACTCCCGGCAGGAGCAGTGCTGCTTCGCCAGCGCAACGCGCTGGACGGCGACCTGACTCCGTGGGAGGTGGCGGAGGATGCGCGGCTGCCCTCGTGCTCATCATCTGCGCGATCGTGTTTCTGCTGTTCTGAACAGCTTTCGGGCTCGCCAGGCACCGGCCGAGCGGTTCGCCGCCCTGGCCGGCCCTGCCGGTATCGCCAGCATCGCCGGCACCGTCGGTATTGCCGGCACCGTCGGATGAGATGTCTGCTCAGAGATCGAGCTGGTACTCGAAGGTGGTGTGCGTCGGCGCGTAGCCGAGTGCGTCGTTGATGTGCCTCATGTACGGGTTGTTGTCGGCCGTGTCGGTCAACAGGCCGTCGAGGTCCGGATGGTGCTCGATGGCCTGGCGGATGGAGGCGGCCTTCATCCAGCGGGCGAGGCCGTGTCCGCGGTGCGCGGGGAGGACGCCGGTGCCGTAGTGCTGGCCGTCGCCCTTGCCGTTGCCGGGGACGACCAGTTCGGTGAATCCGGCGATGGAGCCGTCCGACTCGTCGACCGCGACGACGGTGTGCAGCAGGTCACCCCGCTTCTCGACGGCAGCCGCCGCGCCGCGGACCCGCTCCAGGTCCCAGGTCACGGTGCCGAAGTCGGTGCTGCCCATCGGCATGTCGTCCATGGCGTGGCGCGACGCGACGAAGGTCTCGGCGAGGTCGTCGGGAACCGTGCCCTCCCAGGAGGCCAGCCGGTAGCCGGGATGCGGCTGTTCGATGATCCCGGAGAGGGCCGTGACGTCCGCGTCGGCCAGGGGGAGGCGGGTGAAGGTCAGGGTCAGGACCTTGCGGAAGCCCCGGGACGGCAGGAACCGGTCGGCCGAAGAGCCCTCCTCGGCCTGGGCGATGACGCAGCGTCGGCCGTCCTGGCGGGCGGCGGCCACGGCCGCGTCCAGGAGTCGCGAGCCGGCGTGCTTGCGCCGCTCGGCCGGGTGGACGCACAGGTCCAACTCGGCGAGGTGGTCCTGCCCGGGGCCGGTGAACAGACGCAGGAACGCCGAGCCGACGGGGATCCCGTCCGCGTCGGAGGCCAGCCAGGCGAGGCGGTGGGCGGACGGGGTGCGATCGGGGTCGATCAGCGGGGTGATGCGGATGGACAAGGTGTCTCCGTCGTGGGGAGGGGGAAGGTGTCAGGGCCCGGGTACGACTGCTGACGGCTCGTGCGCATCTGCTGCACACCTCCTTGGTGACGGGGACGGCCAGGGCATGGACGTCGGCTCGGCATCCCGACCGACGGCCCGGTGAAGGTAGCCGGTGGATCCCGCAAACGGCAACGGGTTTACGGGTTCGCCGGGCGGCCGCCTGCCACCGCCCGCGCCATCAGCCGCAGCGCGCACCGTTGGACGAGCTGGGCCGCCTGTCGGTTGTGCCTCGTAGGCTCGGCCCATGACTGATCAGACCTGGGTCGGAGTTCGGGAACGTGTGCGCGCGCTGGGGACGAGTCCGGCCGGTGTCGGCGTGTTCGGTTCCCACGGGCACCGGTTCGCCCTGGACGAGCCGCTGACCCCGGGCGAGGTGGCTGACCTCGAAGCCCAGACGGGTGTCGCCCTGCCCGAGGAGTACCGCGAGTTCCTCCTCCAGGTCGGCGCCGGCGGCGCAGGCCCCGCGCACGGCGTCTTCCCCGTCCGGCGGATCCAGGGTCGCTGGCGCTGGGAGGGCGACGGCGCCGACCTCGCGGACCTGTCCAGGCTGGCCGAGCCCTTCCCCCGGCAGGGCCCGGACCCGGAGCAGGTGAGGGCGCTCCTGGAAGAACGGCCGGAGGAGGAGGACTTCGAGGAGATCGAAGACTTCGACGACGCCATCGAGTCCTGGGACGAGCGATGGGAACCCGTGATGTTCGCACCGGACCGCACGGTCGGCGCCGTCGTCATCTCGCACCTGGGCTGCGCCGCCCGCCAGTGGCTGATCGTCAGCGGGCCCGAGCAGGGGCGGATCTGGTCCGACAACCGGGTGGACGACGAGGACCTCACTCCGTTGGTGGACGAGCGAGGTGAGCCGGTGACCTTCGCCCGGTGGTACCTGAGGTGGCTCGACGAGAGCGAACGGCGGTCGTAGTAGGCCGGCCCGGTGGGTTTGGCAGGACCGTCAGGTGGTGGGGAAGGCGCCGGCCTTGAGGGCGGTGAGGAAGGTGGCGAAGGAGGAGGAAGGGAAGGCGAGGGCGGGGCCGAGGGGATCGGTGGAGTCGCGGACCGGGATGGTGTGGGGGAGGCCGGTGGCGACCTCGACGCAGTTGCCGCCGTGCTGACTGTGGGTGGTCTTGTGCCAGCGGGGCTGGGGGAGGGGCGCCATGGGACGTGGTCCTTTCGGCGGTGGGGTGTGGTGGTGATGGTAGGGGTGGAGGCGGTCGGCGCGGGAACGGCGCACGGAGGCATGGGGGCATGGGGGTACGGGGCATGGAAAAGCCCCGGCGGGCTTGGTGCCCGGCCGAGGCCTGGAGAGTGGCGAGCCGTCAGATGGCGGGGAAGGCGCCGGCCTTGAGGGCGGTGAGGAAGGTGGCGAAGGAGGAGGAAGGGAAGGTGAGGGAGGGGCCCTCGGGGTCCTTGGAGTCGCGGACGGGGGCAGTGCCCGGAAAGTTCGTGGCAACTTCCACGCAGTTGCCACCGTTCTGGCTGTAGGTGCTCTTGCGCCACTGAGCACTGGTCAATGCTGACATGCGTCAAGGTCCTTTCGAGCTGCGCGGATCATGGCGAGGGACTCCACATCGGAGAGGGCCCCCACCTGCAGCCGATCGTAGTCCCTTGCCCACGACGCAACCATGTCGGTGCCATGCGAGAGATAGCTCTCTGCCTGGGACTCTGTGCATCCGACCAAGGAACGATCAGCCAAGGTAAGCAAGATCACGGGTGCGGCGAAGGGGCGGCGAGCCCCCATGGAGAACGGCGCGACTTGTAGGGTCACCTTCGGGAGCACCGCGACATCTTCCAAGTAGCGAAACTGACTCGACATCACCTCAACTCCTCCGACCATTCGGCGAAGACATCCCTCATTCAGGACCACGTGGAGGTAGGGCGCGTTCGGCCCCTTGAGTAGCCGATCTTGTCGAGCCAGAAGAAGGTCCAAGCGTTCCTGGGCTTGCTGCTCGTCGATGGTGCCGCGCTGGACCTCGGCATCTGCCAAGGCAGCCGCGTAGTCGGGTGTTTGAAGTGGCCCGGGGATGACGTCCAGTTCGAACATCCGGATCTCGATCGCCTTGGCCTCCTCGGCCAAGTAGGAGGAGAAGCCCGTGAGAAGCGAACGGTTCTTGATGGCTCCCCAGAGGATCTGGAAGGTCAAGCCCGTACCGAAGACCTTGTCGGCGCGTACCGCGTACTTCGGGGCTGGGAACTTGGCCGCTGTTTCTATACCGGAGATGTGGGTTCCGGAGCAGCCCAGCCGTTCGCCCAGCTGATCTTGGGTCCAGCCTCGTTCGATCCTCGACCTGCGCAGATGGTCGCCGAAGGCGGCGCGCGGGCTCGTGGACGGGTCCAGCTTTTTGATGTTCATGACGGTTCCTCAACTTCTCAGCTGGGGGCAGAAAGTTGCGAAGGTCTCTCGTGGCCAGTCATCGTAACGCCTGTCGGTAGTGCTGTCGCTACTGGTTGTATCGAGCTGCCGAGGTACTGCTGCCCTCTTGGCTGTTCGAGTGCTGCCGTCGGACTGACCCGACGACCATGCCTATCAAGGGAGATGAGGCGCGGTGCCGAAGAAGGACAAGAGTTCGATGACCCTCAAGATCTACCGCCTGACCCCCGCCGGCGAGCGGGAGGTGCTCCGCTCCTTCACCATCCGGCTCGGGGACCGCTACCACCCGCTCGCCATCCCCGAGTGGCCCGACTGCCGTTGCTCGCGGTGCCGGGTTGCGGCGGGGTGAACGTAGCTGACATACCGTCGGGCGTTCTCGCCTTCCTCCTCGCCGACCCCGATCACGGGCGGAACCATCGCCAGTACCCCCGCGAACACCTCGCCCTCCTCATGGACGACGCCCGGTACCGGGCTGCCGTCACCGCGAGCGTGGCCGCGACCAGCGAGCTCCAGCGGCGTTACGGCGCACCGGAGTTCGACGAACCACCAACGGAGTGAACCCATGACCGACTCCCGCAGCGGCCCCACCCCCGCGGCCCCCACCCCCGCCCCGCGGCACGGCTCCCGCGTGCTCGCCGCGCTCGACCAGCACCTCGCGCCCTGGACCGGGGTGGCCGCGCGCGTCGCGTCCCGCCTGGTGGCCGCAGAGGACGAGGCGCTCGCGGCCCGGCGTGAGAACGTGGCCCAGCCGGAGAGCACCCACCCCGATGAGTGAGCACCGCGCCTGGACCTTCGGCCTCAACGACGCCGCCTGGCTCGCCCAGGGCAAGGAGTTGACGTGTGAGTGCCCCCTCAAGCAACAGGGCGGTTGCGTGGTCACCGCCGAGCTCCCGTCGCTCGGTGAGCCGCACACCGATCCCTTCGGCTCCACGGCCCACCTCCTCGCCGCCCTGCGCGAGTTCGACCCGGCCGGCACCGTCACCCGCACCGCGCTCGGCTGGCACCGGGACCAGCGCGGGACCCTGCGCGCGCACAGCTGGGTGCTCCAGTGCGCCGTCGCGCCGGCCCGCAACATCCGGCCCGTTCGCCGACGGTGGATCAGCCCCACCCACGCGGAACTCCAGTCCCTCTATGCGCGCCTGCACACCACCGAGGCCGTCGGCCTCGCGCTCGGGGTGTCCGGTGCGTCGGCCCGAACCCTGATGCGCGAGGCGGGCGTTGCGATGCACCCGGGGCGCAGGCCCGCCGCCGGGTGACTCCGCCCCGCCGGATCGGCGCGCAGGCGGTGCTCGTGCACCCGGCCTCGGACCGCGTGCTGCTGCTCGACATCGCCCACCGGCCCTGCGGCTGGCTGCCCGGCCGCTCGTGCATGCCGCACGAGCCGCCCGCCACGGCGCTGCGCGACGCCGTCCGCCGTCAACTCGGCATCGACCTGCCGCTCTCCGGTGCCGACCTGGCCGCCGTGGACCACACCCCCGGCGGGCGCACCGCCACCGAGTCCTACCACTTCGTCTTCGTGCACCGACTCACTCCCGCCGACGCCGGCCTGGCCCGCCCGCAGGAGCGCGTCCCGGGCCTGCTCGGCTTCGAGTGGGTGTCGCCCGCCGATCTCGACGCCGCCTGCCGCGCCTACCACGTCCGACGGATCACGCACGCGGTGCGTGCGGCCCTCGGTCGGGCGGCACCGGCCATGCTGACGGCGGACCAGGAGTGCTGACATCCTGGCCCGCCCGCGGCCGACGACCGGTCAGCCGGTGTACGTGTACCGGTCCGCCGTCACCACCGGCGTGATCCCGCCCGCCGTGACCACCCGGACGTCGACCGTGCCGGTGCCGGCCGGAACGGTGGCGCTGCACAAGGAGGGACCGCAGGAGGAGTCGGCGGCCGGCCGGTTGCCGAGCAGGACCTGGCCGCCCGCCAGGTTGGCGCCTCCCAGGTAGATCGCGTTGCCGCCGGCCGCCGGGCCGCTCGCGACGGCCAGGAAGCTCAGCGAGGGGGCCGGCGGAGCGGGCGGCGGCGGGCCCGTGTACAGGAAGGCCGACGGGGAGTAGGCGCTACCGCCGGGCGTCACCACCTCGACCGGGACGGGGCCCAGGCCACCGGGTGCGGTGGCGGTGCAACTGGTGTCCGTGCAGGTGACGTTGGTGGCCGGCGTGCCACCGAAGAGCACCATGCCGTTCGCCAGTGAGGTGCCGGAGAGCGTCACCACGGATCCGCCGGCCCCGGGGCCGGTGCTGATGTCCGAGCCGGTCACGGTCGGCTGGGAGGGGATCACCGGTGGCGGGGCGGTCTCGCCGCCGATGCCCGCAGTGGTCACGTTGTTGGCCGGATTGCGGTCCCCGGGGTTGGACACCGTCGCGGTGATCACGCCGGGCGGGACGGTGAGGGCCGAGGAGACCCGCGCCTGGAGGATCTCGGTCTGCCCCGGCTTCTGGGTGCCGTCGTACAGGGCGGTGAGTTCGTGGCCGTCGGGCGAGATGGTGTAGCTGAAGGTGTAGGTCTGCTCGTCGGTCAGCATGAGGCTGCCGAAGGTCATCCAGGACGGCAGGTCGAGCGTGATCTGGGTGGGCCCGGTGGTGTCGGCGGTCCCCACCGCCGTCCATTGGACGTCCACCTCGCCGAAGCGCGGGACGACGTCGGTGGAGATCGAGATGGCCTCGTCGGGTCCTTGCACGGACGCGGCGTTCGTCGCGTGAGCGGGCGGCGCGGCGGCCACGGCCGGCACGGTGCCCGCCAGCGCGGCGGTCACGGCGAGCGTCGAACAGGCCAGGCCGAGTTTGAGCTTCATCCGGTTCCCCTTCCTCAGCTTTCGTGGAACCCCCTTATAGCGCACCCGGACGCAAGTTCGATGACTTGTCGGAGAACTGACGGGTCATCAGTACCATGAGAGCGGTGTTCCGCGGCTGAAGGCCTGGTGGATCTTCAGGCGGGCAGCGCCGGGGTCGCACGGCGGCTACCGCTGTTGGAGGTGTTCAGGATCGCCCCACGGCTGTTGCGTCGCACGAGCATGGCGGTCCGGCACGCCCGGGAGTGATTCGGTGTCCCTTGGGGCGGCCGCCAACACCCCAAGGGGCAGCGGCGCCAGACAGTTCGCCAGCAAAGCGCCATAAGCGACAACCGGGCTTTCCTGCGGGTTCTACGATCCGAGAAGTGTCCTGTTCGGACGCATCTCATCCCCCGCAAGAGATCGGGTACTTCAGCATGCGCACTTCCTCCCGCCGTCCTGTCCGGCTCGGCCGGCGCCTCGTCGCGGGCGCCCTGTTGTCGGGTCTGTCGCTGGGTGGCCTGCTGGTCGCGCCGCAGTCGGCCTCCGCCGACTGCGCCGGTCCGGACGGCGTGGGCGGCGGCAACTGTGCCACGGACCTGGCCAATTCGCTCAGCAGTCTGACCCAGGGCTGGCGGGCCGGGGCGCTCCAGGTGCAGGCCGAGAACGCGGCGTACACCCAGCTGATGGCCAGTCAGTTGAGGTCGGTGGCACCCGGCTACAACATCATGGTGTTCAAGTACGACGGCACCGACTACTGGAACACCCTGCTCTTCTTCAACCACTACGTGGCGAACCTGCACGGGGTGGTGTTCGACAGCACCGTCAGGCTGCAGCACGGCACGACCGAGAACCCGCTCGGCTACGACGACTTCCGGATCTGGGTGTTCTCGGGCGACTCGACCTTCGAGAACCTGGGCGACGGCGGTTACATGAACTGGGCCTTCGTCGGCAACGACTCCGACACCACCGTGCAGAAGGACGGGGGCTGCTACCCGGTGCCCTGCTTCACCGTGGACCGGACCCTCCACTTCCCCTCCCGCGACGGCTCGGGCACCATCGGCACGGGCATCGGCCCGGGTGTCAACAACGGGACCGGCAGCACGGGTAGCACCGGCAGCACGGGTAGCACCGGTGGCACGGGCGGTCCGGGCATCAGCACGGGCAACGGCGGCGGCAACGGCGGCGCCGGCAGCGGCTCCTCGGGCGTGCCGAGCGCCGGCGGCGGGACCCCGATCGGCGGCACCCCGACCACCCCGCAGGGCCCGGTCCTCGTCCCGGGTGTGCCGAGCGCCGGCAGCGGCACTCCGATCGGCGGCACCCCCAGCACCCCGCAGGGCCCGGTGGTGGCCCCGGGCGTGCCGAGCAGCGGCAGTGGCACCCCCGCTCCGGGCGGTAGCACCGCCACTCCCCAGGGCGCGCTGGCCCCGGGCAGTGGCGGCACCAGCACCGCGCCGCTCTACCCCAAGGTGAAGACCGGCAGCGGCCCGATCGCCACCGGCGCCGCCTCGGGCCCGTCGATCGTCGCCGGGGCCAGCGGTCCGAAGAACTCCGGTTGGCTGCTCACCCCGCAGGGCACCGGCCGGTTCGAGATCACCAGTGCCGTCAACGGGCTCGCGCTGACCGAGAACACCAAGAGCTACTTCGCCGAGGCGCAGCCCTGGACGGGCAGCGACCAGCAGAAGTGGCAGCTCGTCAACGAGGGCAACGGCCAGTACGAGATCCGGATCACCGACCAGGACTGCCTCACCTACGACGAGGACGCCAAGGCGCTGGGCGTCTGGACCTGCAACAACGCGTGGAACCAGCAGTGGCAGCTGCAGTAGCGCCAGCCGCAGTAATGGCAGCTGCAGTAGCGCCAGTCGCAGTATTGACAGCCGCAGGAGCGGCAGTCGTACCGCCGGCTCCTCAGCCCCCCGGCCGCTGCGAGCTGCCGCTGCCCGTGCCGCCGTCGTCCTGCGGTTCCGGGACCTTCAGCGGCGGGAAGCTGACGCAGGCGGGCGCCGGTCCGTTGATCAGCAGGACGGTGCTCACCAACTGCCCGCCGGGCATGGTCTGGTAGAGGATGAGTGCGGTGTCGCCGGGCGGGATGTTCCGCACGTCGACCCGCAGCTTGTCGGGCCCCGCCTGACGCATCGTCACATCGTCCGCCCGCCTGCCGGACCGGTCGGGTGGCAGCGTGAAGAACGACGGGCAGCCGGGGCGGGCCTCCAGCACCGCGAGCGAGCTGAGGCCGAGCCGGTGCACCTCCCGGCTGGCCGCGTCGATGCCGTGGCCGTCCTTCACCGAGATCACCACGGTGCCGTCGGAGTTCACGGTGACGGCGTCGGCGGTGCCGGAGCCGCCGGTCAGCATCGCCCCGGCCGTCGTCGCGGCCAGCAGGGCGAACGCGGCGGCGGTCAGCAGCAGCGGCCGGCCCGCGCGCCGGGCGCGGGCCGGGGGCGGGAGCGCGATGCCGTCCAGGGCGGAAGCGTGCTCCGCCATCAGCTCCGTGAAGAGCGCGTCGGCGAACTTCTCGGTCATCCCGCTCACCCCTCGATCGTCGGAAGGCCGGGGGCGGTGCGCCGCAGCCGGGCCCGGGCCCGCATCAGCCGCATCCGCAGCGCGCCCGGGGAGCTGCCGAGCACGTCCGCCGCCTCCCGGGTGGTCAGGCCGGCGAGGTCGACCAGTTCCACGACCGCCCGATCGGGTGCGGGCAGCGCGGTCAGCTCGTTGACCAGCTGTCGGCCGGCTCGCTCGGCGTCGATCCGGTCGAGCAGTTCCTCGACCTGGTCGGCGTCCAGCTCCCGCCGGCCCGCCAGCCGCTCCGCCTTCTCCTGGCGGCGGCTGTCGGCGGCGCAGTGCGCCGCGTAGACGTGCCGGGCGATGCCGAAGACCCAGGAACGGGCGGTGCCCTTGCGCGGGTCGAAGGCGGCGAAGGAGGTGATCACCTCGACGAAGGTGTCCGCGGTGAGGTCGGCGACGGTGTGCGGATCGGCGCTGCGGCGGGCGAAGTAGGCGGTCACGGCGTGCACCTGGGCGCGGTAGAGCTGCTCGAAGGCGGCCGCCGGGTCGAGCCGCGCCGGGGGCGGTGGGCTCGGTGACTCTGCTCTGGCTCGGGTCGTCGTTTCGCTCACACCTCTGATTGCGGTCGAGCGGCGAAAGTGTCACACCCGGGCCGCCCGTTCAAGTGACTGGCCGTCAGATGAGCCTGCTCCGGCCGCCTAGGATGAGGCTCATGGCTACCCTGCTGGCGTTCCATGCGCACCCCGATGACGAAGTCCTGCTGACCGGCGGCACCCTGGCCAGGGCGGCGGCGGAGGGGCACCGGGTGGTGATCGTCGTCGCCACGACCTCGATGGACGGCGAGGCGGGCCCCGATGACTCCGAGCGGCTCGCCGAACTGCGCACCAGTGCGGCGGTGTTGGGCATCGGCCGGGTGGTGCACCTGGGGTACGCGGACAGCGGGCACGGCGCGGAGCTCTACCCGGACCCGCCGGGCAGCGTCCGGTTCGTCCGGGCGGAGACGGAGGAGGCGGCGGCGAAGCTGGCCGAGCTGATCCGCGAGGAGGGGGCGCAGGTGCTGCTCGGCTACGACGCCAACGGCGGCTACGGGCACCGGGATCACCGCAAGGTCCACCAGGTGGCCCGTCGGGCGGCCGAACTGGTGCCCGGTGTGCGGCTGCTGGAGGCCACCCTGCCGCGCGAACGGGTCAAGCGGCTGGTGTCGGCGGTCCGCGCGCTGCGGATCCCGCTGCGCTACGACCACGAGGAGCTGGCCCGCTCCTACGCGCCGCGCGCGGCGATCACCCACCGGATCGACGTGCGCGGCTACGCCCGCCAGAAGCAGGCCGCGCTGGCCGCGCACCGCTCCCAACTCAACGGCGGCGGGCGCATCGCGCCCGCCCTCCGTGCCCTGACCCGGCTGCCGCTCCCGGTCTTCGCCGGGCTGCTCGGCAGCGAGTGGTACGTGGAGATCCCGGTGGAGCGGCCGGCGGCCGAGCAGTAGGCGGGCTCGAAGAACGGGCGGGCCAAAGAAACAGGCGGGCTCAAAAGCAGGCTGGCTCAGAGGGAGCCGACTCAGAGGGAGCCGACGACCTTGCGCGGGGTGATCCGGACGACCACGCGCTGGGCGTCGTCGGCGGAGCTGGGGTTGAACTCGGCGTAGCTCTTCCCGGTGTACTTGCGCGACAGCTCGTCGATCAGCTCCGGCCCGCCCTCGGTGGTCAACTGGGCGGTGCCGCGCACCTCGGCGTAGGTGTAGGGGGAGTTCGCGGGGTTGATCATCACCGTGACCCGAGGGTCGCGGCGCAGGTTCTTCTCCTTCTGGCGCCCCACGGTGGTGGAGAACAGCAGGTCGTCGCCGTCGTGCTTGATCCAGGTGACCGAGAGCTGCGGGCTGCCGTCCGGCTGGACGGTGGCGACGACGGCGAAGGCGTGGCTGTCGTCGATGAAGTTCTTCAGGTCGTCGGAGAGCACGGCGGGGGATCCCTTCTGGGCAGGACATCAGTAGCGCGGCCGGGCCCGGGTGGTGACACCGGCTCAAGCCGCGCGGCCCAGTCTGCACTACCGAACGTGGCGGCTCGGGGACTTCAAGTGACGGCCGTGTCAGGCAAGGCGCGGCAGGGCGACCAATTCCGTTCGAGAATGTTGGAAACTGGTGTTGTTTGTTGAAACGTGGCTTGTTACCTTGGGCCGCATGAAAATCCTCATCGCCGGTGGCGCCGGGTTCATCGGCAGCACCGTCGCCTCCCGGCTCGCCGACCACGGCGACCAGCCCGTGGTGCTGGACAGCCTGGTGACCGGCCGCCGCGAGTTCACCGAGGGCCGCCCGTTCTACCAGGGCGACATCGCCGACGGGGCGCTGATCGACCGGATCTTCGCCGAACACCCGGACATCGAGGCCGTGGTGCACTGCGCGGCGCTGATCGTCGTGCCCGAGTCGGTGGCCGATCCGCTCGGCTACTACGAGGCCAACGTCGCCAAGGGCGTCACCTTCCTGCGCCACCTGGTGCGCAACGGGTGCACCCGGCTGGTGTTCTCCAGCTCGGCCTCGATCTACGGCGACAGCGAACCGACCGTCGACGAGTCCTCCCCGATCGCCCCGCTCAGCCCGTACGCCACCAGCAAGGCGGTGTTCGAGCTGGTGCTGCGGGACGTGGCGGCGGCCGGGCAGCTGGGCGTCGTCTCGCTGCGCTACTTCAACCCGATCGGCGCCGACCCGCAGTTGCGGACCGGCCTGCAGATCCGCACGCCCACCCACGCGCTCGGGCGGATGATCGACAGCCGGGCCGGCGGGCGGCCGTTCGCCATCACCGGCACCGACTACCCGACCAGGGACGGCTCCGGCATCCGCGACTACGTGCACGTCTGGGACCTGGCCGAGGCCCACCTCAGGGCGCTGCACCGGTTCGACGCGATCACCGCCGGGCACGGCCACCAGGTGATCAACCTCGGCAGCGGCACCGGCACCACGGTGCGCGAACTGCTGGGCGCCTTCGAGTCGGTGACCGGCGAGCAGCTGCCCGTCGTCGAGGCCCCGGCCCGCCCGGGCGACCCGGCCGGCAGTCGCCCGGACTCCGCCCGGGCGCGCGAACTGCTCGACTGGGAGCCGCAGTTCACCGTCGAACAGGGCATCCGCGACTCGCTGCGCTGGGCCGAGCTGCGTGACGCGGTCTTGAACGGCGAAGCGGATCCCGACGCCGGTTGACCCCAAGCCTGAAGTCCCGGTGCCGCGCGAACCTGCGCCCGCGCGGCACCGGGACTTCAACCATGCTGACGCTGACGCACCGTCAGGACTTGGCCGCTCCCCAGCGGTTCTCCACCTTGGCGAACCGCCAGTAGGCGAGCGCGGCGGCCCAGACCACCACGAACAGCCCGACGATGATGAAGCCGACGTTGTTCAGGTCGACCCCGGAGATCCAGCCGGTCACCGGGTCGTGCAGGTCCAACTGGTCGTGCAGCACGCCGACCAGCTCGATCGTGCCGATCAGGAAGGCGACCGCGATCGACAGGCCGGTGATGGTGAGGTTGTAGTAGACCTTGCGGGCCGGGTTCGAGAACGCCCAGTGGTAGGCGAAGTTCATGAAGGTGCCGTCGAGGGTGTCGAACAGGCTCATCCCGGCGGCGAAGAGCAGCGGCAGGCAGAGGATCGCGTACCAGGGCAGGCCGGCCGCCGCGCCCGAACCGGCCATCACCATCAGGGTGACCTCGGTGGCGGTGTCGAAGCCGATGCCGAAGAGCAGGCCGATCAGGTACATCTGGCCGGGGCGGGTGATCGACTTGGTCAGCCGGCCGAGGATGCGGTTCATGAACCCGCGCCCGTCCAGGTGCTTCTCCAGCTCGTGCTCGTCGAACTGGCCGGCCCGCATCGCCTTGAAGACGCGGTAGATCCCGGCCAGCGAGACCAGGTTGAGCGCGGCGATCAGGTAGAGGAAGCCGCCGGAGACGCTGGTGGAGACCAGGCCGAGCAGCTTGTGCGCACCCGAGTTGTCGTCGGTCAGGGTGCCGACCACCTTGGCGCCGGCGGCGACCAGGGTGGCCAGCACGACCACGATGCTGGAGTGGCCGAGGGCGAACCAGAAGCCGACCGAGATCGGCCGCTTGCCGTCCGCCATCAGCTTCCTGGTGGTGTTGTCGATGGCGGCGATGTGGTCGGCGTCGAAGGCGTGCCGCATGCCGAGGGTGTAGGCGGTGACGCCGAGTCCGAGGCCGAAGGCCTGGGTGCCGACGGCGTAGTGGTGCGGGACGACCAGGGCGATCAGTATGCCGAAGGCGGCCACGTGCATCCCGGCGATCACCGCCATCAGGCCGCCGGTGCGGACCCAGTCCTTGCGTTCCCAGCGTAGTGATGCGGCCCGTGCCGCGGACGGCAGGGCAGTGGTTTCGGGCATGGTCATACCGGGGCAGCCTCTCCAGCACCTCGTGGACAGTTCTCGTGCGGTGCCGTGGCCGGTCTCCTGGCTTACGGGTGGCCGCCCCTCCCACGGGGGGAGGTGCGAACGTCCCCGCACCTGGCCTTCCCAGGCGCTGTGCGCCCAGTGACCACCCGTCGGCGGGCCGACGGGGGTGGTGGCGGAGACTTCCCGATCACAGTGGCGAGGGCCGCTCCGGAATTCCCGTGCCTGAGCACGGTGCACCGGTCTTCCCGAACACCACGGCAGCGCACACCGTAGACGTCCGGGCTGGTCAGCCACAAGCCTGCATACCTGTGCATGTGTTGCAGATCACCGGCGCACGATGGTGGATGATGTCGGCATGCACCTGGTTCCCGAGGACCGCGCGCACCGGCGCGCCATCGACGAGCACACCGTCTGCGACGCCATCGCCGGCATCGCCGAGCCGGAGACCGTGCGCGGCTGGGCCGCCCGGTTCTCGCTGCTCTCCGATCCCAACCGGCTCTCGGTGCTGATGGCCGTTCACCGCGCCGGTCCGATCGCGGTGACCGACCTGGCGCTGGCCACCGGGATCAACGAGACCGCCGTCTCGCAGATCCTGCGGTTGCTGCGGGTCTCCGGCACGGTGGCCGCCGAGAAGGACGGCCGGATCGTCCGCTACCGCCTGGTGGACGCGGAGACGGCGGGGCTGCTGGAGTCGATCCCGGTGCTGCGCCAGGTGGTCTGACGACGGGTCAGGAGAGCAGCGCGCCCGCGCCCATCAGTGCGGCGACCGCCAACAGGGCTGCGGCGAAGGCGCGTTGCAGGGTGCGACCGGCGAACCGGTCGGCCAGCCGCTTCCCGTCCCAGGCGCCGAGCACGGCGGCGGCGGTGAACGGGGCGACCACGGCCCAGTCGAGTCCGCCGGTGGTGCCGAGGCGTGGGACGAGCGCGGCGAGCGAGTTGGCGCAGATCACCAGCAGGCTGGTGCCGACCGCTTCGGCCATGGTGAAGCCGAGCGCGGAGACCAGGGCGGGGACGGCGAGGAAGCCGCCGCCGACCCCGAGCAGCCCGGTGACCGCGCCGAGCCCGGCGCCGGCCGCGGCGGCCCGGGCGGGGGAGTGCCGGGCCGGCGCGCGGCCGCGGGCGGGCCGCAGCATCCGCCCGGCGGCGGTGGCCGCGAGCAGGGCGAACGCCGCGGTGAGCAGGCCCGCGGGCACGTGCGCGGAGAGTGCGCCGCCCGCCGCGGCGGCGGGCAGTCCGGCGGCGGCGAACAGCGCGCCGGTGCGCCAGCGCACCCGGCCCCCCTTCGCGTGCGCCAGCAGGCCGGTCAGCGAGGTGACCGCGACGATCAGCAGGCTCGCGGTGCCGGCGCCGGCGGGGGAGAAGCCGAGCAGGTAGACCAGCGCCGGGACGGCCAGCATGCTGCCGCCGCCACCGAGTCCGCCGAGCGCCAGCCCGACCACCGCACCGGCCGCCAGGGCCGGCAACAGGGCGGGCAGCAGGGCCGTCATGTCGAACGTCCTGGCTGGTCAGAGCGGTGCCGAGGGGGACGGTCCGGATGGTGGCGCATGGCGGCTCCTGGGCGTTTGGATACCGGTGGGGGTATGTTGGTCGATGTCCCCAGCGTATACCCCCACCGGTATTGCGCCAGGCTGCCTCCAGCCGTCGCCAGCTGTCTCCAGCTGTCTCCACCCGAGGATCCGCATGCACTTCGCCCAGTACTACCTGGACTGCCTCTCCCACGCCTCCTACCTGATCGCCGACGAGACCACCGGCCGCGCCGTCGTGGTGGACCCGCGCCGCGACGTCGACGAGTACCTGGCCGACGCCGGGGCCGCCGGCTTCACCGTCGAGGCGGTGATCAACACGCACTTCCACGCCGACTTCCTGGCCGGCCACCTGGAGCTGGCCGACCGCACCGGCGCCTGGATCGGCTACGGCCGCCGGGCCGAGACCGAGTACCCGATCCGCAGGCTCGCCGACGGCGAGCGGATCAGCCTGGGCCAGGTCACCCTGCAGATCGTCGAAACCCCCGGGCACACCCCCGAGTCGATCAGCGTGCTGGTCTTCGCGCGGGCCGAGGACACCGTGCCGTACGGCGTGCTCACCGGCGACACGCTGTTCGTCGGCGACGTCGGCCGGCCCGACCTGCTCGCCTCGGTCGGCGTGAGCGCCGAGGAGCTCGGCGGGATGCTCCACGACAGCGTGCACCGCAAGCTGCTCGCGCTGCCCGACGAGGTGCGGGTCTTCCCCGCGCACGGGGCCGGCTCGGCCTGCGGCAAGAACCTCTCCACCGACCGGCAGTCCACCATCGGGCGCGAGCGCGCCACCAACCCCGCGTGCGCGCCGATGGAGCGGGAGGCCTTCGTGGCGCTGGTCACCGAAGGGCAGTCGAGCGCGCCCGGCTACTTCGGCTACGACGCCGACCTCAACCGCCGCGACCGGGCGCTGCTTGAGCCGCCCGTCGCCCTGACGGCCGAGCGGTTCCGCCACCTGCGGGCCGAGGGCGCGGTGGTGGTGGACGGGCGCGACCCGCAGGAGTTCGCCGCCGGACACCTCGCGGGCTCGATCAACCTGCCGGCCGACGGGCGGTTCGCCGAGCAGGCCGGGACGGTGCTCCGGCCGGAGCAGCCGGTCCTGGTCCTCGCGTCGGACGGGCGCGGGGCCGAACTGGTCACCCGGCTGGCCCGGATCGGCTTCGACCGCGCGGCCGGATACCTGGGCGAACCGGCGGAGTTGGTCCGCACCGCACCCGAACTCTTCGCGCCCGCCGCACGGTTGACCGTGGCGGAACTGGCCCGGGCCGAGGCGCCGCTGGTGCTGGACGTCCGCACGCCCGGGGAGCGGGCGGCCGGGGCGATCCCCGGCTCGGTCTCCCTTCCACTGGCCGAACTGCCGGAACGGATGGCCGAGTTGCCCGCCGACCGGCTGATCGTCGCACACTGCGCGGGCGGCAACCGGTCCTCGGTTGCCGCCAGCCTGCTGCGCCGCGCCGGATTCCCCCGGGTGGCGGACCTGCTGGGCGGGTACGCGGCCTGGACGCAGGCGGGGAACGAGTCGGCCGGCGAGGTGTCCCGGTGAGCAGCTCCGCAGCAACCGTCAAGCCCAGCAAGCCGATCCAGCACCGCCCCGGCGCACTCGGGCGCCTGGGGCTCTGGGCGGTGCGGCACACCAAGGCCGTGCTGATCGGCTGGCTGATCGTGGTGATCGGCCTCGGGGCGTTCGCCCCCAAGGTGACCAGCGCGCTCTCCGGCGCCGGCTGGCAGGCCGACGGGTCCGACTCGGTGAAGGTGCGCCAGCTCGCCGAGCAGCACTTCGCCGGGAACGCCTCCTCCGCCCTGCAGATCGTGGTGAGCGCCGACCGGCCGGTCACCGACGCGCCCGTGGCCCAGGTGATCGACCGGGCCGAGCGGCTGGCCGCCGCCGACCCGCGCGTCTCCGGCGTCCTCGCCCCGCAGCCCGGCGCGACGATCAGCCCCGACGGCCGCACCGCCGTCCTGCTGGCCGGCGCCAAGGCGAGCCCGGACGACATGGTGCGCGCCGCCGACGACCTCAAGGGGCCGCTGGCCGCGCTCTCCGGCGACGGGATCCAGGTGCACGCGACCGGCGCCTCCGTGCTCTGGAGCGACTTCAACACCGCCAACCACGACGCGATGATGAAGTCCGAGTTCATGTCCTGGCCGGTGACCCTCGGCATCCTGGTGCTCGCCTTCGGCTCGCTGGTCGCCGCCGGGCTGCCGCTGCTGCTCACCATGGCGGGGCTGGCCGCCTCGGCCGGGTCGCTGGTGCTGATCAGCCACCTCTTCCCGGTCTCGGTCTGGGCGATGAACTTCGCGATGATGTTCGCGCTCGCCCTCGGCATCGACTACGCGCTCTTCCTGGTGGTCCGCTTCCGGGCCGCGCGGGCCGGCAGGGAACGCGACACCGCGCGGGCGGTCGCCGAGACCATGGACACCGCGGGCAAAGCCGTGCTGCTCTCGGGGGCGACCGTGCTGGTCAGCCTCTCCGCGGTGATGCTGGTGCCGTCCCCCGCGTTCCGCTCGATGGCGGGCGGCATCATGCTCGCCGTGCTCTTCGTGCTCGGCGCCACGCTGACCCTGCTGCCCGCCCTGCTCGGCCGGCTCGGCCACCGGATCGACGCGCTGGCGCTGCCGTGGGCCCGGCGCGGCGAGCACGAGTCGGCGCGGTTCGCCGCCTGGGGCGAGCGGCTGTGGCGGCAACCGCTGCGCCACGGCGCCCTCGCGCTGGTCGCCCTGCTCGCCCTCGCCGCGCCGGTGATCGGGCTGCGCACCGCGATGCCGTCGATCACCGTGCTGCCCGGCGACGCCAGCGCGCGGGCCGGCTACACCGCCGTGCAGCAGGCGTTCGGGGCCGGCGCGCCCGGCACATTGCAGATCCTCACCCCGGCCGGGCAGGCGGCCGAGGCCGCCGCGAAGGTCGCCGGCACGCCCGGCATCGCGGGTGTGCTGCCGGCCCAGCCCGCCGCCGACGGCACCGGCTGGGCGATGATCCAGGCCGTGCCCACCGTGGATCCCTCCGACCCGGCTCTGAGCGGCACGGTGCACGCGCTGCGCGCCGAACTGCCGCACGGCTCACTGGTCGGCGGCGCGGCGGTGGAGAACCTGGACCTCCAGCACCTGCTGACCGAGAAGACCCCGCTGGTGATCGGCGTGGTGCTCGGCCTCGGGTTCGTGCTGCTGCTGGTCGCGCTGCGGGCGCCGCTGATCGCCGCGCTCGGCACGGCCGCGAGCCTGCTGTCCACCGGCGCGGCCTTCGGCACGGCCCGGCTGGTCTTCCAGGACGGGCACGGTGCCGGGTTGCTGGGCTTCCACCCCCAGGGCTTCCTGGACGGCTGGGCGCCGGTGTTCTTCTTCGCGATGATCTTCGCGATCGCAATGGACTACACCGTCTTCCTGCTGGCCTCCGCCAAGGAGCAGTACGAGCGCACCGGCGATCCGCACCGGGCCATGGTGGGGGCGCTGGCGAGGTCGGGCCGGGTGGTCTTCGCCGCGGCGGCCGTGATGGTGGCGGTCTTCTTCACCTTCGCGCTGTCCGGGCCGCTGCCGCCCAAGGAGATGGGCATCGTGCTGGGCGTGGCGGTGCTGCTGGACGCGGCGCTGATCCGGCTGGTGCTGCTGCCGGTGATGCTCCGCCTGGCCGGGCACGCCGCCTGGCACACCCCCGCGTGGTTGCGGCGGGTGCTGCCGGAGATCACCTTCTCGCACTGACGGGGCCGGCTCCGTTTGACGCTCCGTCAGTAGATCGCCGCAGGTCAGCGCGGTGCCTGATAGATGATCAACTGCCCCCGTGCGGCTGGCCGGTCGCACGGGGGCAGGGGCCGCGGCCACTGTGCGGGACCGCTGACGGACAGTTATGGCATATGCCAGGGGATTAGTCCAATCCTCACCCGTTCGAGCGGACATCCGGGTACCGTGGCGGCTCCAGAGGTTACCGGGTGGGTCGGTGGCCGTGGGCGCGGTCGCGCCATCCGCCGGAGGGAAGTGCGGTGTCGGGTATCGACGAGTTTCTTGTCGAGGCCATGGCGATTTCCGGGGCTCTCGGAGTCGCCCTGGTGGACTGGACCAGTGGGCTCGCGGTGGCGACGGCCGGCGCCGGCCCGGGCGGTGACCACGAGGCCGGCGCGGTCGAAGTCGCCGAGCTGGCAAGGGTGGTGCTGCTGCACCGGTCCTTCGCCGACCCGGTCGGCAGCGAGTCGGCACCCGAGGACCTGATCCTCAGCACGCCCGGCTGCTACCACCTGATCCGCTTCCTGCCCGCGCTGCTCGACGCCACCCTGCTGCTCCACCTGCGACTCGACCGGGGCGGCGCCAACCTGGCCCTGGCGCGACGTCAACTCCACTCGATCGGCCAGGGATTGGTGGACCGATGAGCACTCCGACCGGTACCCTGCCGCGGCGCCGGGCCAAGGCCGAGGCCGGCCCCTTCGAGGCCGCGCTCGGCGAACTCGCCGCCCGGCGCGCCACCGGCGCCCTGCACGGAGCCGCCGGCACCGCCTGGCTCGCCGACGGCGCCGTGGTCCGGGTGCGCAGCCCCTACGCCGCCCCGGACCCGTGCGCCGAAGGCGAGTTGGCCTGGTACGGCCTGCTGCTGGACGCCGCCTACTTCGCCTTCGGCCAACCCGGCGGCGCCCTCGGCTTCGAGCCGGGGCCGCCCCCCGGGGACGACCGGCAGCGCGCCCTGTCCTGCGAGCGGCTCGGCCGCGCGGTGCGCTGCCGGCGGGCCCTGCTGAACCAGGTCTGCCCGCACCCCGAGCTCGACACCGCCGCCGTGGCCCGGGAGGACGCCCCGAGCCACCCGCCGGCCCACCCCGCCCGTCGGCTGAGCGAGCTGCTCGCCGCCGCCGACGGCGAACTGGTGCCGCACCAACTCGCCCGCCGGCTGGGCCGTTCCACCTTCGGCGTGCTCCTCGACGTCCGGCTGCTCGCCGCGGCCGGCCTGCTCCACCTGCCGCCCGGCGCCGGGGATGCCGCCGCGCGCAGGCCGCTCGACCGACTCGACCCGTCGGACCCGGAGGTGGCCCTGCTGCTCCGGCTCCGCTCCGCACTGGAGGCCCGCCTGTGAGGCCCACGCCGGCCGCTGACCCCAGCGGTGGCCCGTCATGAAACGCGTCCTGCGCACACTCTCCGGAAGGAAGCAATCCGTGCCGACCACCAGCGAGTTGGCCGTCACGCCGGACATCCTCGGCGAACTCATGGAGCTGCGGGCCAGACTCCCGCAGCTCAGCGGCGGACTGGTCGCGACCATCGACGGCCTGGTGATCGCGCACGACACCGACGGCGTCGAGCCGGAGGGCGTCGCCGCGCTCACCGCCGCCGCGCTCGGGGTCGGCGCCAGACTCGCCGAGGCCACCGGCCAGGGCAACTTCCTGGAACTGCTCACCCGGGGCGAACACGGCTACATCGCCACCTACGCGGCCGGCGCCTTCACCGTGCTCACCCTGTTCGCCGGCCCCGACGTCAACGTCGGCCTGCTGCACTTCGAGGCCCGCCGGGCCGGCACCCGGATCGCCCAGTACACCGACGCCGCGCTGCGCCGCAGCGCCGGCGCCTGACCACCGTCCCGTTCCCCGAACGACTCGAAGGAGAAGCCATGAGCAGCACCGACCTCGCCCTCAAGGACGCGATGAGCAGCATCGAGGGAGTGATCGGGGTGGCCCTGGTCGACTACAACAGCGGCATGGCCCTGGGCACCCTCGGCGGCGGCCCCGAACTCGACCTCAACGTGGCGGCGGCCGCCAACACCGACGTGGTGCGGGCCAAGGTCCGCGCGATCGACCTGCTGAACCTCAACTCGGCGATCGACGACATCCTGATCACCCTGACCGAGCAGTACCACCTGATCCGGCCGCTCACCGGCCGCACCGGCAAGGGCCTCTTCCTCTACCTGGCGCTGGACCGGCAGCGCGCCAACCTGGCGATGGCCCGGCACCAGCTGAAGCGGATCGAGGTCGACCTGGAGGTCTGATCCCCGGATGCCACGCGGGTGACCGGCTCCGGGTCGGTCACCCGCCGAGGTACCGGCGCCCCGCTATCTGCTCGAAGATCAGGTTGGTCCGGGTCTGCGCCACCGCCGGGTGGGTGGTGAGGTGGTCCACCACGAAGTCGCGCAGCGCCTCCGGACCGGCCACGCCGATGTGCAGCAGGTAGTCGTCGGAGCCCGCCATGTGGAAGACCGCGAGCACGCCGGGCAGGTCGGGCGCGGCGCTGCGGAAGCTCTCGTTCTGCTCCCGGGTGTGCGCCCGCAGCCGCACCGAGATCATCGCCTGCAGCGGCAGCCCGATCGCGGCCGGGTCCACCTCGGCCCGGAAACCGCGGATGATGCCGCGCTCCTGGAGCACCCGGGTGCGGGCCAGGCAGGTCGAGGGCGCGATGCCGACCGCCTCGGCCAGCGCATTGTTCGGCAGCCGGGCGTTGTCGGCGAGGGCGCGCAGGATCGCCCGGTCCACGTCGTCGACCGGGGAGCGGCGGGGCTGCGGATTGTTCGGCACAGGGCCCATGGTCGCGACCGTTTCCGCCGATGTGCAAACCCGATCACCCGGTTTCCGAATTATCTTCGGACTGTCTTCCCCGGATCGGCGCAAGGTTCCATTCTGGCCGCGGGCGGCGAACGCCCCTCCCGCGACCAGCCACCCCGGAGCACCCGTGTCCGTCAGCCCGATAGCCGACCTCCCCGCCGCGCCCACCGCCGCCGACCTCGCCACCGCGCCGGTCTGCGACCCCGGGCCCGAGCTGGAGGTCCGCGACTTCGTGCTGCCGGCCCGCGGACTGGACGACGCCGAGCGGCTGCGCGCCCTGGACACCGTCGACGAGTACCTGACCCGCAAGCGCAAGCACCTGATGGGCTACCAGGCCACCCAGGACATCCAGGGCACCGCGCTCGACCTGGCCCGGTTCATGCCGAACAACATCAACAACCTCGGCGACCCGTTCCAGAGCGGCGGCTACAAGCCGAACACCAAGGTGGTCGAGCGCGCGGTGCTCGACTACTACGCGGCGCTGTGGAACGCGAACGGCCCGCACGACCCGGCCGACCCCGAGTCCTACTGGGGCTACATGCTGTCCATGGGCTCGACCGAGGGCAACATGTACGCGCTCTGGAACGCCCGCGACTACCTGAGCGGCAAGGCGCTGATCCAGCCGCCGACCGCGCCGTTCGACGCGCTGCGCTACGTCAAGGCCCGCCCGGACCGGGCCAACCCGAACGCCCACCGCCCCGTCGCCTTCTACTCCGAGGACACCCACTACTCCTTCGCCAAGGCCGTGCGGGTGCTGGGCGTGGAGACCTTCCACGCCGTCGGGCAGGAGCTCTACCCCGACCAGTGCCCGCTGACCGACCCGGTCACCGGCCGCCGCGAGTGGCCCACCGAGGTGCCCTCCGCCGCCGGACCCTCGGGCCTGCCCTGGGACGGCCCCGGTTCGATCGACGTCGAGGCGCTCGCCGCCCTGGTCGAGTTCTTCGCCGCCCACGGCCACCCGGTCTTCGTCAACCTCAACCTCGGCAGCACCTTCAAGGGCGCGCACGACGACGTGCGGGCGGTCTGCGAGCGGCTGCTGCCGATCTTCGAGGAGCACGGGCTGATCCAGCGCCAGGTGGTGTACGGCACCGACCCGCGCACCGGCGAACCGCTGGTCGACCTGCGGCGCGGCTTCTGGATCCACGTCGACGGCGCGCTCGGTGCCGGCTACGCGCCGTTCGTCCGGCTGGCCGCGCAGGACCCGGCCTACGGCTGGACGCCCGAGACCGAGCTGCCCGAGTACGACTTCGGCCTGCGGCTGGCGACCCGTCAGCACGGCGAGCTGGACATGGTCTCCTCGATCGCGATGAGCGGCCACAAGTGGGCCGGCGCCCCGTGGCCGTGCGGGATCTACATGACCAAGGTCAAGTACCAGATCTCCCCGCCCTCCCAGCCGGACTACACCGGCGCCCCCGACACCACCTTCGCCGGCTCCCGCAACGGCTTCTCGCCGCTGGTGATCTGGGACCACCTGTCCCGCCACTCCTACCAGGACCAGGTGGACCGGATCCGCGGCGCCCAGGAGCTGGCCGGCTACCTGGAGCGCCGGCTGCTCGCCATGGAGCAGCAGCTCGGCGTCGAGCTGTGGCCCGCCCGCACCCCCGGCGCCGTCACCGTGCGCTTCCGCAAGCCCAGCGCCGAGCTGGTCGCCAAGTGGTCGCTCTCCTCGCAGGACGTGCTGATGGTGCCGGGCGACGAGTCCACCCGGCGCAGCTACGTGCACGTGTTCGTGATGCCGTCGGTCGACCGGGCCAAGCTGGACGCGCTGCTCGCGGACCTGGCGCGGGATCAGGTGATCCTGGGTCGGTGACGCCCGGCCACCTCGCCCGGCGCCCCGGCCGCCGTCCCCGTTCGCCGTCCCCGTTCGCCGCGCCACCCGTGCTCCCCGCCGATCCGGCGGGGAGCACGGTGCGTTAACAGGGTGTCAATCCCGACTCGTCACCATGGTGTCAAGGAGTGCCGGGGACCGTTGACAGAGTGCTTGATTGCCGGGCCGGGGAGCAGCCCGGAGACTCTAGGCCCACAGGGAGATTGACAAAACCCTAGCTCGGAGGCCCTTTCCGACCGCGCCCGGGCTCCTCCCGCAGCACCCGTTCGCCCCTGACCGTCCCCCACCAACCCGGTCCCGCCACACCCGCCCGCCCCCGTCTCCCCCCGGGGACGGTCGGCGGCGGGACCGAACCCCCGAGAGGTGAGAATTGACTGCGACGCCCGTGGACCGCCCGCTGGGCCGCCTGTCGGCACCCAAGCGCGTTCGCCTGATGCCACTGGTCGCGCTGATCTTCTTCAGCGTCTCCGGCGGCGCCTACGGCATCGAGGGCCTCTTCTCGGCGTCCGGGCCGGGCATGGCGATCGTGCTGATCATCGTCACCCCGCTGATCTACAGCATCCCGCACTCGCTGGTGGTCGCCGAGCTCGGCACCGCGATACCGGTGGAAGGCGGCTACTACCACTGGGTCAAGCGCGGCCTGGGCAAGTTCTGGGGCTTCCAGCAGGGCGTGCTGCAGTGGATCTGCAGCTTCGTCGACATGGCGCTCTACCCGGTGCTCTTCACCACCTACCTGCAGAGCCTGGTCGGCGCGGTCGCGCCGGGCAAGCACGTGCTGTTCAGCCTCGGGCACCTGCGGTTCGACCTGAGCTGGTTCATCTGCCTCGCGGTGATCGTGGTCTTCACCCTGCTCAACCTGCTCGGCGCCGGCTGGGTCGGCGAGTCCTCGGTGCTCTTCGCGATCATCTGCCTGACCCCGATGCTGATCCTCACCGTGGTCGGCGTCTCCCACCTGATCGGCCACGGGATCAACCCGGTGAGCACGATGACCGCCTCCAACCAGTCGATGTGGCACGCCTTCGGGGCCGGGTTGTTCATCGTGATGTGGAACTACTCCGGCTGGGACAGCGTGTCCAACGTGGCCGGGGAGATGGAGAACCCGCGCAAGCACCTGCCCAAGGCGCTCGGCATGGCCGTGACGCTGATCGTGGTCGGCTACCTGCTGCCCTCGCTCGCCGCGCTCTCGGTCGGCGCCGGCGGCGACGCCGGCTGGCAGGGCTGGGCCGCCGGGTCGTTCTCCGACGTGGCCAAGGTGCTGGCCGGCCCCTGGCTCCAGGTGACCGTGACGGTCGGCGGGATGTTCGCGGCCGTCGCGATGTTCTCCGCGCTGCTCGCCTCCAACTCCCGGCTGCCGCTGGTGCTGGCCCAGGACGGCTACTTCCCGTCCTGGGTGGCCAAGGAGAGCCGGCGCTACCAGGTGCCGATCGTCTCGATCATCGGCTCCTCGGTGATCTACGCGCTGTTCTGCCTGAACAGCTTCACCAACCTGGTGATCTTCGACGTCTTCCTCACCAACCTCGGCATCCTGCTGGAGGTGGCCGCGCTGATCGCGCTGCGGATCCGCGAGCCGCAGCTGGAGCGCCCCTACCGGATCCCCGGCGGCTGGTTCAGCATCGCGGCGATCGTGCTGCTGCTCACCAGCGTCTGCTCCTGGGCGGCCTGGCAGCAGTACAGCGAGAACGGCAGCAAGGCGGTGCTCTACGCGGTCGGCATCGTCGCCGGCACCGTGGTGCTCTACTTCCCGCTGGCCTACCGCCGGGCCCGCAACGCCCGCCGGGCCGTGGCCGCGCCGGTCCCCGACCCGGCCACCGTCGCCCAGTAACCCCGTAACCCCGTAACCCCGTAACCCCGCAGTACCCCACTGACCTGGTGCCGCGTCCGGAACCGCCCCCCATCGGGGCCGGGCGCGGCACCGGCGCGTCCGGGCCCGGCGCCGGTGCGCTTACGGCATGTCAGCCACCGCGCCGTCAGCCACACAGTGTGCCTCCTGCCGCCCGGCGCGGCGGTGGATAGCGTCGCAACCATGAGCAACAGTTTCGCCCTGTACATCCCCGACGCCGAGCTCGAACCCGAGCCGCTCGACCCCGCGCAGATCGTCTCCGGCACCCCCGAGGTGACCGGCCGGGTGCTCTGGGAGTCCGCCGACGGCCGCCAGCTGCGCGGGATCTGGCAGATCACCCCGGGCGTGGTGACCGACACCGAGACCGACGAACTCTTCGTGGTGCTCAGCGGCCGGGCCACCATCGAGGTGGCCGGCGGCCCCACCCTGGAAGTCGGCCCCGGCGACGCCGGCGTCCTGCACCAGGGCGACCGGACGGTCTGGACAGTGCACGAGACCCTCCGCAAGGCCTACGCCCTCACCCTGCCCGAGACCGACGACCCGGCCTGACCCCCCACCAGGCCCACCCCCACCCCCGCACGGCAGCGAAGGAACACCATGGATCCCGTCCGCTCCCTCCAGGACGCCAAGCCCACCCCGTTCTGGCTGGACGACCCCGGGCGGCCGCAGGCGCTCTCCGCCCTGGTCGGCGACGTGAAGTGCGACCTGCTGGTGGTCGGCGGCGGCTACAGCGGACTGTGGACGGCGCTGATCGCCAAGGAGCGCGACCCCGGCCTGGACGTGGTGCTGATCGAGGGTCAGGAGGTCGGCTGGGCCGCCTCCGGCCGCAACGGCGGGTTCTGCGCCGCCAGCCTCACCCACGGCCTGGGCAACGGCCAGCAGCGCTGGCCCGACGAGCTGGCCCGGCTGGAGCGGCTCGGCGAGCGCAACCTCCAGGAGATGGAGGACAGCGTCAAGCGCTACGCGATCGACTGCGACTGGGAGCGCACCGGCGAGATCGACGTCGCCACCGAGCCCTACCAGCTGGACGACCTGCACGAGGTCGCCGAACTGGCCGCCGGCCTCGGCAGCGAACTGACCTTCCTGGACCGCGACGCGATGCGCGCCGAGGTCGACTCCCCGACCTACCTCGGCGGCCTCTGGGACAAGGAGGGCGTCGCCATGGTCAACCCGGCCAAGCTCGCCTGGGGCCTCAAGCGGGCCTGCGCCGAGCAGGGCGTGCGGATCTTCGAGCACACCCGGGCCACCGACCTGGCCGAACACGGCCACGGCATGGCCGTGCGCACCCCCTACGGCCGGATCTTCGCCGGCAAGGTGGCGCTGGGCACCAACGTCTTCCCCTCGCTGGTCAAGCGGACCCGCGCGCACACCGTCCCGGTCTACGACTACGCGCTGATGACCGAGCCGCTCAGCGCCGAGCAGCTCGCCTCGATCGGCTGGCAGGGCCGCCAGGGCCTGGGCGACAGCGCCAACCAGTTCCACTACTACCGGCTCTCCGCCGACAACCGGATCCTGTGGGGCGGCTACGACGCCGTCTACCACTACGGCGGCCGGGTGCGCGCCGAGTACGACCACCGACCGCGCACCTACCGCACCCTGGCCACCCACTTCTTCCAGACCTTCCCGCAGCTGGAGGGCCTGCGCTTCACCCACAGCTGGGGCGGCGCGATCGACACCTGCACCCGGTTCTCGGCCTTCTTCGACACCGCCTACCGGGGCAAGGTCGCGCTGGCCGCCGGCTACACCGGCCTCGGCGTGGGCGCCACCCGCTTCGGCGCCGAGGTGATGCTCGACCTGCTGGCCGGCGGGCGCACCGAGCGCACCGCGCTGGAGATGGTGCGCCGCAAGCCGCTGCCGTTCCCGCCCGAGCCGGTGCGCTGGATCGGCATCGAGCTGACGAAGCGTTCCCTGGACCTGGCCGACCGCAGCGCCGGCCGGCGCAACCTGTGGCTGCGCACCCTGGACCGGTTCGGGCTGGGCTTCGACTCCTGACGTGCGGTCGGACTCCGCTGATCCAGCCGGATCAGCGGAATCCGTCGAGATGGTGGAGGAAGGACTCGTTGAGCCGGGCGCCGGCGATCCCGTCGATGAAACTCAGCACGATGATGACGGCGATCAGGGCGACGAACGCGAGCACGACCTTGCGCCACATGCTGACCGCACTCACCAGCATTCCCGCCGCCAGGAAGTAGAAGCCCGCGCCCAGCGAGGCGGCCAGGTAGGGAGTTCCGGGATCGTTGGCGTCCGCCGGCACCGAGTCGCCCGGAATGATCGACTTGGTGTTGTGCAGCGAGTCCGCGATTCCGGCCTCGCCGTTGGCGGGCATGACGACGGTGCCGACGGCGACGGCGAGGCCGATCATCGCGAGCAGCGCGACGACGAAGAGGATGTGCACCAGCGCGTGCGAGTAGGAGGCGCTGACCTGGAGTTTCCGGCGCACCTGCGCCGCCAGCCCCGGGGCGATCGGGAGGAGCAGGCGAACGATCACGAATCCGAAGAACAGCCGGATGTGCGACCAGCTCTGCTGGGCGAGCTGCCACCCGGTGATGGGGTCGGTGAAGGCCTTGATCGAATGGCCGGCCACGATTCCCGCGCCGCCGGGCGGTGCGTAACGAAAACTCAGGACCGGGAGGAACAGGGCGACGGCCAGGAGCGCCGCACCGATCAGCATGCCGCCGAACTCAGTTGCCGTTCTGTCGTCCTCCATGCGCCCAGAGGGTAGCGAGGAGTCAGGGCCCCGGTATTGGGAAATCGGAATTTCTCATTTCCGATGGCCCGGCAACCGGAATCCGGCGACCGGGCCATCGGCGGCGTCGGGTCGGCCGATGACGGTGGGTCAGCCGACGACGGTGGCCTTCTCGATCACCACGGCGTCCTTCGGCACGTCCGCGTGCCCGCCGGCCGAGCCGGTGCGGACGCCCTTGATCGCGTCCACCACGTCCTGGCCCTCGGTGACCCGGCCGAAGACGGCGTAGCCCCAGCCGGTCGGGTTCGGCGCGGTGTGGTTGAGGAACTCGTTGTCGCCGACGTTGATGAAGAACTGCGCGGTGGCCGAGTGCGGGTCGTTGGTGCGGGCCATCGCGACGGTGTAGGCCTGGTTCTTCAGGCCGTTGTTCGCCTCGTTCTGGACCGGCGGCTTCGTCGGCTTCTGCCGCATGTCGGGGGTGAAGCCGCCGCCCTGGATCATGAAGCCGTTGATCACCCGGTGGAAGATCGTGCCGTCGTAGTGCCCGGCGTTCACGTACTCCAGGAAGTTGGCGACGGTCTGCGGCGCCTTCTCCTCGTCCAGTTCGAGGACGATGTCGCCGTGGTTGGTCTGCAGCTTGACCGAGGTCATGGTGCTCCTTGGTGGGTTGACAGGGCAGGGCCAGCTTGCCACGGGACACAACGGCGAACGGCCCGCGCGGGGTGCGTCGGGCCGTTCGTGTCGTGTGGTGACCGGGTGTCAGTCGCGTGGTGGGAAGGCCGGGCGCCCGGTCAGCAGGCGCTGGACCAGGAAGCCGACCACGACGATCAGCGCGCCCATGACGGCGTCGGCCTCGTAGTGGTTGCCGGTGCAGATGATCACCGCGAAGGTGCAGAACGGGAAGAGCACGCCGAGCGTGCGCATGATCCGGCTCTTCGCCAGCTTGAACATCACCACGCCGCACCAGGTGGACCAGGCGATGTGGATCGAGGGCATCGCCGCGTACTGGTTGGAGACGCTGGAGACCGAGCTGGAGGCCCAGGAGCCCCAGGTGTGGTGGACCACGGTGGTGTCGATGAACCCCTCGCCGGTCAGGAAGCGCGGCGGGGCCAGCGCGAAGCAGTAGAAGCCGACCAGCGCGCTGAACGAGGCCACGCACAGCGCCGTCCGCGCCGACCGGTACTGCTCGGGCCGGCGGACGTAGAGCCACAGCAGCACGCCGACCAGGCCGACCATGTAGAGCGTCGCGTAGTAGTAGTTCATCCCGACGATCAGCCAGGTGATCTTGTTCGCCGCGTGGTTCGCCGACAGCTCGAAGCTGATGTGCAGGTGGCGTTCCAGGCTCAGCAGGTCGCTCGCGCGCTGCAGCGCGGCGTCCTTGTGGGTGGGGACGGCGTTGCGGGTCGCGTTGTAGAGCATCCAGCCGGCGCCGATCAGGAGCAGCTCGGCCCACCAGGCGGGCCGGCCGACCCGGAGCCAGCTCGCGGGGAGCAGGCCGCGCCCGGCGCGCCGGCCGACCGGATCCGCCGCCGTGGTCGGTGGCCGGTGGGTGGGTGTGAGCGTCATGGACTGGTCCTGGGGTCGGTGGACGGGGGCAGGTGCGCGTGGCAGGTGCGCGTGCGCGTGGTGCGGTCGGTCGGAGATCGCGGGGCCGTTGGTCAATCTACAACGTGTAGTAGTTCGGCTCCGGGCCCGCACCCGGAAATCCGGGAGAGCTCGGGGCCGATCTAGGGGGAACCCCCGAGGCCCGACCCCGCTAGCCGTGCGGGGCGGTCGGGTGCCGCAGCACGTAGACCTGCTTCGCGGTGTGGAACAGGTCGTGGGTGGAACTCGCCGCGAACCCGAGGCTGGTCCAGCAGGCCGCCGTCAGCAGCGCCGCGGCCACCAGCGGAGCCCGCCGGGTCGCCGCGGGCGGCGCCAGCAGCGCCCGGATCCGCCGCGGCACCGGACCGCCGGTGGCCGGCAGCAGCGGCTCCGGCCGTCCCCGGGGCGGCCCGGCCGACGGCGGCCGGGCACCCGGCGGACCATCCCCGGAGCGGTCACCGGAGCGGTCACCGGACTTGCGGGCCAGCGCGGCCCGGCCGAGCGCCCGGGCCATCACGGCCCGGTCCCCGACCTCGCGCGCGCCCTCCTCGTCCGCCCAGCGCTCGATCGCGTACCCGCCCTCCCGGGCCAGCGGGCCCAGCAGCGGACAGGCGGCGGCCGAGAGCTGCAGCGCCAGCAGGAAGACGTGGTGACGGTGGCGCAGGTGCGCCCGCTCGTGCGCGAGCAGCGCGGCCAGCTCCGCCCCCTCGACGGCGTGCAGCATCCCGGTCGAGACCACCACCCGGCCCCGCAGGCCGGGCAGGTTCGGCAGCGCGAACGCCTCCGGCAGGGGATCCTCCACCACCGTCAGGTCGCCGCCGGAGCGCGGCAGCGCACGGCACCGGCGCCACGCCTGGAACAGCACGCCGCCGCGCCGCCGGGCCAGCCGCGCCGCCCGCGCCGTGCCGACCACCAGGGCCAGCCCGCACAGCGTCGCCAGCAGCAGCCCGAACGGCTCCTGCGAGTGCAGGTACCAGACCGACCAGAGCTCCGCGTCGGCCACCACCCGGAGCTGCCCCAGCCCGGTGAAGGCCAGCAGCCCGAGCGCGCCGAGCCAGGAGGTGGCCGCGACCACCCCGGCCGCGGCCAGCACCCGGGCGGCCGGGGCCGGCGCCATCGACCGGGTCAGCCGCGGCGCGGCGAGGGCCAGCGCACCGCTGACCACCAGGGGGGTGAGGAAGCTCGGGCCCACGCGTCAGCGGTCCTCTCGCTCGACCGGCGGCGGGACCGGGGGGTGGCCGGCCAGCAGCCGCTGCACCAGCTCCTCGTCCTCGTCGGTCAGGTCCGAGACGAACCTGGCCAGCACCGCCTCCCGGTCCGAGCCGCGCTGCAGCAGCGAGTGCATCTGCCGCGCGGTGTGCGCGGCCTCGTCGCGCACCGGAGCGTAGGCGAAGGAGCGGCCGATCCGCTCGCGGCGCAGCGTGCCCTTCTCGTGCAGCCGGGACATGATCGTCACCACGGTGGTGTAGGCGAGGCGGCCGGGCAGGCGCTCGTTCACCTGAGCAGCCGTCAGCGGGCCCGGGGCCGCCCAGAGCACCGCCAGGACGCTGCCCTCCAGCTCCCCGGACGCTCTGCGCCCGCTCGGGGGCCGCTGCTCCGCCATCTCCGCCTTCTCCGCTTTCTTTCCCGCTTCTTTCCCGTCTGCCCGCCCGGGCCCTTCGTGCACCGGTGGGCCCGGCCGATGGTAACGACAGTATGTCGCGCGGTCGGACCGCCGGGACGCGGGGGTCCGCAGGCCCCGGGCCGGGACAGCGGTCAGCGCCGGTCGAGGTCCAGCTGGTCGGCCCGGGCGGCGCGTTCGGCGAAGACCGTCTCGCGGTTCTCGGAGCACTGGCGCATGGCCTTCAGCCGGTCGCGCTTGCCGAGGCGGTCCAGGTAGAGCCGGCCGAGCAGGTGGTCGGTCTCGTGCTGGAGGCAGCGGGCGAAGTAGCCGGTGCCCTCGATGGTGACGGGCTGGCCGTGCTGGTCCACGCCGTGCAGCACGCTGTGGTCCGGGCGGACCAGCGGGCGGTTGGCGCCCGGCACGGAGAGGCAGCCCTCCTGCTCCTCGACCAGGCGGCGGCGGTGCAGCGGGGTCGGCTCCAGCACCGGGTTGAGCACGTGGCCGACGTGCCGCACGCCCTCCTCGTCGTAGCAGTCGTAGACGAAGAGCCGCAGGTCGACGCCGACCTGGTTGGCGGCCAGGCCGACGCCCTCGGCGACGTACATGGTGGCGAACATGTCGTCGACCAGCTTGGCCAGCTCGGGGCTGCCGAAGTCGGCGGGGCCGGCCTCGCGGCACCGGCGGTGCAGCACCTGCTCGCCGACCTCGGTGATCCGCAGCACCTCGCCGGTGGGCGGGACGACCGGGTGGTCCGGGACGGGGGAGCCCTGGAGCAGCACGGTGGGGCGGGACGGGGTGGGGCTCGACATCTGACGGCCTTTCGGGCGGCTTCCACTGCTTGCGATCGCCTGCGATTGCTTGCTATCGGCTTTGCAAAGTAGCAGACTTTGCAAAGTGACTGAAGATCAGCAGGTTCCCGCAGTCGAAGAACTGCCCGAGCACGAGGTGCGCACCGCCCTGCTGCGCCTGCTCGCGGAGGAGGGGACCGCCACGTCCAGCACGGCCGCCGCCCGGCTCGGCTACAGCTCGGGGCTCTGCTCCTTCCACCTGCGCCGGCTCGCGCGGTACGGGCTGATCGAGGAGGCGCCGGCCCCGGACGGGCGGGCCCGGCCCTGGCGGCTGCGGCGCCCCGAGGGCGAAGCGGCGGCGGGGGATGCGAGCGGGGAGTTCGGCGAGCTGGCCCGTGGGCTGGAGGACGAGAGCTACCGGCGCTGGCTGGCCCGCCGCGCGGCGGCCGAGCCCGAGTGGCGGCAGGACGAGGCGTTCAGCGCGGTGCTCTACCTGACGCCGGAGGAGATGGCCCTGGTCTCGGGGGAGGTGCGCCGCCTGCTCACCCCGTACGCGGGCCGCGAGGGCGACCCGGCCCGGCGGCCGGGGCGGGCCCGGCCGGTGGCCGTGGTGTCCCGGGTCTTCCCGCTGCTGCCGGAGGAGGAGTGACCGCCGGGCCCGTCGACTGGCGCGCCAGTCGTGCGCTGTTCGCGGGGATCCTGCGCCGCCACGGGCTCGATCCGGAGGCGGTCGACGATGTCGAGGCGGCCTGGGCGGCGTTCGAGGAGTTCGCCCAGGTGCCGGTCGTCGGCGTGGCCGACGTTGCGGACGACGGCGACGGGTTCATCGCCGAGTGGGGCAGCTACTCCTGGAACGACGGCCTGCCCTCGCTCTGCTTCGGGCGGCAGTTCGCCGTGCCCGACCGGGAGGCGGGCGGGCAGCCGCAGTACTGGCGGGTCGACCTGGAGCTCTGCTTCGCCGCCCGCCCCGACCTCGCCGGAGTGGGCGCGCTCGAAGTCCAGGACACCGGCTTCGACTTCCCCGCGACCGGCCCGGCGCGCGCCGCCGCGCTGGCCGGGGCGCGCGCCTTGGTCCATGGGTACCCGCAGCTGGTGGCGATGTGGCGCAGTCGGCCGGTGCGGAGCCGGCTGACGCTCGACCAGGCCGGCTGAGGGGCGATTGGCGCTGCTCAGGCGGCCGGGGGTGCCGCCGGGTGGGCGAGCAGGTTGAGCTGCTGGTGCATCAGGGCGCTCACACCGGCCTGGTCGGGGGTGGCGGCCGTGAAGTAGTGGAGGTAGATCCCGGTGTCGCCCTGGTGGGCCATCAGGATCGCGCCGGCGTTGCCGAGCTTGTCCAGCTTGGTGACGGACAGACCGGTGGCCTGGTCGGCCGAGTCCTCGAAGACGGTGCCCTCGTCGGGGTTGTCCCGCCAGGAGGCGGTCATCCCGTCGTACCAGCTCGCCGCGCCGGTGGGGGCGGTGAACTTGACCAGGTAGGCGTGCACCTGGGTGCCGTCCTGGGCCCGCCAGGCCCTGGTGGCCGCGACCACGAAGCCGCGCCGGGTCATGATCGGCAGCTCGCCCTGCTGGGCGGACGGCGCGTACAGGAGCTTGACGAAGCCGTCGACGTCCTGGAGTCCGGTCTGGTCCGGCCACTCGTGCGCCCCGGCCGGCAGCGGCAGCAGACTCGCCGTCAGGGCCGCACCCGCCGGGTTGGAGCTCGGGTCAATGCTGGGAGTGGCCGAAGCGGAGGCGGAGGTCGATGGCGCCGACGGGGCGGACGGCTGCGCCGCCGTGGCCGACACGCTCGGCGCGGCGGAGGACGCGACGACCGGCGAGGCCGACCGGTCCGGCCCGCACGCCGTCAGCGCGCCCGCCAGGGCGACGGCGACGGCGGTGATCCGGAGAGACATGGGTATTCGCACGTCCGGGATCATGGCGGAAGCGCCGACGGGGCCACAAATCGACCGTCAGCAGCCCGGCCCGAGTAGCCTGCGCCCCATGACGACGAACGCCGATCTGGTCGTGGTGACCACTACCCACGAGGACGAGCCGAAGGCGCGGGCGCTCGCCCGGCAGGTGGTGGAGGCGCGGCTGGCGGCCTGCGCGCAGGTGTACCCGGTGCGGTCGGTGTACTGGTGGGAGGGGGAGGTGCAGGAGGCCGGGGAGTGGCGGATCGACTTCAAGACCAGGGCCGACCTGGCCGGCCCGCTGACCGGGTTCATCGGCGAGCGGCACGGCTACGAGGTGCCGGAGGTGATCGCCGTGCCGGTGGTGGCCGGAGCGCCCGGGTACCTGGAGTGGGTGCGCGAGGAGACGGTGGGCTGAGCGGCCGCGTAGGCTGGCCGGTCGTGATCGCTGCGACCCGGTTCCCGCCTCCCACCGAACGGCTGACGTTCAGTCAGATCGTCGAGGGCGACCTCGACGACCTGGCCGCGCTGCTCGCCGACCCCGAGGTGATGCGGTACTACCCGCGTCCCAAGACCCGGGAGGAGGCGCGCGGTTGGCTCGAATGGAACCGAGGGCTCTACGCGGAGCGCGGGTTCGGGCTCTGGACGGTGCGCCTGACGGCGACCGGGGAGTACCTGGGCGACTGCGGCCTGACGCCGCAACTCGTCGAGGGCGTCACCGAGATCGAGGTCGGCTACCACGTCCGGGCCGATCGGCAGGGGCGCGGCTACGCGACCGAGGCCGCGGCCGCCTGCCGGGACCATGCCCGCGAAGTGCTCGGGGTGAGCCGCCTGATCGCCCTCATCCACCCCGACAACCTGCCCTCCCAACGGGTCGCCGAGAAGATCGGGCTGGGCTTCGAGCGGACGGCGGTCAGCCGCTCGGGGCTGCCGGTGCGGGTGCACGCGGCGCGGCTCAGGCCGGCAGGGTAGTTCAGGCCGGCAGGGTAGTTCAGGCGGGCAGGGCAGTGATGTAGCCGTTGTTCCAGAAGATCGCCGCGCTCCCGTCGGTGCTCAGGCCACGGGCGTTCGGCTGGCCGAGCGGCGTCGCGCTGCCCTCGGCGGGGCTGCGGTGGACCCAGGCGGTGCGGTGGTCGGCGAGGCCGACGGCGACCACGCTCGCGCCGTCGGTGCCGGCGGCGAGCACCATCAGCTTGTCGCCGACCACCACGGGCGCGGCGGCCGCGAGCCGCACGGGGGAGGTCCAGAGCCACTGCGGCGAGCCGTCGGAGGTGCGCATGGCGAACACGGCGCCCGCACCGTAGGGATCGTCCAACTGCAGGACGGCGTACACCATGCCGTTCGCCGCGCCCGCGCCGGTGATCCGGCCGGAGACGCCCGGCGCCGCCGTGGACCAGTGCACGGTGCCGGAGGCCAGGTCGTAGGCGGTCAGCGTGGCGTCGGGCAGCGGGTCGGCGGTGAAGTAGGTGCCGGAGTCGGCGGCGAGCACCTGGACCCCGGCGTCCACCGTGGCGGTGGACCACTTCACCGACCCGTCCAGCTCGTTGAGGGCGACGACCTTGCCGGTCCGGTTGGTGATCAGGGTGCCGGCGCTCGGGTAGACGGTGCCGTCGAGCGGCTCGCTCTGCCAGGTCCGGGAGCTGCTGAAGGAGTGCCCGGTCAGCCGGTAGGTCTTCCGGTCGGCGGACGCGGCGGCGCGGAAGCAGGCCACATCGCCGTCCACGGCCAGCAGTTCGCCCTCGCCCCGGACCAGCTTCTCCAGCTGCTGACCGGTCGTCAGGTCGAAGGCCCGGGTCTCGCCGGTCTCGCCGTCGCAGACGTAGAGCGCGGAACCGTCCACCACCGCAGAGGAGTCGGGGCTCAGGCCGGAGTGCCACCGGGTGGTGCCGTCGGTGGAGTCGAGCGCCTCGACGGTGCCGAGCAGCACGGCGACGGTCTTGTCGGCCGGGGCGACCAGCACGGTGGCGAGGCTGTCGCGGGCCTGGTGCCAGAGCGGCGCCGGCGGGGTGCCGCCCGACTCGGGGGCCGGCAGTGGGGAGGCGTCGGGGCTGCTGGAGGGGCCCGGGGACGGCGCGGAGGGCGCGTTCATCCTGATGGCCAGCCAGCCGGCTCCGCCCACTGCGGCCAGGAAGCCCGTCCTGACGAGCAGTCGGCGGGGCAGCGACTGCGGCACGGCGGGGCGGGGGCGGGGCGGTGGGGCCGACTTCACCAGGGGAGCGGCGTCGGCGGGCGGGGCAGCGGGTTCGTCCGCCGGTGCGCCTGGCTCGGCGTCCGCCGGTGCGCGCAGCGGGGCGGCCAGGTCGAGCGCGACGGCGGCGTGGCGGGCGAGCTCGCCCGCGACCTCGGTCGGCAGCCAGGCCCGGGTGAAGAGGGCGGCCGCGCCGTCGGGTGCCAGCAGGCGGGCGGCGGCGCGCGGGTCGGGCCGGTCGGCCGGCCGCTTGGACATCAGCGCGCCGATCAACTCCCGCAGCGGGGGCGGGACGTCGCCGAGGTCGGGGTCCTCGTGGATCACCTTGTAGAGCGTGGCGGCGCCGTGGCCCGCGTTGCCGTGCGGGCTCGCGCCGGTCGCGGCGAAGGCCAGCACCGAGCCGAGCGAGTAGACGTCGGAGGCCGGTGTCAGCACCTGGTCGGCGGCCTGCTCGGGGGACATGTAGGCGGGCGTGCCGATGACGATCCCGGTGGAGGTCAGGTCACTGCCCTCGACGGCGCGGGCGATCCCGAAGTCGATCACCTGCGGCCCGGGCACGGCGAGCAGCACGTTGGAGGGCTTGAGGTCGCGGTGGATCAGGCCGCACCGGTGGATCGCCCCGAGCGCCTCGCCCAGCCCGGCGGCGAGCGCCCGGACGGTGTGCTCCGGCAGCGGGCCGGACCTGCGCACCACGCCGGCCAGGCTGGGGCCGGGCAGGTAGGCGGTGGCGAGCCAGGGGAGCGGGCCCTCGGTGTCGGCGTCCACCACGGCGGCGGTGTAGGCCCCGCCGACCGCGCGGGCGGCCGCCACCTCGCGGCGGAACCGGCGGCGGAATTCCGGGTCCTCGGCGAACTCGGCGCGGATCACCTTGAGGGCGACGGTGTGGCCGGTGGCGGAGCGGGCCAGGTAGACGCGGCCCATCCCGCCGGCGCCGAGCCGGGCGAGCAGCCGGTAGCGGCCGATCTCCGCCGGGTCCTCGGGCAACAGCGGTGGGAAGGCCGCGGTCTGACTGCCGATCAGGGAGTCCACGGGCCGGATCGTAGCCGAGGGGTGGGGGAGCGGGGCCGGTCGCGACGGTTCGGTTGCCGAACTGTCGAGGAACCGGGGAGCGGTGCTGCCGCTCCCCGGTCAACGGCGGTGCTGTCGGCGTCAGTAGCGGATCGCCGGCACGACCGGGCTGGCCGGCACGACCGGTGACGCCGGGACCACGGGGGACGCGGGCACGACCGGGGACGCGGGCACGACCGGCGAGGCCGGGACCACGGGGGACGCGGGCACCACGGGGGAGGCCGGCACCACCGGCGAGGCGATGGCGGGAGCGGCTCCGAGCAGCGCGATCGAGGCGGCGCCGGCGGCGAGCAGAACGGAACGGAGCATGACGGCCTGGTCCTTTCGGGAGGGTGGAGACGACGGGGCGGGCATTGATGGGAACATGTCTACCATGTGATATTTCACTGCGCCAGAGTTGACGAACTGTCAGCATGCGCGAGCGGGATGGCCAAGGCCCGCAGTCGCCTAGACGCTCGGACATGAAACCTGGACCCGAGGCCATTTTCCGTCCACGGGCCCCGGCCTAATGTTGACCACGTCAAGCGGACGAACCGCAGCAACGACGAGCTGACGAACTGCGGCAACGAACCGCAGCCGTACCAACTCCCCTGATCCGAGAAGGAAGTGGACACCATGCGCGCTGTCACCCAGAAGACCTTCGGCGGCCCCGAGGTGCTGGAGGTCGTGGAGACCGAGCGTCCCACCCCGCTGCCCGGCGAGGTCCTGGTCAAGGTGCACGCCAGTGCGATCAACCCGGTGGACACCTTCGTCCGCTCCGGTGCCTTCCCGCTGCTCGGCGAGCCGCCGTTCGTGCTCGGCTGGGACGTCTCCGGTGTGGTCGTGGAGGCCGCCGGCGGCGCCCGCTACGAGGTGGGCGACGAGGTCTACGGGATGCCGTTCTTCCCCCGCCAGGCGGGTGGCTACGCGGAGTACGTCGCCGCCCCGTCACGGCAGTTCGCCCTCAAGCCCGCCTCGCTGGACCACGTGCACGCCGCCGCGCTGCCGCTCGCCGCGCTCACCGCCTGGCAGGGCCTGGTCGACCTGGCGAAGATCGGCGAGGGCGACAAGGTGGTGGTGCACCGCGCGGCCGGCGGCGTCGGCCACCTCGCGGTGCAGATCGCCAAGGCCCGTGGGGCGTACGTGATCGCGCTGGCCAGCGCGGCCCGCGAGGAGTTCGTCCGGGGCCTGGGCGCCGACGAGGTGATCGACTCCCGTGCGGTGGACTTCACTTCGGTGCTCAAGGACGTCGACGTGGTCTTCGACTCGAACGCCGAGGGCGAGCGCTCGCTGGCCGTGCTGCGCGAGGGCGGCACCCTGGTCACCATCCTGGAGCACCGCGACGAGGAGCTGGCCGCCAAGGTCAGGGCGGCCGGGCGGCGGTTCGTCGGGGTCTCGGTGGAGCCCGACTACGCGGGGCTGGAGGCGATCGCCGCCCTGGTCGACGAGGGCAAGATCCGCCCCTTCGTCGAGCAGACCTTCCCGCTCGACGAGGCGGGCAAGGCGCACGCGCTGGTCGAGGACGGCCACGTGCAGGGCAAGATCGTGCTGACGGTCTGACCCGCGACAGCCACACTGACGACAGCCACACTGACGACAGCACCGACTGACGACAGCACCGACAACGGCAACAGCCGGGCGGGCCGCGCCGAGCGGCCCGCCCGGCACCCATCCTGGGGAGGCACGATGGACGTCCTGACCGAGGCGCTCGCCGCCATGCGCACCGGCTCGCCGGTGTCCGCCCGCACCGCCGGCCGGGCGCCCTGGGGGCTGCAACTCGCGCCGGTGCCGGGGGCGAGCTTCCACGTGGTGCTGCGCGGCACCTGCTGGCTGCTCGACGACAGCGAAGGGGGCGGCGGCACCAGACTCGCGCTCGGCCCCGGCGACGTGGTCTTCCTGCGGGACGGGCGCGGCCACGTGCTCGCGGACCACCCCGGCACGCCCGCCGTCGGGCCCGAAGGGTACGAGAAGACGCAGGACGGGCCGATCGCCCGGATCACCCTGGGCGGTGACGGGGTGGCGGCCGACCTGCTCTGCGGCGCCTACCACCTGGACACCGGGCGCAGCCCGCACCCGCTCTTCACCCAGCTGCCGGCGCTGATCCACCTGCCCGCCCGGCCCGGGGCGCACCCCGAACTCACCGCCGCCGTCCAGCTGCTGGGCGGCGAACTGGAGAACCCGCGGGCCGGCTCGCACGGGATCGTGCCGCTGTTGATCGACTCGCTGCTGCTCTACATCCTGCGGGCCTGGCTGGAGGACCAGCCGGTGAGCAGCGCCGGCGGCTGGGCGGGCGCGCTGCGCGACCCGGCCACGGCGGCCGCCCTCACCGCGATCCACGCCGAACCCGCCGCCCAGTGGACCGTCGCCTCGCTGGCGGCCGAGGCGGGCCTCTCCCGGGCCGGGTTCGCCCGCCGGTTCGCCGAGTTGGTCGGCGAGCCCCCGCTCGCCTACCTGACCCGCTGGCGGATGACCACCGCCGCCAAGCTGCTGCGCGAGGGCGACATCCCGCTGAGCACCGTGGCCGAACAGACCGGCTACGGCTCGGAGTACGCGCTCGGCAAGGCGTTCAAGCGGGAGTACGGCCAGGCGCCGGGCAGCTACCGGCGCCAGGCCCGGCTGGCGGCCTGACGGCTCGCCGGTTCAAGAGACGACTCACCAGGTCACTGTTCGGGCTGCTCGATCTCGGGCTGCTGGTCGGTGTCGAGGAGGAAGTAGCCGAGGAAGGTGACCCCGGCGTCCTGCGCGTCGAAGCGGGCGACCCGGGCGCCCTCCGGCTCGTAGAACACGTCGCCCGCCGTCAGCACCACGGCCGGTCCGCCTTCGAGCTGGTAGACGGCCGAGCCGGTCTCGATGTTGCCGAAGACCGGGGTGTTGTGGACGTGCAGCCCGGCGGCCGTGCCCGGGGCGAGGGTGATCCGGCGGATCTGCACCCGGTGCGCCGTGACCGGGGCGGGCAGCGGCTGGTCCAGCAGGACGGCCGCGGTGCGGCCGGGGATGTTCGGGGCACCGGCGGTCGACCGGGGGGAGGTGGGCACGTGTCGTCTCGCTCTCTCTGGGTGGGTGGCCTGCCGCATCACTGTACATACTAGTAGGTACAGCTGTCACGATCTTTCAACCCGAGGGTTGAGGCGCCCGGCGCCGCAGGCTTCCTAGGATGTGCCGGATCTGACGGACGATGAGGCGGCAAGCACACCACGGGGGACGAATGGGGCGGGTCCTGGCGGACCGTTACGAGCTGCGCGCGCTGCTCGGTCGGGGCGGGATGGGCGAGGTGTGGTCGGCCCTGGACACCATGCTCGGGCGCGAGGTCGCGGTGAAGCTGCTGCGCTCGCCGGTGGACGACGCGGGCGCCGCCCAGCTCTTCTTCCGCGAGGCCCGGACGGCGGGCGCGCTCAACCATCCCGGCGTGGTCACGGTGCACGACCTGGGCCGGGACGGCGACGAAACGCTCTTCCTGGTCATGGAGTTGGTGCACGGGCGGACCCTGGCCCAGGTGCTCCGGGAGGACGGCCCGCCGCCGGTCGAGCCGGCCGTGGAGTGGGCCGCGCTGATCGCCGACGCCCTGGAGGCCGCCCACGGCGCCGGCATCGTGCACCGGGACCTCAAGCCCGGCAACGTGATGCTGACCCCGTCCGGGGCGGTGAAGGTGCTGGACTTCGGCATCGCCCGGCCGTTGGCGGGCGGCGGCACCACCAGCACCACCATCATGGGCACCCTGGCCTACATGCCGCCGGAGCGCTTCGAGTCCGGCCGCCAGGACACCCGCGGCGACCTCTACTCGCTCGGCTGCCTGCTGCACGAACTGCTCACCGGCGCCGGCCCGTTCGCCGACGTCGAGGCCAGCGCGCTGATGTTCGCCCACCTGCGGCGCACCCCCGAGCCGCCGAGCGCGCGCCGCCCCGGCGTGCCGGCCGGGCTGGACGCGCTGGTGGCGCAACTGCTGGCGAAGGATCCGGCGGACCGGCCGGCCGGGGCGGCGCAGGTCGCGGCGCGACTGCGGGCCGTGCTCGCCGCGCCGCCGGCGCCCGCGCACCCGCCGACCGTGGTGGTGGGGCGCGCGGCCGTCGAGCGGGCCGAACCGACCGTCAGGCTCCGGCGGAGCGCCCGCCCGGCGCGGGGCGGTCGCCGCCCGCTGCTGGTCCTCGCCGCCGTGGTCGCGGCGCTGGCCGTGGCGGGCGGCACCGTCGCGGCGCTGGCCAACGGGACGGCCCCGAGGGTGCGCTGGTCCTTCGTCACCAAGGGCGGCCCCGGGCTCACCACCGCGGTCTCCCCGAGCACCGTGTACGCCGCCGGGGAGGACGGCACGGCCTACGCGTTGGACACCGTCGGCCACCAGCGGTGGGCCGAGCACGTGGCCTCCGCGTCCCAGGCGGAGTCCGCCGTCGCGCGGGACGGCGACAGCGTCTACGAGGTGGCCGACGGCGACCTCCGGGCGCTCGACCCGGCCACCGGCGTGACGAAGTGGTCGTTCACCGGCCGCTCCCTCACCGGTGCGCTGACGGCGGCCGGCGGACTCGTCTACGTCGGCGCCCGCAGCGGCGTCCTCTACGCGCTGGACGCGGGCACCGGCAGCCAGGACTGGACCTACAGCACCAACGACCAGCTGACCGCGTCGCCGACGGTGGTCGGCGGCTACCTGTACCTCGGCGGCACCGACGGCGAGGTGTACTGCTTCGAGGCGCCGATCGGCGTGCTCGTCTGGTCCGCCGACCTGGCGAGCCCGGTCCTCGACCAGCCCGCCGTCGACGGCGGCACGGTGTACGTCGCGGCGAACGCCGGAAAGGTGTTCGCGCTGGACGCGGCGACGGGCAGTCAGAAGTGGGCCTACACCACCGGGCCGATGGGCGCCTCCTCGCCGGCGGTGGCCGACGGAACGGTCTACGTGGGCAGCCAGGACCACAGCCTGTACGCCGTCGACGCCGCCACCGGCCACCTGCGGTGGACCTTCGCCACGGGCGGGCCGATCGACTCCTCGCCGACGGTGGGTCGCGGCACCGTCTACGTCGGCAGCGACGACCACAGCGTGTACGCCGTCGGCACGGCGAACGGTGCGAAGCGCTGGTCCGCCGCCACCGGCGGCGCCGTGCAGGGCCACTTGCTGCTCGCCGACAGCGTGCTCTACGCGGGCAGTCGGGACGGGAAGCTCTACGCCCTCAACCCTTGACGGCAGTTGACTGGTCGTCAATTCCCGTTCCACTGGTACACCGTCACGCCGCCGCCCGCCGCCACCACCCGGTAGCCGGCCGTCGGCAGTGCGGCCAGCGCGGTGAGCTGGTCGGGCTCCGGTACCGGGAAGTCGCCCGGGCGGTCGAGCGCCGCCACCCAGCGGGCCACCGGGCGTCCGACCGATCCGGCGGCGTTGGGGTAGGTCAGGTAGGGGAAGAGCGAGACCGTGCAGCGGTCGGTGAGTTGCGGCGCCAGCTGGTTGGCGGCGGCCACCGTCGCGCCGTCCGGGATCACCGCGAGCACCTGCCGGGCCTGGCGCACCTGCGGGTCGGGCCCGGACAGGTCGGGGCGCGGCGCGTGCGCCAGGGCGAGCACCAAGGCGAGCGCCGGTATCGCGCGGGCCGCCGGGCCCGTCCACCGGGGCAGTCGGCGCAGCCCGTCCGCCAGGGCCAGGAAGAGCACCGGCATCAGCACGGCGTTGTAGTGCAGCCCGGTGCTCCAGTAGGTGGGGTTGGTCGTCCAGAACCGGGCCGCCAGCGGCAGCACCGTCAGCAGGCAGAGCGGGGAGCGCAGCGCGACGAAGAGGGTCGGTGCCAGCAGCAGCTTGACGGTGTGCCACTTGGCTTCGGGCAGCAGCAGCCGGTTCAGCGGGTCGCCGTGCCAGGCGCCGTTGGCGGCGTAGGTGTAGCTGCCGCCCGGGTTGAACGCCGGCACCAGCACGAGCACCGCGAGCAGCGTGCCCGCGACCGCCGCGAGCACGGTGGCCGCGCCGAGCCGGCGCCCGCCGCGCCACCAGACCAGCACGCCGATCCCGGCCACCAGCAGCCCCTGGTCCTCCTTGACCAGCAGCAGCGGCAGCGCCCAGCAGACCGCCGCCCGGTGCTGTCCCCGGACCAGCGCCGCCACCGACCAGGCGGCCAACGGCACGGCCAGCGCCACCTCGTGGAAGTCGAACAGGTCGGCCCGGCACAGGCCCCAGGACAGCCCGTACGCCAGACCGACGGCCAAGCCCCTCGCGCGGCCGAGAAGTTCGACGGCGGTCCGGGTGACCGGCACGGTCGAGAGGGCGAACAGCACGGCCTGGGCGACCAACAGGGTCTGCGCGCCCGGGAAGAGCCGGTAGACCGGGGCGAGCACCGCGAGCAGTGGACTGAAGTGGTCGCCCAGCTGGTCGAATCCGGCGCCCTTGAGCGCCACCACCGGTGCGTGGCCCGAGGCGTAGCCGCGCACCGCCTCCTCGAATATCCCGAGGTCGAACCCGGTGGTCTGCATCCGCCATTGGCGCGGCAGTGCGAGCGCCAGGAAGTACAGGCCGATCGGGAGTGCGCCCAGCCACGGGATCAGGGAGTTCCAGGATGCTGGAGAAGTCCGTGCCGTTCGGCGGAACGGGGAAATCAGGGAAACCGGCCAGGAGTTGTCGTCGGGCTGTTCACGAGTCACCCGGACGACATTAGGAAAAGGCCGCTGAAGGGATTCTGAAAGAACCTGAGGATTTTTCAGGACGGACCTTCCCGGCGGATCGGTCAAGGGGATTCCACGGGAATGCGGAATTGACCTACGATGCGGGAATGCGCCTCTTGATGGTGGAAGACGAAGAGCGGCTCGCGCAGTCGCTCGGCCAGGGCCTGCGGGCCGAGGGCTACGCGGTCGACGTGGTCGGCGACGGCCTGCACGGGTTGGCCCGGGCCCGCGAGGGCGACTACGCGGCGATCGTGCTCGATCTGATGCTGCCCGGCCTCAACGGATTCCGGGTCTGCCGCGAACTGCGCAACGAGGGCAATGCGGTGCCGATTCTGATCCTGACCGCGAAGAACGGCGAGTACGACGAGGCCGAGGCGCTGGACTGCGGTGCGGACGACTTCCTCGCCAAGCCGTTCTCCTACGTCGTGCTGACGGCCCGGCTGCGCGCCCTGCTGCGCCGGGGCGGGGCCACCCGGCCCAGCGTGCTGTCGGTGGCCGACCTGCGGATCGACCCGGTGGCCCACCGCTGCACCGTGGCCGACCGGTTGCTGCCGCTGACCGGGAAGGAGTTCGGCGTGCTGGAGTGCCTGGCCCGGCGGCCGGACCAGGCGGTGCCGAAGACCGAGATCCTGGACGCCGTGTGGGACTCGGCGTTCCGCGGCGACGTCAACATCGTGGAGGTCTACGTGGCCGCGCTGCGGCGCAAGTTGGACCGGGCCGGCGCGGGCTGCCTGATCGAGACCGTGCGCGGGATCGGCTACCGGCTGGTGCGGCATGAGCGGTGACCGCAGGCCGATGGGAAGGCGGCCGCTCGGCATACCGTCCTGGCTGCCCTGGCCGGGCGTGCGGGCCCGCGCCGCGCTCGGCGCGCTGATCGCCTCGGCGATCGCCTTCTCGGTGATCGCGCTCTGGGTCGAGGACTCGGTGCACCGCCAACTGCTCGGCCGGGCCCGGGAACGGGCCGGGACGGCCGTGGAGAACGTGCAGTCCAAGATCCCGAACAGCCCCGACGAGTCCTACCAGGACGCCACCTACGTGGTGATGACGGTCGACGGACGCTGGCTGCGGTCCAACAAGATGTTCCAGGTGTACGAGACCGGCGCCTACCGCACCGGTCTGGTGCCGTTCACCCCGCAGGACGAGGTGGCGCTCGACCAGGAGATGACGGAACACCCCGACCGGGTGAACCCCTTCGGCCCGATCACGGCGACGTTCCCGCCCGGCCTCGGACCCGGTCCGGAGTCGAGCGCGCTCAAGGGCCGCACCCTGCAGTTCTACCGGGGCGTCACCAACCCGCTGAGCAGCGACCAGATCGCGCAGTACTCCGGGGTCGTCGGCCTGCCCAACCAGTCGCTCACCATCTACGTGATGGTCGACCCGCAGGAGGCCGACAAGACCGCCGCCGCCGTCACCAGCCTGCTGCGCTACCTCGCGCCCGCCGCCTCGCTCTGCGTCGCGCTCACCGCCTGGCTGGTCACCGGCCTGGCGCTGCGGCCGGTCGAGTCGATCCGGCGCCGGATGGCCGAGATCGGCGACGGCGCCTACCACGAGCGGGTGCCGGTGCCCCCGGGCCGGGACCGGATCGCCCGGCTGGCCGAGACCACCAACGACACGCTGGACCAGCTGGAACGCTCGCTCACCGAGCAGCGCCGACTGGTCGCGGACGCCTCGCACGAGCTGCGCAGCCCGCTGGCCGCGCTGCGCAGTTCGCTGGAAGTGCCGCTCGCCCACCCGGAGCAGGCCGACTGGCCGGCCGTGGCGGCCGGCGCGCTGGCCGAGACCGAGCGGCTCCAGGAGCTGGCCGACGACCTGCTGCTGCTCGCCCGCACCGAGGAGGCCGGCCGGGCGGGGGCGCAGGGGGCAGCCGGTGCGGTCGCGCGGGAGCCGGGGAGCGTCGAGCTGCACGACCTGGTGGCGGAGCAGCTCGCCGAGCGGGCCCACCTCGACCGGGTGCCGGCCTACCGGTTCGAGCTGGCCGAGGCCACCGTGCCGGGCCGCGAGGTGCTGGTCGGACGGCTGGTGCGCAACCTGCTGGACAACGCCGCCCGGCACGCCGGCAGCACCGTGACGGTGCGGCTGCGGACCGCCGACGGCTGGGCCGAGCTGACCGTGGACGACGACGGGCCCGGCATCCCGGCCGCCGACCGCGAGCGGATCTTCGACCGGTTCGTCCGGCTGGACACCGCCCGCAACCGGGCCGCCGGCGGCGCCGGCCTGGGCCTGGCCCTGGTGCGCACCATCGCGGGCACGCTGGGCGGCAGCGTGGCGGCCGAGGAGCCGCCCGTCGGCCGTGGCGCGCACCTGGTGGTGCGGCTCCCGCTGATCGGCGAGGCGCAGGGCGGGAGTTGATCACTGCTCAGCCGAAGTGACGCACCGTCAGCTGGTCCCCCGGCCGGTACGGCTGCCAGTCGGGGGCCTCGGGGCGGCCGGTGGCGGTGAAGGAGGCGGCCGCCCGGGAGAAGGTGCGGGCCAGCTCGCGGGCGGCGGGGGAGGGGGCGCCGAGCATCGGGCTGTCGGGGTAGGCGTCGAGGGTGTCGAAGAAGAACGGCAGCTCGGCGCAGTGCGCGGCGCCCAGGCGCTGCGGGTCCGGGTCGGGGCTCCGGTCGAACTGGTAGACGTAGGCGGGGTGCCCGGCAGCCGCGTGGTGGTCGGCGATGGCCGTCGTGCCGTCGCGGAAGAAGCGCTCGGTCGCCACCCCGGTCAGGGCCGCGGCCGGGCCGGCCGCCGCCAACTGGTCGAACCGGCCCGCCCGGTCGCCGGCGAGGGCCCGCGCCTGCTCGAAGGTGAGGGCCCGCACCCGGGGGTCGAAGGCGAAGAAGGCCGTCATCTCGTCCTCGGTGGTGCCGGTCAGCAGCGCCTTGCCGTCCAGTCGGCCGGCCGCCACCGCCCGCTCCCACCGCTCGGGCACGCCGAACCCGCCGAGCACCGGGTAGAGCGGCGGCGCCACGTCGCCGGCTCGGGAGAGCTCGCCGGCCAGCTCGCGGTAGGCGGCAAGCAACCGGTCCGCCGGCACCTCGCGCAGCGCGGCCGCACCGGTGACGCCGAGCAGGGCGAGCAGGCGGCGGCTGCGCTCCGCCGCCTCGCCGGGGTCCTGCGGCGCGAGCCCCCACGGGCCGCTCTGGGTGATCACCCGGTCGACCAGCGGGCCGGTCAGCGGATCCAGCGCCAGGTAGAGCGCGGAGAACGCCCCGGCCGACTGCCCGCCCACCGTCAGGCCGCGCGGGTCCCCGCCGAACGCCGCGATGTTGCGCCGCACCCAGCCGAGCACCGCCGCCTGGTCGCGCACCCCCAGGTTCTCCACGCCCTCCTCCGGCAGGTGCAGGTAACCGAGCGGCCCGAGGCGGTAGTTGGCGGTCACCACCACCACGTCGCCGGCCGCCGCCAGCCGGCCGCCGTCGTACCAGCTCCAGCCGCCGCTGCCGCTGGTGAACCCGCCGCCGTGGAACCAGACCAGCACCGGCCGGTCCTGCGCCCCGCGCGGCGCCCAGACGTTGACGGTCAGTGAGCCGTCCTCGGCCCAGTCCGGCACCCGGGTGCCCATCACCGCCTCCAGCCGGGACGGGTCCTGCGGGACGGCCGGTCCCGGCCGGGCCGCGTCCCGCACCCCCGGCCACCCCGGGTGCGGCGCGGGCGCGGCGAACCGCCGCACGCCCACCGGGGAGGCCGCGTACGGGACGCCCCGGAACGCGGCGACCGCGCCCTCGACCACCCCCCGGACGCTGCCCGACTCGGTCTCCACCACGGGCCGTTCGTTCGTGCTCATCGCTGCCGCCCTTCCTGTCGTCCCGCTGGTCGTCGCCCCGCTGGTCGTAGCCCCGTTGGTCCTCGCCCTCTTGGTCGTTGCCCTGTTGGCCGGGGACTCCTCAGGTCTACAGTCGGACGGCGGATACCGGCGAGGAGCCAGGTGTCGGCTTCGCGAAGTACGCCAACGATCATGGAAATCCGACGGAAGTGAGACAGGTGCAGCCCGTGCTGGATGCCATCGACCGCCGGATCGCCGCCGTGCTGATGGCCGCGCCCCGGGCCTCCTGGCGCACCGTCGCCGAGGTGCTGGGCGTCTCCGAACGCACCGTGGTCCGCCGGGCCGCCCCGCTGCTGCACTCCGGGGTGCTGCGCCCGACCGCCGTCCGCAACCCCGCCCGGCATCCCGGGCTGGTGCCGATCGCGCTGCGGATCCGCTGCCGGCCCAGCCGGATCAAGGCGATCGCCGCCGGACTCGCGCGCCGGCCCGACACCGTGTGGGTGGACGTGCTCGGCGGCGGCAACGAGATCAGCAGCGTGCTCTTCCTCGAAGGCCCGCAGGCCCGCACCGCCCTGCTGCTGCGCGACCTGCCCGCCACCGCCGACGTGCTGTCCTGGGACGCCCACGACCTGATGAAGGTGCACCCTGCCGGCTTCAGCTGGAGCGCCGGCCTGCTGACCGAGGACCAGTACGCCGCACTCACCCCAGTCCCGCCCGAGCCCGCCCCCGCGCCCGAGCCCGGACCGCTGGACGCCCGGCTGATCGACCAGCTGACCGCCGACGCCCGGGCCGGCTGCACCGAACTCGCCGCCCGGCTCGGCAGCTCCGCCACCACCGTGCGCCGCCGCCTGGACCTGCTGCTCGGCGCGCACCTGCTGCGCCTGGCCACCGAGGTGGACCTGCGGCTGCTCGGGGTCGGCAGCGAGGCGCTGCTCTGGATCACCACCGGACCCGGCAGCCTGGACGGCACCGGGCAGCGGCTCAGCCGGCACCCGCAGGTGCGGTTCGCCGCCGCGACCACCGGCGCGGCCAACCTGCTGGTCGCCGTGGCCGCCGAGGACCTGGGCGGGCTCTACGACTTCCTCACCGGCACCGTCGGCGCGCTCGACGATGTGCGGGCCTTGGAGGTGACGCCGATCCTCAGTTCGGTCAAACGCACCGGACTGCTCCGGCCGGCTGACTGAGCGTCAGAGCTTGCGGTACATCAGGTGCAGCCCCACCAGCCCCTGGTCCGGGTGGGCGAAGGCCTCCGGCACGGTGCCGAGGATCTCGAAGCCCAGCGACTGCCACAGGTGCACGGCCGGGGCGTTGGCGGCCACCACGGCGTTGAACTGGATGCCGTGGAAGCCCTCGGCGCGGTGCCAGTCGATCACGTGCTCGCCCAGCGCCCGGCCGATGCCCCGGCCCCGGTGCGCGGGATCGACCAGGAAGGAGGCGGTGCCGATGTGCGCGCCGTGGCCCGACCGGTTCGGGCCCATCTTGGCCGAGCCGACCACCGCGCCGCCCTCGACCGCGACCACGGTGCGCCCGGGCGGCTGCTCCATCCACCAGGAGCGGGCCTCCTCCAGGGTCTGCCGGAGCGGGAACGCGTAGGTCCGGCCCTCGGCCATGGTCGAGGCGTAGAACGGGAAGATGCGCGGCCAGTCCTCGGCCGTCGCGACACGGATCTCCATCGGCGCACGCTAGCAGTGCTGCTGAGGCGGTGTCAGCTCGGATCCGCCAGCCCGGAATCGTCAGATCAGCCGGTCGCGGTGGGCGGCGGCGCGCTCGCGGACCAGCCCGGCGAACCGCTCCCGGCTGCGGTACTGCTCGGCCCGCTCGCCCTCCTCGTCGCCCGCCGCCACCGGCTCGGTGTGCTCGGTGTGGTCGTCGAAGAGCAGCCAGCAGCCGTGGATCCCGGCCAGCAGGTCCTCCAGCAGGTCGCGGGCCGGGCGGCGCGGGTCCAGCGGGGTCAGCCGCAGCCCCGGGCCGAGCGCCTCGGCGCGCTCCTCCTCGGAGCAGTCGGCCAGGTCCTCCTCCAGCGCCTCCAACTGCTCGCGCAGCGCGGACGGATCGGGCAGCGTGCCGTCCGCCACCAGCATGGCGTGCCGGACCAGCCCCGTCACCGTGTCGTACGGCGAGACCCCGGCCTCCAGCAGCTCCAGCACCAAGGTCGGTGTCTCGTGCGGCAGTTCCTCGATCGCGTCCGCCTCCAGCACCACCTCGGCCGGCGGCTCGCCGGAGACCTCGGCCGCCACCTGGGCCGCCGCGCCCAGCCAGTGCGCGGCGGCCACGGCGGCGGCCGTCGGGTCGATCACCGAGAAGATCGTGGCCGGCCCGAACGGGTCCTTGTCCAACAGCCGGTCCGCCGCCGCGACCTGGGCCGGCGAGGCGCCCTCCCGGCTGAGCGCCACGGCCTGCTGGGCCCGCCCGGTCAGGTCGCCCAGCTCCGCCTGCTCCACCGCCGCCAGCTCGGTGGCCGCCTCGGCCAGCACCGCCGCCGTCAACTCCCGCTCGGCGAGGACGTGCAGGGCGCGGCCGGCGCGGTGCGCGGACTCGATCAGCGGGCTGTACGAGACGGTCAGCGAGCCGTCCTGCGGCAGGTGCGGATCGGTGAGCGCCCGCGCCACCTCGGCGAACGCCTGCCGCTCCTGCTCCCGCCGCCAGCCCTCGCTCTCCGAGTCCAACGAGCCCGCCGAGGAGGCCGGGTGGGTGTAGGTGGCCCAGGCCGCCGCCGACAGCTGGGTCAGCGCTCTGGCCAGCCGCAGCAGCAGGGTGGGCTCCGCCGTGGCGGGCAGTCCCGTGATCCGCGTCGCGAGCGAGCCGCCGCCGGTGCTCCAGGTGGCGATCAGCTCGTGCCGCTCGGGATCGACGCAGTAACGGGTCATGCCACCCTACCTCCGGGTCCGCCGGGTCATGCCCCCATTCTGGGGGAGAGCCGGATCATCCGGTAGTCGGAATCGCGATCAGCGCCTCGTCGACCCGGTCGGGCGCGAACACGGTTGCGGCCACCCGCAGTTGGGCGGGCAGGGCATCCCAGATCGCGGACAGCAGCTGCTGCTGGTCGGCCGCCTCCAGACGGACCTCGACGAACGGCGCACCGGTGCGCAGCTCGGTGCCGTCGTACTGGTAGGTGGTCATCAGCACGGCCTCGCCCGGGTCCGGCGCGCTCACCTGGAGCTGCAGCCGGTCGGTCACGCTGCGGCCGCCGGCGCTGCGGCGGGCGGCGCCGAACCAGGCCCGGCCGGTGCCGCGGCCGTCGGCGACCACGGTCAGGCGGGGGGTGAAGATCGGCGGGTCGGGCTCGTAGTCCAGGCCGTCCAGGGCAGCCGCCGGGGCCGCGCCCTGGTCCAACCGGCCCGCGACGGTGGCCACCTGCTCGCCGTTGCCGTACACCAGCAGCTCGCCGCCGTGCCGCACGGCCGTGTAGTGCCGCAGGTGGTCGTGCTCGCCCGTGCCCGTCGCCGCGACCACCAGCTCGCCGTCCACCCGGCGCAGCTCGCGCGCCTTGGAGGCGGGGCTGCGGCCGGTCAGGAAGTAGGCGCCGACCACCGCCCCGTCGCCGGTGCGGCCCCAGAGCACGCCGCGCCCCGGGTACTGATTGGCCGCCAGCACGGCACCGAGCTCGTCCACTGATCCTCCGTCTCCTCGCCCCGCACCGTCGGATGGTGAAGGGCCGTTGATAACGCATTCAATCGGATCATGGAACGTGATGTACTACCTGCTCACCGTTCGAACACAACCAGGAGCAGTCCCCCACATGGCCCCCGCCTGCCCGCAGTGCGCCTCGCCGGACCACGCCGTTCCGGTACCGCAGATCCTCACGGACCCGTCCATCGCCCCCGACGCCCGCGCCCCGCTGGCCCCGCCGCCCGCGCCGCAGCAGGACCCGGTCCGCCAGAGCACCGCGGCGACCGTACTCTTCAGCATCGGCGGCGCCCTCGGCGTCCTCGGGCTCTTCACCGAGATCCACAACAGCTCCGCCGACCTGTCGGGCTACTCGGACGCCTACCGCACGGGATACGCCATCGGGCCGTTCGTGCTGCCCGTGATCCTGCTGGTGATCGCGCTCGTCCTGCGGTCGAGGTCGCTGGCGCGCGGCCAGCAGGCCGCCGCCCAACTGACGTACGGTCAGCAGATGCGCTGGCAGCAGCTCCAGCGGGTGTGGCAGTCGGGCTGGCTCTGCCGGGGCTGCGGGGTCACCTTCTTCCCGCTCGGCGCCGTCGGCCCCGACTCCGACCCCTCGCCCGCGATCGCCCCGGGGCAGTACCACCTGTGGGTCGCCACGGCTGTCGACCGTAGCTACGCCTGATCGTCCGGCCCCGAATCCATTTCTGCCTGTCGGTCGGGAACGGTAGGGTCGCGCGGTCACCGCGCTGCGGAGGGCGGCGGGTCACGGGGGCTCGGCACGGGGGTGTGGCATGCAATTCGGTGTCCTGGGACCGTTGTTCGTGCGCGACGAAGGTCGAGAGGTGGCGATAGCGGGCGGGCGGCAGCGCAACCTGCTGGCGGCGATGCTGGTGCACGGGGGCGACACCGTCTCCTTCGACGGGCTGGTGGAGGCGGTGTGGGACGGCCGGCCGCCGAGCGGGGCGCGCGGCGCCCTGCACACCTGCCTGGCCCGGCTGCGGGCCCAGCTCGGACCGGCCGGCGGCGCCAGGATCGTGGCCAGAGCGCCCGGTTACCGGCTGATCACCGCACCCGGTGAGGTCGACCTGGAACGCTTCGAGGCGGCCGCGGCACGCGGCCGCCGGTCCGCCGCCCGCGGTCAATGGGCGGTCGCCTACCAAGCGTTGACGGAGGCCGTCGCACTGCACCGCGGTGCGCCGCTGGCCGACGTGGCATCGGCGGCACTGCGCGAGGCCTGGGTCGAGCCGCTGGAGCAGCGCCTGCTGGCCGTCCAACTGGAGCTGGTGGACGCCGGATTGCAGGCCGGGCGGCAGGTGGAGCTGCTGCCCCGGCTGACCCGGCTCTGCCAGGAGCACCCGCTGGACGAGCGCCTGCACGAGCGGCTGATGCTCGCGCTGCACCAGGACGGCCGCACGGTGGACGCCCTGGCCGCCTACCGTGCGGCGCGCCAGGCGCTGGTACGGGAGTTGGGGGTGGAGCCCGGCCCGGTGCTGCGCCGCCTGCACGACCGGATCCTCGGCGGCGGGCCGCAGCCGGCGCACGCGCAGGACCCGCCGGCCGGAGCGCCCGCGGTGGTCGCCGCACGGCCGGCGCCGGCGGCCGCCCGGTCCGCGCAGCCGCCGCAGGCCGACCGCCCCGCGCTGGTCGGCACCGTCGTACCGGCCCAACTGCCCTCGGCACTGACCGACTTCACCGGCCGTGACGTGGAGCTGGAGCGACTGGTGGAGCTGCTGTCCGCGCCGGTGGACGGCGTGGCGGTCGCGGTGATCTCCGGCTGCGGCGGGCTCGGCAAGAGCGCCCTGGCCCTGCAGGCCGCCCACCGGGTCCGCGACCACTACCCCGACGGGCAGCTGTTCGCCGCGCTCGCCGGGCACAGCGGCGCGCCGCGCCAGGCCGGCGAAGTGCTGGGCTCGTTCCTGCTCGCGCTGGGGCTCGACCAGGCCGCCGTGCCGGTGGCGGCTGGGGACCGGGCGGCGCTGTTCCGTAGCCTGGTGGCCGACCGCCGGGTGCTGGTGGTGCTGGACGACGCGCGCGAGATCGCCGACGTGCGGCTGCTGCTGCCGGGCGGTCCCGGCTGCGCCGTGCTGGTCAGCAGCCGGGACCGGCTCCCGGGCATCGCCGGCGCCGCACTGCTCGAACTCGACGTGCTCCCGGCCGAGCAGGCGCGCGCCCTGCTGGCCAAGTCGGTCGGCCGGGCCCGGGTGGAGGCCGAGCCGGACGCGGTGCGGGAGATCCTGGAGGCGTGCGCGGGCCTGCCGCTGGCCGTGCGGATCGTCGGGGCGCGGCTGGCGGCCCGGCCGAGCTGGAGCATGGCCCACCTGGCGGCGCGGCTGACCGACGAGAGCAGCCGCCTGCGCGAGCTGCGCGTCGGCGACCTCGCCGTCGCCGCGAGTTTCGCGCTCTCCTACGCCTCGGTGCGCGAGGCGGACGCGGCGCACGGGTCCGGGCTGGCCCGGACCTTCCGGCTGCTCGGCCTGGTGACCGGCCCGACCATCGGCCTGAGCACCGCGGGCGCGCTGCTCGACCAGCCGCTCGCCACGGTCGAGGAGGCGCTGGAGTCGCTGGTCGACGCCCACCTGCTGGAAGCCGGCCACCCGGGCCGCTACCGGTTCCACGACCTGTTGCGGGCCTACGCCCGGGACGCGGCGCACCAGGAGGAGAGCCCCGAGGTGCGCGACGAGGCCGTGCACCGCCTGCTGGGCTTCTTCCGCGGGGCCACCGCGGCCGCGGCCGCCCAGCTGAACCCGGGCCGCAAGGACCTGGCGGCCGACGACGAGGACGGCAGCGGCGGCAGCGGCGGGGGCGCCGCCGAGCGGCTGCCGTTCCCCGACCGGGCGGCCGCGGTGCACTGGTTGGACGGCGAGCGGGCCAACCTGCTCGCCGCCTGCCGCCAGGCCGCCCACCTCGGCCTGGACTCCTTCACCTGGCAGCTGGCCCGCAACATGGCGCAGTACTTCCGGCTCGGCGGCCACGTCGACGAGTACGTCGACAGCCACCTGCTGGCCGTCGCCGCCACCAGGCGGCTCGGTGACCGGGCGGCGGAGTTCGTCTGCCTCGCCAACCTCGCCATGCCGTACTGGCAGTCCGGCCGCTACCCGGAGGCGGCCGACGCCCTGACCCGCAGTCATGCGCTCGCCGTCGAGCTGGGCGACGCCGGCGGCCAGGCCGCCTGCCTGATCCGGCTCGGCGTGGTGCACGCCGCCGGCGGCGACCCGGAGCGGGCCATCGAGAGCTTCCGCGCGGCGCTGCCGGTCCTGCACGAACTCGGCGACCTGCGCGACGAGGCGAACGCGCTCGCCAACCTCGGCTACACCCTGGGCCTGGTCGGGCGCCACGACCAGGCGCTGGAGGTGCTGGACCGGGCCGTGGCGGTCTCCCGGGAGGCAGGCGAACGGCGCAGCGAGGGCCACGCGTTGATCGGCCTCGGCCAGACCCTGGGTGCCCTCGACCGGCTCGGCGAGGCGCTGGACCGGCTGCGCCAGGGGCTGGCGGCGGTGCGGGAGTGCAAGGACCTGGCAGGGGAGACCGAGGCGCTGGTCGAGATGGCGGAGACCCTGCGCCGCCTCCAGGTGCCGGGCGCGGCCCTCGAACACGCCAACCGGGCCCTGGAACTGATGCGATCTCAGGAGAATCGGCCCGAGTTGCGCGCCACGGTGCACCGCACGCTCGGCCTGATCCACCAGGAGGGCGGCGACCGGCGCCAGGCGGCCGAGCACCAGCGCCTGGCCCGGGAGCTGACCGAGCGGCTGGGCGGTCCGGCGCCGGCGGCCACCCTCGACGCCGTCGTGAACTCGGCCTCCAGGAGCGGCAGCTGACGTGACGTAAGACGACTGTGACAGCTGTGTAAGTGTCACCGGGCAGGGTCGGGACCGCAACCGCCTCACGGAACGCGGAGGATCCCATGACCGACACCCTGCCGTCCGCGGCCGCACCGGACACGCCCGTCGAGGCGTTCCCGGTGCTGGCCGTGGACGCCGTCGAGTTCGCCGTCGGGAACGCCCGGCAGGCCGCGTACTTCTACGCCCGAGCGTTCGGCCTGCGGCCGGTCGCCTACCGGGGCCCCGAGACCGGCTCCCCGGAGACCGCCTCGTACGTGCTGGAGGCCGGCTCGGTCCGGTTCGTGCTCACCTCCGTGGTGCGGGCGTCCAGCGAGTACGCCGTCTTCCTGGAGCGGCACGTGGCCGCGCACGGCGACGGCGTGCTCGACGTCGCGCTCGCGGTGCCGGACGCGGCGCGGGCCTACCAACTGGCGCTCGCCCGCGGCGCCCGGGGCCTGCGGGCGCCGAGCACGGCGCGCGACGACCACGGCAGCGTGCGCACCGCGACCATCGCGGCCTACGGCGACACCCGGCACACCTTCGTGGAACGCGGCGGCTACCGCGGCCGCTACCTGCCCGGCTACCGGCCGCTCGACCCGCCGGGGCCGACCGCGCCGCCGCTGGTGACCGGGATCGACCACTGCGTGGGCAACGTGGAACTCGGGCGGTTGGACGAGTGGGTCGCCTTCTACCAGCGGGTGTTGGGCTTCAGCACCATGAAGGAGTTCGTCGGCGACGACATCGCCACCGAGTACTCGGCGCTGATGTCCAAGGTCGTGGCGGACGGCACCCGCACGGTGAAGTTCCCGCTCAACGAGCCGGCCATCGCCAAGAAGAAGTCGCAGATCGACGAGTACCTGGAGTTCTACGGCGGCCCCGGCGTGCAGCACATCGCGCTGGCGACCGACGACATCGTCAACACGGTCCGCCAGATGCGCGCGGCCGGCGTCGAGTTCCTGGACACCCCGGACAGCTACTACGACACCCTCGGCGAGTGGGTCGGCGAGACCCGGGTGCCGATCGAGGAGCTGCGCGAGCTGAAGATCCTCGCCGACCGGGACGAGGACGGCTACCTGCTGCAGATCTTCACCAAGCCGGTCCAGGACAAGCCGACCGTCTTCTTCGAGCTGATCGAGCGGCACGGCTCGGCGGGCTTCGGCAAGGGCAACTTCAAGGCGCTGTTCGAGGCGATCGAGCGCGAGCAGGAGCGCCGCGGCAACCTCTGACGCTGCGTCAGTTCAAAACCCCTTCTGAGAATGCACGGCGAAAGGAGAGCGCTCGTGATCGACGAGCGGTCCAACCACCGGTCGAGCGCGCCGGTCCAGCAGTTCCCCTCGCTCACCGGCCTGCGGTTCCTCTGCGCACTGGCCGTGTTCCTCACGCACGCCTGGTACGTCGCCGACGTCTTCCGGGACAGCCGGATCCGACAGGGCGTCAAGGCGGTGCTCCCGCTGGGCATGGTGGGCGTGTCGGTGTTCTTCGTGCTCAGCGGCTTCGTGCTCACCTGGTCGGCGCGCCCGCAGGAGCCGGCGCGGGCCTTCTGGCGGCGCCGGGCGGCCAAGATCTACCCCAACCACCTGGTGGTCTGGGTGGTGCTGCTGGTCTTCGTGGCAGTGACCGGATCGGCGGTGACCGGCGGCCACGGCAGCGGGGTTCCCTGGCTACCCGCCCTGGCCAACCTGCTGCTGCTGCACGCCTGGTCACCCGATCCCGCCTACACCGCCGGCCTCAACATCGTCACCTGGTCGCTGGCCGTCGAGGCGTTCTGCTACCTGCTCTTCCCGTTCCTGCTGCGGCAGGTGCGCCGGCTGCCCGAGCGGTGGCTGTGGGCGGCGGCCGGCGCGGCCGTGCTGACGGTCTGGCTGGTGGCCGTGGTCGCCTCGCTCTGCCACGGCGGGCGCACCGTGCCCGATGTCGGCGTCTCCCAGTACGAGTTCTGGATCCCGTACTTCTTCCCGCTCGGGCGGCTCCCGGAGTTCGTGCTCGGCATGCTGCTGGCCCGGCTGGCCCGGAGCGGACGCGCCGTGGCGCCCGGGATCGGGTGGTCGGCGCTGGCCCTGGTGCTCGCCCTGGGGGCCGGACTCGGCACCCTGCCGTTCGCCTTCCTGCCCGCGGCCGTCACGGTGGTACCGGTCGCCGCGCTGATCCTGTCGGCCGCCGCGGCGGACCGGGCCGGACGGCGCACCTGGCTCGCCCGACCCCGGCTGGTCCGGCTCGGCGCCGAGTCCTTCGCCTTCTACGTGGTGCACTGGCCGGTCATCATGATCGCCCACTGGCTGCTGGGCGGCGGCCGGTGGAGCACGCCGGTCGCGTTCGGCGCCACCGGAGGGTTCCTGCTGCTGGCCCTGCTGGTCGCGCGCCTGATGCACCGTCATGTCGAACTGCCCGCGATGGGCCGCTGGTCCCGTCCGCGCCGCCCGGCGCTGTCGGCCTCCGTGCCGCCGCAGCGCCGAGCCAGTGTCACCACGCCCGACCGACCGAGGAGTTGACCACCCGTGGAACCCGTGGAGAGCTCAGCGGGCCGGGTCCGCGCCTTCATCCGGCTGGGCCGGCCCAAGTTCCTGGTGCAGAGCATGATGGTGGTCGGGCTGGGAGTCACCCTGGCGGTGCACGACGGCCACGCGTTCCGGCCGGCCCGCTTCGTGCTCACCCTGCTGTTCGCCTGGTGCACGCACCTGATGACGCACTACTGCAACGAGTACTTCGACCTGGAGGCGGACCGGGCGAACGCCGCGCCCACCGGGTGGACCGGCGGCAGCCGGGTGCTGGTGAGCGGGCTGCTGCGCCCGCAGGTCAGCCTCGGCGCGGCCTTCGTGCTGCTGTTCGCCGCCGTCGGGCTGATCGCCGCGATGCCGACGGCGGGTGCCCGGGCCGTCGCCGCCGTGATCACCGCGCTCTCCTGGTTCTACACGGCCCCGCCGCTGCGGCTGAACTACCGCGCGCTGGGCGAGGCCGCCTGCGCCGTGGTGCTCTACGGGTTGGGCCCGGTGCTGGCCCGGACGCTGCAGGCCGGTGCGCCGACCGGGGCCGACCTGGTCTGGGTCGGCGCCGTGTGCGCCCTGCAGTTCCTGCGGATGTCCGTGATGAACCTCGCCGACATCGAGGGTGACCGGCGCACCGGCAAGCGCACCCTCGCCGTGCTGCTCCGCCCGCCGGGCCTGACCAGGCTCTACCTGGTCGGCCAACTGGTCGTCGCCGGAACGGCGTTCGCCCTCGCGGTGACCGGGGCCGTGCCCTGGTCGGGGGCGCTCGCGGTCGCCGCGACCGGGCCGATCGCGGCCTGGGTCGCGCGGCGCCTGCTGGCCGGCGCGCTGGAACGGAGCGAGACGGCCAACGCCGTCACCTTCTGGGCCTCCGTGCACCTGCCGCTCACCACCTGCGCGATCACGCTGAGCCTGTTCGCCGGGCAGCCCGTGCGCGGCGCCTGGCCGGCCGTCTACGGCGTGGCGCTCGCCGCTTTCCTGGTGTGGCTGGCCGGCGCCGTGCGCGGCAACCTGCCGCGCCGGACCTCCTGACCCGACGCTCTCCCCGCAGCCGCCGCTGGGCGGCAGGAACGGACCGTCATGACGATCACCGCACACACCTCCCACCAGCCCGCCCCGGCCCCGGCCACCCTGGACCGGGCCCGCGAACTCGCCGAGCCGCTGCTGCGCGAGACCGTCGCCCGGCTGGAACCCTGGATGACCAGGATCGCCGCCTACCACCTCGGTTGGGCGGACGCGGACGGCAACCCGGGGACCTTCGACTCCGGAAAGGCGCTGCGCCCGGCGCTCGCACTGCTGGCGGCCGAGGCCGTCGGTGCCTCCGTGGACGCCGCGCTGCCGGGCGCGGTCGCCGTCGAACTGGTGCACAACTTCAGCCTGGTGCACGACGACGTGATGGACGGCGACCGGCACCGCCGCGGCAGGCCGACCGTCTGGCGGGAGTTCGGCGTGACCGCGGCGATCCTGGTGGGCGACGCCCTCCAGGTGCTCGCCTTCGACCTGCTGCTCTCCCGTGGCGGTCCGGCCGGCCCGGCCGCCGCCGCCCGGCTCGCGGCGGCGCTGCGCGAACTCGTCGACGGCCAGGCTCGCGACCTGCGCTTCGCCACCCGCCCGTGGACCGGGCCCGGTGCGGTCACGGTGGCCGAGTACCGTGCCATGGCCGCGGGCAAGACCGGCGCGCTGCTCGCCGCCGCTGGGGCGGCCGGTGCCGTGCTCGGTGGCGCCGCCGAACCGGCCACCGCCGCACTCGACGCGGTGGGGCGGGAGTTGGGCCTCGCCTTCCAGTGCATCGACGACGTCCTGGGCATCTGGGGCGACCCCGCCGTCACCGGCAAGCCGGTCTGGGGCGACCTGCGGGAACGCAAGCGCAGCCTGCCCGTGGTGGTGGCCGCGAGCGGTTCCGCAGCGGCGGCCCGCCGGCTCGCGGAGCTGCTGGCCGGCGGCCCCGAAACCCCCGACACCCGGCTGCGCGCCGCTGCCGAGCTGATCGAGGAGTGCGGTGGCCGGCAGGCCTGCGAGCGCGAGGCGGCGGCCGCGCTGGCCCGCGCCGGCGCCGTGCTTGACGCCGTCCCGATGGTGCCCGCCGTCCGGGCGCAGTACGCCGCGCTCGCCGACGCCCTGCTGGCCCGGGTGAGTTGACACCCGGTCGGCACCACCTGCCCGCGAACACCGAGCATCGTCCCTGGGAGAACCGATGTCGCTCCTGCCGAACCCGAACCCGAACTCCTTCGATCCCGGCACCCCCGGCACCCCCGGCACCCCCGGCACCCCCGCCGCTCCCGCCGACCGCCGGGCCCGGATCCGCGCGGCGATCGCCGCCGCGAGCGAGGAGCTGCTGGCCGCGCAGTCGCCCGACGGCACCTGGACCAACCCCCGCCCCGCAGCGGTCAGCGGCACGGCCGGTGCCGTGCTCGCCCTCCACCTCGCGGGCACCGCGGCCGACCGGGCGCTGGCCGCCCACGGCCGGGCCTGGCTGCTGCGGGTCCGCAACGCCGACGGGGGCTGGGGCACCCTGGAGGGCTTCCCCTCCGACACGGTGGCCAGCTGCATGGCCGCCGCCGCGCTCGCGCTGACGCCGAGCGACGACCCGCTGGCCGCTGTGGCCGCACCGGCCGTCACCGCGGCCCTGGCCCGCCTGCGGGCCGACGGCGGCCCGGCCGCCATCGCCGATCCGACGGTCCGGCAACTCTGCTGCCTGGTCCTGGCCCTGGCCGGACTGGCCGACGGGTCGCGGGCGCCCCGGGTGCCGATCGAACTCGTCTTGCTCCCGGCGGCGCTGCGGCGCCGGGTGCTCTCCTACCTCTCGCCGCCCTTCATCGCCCTCGCCCTGCTGCAATCGCGGCTCGGCGCGCCCGGCCGGCTCTCGCGCGCCGCGCTGGCCGTGGCCCGACCGGCCGCGGTGCGGTTGCTCGGCGAGGTGCAGCGGCAGGAGGGCGGCGTCGGGTCGTACGGCGGCGACCCGTGGCTGACCGGGCTGGTGGTGAGCGCGCTGGCCACCGCCGGCGCCGGCCCGGGCGGATTGGTCGCCGCCGGGCTCGACTACCTGCGCACCACCGCACAGCCCGACGGCTCCTGGCACATGATCCACGGCATGGCGGTGGAACGGGTGGAGGTGACCGGCCCGGCCTTCGCGGCGGCCGCCCTGGGCGAGGCCGGTCTCGCCGGGCACCGCGAGTCGGCCGCCGCCAGGCGCCGGCTGGCCGACTTCCAGCAGACCGCGCCGTTCCCGCTGTACGCCTGCCCGCCCGGCGGCTGGACCTGGTCCGGCGCCACGGGGTGGCCGAACGTGCTCGACTCGCTCGCCGTCCTGGACCTGCTGCTCCAGGGCGAGCCCGAGGCCCCGGCGCTGCGCAGCGGCATCGGCTGGCTGCTCAACCGGCAGGACCGGCGCGGCTCGTGGAGCACCTTCGTGCGCGACTCGCTGGTCCCGCTGGACGGCCCCTGCCCCTACATCACCGCCCGGGCGCTCCAGGTCCTGCTCGGCGCCGGCCTGCCGCCGGACCACCCCCGGGTGGTCCGCGGACTGCGCTGGCTGCTGCGGCGACAGCGGACCGACGGGTCCTTCCCCGCGCTGTGGCACCGCGGCGCGGTGCCCGGCACCGCCGCGGTGCTGCGGCTGCTGACCGCGCTCGGCCGCGCGGACGAGGCCCCGGCCCGCCGGGCCCGCAGCCGGCTGCTCGCGGCCCAACTCCCCGACGGCTCCTGGTCCACCGGCGACCTGACCGAGCCGGGCACCGCCGACGAGACCGGCCGGGCCGTGCGCGCACTGGCCGAGTGCGGGGACACCGAGGCGGCCCTGCGCGGCGCCGAGTGGCTGGTCGACCGGCAGCGCCCGGACGGCAGTTGGGAGCCCGGCCGGACCTGCGTGTACATCCGCGACCACGTGCACTACAGCGACTTCCTGATGGCCCAGGGCCTGGCCCTGTCGGCGCTCGCGGCCTGCGAGCGGATGGCGGGCGCCCGGTGAGCGCCGGGCACGGGGACTGGGACGCCGTGGTCTGCGGGGCCGGCGTGGCCGGGCTCGCCACCGCCCGCGCCCTGGACTTGCTCGGCCTGCGGGTGCTGGTGCTGGAGAAGCAGCGGGCCCCGGCGCCGATCGCCAAGGGCGAGGTGCTGCAGCCGAGTTCGTTGGACGTCCTGGAGCGCTGGCAGGTGCTGCCACGGCTCGCCGAGCGCGGGGCCGTCCCGCTGGAGCGGCTGATGGTCCGGGACGGCGCGGGCCGGCGCCTGATGCTCTTCGACTACCTGGCGCTGCCCGGAGCGCACCGCGGCTTGCTCGCGCTGGACTACCCGCTGATCCTGGCGGCGCTGCGCGAGTCGCTGCGGGACCGCGTCGAGGTGTGGCCGGGGGCCCTGGTCGAGGCGGCCGTCCCGGCGGGCGGGCGGCTGTCCGGAGTGCGGGTGCGGCACGGCGGCCGGGTCCGGGAGTTGACCGCGCCACTGCTGGTGGCCGCCGACGGCCGCTCCTCGCGCCTGCGGGCCGCGGCGGGCATCGAGGCCCGCCCGGTCGCCTACCCGCACCGCCTGCTCTCGCTGGAGCTCGCCGACGTGCCCGAGCAGGCCCCCGAGGTGACGAGCTACCTGACCGACCAGGGGCTGCGCCTGGCCTACCCGCTGCCCGGCCACCGGCTGCGGCTCTACGCCCAGGTGCCGCCCGACGCGCTGCGCGGCGCCGACCCGGCGCAGCTGCGCGGCTGGGCGTCCGGCCTGCTGGACGGGACCCCCGCCCTGCGCCCGCTCGCCGAGCAGGTGCGCGCGGGTCTCGGCAGCCGCCAACTGCTCGGCCTGTGGCGCTACCGGGTCGCCCGGCTCGCCGTGCCGGGCCTCGCGCTGACCGGCGAGGCGGCGCACTGCGTGCACCCGATGGCCGCGCAGGGCATGAACACCGCGATCGCCGACGCCGCGGCGCTGGCCGACTGCCTGGCCGAGCAGGGTTTCGCGGACCGCCCGTCGGCGGCCGCCGCCGACCGCGCGCTGCTGGCCTACCACGGCCGGCGCCGGTCCTGGGTCCGGCACATCGACCTGATGAGCCACGACGCGACCCTGATGGTGACCCGCCCGTCCTGGACCGGCCGGCTGATCGGCCGTCAGCTGCTGCGACGGATCGACCGCAACCCCCGGCTGCGCTTCCAGGCCACCTACAACCTGGCCGGGCTGGGCATCCGCCCGTTCACCGCGCTGGACCGGCTGCACCAGCTCGGCCTGCCCGACCCGCGCGCCGGGCGGGTGCCCGCATGGACCTGACTCACGTCGCCCGCCGGGAGCGAGAGACCTCTGGAGGTGCCCGATGACCCACCCGTACAACAACCACCGCACGGACGCGCCCCGCACCGCCGGGCAGGGCCGTGTGGTGGTGATCGGCGCCGGCTTCGCCGGCCTGCTCGCCGCCACCGTGCTGTCCCGCCACGCGGCGGAGGTCGTCGTCCTGGAGCGCGACCGCCTCCCGGACGGGCCACGACCGCGCTCCGGCCTGCCGCAGGCCCACCACGGGCACCTGCTGATGGCGGCGGGCGCGGCCGCCCTGGACGACCTGCTGCCGGGGTTGACCGACTCGCTCGCCGCCGCGGGCGCCCGCAGGCTTGCGATGCCGGACGACGTGCTCACGCTCACCCCGCATGGCTGGCTGCCGCGCACCGGCGAGGCCTCGCACGGCTGGAGCCTCAGCCGCGACCTGCTGGACTGGACCCTGCGCCGACGGGTGGCGGCCGACGCCGCGATCCGGCTCCGCCCCGGCCTGCGGGTGGACGGGCTGCGCGGTGACGGCCACCGGGTGACCGGGGTCCAGGTGCGCGGCCACGGCGCCCCGGACGGCGGCACGATCCGCGCCGACCTGGTGGTCGACGCCACCGGGCGCGGCTCGCGCGCGGCCCACTGGCTGACCGCGCTCGGCCTGCCGCAGGTCGCGGAGGAGACGGTGGACAGCGGCTTGGTCTACGCGACGCTGCCCGTCCGCGCCCCGGTCGCCGACTTCCCCGCGGTGGCGATCCAGCCGGTGCCGGGCACCGGACCGGGCCGGGCGGGCGTCGTCTTCCCGATCGAGGACGGTCAGTGGCTGGTCACGCTCTCCGCCACCCGGGGCCGGGCCGCCCCCGCCGACCTGGCCGAGTTCCGGGCCTTCGCCCGCGGCCTGCCGCACCCGGTGATCGCCGACCTGCTGGCGGCGGCCCGCCCGCTCGGCGAGGTGCGCCGCTTCGGCAACACCGCCGACCGCCGGCTGCGCTACGACCGGCTGCGGGGCTGGCCCCGGGGATTCGTCGTGGTCGGCGACGCCGTCGCCCGGACCAACCCCGCCTACGGGCACGGGATGTCGGTCGCGGCCACCGGACTCCAGTCCCTCGCCCGGCTGTTGGAGCGCGACGGTGCCGACCCGGGAACGCTCGGCGGGGAGGCCCAGCGGGCCCTGCTGCGGAGCACCCGGGCGGCCTGGACGCTGGCCACGGCCCAGGACATCCACGTCCCCGACGTCCGCGGCGCCCTGCCGACCCGCGCGGACCGGCTGAGCGCCCGGCTGGCCGACCGGCTGCTGGCCACCGCCGCCCGGGCCGACGGCGGTGGCGGCGCGGCGGACGGGGTGCTGGCGGCGCTGATCCGGCTCGGCACCCTGGAGGGCGGCCCCGGCGAACTGGCCGGCCCGTTGCTGCGCACCCTGCTGCCCGGCCGCGGACCGGCCGCCCGTCCGCCCCGCCACCCGGGGCCCGCACCCGCCGGCCCGCCGGGGGAGCCGCCGCTGACGGAGCGTGAACTGTGCTCGCTGGGGCCGGGGTTCCGTCCGTCCTGGCGGCTCGTCAGCTGATCGCGGGGCTGCTGCGCGCGCTGGCCGAGCACCGCTGAGCGGGGAACCGTCCTCCGCGGGAAATCGACGGGCCGTCGACCGACCCGCTGCGGCATGATGGCGGGCATGAGCGATGACCCGACCCCCGAGTGGGTGCGCCTCTTCCACTACGAGAACGTGGCCGGCTGCCCGCGGCCGGGCCGCCTGCTGGCGGTTTGACTGCGGGACAGGGGCATCGACTGGCCGCTGTTCGACCAGCATGACGTCAGGATCGACCTGATCTGCGGCAAGCGGCCGGACGGGCACTGGTACGGGACGTACGTCGTCAACGTGCGGGCCGAGTTGCTCCGGCGGCACGGACTGCACCCGGACCAGCCGACCTCGGCGGCGGCCGAGCCGCTCGCGCCGAAGTGGTGGGGGCCGTGGGCCCGGTGAGGCTGCGGGGCGGGGAGCGGTGCGGAGGATGTCACCGTGGTGGCCTACCGTTCACCCCGTGAACCCTGATCGAGATGCACTGGATGAACTGTTCGGAGCCGGTGCCGCCGAGGAGCTGGCCTGGCTCGACCTGCCGCCGGGCGGGGTGGTGGTCCGCGCCGACGAGGGCGGGGGCGTGCCGGTGCTCTGGGTGGGTCCGGGGCCGGCCGGGCCCGAGGAGTGGGCGCGGCTGCACGAGGCGCACGACCGCTCGGGGCTCTGGCCGCTGGTCCTGCTGCCGCTGGAGTCCTCGCGCGACGAGGACTTCCGCCCGTGGCTGTCCGGCGAGTTGTTCCCCGGCATCGCCGAGGTGCTGGAGCCCGAGGAGGTGCTGGCGGAGGCCTGGGCCCGCTGCGCCGACGACGAGGAGTCGGTGGCGGAGCTCGCGCCGTTCGGCCGCGACTGGCTCGGGCTGGCCTCGACGGCGGGCCTGCGGTTCGAGGAGCCGGAGGCCGCGGAGTACGCCGAGGACCTGGTGGCGGACGAGCCGGCGGCCCGGCTGGGGCTGGTCCGGGCCGCGTCCGGGGCCGCGGCGCTGGCCGCGATCGGCTGGGAGGGTCCGGCCAACCACCTTGACAATCCCGAGGTTTCGGCGGTGCTGCGGAGCTGGGAGCAGCGCTTCGGCGCCGTCGTGGTGGGCGTCGGCTTCGCCACCCTGCACCTGAGCGTGGCGGTGGTGCCGAAGTCGCTGGCCGAGGCGCTGCCGATCGCGGTGGAGCACTTCGCGTTCTGCCCGGACAACGTCTGGCAGGGCGCGGGCACCCTCGCCGAGTACGCGGAGCAGCTGGTCGGGGCGGGGGAGTGGGAGTTCTGGTGGGACTGATGCCCTGACACCTCGTCATATCCGGCGGGGGTGTCAGGTCAGCGCCGCCCCGGTGTCTGCTCCACCAGCACCCGGGCGGCGCGCTCCAGCAGCGCGGAGAGCTCGCGGTACTCGTCCGGGGTGAACGCGGCCATCAGGGCCCGCTCCAGCGCGATCACCTCCTGGTAGGCCTGGTCCAGCAGCGCGTGTCCGGCCGCGGTGAGCGAGGTCAGCTGGACCTTGGCGTGCGAGGGCGACGGGGTGCGCCCGATCAGGCCCTTGGTGTCGAGGGTGTTGAGCACGCCGGCCATGCTCTGCTGGGTGACGCCGAGGGAGCGGGCGAGTTGCGCGGCCGAGAGGCCGTCCTCGCGGGACAGTGCGAGCAGCACGGTGTACTGGGTCATGGTGAGCCCGTAGCCGCGCAGGGCCGCCTCGTGATGGGCCATCAGGACCTGTTCGGTCTGGCGGATCCGGCTGCACAGGTACTCCTCGACCGGGATCTCGGTCATCGCTCTCGTCTCCTCAGTCAGGCTCATGCGTTGACACAGGAACCTGTGACTCAATATCGTCGGGCCATCGAGTCACAGGATACTGATTCAACACAGGGGGCTGTATCTCATGCGTGCCATCGTGCTCGACCACGACTCCGAACTCCGGCTCACCGGCCTCGACCGGCCCGAGCCCGGGCCCGGCGAGGTGGCCGTCCAGGTCACCCACGCGGGGCTGCAGTGGGGCGACGTGCTACTCAAGGACGGGTTCTTCCCGGTGCCGCGCCCGTTCGTGCCCGGCTTCGAGGCGGCCGGGCGGATCGGCGCCGTCGGCGCGGGGGTGCCGGCGGAACGGATCGGCGAGGCGGTCACCGTGCTCGCCACCGGCGGCGCCTTCGCGCAGACGCTCGTCGTGCCCGCCGAGTTCGCGCTGCCCGTGGGCGAGTTGCCGCTCGCCACCGCCGCCGGCTTCGGCTGGTCCACACCGACCGCCTACGACCTGGTGCACCACGTCGCCCGCGTGCAGCCCGGCGACACCGTGCTGGTGCACGCGGCGGCCGGCGGAGTCGGCACCATGGCGGCGCAGTTCGCCCGCCGGGCCGGTGCCGGGCGGCTGGTCGGCGTCGTCGGCAGCCCCGAACGGGCCGCCTACGCGGCCGAGTTCGGGTACGACCAGGTGGTGCTGCGGGCCGACTTCCCGGCCGCGCTGGGGGAGCAGCGCTTCGACGTCGTGCTCGACCCGGTCGGCGGCCGCACCCGCAGCCGCAGCCTGGAACTGCTCGCCCCGCACGGGCGCCTCGCGCTCTACGGCGTGCTGGACGCCGCCGAACCCGTCGCCGCCGACACCACCGCGCTGCTGATGGCCGGTCAGTCGGTCCTCGGCTACAGCAGCGACCTGCTGTACCGCACCCGCCCGGACCGCTTCGCCGCCTCCGCCCGCGCCGCCCTGGCCGAGGTCACTGCGGGCCACGTCCGGATCGACGTCACGGCCGAGTACCCGGTCGAGGACCTCGCCCGGGCCGTCGAGCAGCTGCGGGCCGGCGCGGTGCTGGGCAAGGCGGTGCTGCGCCTGGGCTGATCCCGTGGCGCTGCCGGGGGAGCGGGGCTCAGGCCCAAGTGTCGAGCGAGCTCAGCACCTTGGCGATGTCCAGCCCCGTGGTGAGGTACTGCAGGAAGACGTCGTTGGACAGCGCCCTGGGGGAGCGGCGCGCGCGGATCAGGTCGACCGCCGCCGCCGAGTCGAGCCCGAGCTCGATCAGGCACTGGGCGACCACCAGGCCCGAGCGGTTGTAGCCGTTCAGGCAGCGCACCAGCACCGAGCGGCCGTCCCGGACGGAGTCGGCCGCCACGGCGGCGAGTTCGATGACCCGGCCGAGCTGGGGCGCCGTCAGGGGGCCGTCGGGTATCGGGTGCACCAGGTGCTCGACGCTGGGGGCGGGGCCGTGGCAGGAGCTGCTGTGCAGGCTGATCACCAGGTCGAACTCCTCGGTGACGACCGCCCGGTGGACCGTGCCGGTGCCGTCCGCCCAGAGGTGGCCGCCCATCCACAGGCCCGGTTCGATCCTGTTCCACGGCTCGACCGGCCAGTGGCGCTCCGTGTGCCCGATGCCGTGACGTGCTTTCACCGCACTCCCCTCCCCGAACCGCCACCCACCACCGATCAGCAGCATGCCGGGGGTTGGGCCCTGACGATGGTACGGCACTGCGAACACGGGTGCGGTCGGGGCGTGGCCGGTCAGCCGCGGATGCACTTCGGGGCCGACCACGCCGAGCTGCCGTACTGGTTCACCGCGCGCAGCTGGATGCAGACGGTGTCGCCCGGCACCGAGTCGAAGCTGACGGTGGTGCCGGTCGTGCTCTGCTGGTGGGTGCCCGGGACCTTGTTCACCTTGTAGGAGAGGTCGTAGCCGGTGGCGTCCGACTGGGCGGCCCAGCTGACCACGACCTTGGTGTCGGCGGCCTGCAGGGAGGTGGTGATCCCGGTCACCGGCTGCGGCACCGGCCCGCTCGCGGATCCCGAGGGCGACGGCGAGCCGGAGGCCGACCCGGTCGGCGACGGCGTCCCGGTGGCCGTCGGCGAGGGCGTGCTCGTCGCCGACGGGCTCGGCGTCGGCGCGCTGCTGGTCGGCGCCGGCGACGGCGAGGCCGAGGCGGAGGGCGGGGCCGAGCTCGGCGGCGCCGAACTGGCCGGCGCACTGGTGCTGGGGGCGGCCGAAGCCGACGGACTGTCGGGGGTCACGGAGGCGCCGACCGGTACCGAGGCGCTGGACACGGGCGGGACGGGGTCCGCCGGCCGGCTCGGCGCGCTCGGCGAACTGCCCGGCAGCGCCACGATCAGGGCCAGCACCACGCCGACCGCCACCGCGCCGACCAGCACCAGCCAGCGCACCGAGGACTGCCAGGCGGCCGGCCCGACGGGCGGCAGCTCGGGCGGCTCCTCGTCCTCCAGGTACGGCAGGTGGGCGGGCTGCGGCGGCGCCGTCGGAGGCGCCATCGGCGGTCCGACCGGCAGCGGCGGCAGCAGCGTGGTCGGCGTGCCGTCCGGGTCGGCGGCGGTCGGCGGCAGCGGGGGCACCGGCGGCAGCGGTGTCCCGGCCGCCGGCGGCTCGATGGCCAGTGGCTCGGCGGCGGGCAGCTCGGCGGTCAGCAGCTCGTGCAGTTCGGCCGCCGTCGGCCGCTCCTCGGGCTGCTTGGCCAGGCCGCGCCGCAGCACCGGCACCAGCCGGGCGTCGATGCCCGCCAGGTCCGGCTCCTCGTGCACGATCCGGTAGAGCAGCTCCTCGGCCACGCCCACGCCGAACGGATGGCGCCCGCTCGCCGCGTACGCGAGCACGCAGGACAGCGCGAAGACGTCGGCCGCCGGGCCCACCGGGGCACCCCGGCCGCGCAGCTGCTCGGGGGAGATGTACTGGGCGGTGCCCATCAGCACGCCGGTGCGGGTGACGTCCTCGTCGTCGGCGCTGCGGGCTATCCCGAAGTCGATCAGGGTCGGGCCGGTCTCGGCCATCAGGATGTTGGCCGGTTTGACGTCGCGGTGCACCAGGTTGGCGGCGTGGATCGCGGTCAGCGCCTCGGCGAGGCCCGCGCCGAGCGCGCGCACCCGGTCCACCGGCAGCGCGCCGTGCTGGACCAGCACCGCGCGCAGCGACGGGCCTGGCACGTACTCGGTGGCCAGCCAGGGCAGTTCGTCGTCCTCGCCGAAGTCCAGCACGCCGGCCAGGTGCGGGCCGGCCACCGCGCGGGTGGCGGCCACCTCGCGGCGGAACCGGGCGCGGAAGTCCTCGGTGCGCGCCAGGTCGGGGTGCACCACCTTGACGGCCACCAGGCCGGGGCCGGAATCCTCCTCGTCCCCGCTCGGGGTCGGCCGGCCGAGGTAGACCGTCCCCATGCCCCCGGTGCCCAGCACGGCGAGGATCTCGAACCGCCCGACGCGCCGCGGATCGGCCTCGCCCAGCTCCTGCATCTGTTCCCCCATGAACCCGCGAGTCGCGGCCGGCCCGCCGGGCCGGCGTCGGGTGCGGCCGATCGGCCGGTGTCCGGTCGGGTCCGCTCGTGCACGGCAGGCCGGGTACGGCCGCCCCGCGGCGAGGATAGCGTTGATGAACTGCACTGTCAGCCGCGGGGCAGGGCCAGCTGGTAGCGGCTCAGCCAGGTCCGCGGGCCCGCTGTGTCGACCGGCTCGCCCGGCGCGCCGCCCACGGCCACGTCGCCGTGGTGCACGAAGCCGCGCGACTCGTAGTAGGCGCGCAGCCGGGGGTTGTCCGAGACGCAGTCCAGGCGCAGCGACCCGGCGCCCCGCTCGGCGGCCGCGCCGGCCGCCCAGTCGAGCAGCACCGCGCCGAGGCCGGCCGCCCGGCGGCGGATCGCCAGCCGGTGCAGGTAGCCGGCGCGGACGGTGGCGGTGTCCTCCCACTTGGGGTCGGACCAGTCCAGGGTGAGGGTGGCGGCGCTCTCGCCGCCGACCGAGGCCAGCCAGGTCTCGCCCCGGGCGATGCCCTCGGCCACCCACTCCGGCCGGAACCGGTCCGGCCACTGCGCGACGCCCTTCGCGGCGAGCCACCCGGCGGCCTCGTCGAGGACGCTCAGCACCTCGTGGGTGCGGGCGGCGTCGGCGCGGTGGAAGGTGACGTCGAGGTCCTGCCAGCGGTGGGTCATGGACGGATCCTCGCAGAGGGGCTCAGGCGCCGTACCGCCGCTGCCGTGCCGCGTAGGTGCGCAGCGCGCGCAGGAAGTCGAGCTGACGGAAGGCCGGCCAGTACGCGTCGCAGAAGTACAGCTCGGCGTAGGCGCTCTGCCAGAGCAGGAAGTTGGACATCCGCTGCTCGCCGCTGGTGCGGATCACCAGGTCCGGGTCGGGCCGGCCGGCGGTGTAGAGGTGGCGGGCGATGTCCTCGGCGCTCAACTGCGCGGCCAGGTCGGCGGTGCTGCGGCCGGCGGCGGCCTGCTCCAGCAGCAGCTCCCGCACCGCGTCGACGAGTTCCTGGCGGCCGCCGTAGCCCACCGCCAGGGTCACCTGCGCGCCGGTCGCGCACTCCCGGGTCGCCTCGACCGCGTCCTTCAGCGCCCAGGCGGTGGAGTCCGGCAGGGTGTCCAGGTCGCCGGCGACGTGCACCTGCCAGCGCGGCCGTCCGCGGGCCAGCCCGCGGGCCAGCACCTCCTCGATCACCCGCATCAGGAACGCCACCTCCTCGTCCCCGCGCCGGTGCAGGTTCTCCGCCGAGCAGACGAAGACGGTGACGTGCCGGATCCCGAGCGCCTCGCACCAGGAGAGCACCTCCGCCACGTGCTCCCCGCCCACCCGGTGGCCGATGCTCGGGTTGGCCAGCCCGCGCTGCCGGGCCCAGCGGCGGTTGCCGTCCATGATCAGCCCGACGTGCCGGGGCAGTTGAGCGCCGCGCAGCTCACGGCGCAGCCAGCGGGTGTACAGGGCGTGGAGCGGGTCGGTGAAGCGCAACGGCACGGCCTCTCGCGAGCACGACGGAGCGGCGGGCCCGGCAGGCCCGCCATTGCGCGAAATGCTAGCGGCCGATGGCACGCGACGCGTGCTATTTGCCGGGTCGGCCGGGCGCCGGCTTGACGGGCCGTCAGTCGCGAATCAGCAGATATGACCCAGCGGGTGTGAAATCGGCGATCCGGAACCCCTCCGCCGCCGCCCCGGTCAGCGCCTCGCGCACCACCAGCCGCCACCGCGCCGCGGCCCGCCGGTCCCGCCCGCGCAACTGCTCGACGTCCGCCGGCACGGCCACCAAACGGGCCCGCGCGTGCGGCGGCGGCACCCGCACCGCGCCGTCGTCCGCGACGACCACCGCCGCCCCGGCCGCCGCCTCGGTCAGCGAAGCGGCCGTCGCGGCGGGCGGTTCGCGGCGGGCCGCCGCGCGGACCCGCCCGGTGCCCAGCCGCCAGTGCACGGCCAGCCGGTCGGTCTCCTCGAAGGCGTTCAGCCCGTCGCTCATCGGCCCGTAGAAGTCCGGCAGGTAGCGCACCGCCCGGGCGCCGAGCCGGCGCAGGTTGAAGTGCGCGTTGCGGCGCAGCAGCGGGTCGAAGGTCCAGCGCACCTCGGCCAGGCCGTGGCGCAGCGCCCAGGCCCGCTGGTCCAGCTTGAGCGCGAAGCCCACCCCCGTGCCGCGCTCCTGCGGCGCCACGCCCACCACGTCGGAGTGCAGGAACCCGCTGACCCCGAGGAACCCGACCGCCGCGGCCACCAGGCGCCCGCCCCGGAACGCCCCCGACACGTAATTGCCCGAGTACTCGTAGGCCCGCAGCAGCGCCGTGGTCGCCACCGGCTCCGCCTCCTCGGCCGCCCACACCCGGTTCAACAACTCCGCCCCGGCCCGCGCCGCGGCCACTCCCGCCAGCGCCGTCACCCTGACCCCGCTGCGCTCGGCGGCCAGGTGGGCGCAGTGCTCTGCATCGCGCAACTGATCGTCCATGAGCCGACGGTAAGTCAGCGACTCTGCTCGGTGACAGGGGTGGGCACGCGGAAATGGCGGATGGGCGTGGCTGATTGTTACCGGTCGGTGGCGACCGTACTGTGACGGGCTGTCAGACCTCTCCGGTAGACCTTTCCGTCAGACAGCTCCGTCAGGCATCGGCAATGTAGTGAGGGTGGACCATGTCCCGGGTCAGGGTGCACAACTTCTCCGTCTCGCTCGACGGCTTCGCCACCGGCGAGGGACAGACCGAGGAGGCGCCGTTCGGGCACGCCGGCTCCCGGCTGCACGAGTGGTTCTTCCGGACCCGCACCTTCCGGGCGATGCTCGGCCAGAGCGGCGGCGAGACCGGGGTGGACGACGCGGTCGCCCGCACCTGGGCGGACGGCATCGGCGCGGAGATCATGGGCCGCAACAAGTTCGGCCCGCAGCGCGGCCCTTGGCAGGACCACGAGTGGAAGGGCTGGTGGGGGCCGAACCCGCCGTTCCACACGCCGGTCTTCGTGCTGACCCACCACCCGCGCCCGAGCGTGGAGATGGCGGGCGGCACCACCTTCCACTTCCTCGACACCTCCCCGGAGAAGGCGTTGGAGCAGGCCCGCGAGGCGGCCGGCGGGCTGGACGTGCGGATCGGCGGCGGCCCGCAGACCGTCCGGGAGTTCCTGGCCGGCGACCTGGTGGACCACCTGCACGTGGCCGTGGTGCCGATCCTCCTCGGCCGCGGCGAGCGGCTCTGGGACGGGCTGGAGGAGCTGGAGGGGCGCTTCGACCTGGTGGAGTCGGTGACCTCGCCCGCGGGCGTGACCCATGTGACGTTCAGCCGCTGACGGACCGTCGGCGCCCCTGGTCGTCCGTCAGCGGCCGTCCGTCAGCGGCTGTGCGTCACAGGCCCAGCACCAGGATGGCCGTGCGCCAGCGGGAGTCCTCCAGCTCGGCGTGCAGGGCCGGCCAGTCCACCGAGTCGGCGGGTACGGCGGCGGGCTGGGCCGGGCGGTCGGCCTGGCGGCGGACCCGCAGGTGGGTGGGCGGGTGCCAGTCGTCCACGGACGAGCCGAGGCGGGCGCCGATCCGGCGGCGGCGTTCGCGTTCGACGTCGGGCACCGAGTCGAGGTAGTCCGCCAGGCTCTCCCAGAGCGCCTGGGCGATGTCCTTGTCGCGGGTCCCGCCGTGGGTGACCAGGGTGCGCTCCTTGCGCAGGTGGGCCGCCGCGCTCTCCTCCAGGAAGAGGGTGTCCAGCAGGCCGGTGGCCGCGCGGGTGGAGCCGGCCCGGGCGGCGAAGTCGTCGGCGCGGTACTCGGCCTGGCGGCTGGCGGAGCCGAGCAGGCGGTGCAGGCAGCCGCGGGCCAGGCGGACCGGCAGCGAGAGCAGGCCGAGCAGGAGGTTGGCCAGCCCGTCGAGCGCGTTGCGCTGGGAGCGGCCGCGCAGTTGGACGAGGGCGAACGAGGCGGTCACCTCGTCGAGCCGGTCGGTGTTGCCGAACTGCTTGGCCATCAGCCGGTCGCCCCGGCCCGGCAGCAGCAGGTGGGACCAGGAGTCCAGGGTGGCCAGGGCGAGCCGCAGCCAGAGTCCGGAGCGCGGGGAGCGGGCCGCGCCGTGGCCGAGTTCGCGCCCGAGCAGGGCGATCCGCTCCTGCGGGCCGAGCGCGGTCCACAGGGCCAGGCCGATGGTCAGCTCGGCGTCCTGACGCAGGCCCAGGCGGGCGTAGCCGCTGCGGAAGCCGGGCTCGATCCGGATCAGGTCGGGCGGGCGCACGCCGAGTTCGCCGGCCACCCGGTCGGCGAGCGCGTAGAGCCGGGGCGTCTCCTCGCGGGTGAGCGCGAAGGGGTCGGTCGAGCGGCGGCCGAGCCGGGGGCGCAGCAGGACGGTCAGGCCGAGGCCGACGGCGCCGACCAGGATCGCGAACGCACTGCCCTGGAGCACCAGCAGGACGGAGCCGACCGCGATGGCCAGGGTGACCAGGTGGACCAGGGTGGCGAGCAGGCCGGCGGCGATCCGGTCGGCGGTCCACGGCCGGCCGGTCGGGCTCTGCGCGAGCTGGGCGAACAGCCGCTCGGCCCGCTCCTGTTCGTGGGCGAACCGGCGGGCGGCGCGGCCGTCCTGCGGCGGCTCGCCGCCGAGGTTCCACTCGCAGGTCGGGCACCACTCGGTGAACCGCTGGTCGTGGTCGTGCGCGGCACCGCAATTGGGGCAGGTCCGCGATGAAAGTGAGCCAATCACAGCATCGGATCATGTCACTTTCGATTCAGGATTTTCCATGGTTCCGCACGGAAATCCGAGTGCTCCGACCGGGTGAGGCCGGTGCGGGCCGTGTGGCGTGGCGCGGCGCCACGATGGTTCGACTACGTCTGACTGGTCCGAGGGGCTTGCCGCGAGCGGACGGAGACGGGACGTGGCCGCAGAGGTCGCCGAGCCGGAGAAGGCCGAGCCGGTCATCACACGGGTCCGGTACCAGGACGGTGTCCTGACCGTCTCCTGGACCGGCAGCACCGGGCTGGGCATCGGGTTCCTGGTGATGGTCTGGAACGGGTCGACCAAGGTCGTCGACGCGTCCGTGGGGACGGCGAACAGCGCCCGGCTGCTGGTGGAGGTGCCGCCCGGCGAGACCTACGAGGTCCAGGTCGGCGCGTCGGGCAGGGCCTCCGCCAAGGTGGCGATCCTCACCGCCACCGCCGCGATCGAGCTGGCCGAAACGGCCGCCGCCACCGGCGCCCTGACGCTCTCCTGGCCGGCGGCGGGCCCCGACCGGTGCATGGTCCGGCTGGTGGTCAACGGCGGCGCACCGGACCCGGAGAGCCCGCCGGTCGCCGGCGGGTCGCTGCGCATCGACCAGCCGCCGCCCGCCGGTTCGACCGTCGCGGCGGCCCTCGCCCGGGTCCGCGAGTCCCCGGGCCTGGTGGTCATCGGCCCGTACGGCCCCGCGTTCGCGGTGCCGACCGCCGAGCCCGAACTGCTCGCCGTCGGGTACGAGGCCGGGCGGCTCTCGGTGGCCTGGCACGCGGTGCCCGGCGCTGACGGCTACCGGGTCAGCGTGCTGACCGAGCGCGGCGTCCTCGGTACCCCGGTGGAGGTGGCCGCGCCCGCCACCACGGCGGAGCTGGAGCCCGCGATCACCGACCCCGGCCGCTACCTGGTGGTCGTCCAGGCCGTCGGCGAGGCCGGCACCGGCCCGACCTCGGCGCCGCTCGGCATCCCGCTCACGGCGCCGACGATCACCGGCGTCACCTCCAACGGGTCGACCGTGTCGATCGACCTGCGGCCACCGGACTCCGCCCCCACCGCCCCCACCGGCTACGCCGCCCCCACCGCCCCCACCGCCCCCACCGGCTACGCCGCCGTGCTGCTGCGCGACGGCGTGCCGGTGGTCCGGGAGAGCCTCGGCCCGGCCGGCACGCTCTCGCTCGCCGTGCCCGAACCGCGCCCGCGCGGCGCGGCGTACACGGTGGCGGTCCGGGCGCAGCTCGGGCGCGCCGTCGGTCCGGCGGCCAGCGCGCCCGCCGTGCCGGCCACGGCCGCCGTCGGCGCGGTCGTCTGCGACACCGACCTGGTGGTGACGGCGGGCGCCGGCCACCTGGCCGCCGGCGTGCCGATCGAGGCGGTGCTGCTCGCCGACGGCGTGCCGGGAACCCCCGAGCGGGTCGGCCCGGACGGCACCGCCGTCTTCACCGTGCGGCCGGGCCGGCTCGCCGTCGCGGTGCGCGGGGTGGACGGCGTGGCGACCGGGCCGTGGTCCGCGCCCGTCCCGGCACCGTCCGCGCCGGTCGCGGTGACCCTCGCGCGGGCCGACGGCGGGCAGGTCGCGCTGGCCTGGAGCGGGCCGGCGGACGGCGGCTACCGGGTCGCCGTCGGCGACACCGCGCGGCTGATCCAGGGTCAGAGCGCCCGACTGCCGCTCACCGCTGACCGGATGACGGTCGCCCAGGTGGCCGGCCCGGCCCGGGGCCCGGTGACCGCCCTCGACCTGGTCACCAGCGGCCCGCGGCTCACCGAGGTCGCGATCGGCGGCGACCGGGCCGTGACCGTGCGGTACGCCCCGCCCCCGGCGCCGCCGCTCACCGCGGTGCGGCCGGTGCTGCGCTGGGACGGCACCGAGTTCGAGGCGGCCGACCAGCCGGCCGGCCCGGGGGAACTCACCCTGACCCTGCCCGACGGCGTCCCGAACACCGCCACGCTCGCGCTGCGCGGTGTCGCGGGCGCCGCCGCCGGCCCGCCCGGGCCGGCCGCCGTGCTGCTCACCGCCGCCCCGGGCGGCCTGCGGGTGGCCTACGACGGCAGCACGCTGCGGGTGCGCTGGACGGCGCTCGCCTCGCCGCTGGTCGACGGCTACCGGGTCAGCCTGACCGCCGACGGCACCGAGACCGTGCTCGGCGACACCCACGCCCCCGAGGGCAGTTGGCCGGTGGAGATCGCGGACCCCGCCGCCACCGTCACCGTCCGGGGGACCGCCGGCCCGGCCCTCGGCGCGGCCACGCCGCCCGTCCCCGTCTACACCGGGACGCTGGTGGTCGGCGGCGGCCACCTCGCCCCGCAGTGGGGACCGGAACTGACGCCACATCAGCTGACGCTCGGTCTGCCGGAACTCTTCGCGCCCCCGCGCCGCGAACCCGTCCCGCTGCCGTTCGGCTGCCGGCTGACCCCGGCCGCCGACGGGCCCTACCCGTACCTGCTGCACGTACCGGCGGACAGCCGGATGTGGGACTTCACCGAGCGGCCGGACGTGATCGCCGCGTGGGCGGCGGCGTTCCCCGGGCTCGGCGCGCTCGGCCTCACCCCGTACGGGTACGCGGCGCTGGGCGAGGCACTCTCCCGGGCGGTGCCGCAGACCTTCGCCGAGACCCTCTACTTCGCCTACGGGCTGCGCTTCGACCAGGGCCACTTCGACCTGCGCCCGGGGCTGGTGCTGCGGGTCGAGTACGAGAGCTACCAGACCATCCAGGCCGACACCGCCGTGTCCGGCTTCGTCACCGGCGGGGTCGCCGACTACGAGGTGGCCTCCTACGACAACGGCGGCACCTGGACCACCGGCCTGGACGCCTTCCTCGCCCAACTGACGCTGTGGGGCGGCACCGCGGTGCCTGCCCCGGTGTGGACCCGGGAGGGACAGCTCTCCGGCGCCGGCGGCGCGCTCGACCTGTTCGCGGCGCCGCTGCGCGAGCGGCCCTTCGCGCGCCTGGTCCTGCCGGTCAACCAGCCCTCGGCGCTCTCCTCCTCCAAGGGCTCGCCCTGGCCGAAGGACAACGCCGTGCTGGTGGCCGCCGCCGGGCTCGCGGGGCTGGCGCAGGCCACCGACCACCTGCGGGGGAGGGCGACCGCGTTCGGCGACGCCGCCGCGGCCTACCCGCGCGGGCGGGCGGTGCTGCGGGCGATGGTGCGGGTCAGCGTCAACGGCGCGCCCCGGCTGGTGCCGCTCGGCACCACGCTCGGCAACCTGCTGGCCGGCGCGGGCCGGCGCCCGGCCGCCGTGCCGCTGCCGCTGGACGGCGTGACCCTGCACCGGGCGCGTGCGGCGGCGGCGCTCGCCGACGGCCCGGACGGCGACTGGCCGGTGCTGCCGGGCTGGCGCCCGCGCGACCCGGCGGCGCTCGACCTGCCGCTGCTGCACGGCGACCGCCTCGACCTCGCGACGGACGCCGAGCGATGACGGGGACGCGACCGATGCCCGCAACGCGACCGATCACCGAAGCCCGAGCGATGACCGAACCCCGACCGATGACCGGACCCCGGGCGATCACCGAAGCGCGAGCGATGACCGGACCGCGACCGATGACCGGACCCCGACCGGTGGCCGGCCCCCGACCGACGCCCGGGGCCGGGCGATGACCGGGCCCACCTTCACCCGGGTCCCCGGGACCCGGCTCTACCGGGCGGACCAGGCGCCGGAGGAGGCCGCGTTCTACGCCTCCGCCGGCGCGGCGCTCGGCGACCGGCCCACCCTCGACGAGACCTGGCGGGACGACGGCGGCGCCTACGTCTTCCTCGGGACCGCCGAGCCACCGGACTTCCCGGCGGCGCTGGCTTCCTGGGTGGCCGCACGCGGGGCGAAGGGCCCGCCGCGCTTCCTCTGGGTGGCCGACCCGGCCCTGGAACCGGCCCGCTGGCTCACCGAGGAGCTGACCGTGCGGGCGGCCCCCGGCGGGTGGGCGGTGAACACGACCGGCTTCGAACTGACGGTCTACCAGCTCCAGCTGAACGACGGGACGTTGATCGCCCCGGCGCAGTCGGCGACCGGCTGGGGCTTCGCCCTCGCCGACCCGGCCGACCGGCCCGGCGCCACGCTCTACACCCCGGCGAGCCGCTACCCCGCCCGCCCCGGCAGCACGCTGCTCAGCCTCGACCCCGGGCACACCGGCGCCTGGCAGTTCGTCATCGACGTGCCGGCCGGGCGCGACGCCTTCGCGGGGCTCGGCGCCGACCTGCGCTTCTTCACCCCCGGGCCGGACGGCTCGGTCAACCCGCTGCGGTTCGCCGTGCTGCGCCAACCCGCCGACGCTGCACTGGAGTTCCACGCCCGGATCGACCCGCTGCGCCCGCTCGACGGCGAGCGCACCGCGCTCGGCTTCTTCCCACCCGCCGCCGAGGGGCAGACGCCGGCGGGGGAGGCGCCGGCGCTGCCGTCCGGCTACGCCACCGTGCTCGGCCACGGGGTGGCGCTGCGCCCGCTGGCCGCGCTGCCGGGCACCGCGCACCCGGCCCGCCTGGTCTTCGGCCTCGCGCCCTACCTCAGCCAGGAGACCGGCAGCGCCGTCTACTACCTGGTCCCGGACGGGCCGTTCGCCGTCGAGACGGCGGTCGCGGGCTCGCGGGTGATCTGCGGCACCTCCGGCCTGGAGTACCTCGGACTGCCGGCGGCCGGCGGCACCATCTCCTTCCTGGCCGGCCAGCCCGCCTTCGCCCCGCTCGGCCCGGACCGCACCGGCGGCGACTCGCTCACCGACCACGGGACCACCGCCTGGGTGCGGATCGAACCGGCCGAGCCGGCCAGCACGGTCACCTACTACAGCCAGCCCGAGGACGCGCCGCTCTACGCCGCCGGAGCCGCAGCCGCAGCCGGAGCCGCAGCAGCCGCAGCCGCAGTCGGAGCCGCGAGCGCCGTCGCCGGCGTCGACCTGCTCGGCTACCGCGAGGTGCCGGCCGCCGCCGCGAGCCGCACCCCCTTCCCGATGGCCCCGTTCCACGGCCTCGCCGGGCAGGCGGTGGCGGACGCGGTGGCGATCGAGCAGCTGGCGATCGCGCCCACCCGGCGGGCCGTGCTGCTGCCCGCCGCGGGCGGCGGGCAGCGCGCCGACGCCCCGGAGACGGTGGCCGTGACCCCGCAGGGCCTGGCGGTCGGGCTCTCCCCGGACGCCGACTGGAACTGGCTCGGCATCGGCCACAACGGCGCCCCGGCGGCCGTGCCCGACCTGCGGTTCACCACCGTCGACGGGCCGTTCCGGCAGGCGATGCAGACCAACAACCTGTTCCTGGTGCTGGGCGACCCGGTGGAGTTCAACCGCCACGGCTCCGTCGGCTACCGGCTGACCGCGGCGGCCCTGGGCATCATCGCGAGCATCCCCGAGGACCGCGGCGGCGTGCCGGCCGCCGTGCTGGCGGCCGTCGAGCAGCACATGCGGGGGATCGGGTACGACACCCGGGACGCGTTCGTCGCCGCGCTGCGGGCCGCCTCGCGCGGGATCACCGAGGACCAGCAGCGGGTCTTCCTGCGCTACGCCGGCCTGCTCACGCCGGTGGCCGGCGGCTGGCCGTTCCGCCTCTCCCCGGACAACTGGCGGGCCGACACCCACCTGATCGTCAAGTTCGTGCTCGGCCGCAGCATCTCGGAGCTGGTCGGCGACGTCTCCACCTGGGCCTGGCCGCGCGCGGCCGCCCGCAGCGGGGACCCGGCCGACGCCCAGCGGGCCATCGGGGCCGTGATCGCCGCCGCCCGCAAGGCGGTGGCGGAGCACCCGCAGCGCGGCGGGCCCTACGCGCCGTTCCTCGCGGTGGTGGACGACCCGGACTGGACCGGCGTGCTCGCGCTGTCGGCGGACGTCCCGCTGGACCAGCTCCCGGCCGAGCTCCAGGTGCTGGCGGCCGGCATCGACCCGGCCCGGTTCGTCGCGCACCACGTCGGACTCTCGCTCACGCCGTACCGCCTGACGGGTGGTCACCTGGTCTTCGACCGCTCGGCGCTGTTCGGGCTGATCGACTACCAGAACCCCGAGGACCAGTACTTCAGCGAGGACACCGCCTTCGCCTTCCGGGTGCTGCAACTCACCGTCGGCCTGCGCAACTCGGTGGTCACCACCTTCACCAGCCGGGCCGAGCTGCTGGTGAACCGGCTGTTCGGCGCGCCGACCCGGCTGCAGCCGACCGAGCACGGGAACAACATCGTCCTGGACGGTGCCCTGCAGCGCCAGCAGGTGCCCGGCGACCCCGCCCGGCACGACACCTACGTGTTCTCGATGGCCGGGCAGAACACCTTCGAGCTCGGCGGATCCGTCCTGCTCGGCGTCGAACTGCTCTCCACCCAACTGGTCACCGCCAGGGCCGCCGACCCGGCCGCCGGCCGCGCGAGCGTCGACGCGCTCTTCCAACTCGCGGGCAACCTGCGGTTCTACGAGCCGGACGGCTTCGACCCGTTCTGCTGGGGCGCCGACGCCGCCGGGGCGGACGGCCACCTGCGCTTCGGCGGCCTCGCCGTCGCGATGGGCTTCGAACTCGGCGACCCCGCCGGGACCACCCGGTTCGCCCTGAAGGACGGCAACCTCTCCTTCGACGCGGCCAACAGCAAGGCGCGGGAGAACTCGCTGGTCGAGCGGTTCCCGATCCGGCTGAACGGGCTGCTGGCGATGCCGGACCCGGCCCTGGCGGCGGGCCCGGCGCCGCTGCCGCAGACGCCCGCCGACCTCGGCTACGTGACGGTCACCTCGCCGCTCCAGCAGTCGGTGCTCGCCCAGCCCTGGTACGGGCTGGACTACACCGTGGACCTCGGTTCGCTGGGCGCGCTGGCCGGCAGCAAGGCGCTGGCCCTCCAAGTCCTGGTGGCCTGGAGCCCGGGCGCGGCCGGCGGCGACCCGGTGGTCTACCTGGGCGTCAGACTCCCGGGCGCCAACGGGGTGTTGGGCGTCAACCTGCCGCTGCAAGGGGTGGTGACCATGGGTTTCCGGTCGGTGGAGTTCCTGACCGCGCGGCCGGACGGGCAGCCGCGCAGCTACACGCTGCGGCTGCGGGACTTCGCGCTGCGGATGCTCGGCCTGGCCTTCCCACCGGGCAACAACGACGTGGTGTTGTTCGGCAACCCCGACCAGGGCAGTGCCTCCAAGGTCGGCTGGTACCTCGCCTACCTCGCGGCGGCCGACCGCAAGACCCCGCAGCCCCTGCCGGCGGCGCCGGGCGACGGGAGCCGGGAATGACGGAGCCGGGAACGACAGGGGACGACGGGAAGCAGAACCCGCTCACGGTGGTCAAGGTGCTGTGGTGCGGCCAGGGCCAGCTGGTCCTGGTGGAGATCTACAACGACGGCACGCGCCGGGACGAGGCCGACTTCCTGGCGCTGATCAACTGCGGCGGCGAGAAGCGGTACGCCCAGGCGGCGCTGGACTACGTCCAGGCCAAGGTCGGCCACCGGCACCGCAAACTGCTCAACCTGATCGCCTTCACCAGCCTGGACGAGCAGAGCACCAACCTGCTCGGCGCGCTCGGGTCACGGCTGAAGGCCGTCGGCGCCACCGTGCTGTCGGTCCTGGTGCCGGGCAGCAGGTGGACGGGCAGCGGGCCCGAGGCCGTCCAGGACCTGCTGGAACTCCTCGGATTCCCGCTGGGCGACGTCGAGTTCGCCGGCCCCAACCAGAGCGACTACCTGACGGGCGAGCCGACCTGGATCGCCGAGCACAACGGCACCTACGTCCGGATCCTGGCCACCGACAACCGCGCCTCGGTGCGGGCCACCGCGCTGGTCATCGAGAACGGGCGGCTCGCCGTCGTGCTGCCCGGCCAGTTGACCCTCCCGCTGATGCGGACGATCAACCGGATCCCCAACCTGGCCACCCGGATCCCGGCGGACCGGGCCCTGGTGCTGCCGAACCGCAGCGTGCTGGAGACGGCGGTCAGCGCGCGCCGGGCGAACCCGGACGACTGGGACGCGGACGAGTGGGCGGTCATCGAGGACTTCGCGGCGACCGTCCGCCCGCAGGAGATCTGCGTGAGCGCCGGGGTGGACAACGTCGCAGGCATTCCGGCCGCCGGGGTGATCGACCTGTTCCGGCCCACCCTGACGGCGGACGCCGCACACGACTTCGTCTGCTTCGACCTGTGGCGCAGCGGCGACATCTTCGGGAGCTGGCGGACCGTCAACACCACCAAGCGGATCCGAACCACCGTCAAGACCTACGGGGCGCACGACTCGACCACGTACGGCGACATCGAGCTGAGCTGCACCCTGCGCCCCCTGCCGATCGACACCGAACCGTAGGCGGACCACGTGACAGTCGAACCCGTGACAGTCGGAGAGATCCTCCGCGCGTTCCAGGCGGCCGTGGCGAGCGGCGAGCTCTCCGCCGACCTGTCGCTGCCCGGGCTCGCCGAGCTGCTGACCCCGCTCGCGGTGACCGGCCTGCCGGTCACCGAGGGCGCCGCCACCGAGGAACCGCCGCGCAGCGCGCGGCTCACCGGCCGCACCCGCTACCTCGACACCGACTGGACCATGCGGCTCACCGGCACCCCGCAGGCCGACGGCGAGCGGGCCGTGCTGCTGCTGGAGCTGACCCGGGTCGCTGCGTCCGAACCGTGGACCTTCGCGGGCGCCTTCGGCGAGCTGCCGCAGAGCCGGCGCCCGCCCGAGGGCGGGCTCGGCGGGCTGCTCCTCGGGCCGAGCGTGCTCGGCCCGCTGATCCTGGAGCGGCCCGTCCTCACCGCCGGCAACACCCCGCCCGAGGCCGGGCCCAGGCTCTCCGGCACGCTGCTGGTGCTCGGCGACCCGGTCAAGCCCGGCAGCGACCTGCTGGCCCGCTACGCCGACTTCCTCGGTGAACGCCTGCCGGTGGAGGGCCCGTTGGCCTTCCCGACCGGCAAGCTGCCGGTGATCGAGCTGCGGGCCGCCACCTCGCGCCTGCCGCTGCGGCTGGGCGACCTGGTCGTCTCGGCGGTCGGCGTGCTGCTCACCACCGAGTACCCCGACCCGTACCCGATCCCCCAACTGGGCGCGCACCGCTCGGCGGTGCTGCTGTTCGCCGAGGTGACGCTGCCCACCGAGCCGGTGCGGACGGCCACCGTCGGCTGCGCCCTGCTCTGCGGCGACTACGTCTGGCCACTGCTGGTCGCGCTCGACCCCCCGCTCGGGCTGCGCGGGGCGGTCCAGGCGCTGATCCAGATGACCGGCGCCCCGGCCGGGGACTTCGCGCTGCCCCCGGGCATCGCGCCGCTCGACCGGTTCCGGCTCCAGGACCTCGGCTTCGGCGTCGTGCCGCTCGCCCTCGGCGGGCCCGGGCTGTCCTACTCCGCCGTCTCGATCCTCTCGGACCAGCCCTGGGACCCGCCGGTGCCCTTCCTGATGATCGATCAGGTCGGCACCCGGTGGCAGTTCGCCTTCGAGGCGGGCAAGCCGACGGACTACTTCGGCACGGTCTTCGGCACCATGCGGTTCGGCGCGAAGGCCGCCGCCCCCACCGGGGGCCGGGCGCCTCTCGACGCCCGCACCGACATCCTGGTGACGGTCCAGGTGTCGCTGCCGGAGCTGGAGTTCAGGGCCTTCACCGAGCGGCCCTTCGACCTGCCGATCGAGCAGGCGTTCCGGGTGTTCTTCGGCGGCGACGCCCCGATCGACGCCCGGCTGCGCTGCGAGACGCTGAGCATGCAGGCCTCGCCGACCCAGCAGACCTTCGCCGCCGAGCTGACGTTGAGCGGCGACTGGGCGGTCACGGCCGGCAAGGTCGAGTTCGCCCTGACAGGGTTGCAACTCCAGGTCAAGGCCGCGCCGAACGCGGTCTCCGGGCTGATCGCCGGCAAGGGCGAGATCCGGTCGGCCGACCCCACCGAAGTGGCGTACCCGCCGATCGAGCTGAGCGCCCAGGCGCGCTACCCGGGCGAGGACGCCTGGGAGTTCACCGCCGCCATGGTCGGCACCGTGAAACTGCCGCGCCTGGCCCAGGCCCTGATGGCACGTCAGCTGCCGCAGTGGCTGAACGAGCTGGAGATCGACCTCACCGACCTGCAACTGCGGTTCAGCACCGCCGAGGGCAGGCCGTACGCGGCCTCCGGGGCGCTGCGCGCGGCGGTGGCGGAGACCCTGATCGGCATCGCCCTGGAGCTGATGCTGACCGCGCGGATCGAGCGCAGCGCGCAGGGCGCGCTGACCGGCAGCCTGGCCGGCAGCTTCGCGGTCAACCGGCTCAAGGTCGCAGCCTCGGTCTCGGTGGCCGACCAGGGCAAGGACTACACCTTCGAAGTCGCCTACGGCGCACTCTCGTTGCGCGCGGCCACCGGCTGGACCGGCGAGGGGGAGCAGCGCCACCAGATCCTCACCGTCCGGCTGACCGGCACGCTCGGCGAACTGCTCAGCACGCTGGTGGCGCTGGCCAACCCGAACGCCACCTTCCGGCTCGACCCGCCGTGGAACTTCCTCGGCGGCATCGACCTGAGCGGGCTGTCGCTCACCATCGACCCGACCGAACAGTCCGTCGCCGTCGAGTACGGCCTGACCCTCGACCTCGGCTTCGTCAAGATCACCAAGGTCGGCCTGCGCTACACCCGCTCCACCGGGACGCCGGTGGTGGAGATCGTGCTGGACGCCCAACTGCTCGGCGACGACGCGCCCAAGCCGCTGAGCTGGGACCCGGTCACCCAGGCGCCGCCGCAGCCGCCGGGCCTGGGGCGGAAGTTGTTCGCGCTGCGCTACCTGGGCCTGGGTCAGCACGTCTCGCCGGTGGGCCTCACCGCACACCCCGGCATCGCCGAGGTGGTGGACGCGATGGTCGCCGCGATGCGCCCGGCCGACCCCGCCACCGGCAAGGCGCCGATCAACCCGGCCACCATGGTCTTCGACCCCGCCAGCCAGTGGCTGTTCGGCATCGACGCCACCGTCATGGACACCGTCGCGGTCAAGCTGGTCATGCACGACCCCGACCTCTACGGCATCCTGCTGGCGCTGAACGGGCCGCAGGCGGGATCGCTGGCCGGTCTGAACGTCGAGCTGCTCTACAAGAAGGTCACCGACGACATCGGGGTGTTCCACGCCCGGCTGCAGATCCCCGACGCCTACCGGAAGTTGCAGTTCGGCGCGGTCTCGGTGACGCTCGGCGTGATCACCGTCGACATCTTCACCAACGGCAACTTCCGGATCGACCTCGGCTTCCCGGCCGGCGGCGACTTCACCAACTCCTTCGGCCTCGAAGCCGGTTACTACAACGGGCGGGGCGGCCTCTACTTCGGCGTGCTCAACGGCGCCACCTCCAAGCGGGTCCCGAGGATCAGCAACGGCACCTTCAGCCCGGTGCTGGAGCTCGGCGTCGGCCTGTCCGTCGGCGTCGGCCGCACCTTCCAGCGCGGGCCGCTGAGCGCCGGGGTGTACCTGAACCTGGAGGTGATCTTCGAAGGGGCGCTGGCCTGGTTCCACCCCGACCAGGAGGGCCGGGGCACCGCGCTCTACTACTGGTGCCGGGGCACCGTCGGCATCGTCGGGCGGCTCTACGGCACGGTCGACTTCAAGGTGGTCCGGGTCGACGTCAACCTGCAGATCTCCGCCATGGCGACCGTCGAACTCGCCGCCCACCAGGCCACCGTGATCTCGCTGAACCTGTCGGTGCGGGCCAGCGCCAGCGTGAAGATCGCCTTCTTCAGGATCAAGTTCAACTTCTCGCTCACACTGCAGACCTCCTTCGAGATCGGCTCCACCAGCACGCCGCCCTGGCGGATCGTCCCCGGCACCGCGCTGCCCGGCGCCCTGGTCCCGGCGGTCAGCGGGCCGGAACTCGCCGGCTACCGGCTGCACTTCGACCCGAAGGCGCACGTCTTCCCCCACGGGGAGGTGAGGACCGCCTACCTGAGCCTGGTCCCCGGCTACACCAACGCCGAGGTGCCGGTCTCCTGGACCGGCGAGCGGCCGCCTGCCGAGGAGGAGCCGCAGCACCGGCTGGTCGTCATGCTGGTCACCGACAACGCCGTGCCGTTCGAGGCCGCCGACATCGCCGCGAGCCTGCGCCCCGAGGTGTCCGGCCACCCGCGTGCCGCCACCCCCGCCGACACCTCCTTCGACCAGCTCGCCGAGGGCCTGCTGCGCTGGTCACTGAACGCGCTCGGCGTCACCTCCAGGACCGTGACGCTCGGTCAACTCCTGGACCTGGTCGAGCAACTGGCCATGCCGGAGGCCGGAGACCAGGGCTTCAGCTGGTCGAACATCGAGGGCTTCCTGACCAACAACCTGCACCTGGTGGTCAGCGGCACCGCCACCGGCCCCGAGCCGACGGACCACCCGGGCACCCCGTTCCCGATGCCCCCGGTGCTCAAGTGGACCGCCACCGGGCTGCCCGACCCGACCGAGCGGACCCGCGACTTCGCCGAGCACCAGCAGATCGACGCGACCTACGAGCGGGAGGCCGCCGCCCACTTCGCCGAGCTCGACCCCGCTCCGCCGCAGGACCGGCCCACGTTGGGCTTCCCGGCGGCGGCCGAGGAGCCCAGCGCGTCCATGGCCACCTCCGTGCTGCGCGACTACTTCCGGATGGTCGCCCGGGCGATGGCGCAGGAGGCCGTGAACCTGCTCACCGCCTACCCCCACCGGGTGAGCCGGACCGACTCGCTCGGCTCGATCGCCCAGGCCCACGGCGTCACCCCGGAGTCGGTCGCCCTCGCCAACCCCGACTGGCCGGTGGCCGCGGACGTCCCGATCCGCCTCGGCACGCTGCCCGTCCGGCTGACCGCCGGTCAGAGCCTCGACGCGCTGGCGCGGCTCCACCAGGCCGCCCCGGCCGCCCTGCTCGACCACCTGCGCGACACCACCCCGCTGCTGCGCACCGGCGCCGCCGTCCCGCTGCCCGGCTTCGTCCACACCGGACTCCCGGTGGACACCGCCGCCGCCGTCCTCTACGTCCGGCTCGGTCTCACCACGCCGACCGAGGTGCCGCTCGCCGACTGGTACCAGACGGCGATCGACCGCCTCAACCCCGGCACCGGCCCCGAACTGCCGAACCCGCTGCGGGTGCCCGCCGGCTACCTGAGCACCGGGACCCTCGACTGGACCCCGCTGCCCGGCGACACCGTGCTCGACGTCGCCGCCTACCTCGCCCTGCTGCAGAACCCCACCCCCGGCACCCCGTACGCGAGTTGGCTCGACGCCGTGCGGGCGGCCAACACCCCGCCCGACCCGGCGGGGGTCCGGCTGCCCGCCGGCGCCGCCGCCGTGGTGCTGCCCAACGACACGCTGCGCCGCCTCCAGCACCGGCTGCTGCTGGACTCCGACCGGCCCGCCTTCGACCGCTACGCGGCGGCGGCCGACGCCCTCGTGCCGCTGCTCACCGTCGAGGTGCCGGGCGCGCGCGCCACCACCGGGCCGGGGCTCACCCTGCTGACCCTGGCCCAGCAGTACGGCCTCGGCCTCGCGGACCTGGCCCGGCGGATCGCCGCCGACCCCGGCGTGCTGGCCGAGCGCGACGCGCCCGACGACCCGCCGTTCACCGTGCCCGAGGTGCCCGCCGCGGACCTCGACACGCTGTGCGCCGCGCTGCACGACGGCCCGGGGACGGTGAGCGCGAGCGGCCAGGTCGCCCGGTTCATGCTCGGCGGGCTGCGGCTGCCCGCACCCGTGCACGACGGCAGGGTCTACCGCGCCCGCGGCCCGATGACCGGCGGCTACCAGCTGATCGGCCAACAGGTCGTCGGCCCGCCGCCGCCCCCGGCCGCCGACCCCGAGCCGCTGGTGACCTTCACCGTGGTCAAGTCCGGCACCGCCGACTGGCTGGGCTTCGCCGACGCGGCGGTGGTGGACGGCCGGATCCGGGTCGAGGCGCCGACGGCCGCCGCCGCCGTCCTCACGATCACCGGGGACGACCTGCGGAGGAACTACCCCGACACCGTGCTGCTGCCCGTCGTGCGGACCCCGCTCGCGCCGCTGCCGCTCGCCCACCCCGTCGGCACCCGGTACGCCGTCACCCAGGTGATCCCGTGGCGGACCACCACCACCCTCCACCTGCCCGGCGACCCCGCCGGCCCGCCCTCGCTCTGGCCGCTGCCCGCCGAACTGACCGCCCGGGCCGGCGCCGACCGCAGCACCAGCGGCTTCCGGCTGGAGCAGACCGCCCCGCAGGCCGGAACCGGCGCGAGCCACACCGAACTCGGCAGCTACGCCTGGGCCACCCTGGTCTCCTTCGCCGTCCGGCGGATCCCCGGCCCGGCCGGCAGCGTCGAGGTGCTCGGCGCCGACACCGCCGACCGGCAGCGGATCGCCGACCTGCTGGACTACCTGCGCAGCGTCCCCGGCAAGGCCGCCACCGGCGACTGGCCGACCCCGCCTCCCGGCGAACGGGCCCTGCTCACCCTGCTCTGGCAGCTGCCGCCCGCACCCGGCGGCCTCGGCCAGGGCCTGACCTCCACTCAGCTGGACACCCGGGCGACGTTCCTCGTCCAGACCAACCTGACCACCGAGACCAGCAGCGGCCCCTCGGGCGCGCGGGCGAGCAGCACCGTCGGACGGCACTTCGCGGCCCTCGCCGACACCCAGCGCTTCCTCACCCTGCTCTGGGAGTGCAGCGTGGTCGGCGGGGGCGGCTACTGGCTGCGCTACCAGGGCGAGGTGCCCGAGGCGATCTTCGACCAGGACGGGCTCGCCCGGTTCTCCCTGCTGATCCAGCTCTCCTCGCAGTGCGGCCCCGACCCCGACCGGCACCTCTACGCCTTCACCAACCTCGCCGTGGTCGGCGACGGCGTGGACCCGGCCTCCGTCGCGCTCACCGCCCGCGCCGTCGACCCGCCCGAACTGCGCCCGGTCGCCTCGGTCGACCCCGGACAGCTCGGCTTCACCGGCTGCCTGGTCAACCCCGGTGACGACGCCAGCAAGCAGGGCGTGCTGCGCCGGCTCTACGGCCTGCTCGGCTTCCAACTGGAGCCCACCACCGCGTTCCGCGGGAGCGTGGAGGGCCGGGCGGTCTCGCCGCGCCCCGCCGACGGCACCGACGAGCTCGGGCTGCTGACGGTGGCCCAGCAGGACGAGGCGGTCTGGGACCTCACCCGGGTCGTCGACATCAGCCGGTTCGCCCTGGTGCGGCCCCCGGCCCTGCCCACCGCCCCGCCCGCCGACCGCGACCCCTACGCGGGCATCGCCGCCGGCGCGCACAGCCAGGTCGCGGTCCGCTTCCAGGACGTGTTCGGCAACCGGTCCGGCAGCCCGGCGCGGATCCCGCTGCCGGTCCGCTACACCGACCCGCTGATCGGCGTCGGCGGCTGGCCCTCCACCACCTTGCGCTACACCGTCGAACCGGCCGGCGGCCAGGCCGACCTGACGGTGGCCGTCGACCTGCAGACCATCGCCTACCAGCCCGGCGCCGACGCCCCCGGCCTGGCGGCCGCCGCCGCGGCCGCCCGCGACCGGGCCCGGCTGGCCCCGGTGTACTACCAGGTCAACCGGCCCGACGTGGGTGCGGCGCTGCTCAGCTCGCTGCACCAGCAACCGGGCTCGCCGCCCACCCCGCTGCCCGTCGACGTCGGCGAGCTGCGCCGCTACCTGCTCGGCGCCCACGCGCTGCTCGGCTCGCTCGCGGCGATCGGCTCCGCCCCCGCCGAGGGCGCCGCGAGCCTGGACGAGATCTGCACCGGCTACGGCGTCGGCTACCAGGGGCTCGGCGCCGCCAACGCGGACGCGCCGCTCACCGCGATCCTCGACACCGACCGGGTCGCAGTGCCGGTGATCGCCGCCTTCCGCAACCAGGACACCGTCGTCGGGCTCTGCGAGGGCAGCGGCGCCGACCCGGTGGAGGTGCTGCTGCACCGGGACAACGCCGCCCTGCCGTTGAACCCGGCCGTCGAGCTGGCCACCCCGCCGCGCCCGGCTCCGGTGCCGGCCGACTGCCCGCCCGTCGCGGAGCTGGCGGCCGCGCTGCACTGCTCCGTCACCAGCCTGGTGACGGGCAATCAGCAGACCGGGGCGCTGCTGGCGAGCGGGTTCGTCTTCACCTGCAACGGCGTCCAGGTCGAGGTGGGGCGGGACGTCCCGGCGGACGCCAGCCTGGCCGAGGTGGCGGCCGAGTACCAGCGGCGCCTGGTGCCGTACCCGGCCGTGCAGGTGGTCTCGCTCAACGCGCAGCTGCCCGGGCTGTTCCGCGGCGGCGCGGTGCTCCAGGTCACCGGCTACCTGGTGCGCGGCGGCGACACCCTGCTCGACAACGGGACCGGGCTGCCCCCCGAGGAGCTGGCCCGCCCGAACACCACCACCGTGGACCTCTTCACCCCGGGCACCCCGCTCTTCCTCACCGCCCCCCTGACCCCCGTGCCGGTCGGGCGGACCCTCGCGGCCTTCGCCGCCGACCACGCGACCACCCCCGGCACGCTGCTGCGGCACAACGGCACGGTGCGGCCGGCCGCCGGCACGCCGCCGCTGCTGCCCGGCACCTGGGCCTGGCCCGCCGACCCCGACGCCCTGCGGGTGCCGTACACCGTCCGCGCGGGCGACTCGCTCGACGCCGTCACCGCGCACTTCCCCGGCGCCGACCTGGCCGAGGTCAACGCGGAGATGCCGGCGACGATCGCCGCCGGGGTCCGGATCACGGTCGGCGACCGGGAGGTGACGACGACCGAGCCGGTCTCCTTCGACCAGGCCTGCGCGCTCTTCGACCCCGCCGTGCCGCTCTCCGCGCTCGCCGCCGCGCTCGGCCCGCGCACCGACGTGCTGGCGCCCGGTGCGCTGCTGCTCTGCCCGCCGGGCGTGCTGCCCGGCCGGCCCGGCGAGGGGGTGACGCCGGATCAGGCCGCCGCCGCCTTCGGCGTCGGCGCGGCCGCCCTGCTCGCCGCCAACGCCGGCACGCCCGGGCTGCTGATGCCCGGTCAGGTGCTCAAGGCCGGACCGGCGGGCCGGGGCGGCACGGTGGCGACCGAGACCACCGCCCCCCGCGACACGCTCACCGCGCTGGTCGAACGGCTGCGCCTGCGCGGCGCGGCGACCGGTGTGACCGCCGTGGTCGAGGCCAACGCCGGCACCGCCTTCCTGCGGGCCGGCGCCCGGGTGCTCGTCCCGCCCGCCGGCGCCCGGCTCACCGCCCGCCTCGGCCCGCCCGAGCCGGACGGCGACTGGACGTTCCCCGACTGGGTGTTCCCGCTCACCGTCGCCCTGGAGCTCTCCCGCGCACCCGAACTGGTCGACCCCGCGCTCGCCGGGACCGCCACCCGGGCGGCCACCGCCGTGCCCGCCGACCGGGGCAGCGACCCGCAGCAGGACGGCGCGCTCACCCTGACGGCCTTCGCCGAACGCGTCCAGGAGGCCGTTCCCGCACTGCGGCTCGCCACCGCGCCGGGCCGCGGCGGCGACACGGACCTGTGGGCGGTGGTCTTCGACGCCGCCGGCATCGCGGAGGTCACCGTCGAGCCCCCGCTGGAGATCGCCGGCACCGACCAGCCGCGCACCTTCGCGATCCGCCCGCTGAGCACCACCCTGACGGCCCGCCAGAACGTCACCACCCACGGCTTCAACCAGGAGACCGGCCTGCTGGAGGGCGAGCAGATCCGCGACTACCAGGGCATCGACCTGGAGGTGTGGGCCCAGGGCTTCCTCGCGGACCTCGAACTTCTGCTCACGGCCGGCTACGTGCAGGGCGCCTACGCGCTGGCGCCGCAGGTGCTCGACGCCGTCATCGACGTCAAGAAGACGCTCGCCGGGGCCGTCGCCGAGGGCCTGGACCACGTCCTGGCGGACCCCGACGACCCCGAGAACCCCGAGAACCCCGACGACCCCAACGGCCTCGGGCGGGCGGCGGCCGTCGAACGGCTGCGCCAGGAGCTGCTGGTCTCGCTCACCCGGGGCTACGCGACCTCGGCCGTCATCCAGTACGACACCAGCGCCACCGTCCCGCCCGGACGCCGCGCCCGGCTCTCCGGCAACCCGGTCGCCGACTACGCCGGCGCCCCCGTCGACCGGCGCACCGCGACGCTGTCGAACGGCAAGATCGCCCTCACCGACGACCCGTCACACCTCACCTTCCTGCTGACCGTGCCCGACGTCGCCGCGCACGCCTCGCACGACCTCGGCCTCGCCTACCGGGGCGTCGAGCTGGAGTTCGACATCGTGCGGGAGATCGAGGGCTACGAGCGCTCCGACTGGCTCACCTTCGTCACCCAGCTCGCCTCGGGCTCCCCGGAGGAGCTGGACTTCGACCTCGGCGCGCCGCGCATCCCGATCCCGCTGCGCGCCTACCCGCCGATGCCGATCCTGCTCGACCAGCAGGCCCTGGTGGACAGCACCGCCACCGAGCTCGACCGGGCGCTGCGCTGGCGCTACCGGTGCGCCGTGCAGCACCAGTCGGCCGAGCAGGACACCATCGAACTGCGCGTCAGCTTCAACGAACCGGCCGCCCAGCCCACGGCCGCCGCCCTCGACGACCTGTTCGCCGCGATGGCCCAGTACACCGCCGTCGCCACCCCGCTGCTCGGCCTGCTCGCCGCGCTGCCCGACTGGGAGCGGGCCGACCAGCGGCGGCGCGAGGCGCTGGCCAACGCCCTGACCACCTACCAGCAGCTGGCCGCCGAGGTCGCCGAGGCCTGGCGGCGGCACTGGACCGGGCCGGTCCCCGCGCCCGCCGTCGCCGCCGAGCGCACGGCCGGTGCGCCCGAGATCGAGGCCTACCGGTACCAGCTCCGCCTGACCGTGGAGCGGGACCGCTACCGCACGCTCACCCTGACCCGCGCGGTGGAGCGCGGGCCGGACCGGGTGGGCTGGCCGGAGAGCGTCTTCTGCATCACGGCGAGCGGCGAGCGCCGCCGGCTCACCGCAGAGGGGGCCGAACCCGGCGCCGACTCCCGCAGCTACCGGTTCCCCACCGACCCGGACGTCGAGGCCTTCAGCCTGCTCACCTTCGAACTGACCTTCCCGCCCGTGCACATCGCCACCCACCAGAACGCCTCCGCCGCCACCCGGGTGACCCGCAACGCCCGGCTGCTCGGCGAGGGCTGGCCGCGCACCGCGGAGGCCTTCGTCTACCGCACGCCCGAGGCCGCCGCCGCGCAGCCGGTGGTGCCGTTCATCGACGTCACCCACACCCTCCCGATCGGCCCCTGGGCGCCGCCACCCGCCGAGAACCCGCTGGAGCCGCTGTTCCGCGCGGTGTTCGACGGCGACGAGTCCGGGCGCACCATCGCGATCGGCGCGCGCTACGCCTACACCCTGGTCGCCGCCGACCCGCCGGTCACCGCCCTGCTCCCGGTCGTCCAGTCCACCGTCGGCGCCTACACCCCGGCCACCACCGTGCCGGCGCTGACCCGGACCCTGAACGACTGGACCGAGCTCGAACGGCCGCAGACGGCCGGCGGCGCCTGGGCCTTCCGGCTCAGCCTCTACTCCTCCGTCGACCCGTCACTCCAGCGGCCGGTGCTGCAACTGCGGCACCTGTCCGCCGCGCTCGGGGAGGCCTGAGCCGGTGTCAGCCCACCACCCACCACCGGGAGCACAAATGCCGCTGCCGTTCCGCTCCGCGCTGACCGGCGCGGTCGCCCTGCTGACCCTGCTCGGCAGCGCGACGCCCGCCGCCGCCGACAACCGCAACGACCCCAACTGGGCCGGTTACGCCTTCGAAGGCACCACCGGCTCCTTCAGCCGGGTGCTCGCGGAATGGGTGCAGCCGTCCGGCGAGTGCCCGGAGCCGGACACCCGGATGTACGCGGCCTCCTGGGTCGGCCTGGACGGCTACCGCGGGACCACGGTCGAGCAGACCGGGACGACGGCGCGGTGCTCGGAGGACGGCCAGATCTCCTACTTCGCCTGGTACCAGATGTACCCGGACCCACCCGTCCGGTACGCCGACCCGGTGCAGCCCGGCGACCGGCTCATGGCCCAGGTCAGCTACTTGCCCGACGAGGACGAGTTCGAACTCGACATGTGGGACTGGACGCGGCGGTGGGCGGAGAGCACCTTCCAGCGGGTGCCCGAGGGACACACCGCCCTGCGCCGGACGGCCGAGGTGGTCGTGGAGGACCCCAAGCGCGCCCAGAACGCCTGGTGGCCGATGACCCGGTTCAGCAGGATCGACTTCCGCAACTGCCAGGTGAACGGCTCCCCGATCGGCGACCTGCCCGACCCGCTGGTCCTCACCATGCGCCGCGACCAGGTCAACCGGGCCCGCCCCACCCGGCTGTTCGACTCCGGCCGCGCCTTCCAAGTGAACTGGGAGCACTCCTGATGCCGACCCCACCCCGCTCCGCGCCACGGTCCCTCACCACGGCGGCGGCCCTGCTGGCCCTGCTCGCCGCCGCCCCGCCCGCACAGGCCGCGCCGGGGCAGCGCGCCGCCGTCCGCAACATCAACTGGGCCGGCTACGACACGACCGGTCCGCCCGGCACCTTCGACCACGTCGAGGCGCGGTGGACGCAGCCCTCGGTGGACTGCACCCCCGGCGACGAGAACTGGGCGATCTTCTGGGTCGGCCTCGACGGCGCCCAAGAGGGGGACACCAACGTCGAGCAGACCGGCTCCGGGGCGCACTGCGAGACCGACGGGAGCGAGGACTACTACGTCTGGTACGAGATGTTCCCGGAGGACCCGGTCCTGTACAACGATCCGATCCGGCCCGGTGACGACCTCCAGGCCGAGGTGCGGGCGCTCGACGACGGGCGGTTCGAGCTGGTCCTGCGCGACTTCACGCAGAAGTGGAACCATTTCACCTACGCGCGGCCCCGGAACGGCACGAGGGCCGTGCGCACCTCGGCCGAGGTGCTCGCCGAGGTGCCGGGTCCGGCGGGACACCGACTGGCCGACTTCGGCCGGGTCCGGTTCACCGACAGCCTGGTCAACGGGCGGCCGATCGGGGAGCGGGCCCCGAAGGCGAGCATCATGTACAGCCCCGGCAGCGACACCGTCCGGGCACTGCCCTCGCCGCTGACCGGCGGCGGCAGGAACTTCACCGTGACCTGGAAGGCCCACTGACGTGGGAGCGGACATGACGGGACGCCAACTGACTCGGCGTCAGTCGACCGGCACCCCTGCGCCGCGCGCCCTCGCGCTGACCACCGCGGCCGCCCTGCTGGCCGTGCTCGGCGCCGCGCCGCCAGCGGTCGCCGCACCGGTGCACCCGTGGCACCCCCGGCGACACGCCCCCGACACCGACAAGCAGAACTGGGCCGGCTACGAGGCGCTCGGCAAGACCGACGAGTTCAAGCACGTGGAGGCGAGGTGGCGCCAGCCCGCCGTGGAGTGCACCCCCGGCATCGCCACCTACGCGGCCTTCTGGGTCGGCCTGGACGGCGCCCGCAAGGAGGAGGGCGACAACACCGTCGAGCAGACCGGCACCGGGGCCTGGTGCGGGCCCACCGGCAGGACGGAGTACTACGCCTGGTACGAGATGTGGCCGCAGGACCTGATCGAGTACAACGATCCGATCCGGCCCGGCGACGACCTCCAGGCCGAGGTGCGGGCCCTCAGCCACGAGCGCTTCGAGCTGGTCCTGCGCGACTTCACCCAGAAGTGGAACGAGATCACCTACGCCACGGTCCGCCCCCGGGACGAGGCCCTGCTGAACTGCGCCGAGGTGATCGCCGAGGCGCCCGGGCCCAGCAGCACCCGGCTGGCCGACTTCGGCCGGGTCCGGTTCACCGACAGCCTGGCCAACGGCCGCCCGATCGGGGAACTGGACCGGCGGGCGGTCACCATGGCCACCGAGAAGCCCCGGACCGTCCGGGCGCAGCCCTCCGTGCTGAGCGCCGACGGCAGGGACTTCACGGTGACCTGGCGGTCGAACTGACGCGGCGTCGGCCGCCCGGTTCACAGGTCCTGCGAGCGGGTCTCCTCCAGCACCCGGTAGCCGGTCGCCGTGTAGAGGTTCATCGCGACCTCGTTGCCGCCCCAGACGGTGAACATCAGCGCCCGGTCGCCGGCCGCCCGCACCGCCTGCTCGCCCAGCGCCATCGCCGCCCGGCCGTGGCCCCGGCCGCGGAACCGCGGGGCGACGTCCAGCGAGTAGCCGTAGCTGACGCCCGGCAGGTGCTGGTGCTTCAGCCAGGCGTGGCCGATGGCCTCGCCGTCGGCCTCCAGCACCACCAGCGCCGTCTGCTCGGTCTCCCGGCCCTGCGGCAGCAGCTGCCGGTAGTCCTCCTCGGCCTTCCGGCGCGCCTGCTCGGGGGTGCCGGAGCCGGCCCGCAGGATGTCGCCCGCGTAGCGCTCCATCCCCTCGGCGACCCACTCCTCGTACTCGGCCTCGGTCAGCGGCCGGTGGCTCGCCCCGGCGGGCACCTCGGCCGGGTCGGTCAGGTCCTTGAGCCGGGCCTGCCCGCGCACCGGGTAGTCGGCGAACAGCTCGTCAGGAGCCGTCAGCCCCACGGAGATCCGGTAGGCGCCCTGCTCGGCGCACCAGCCGCGGGCCCAGGCGAGCGCGGCCCGGCGGTGCGCGCCGTCCGGGTCCAGCGCCGGATCGGTCCACAGCTCGCGGATCCGGCCGAGCAGCCGGCCCTGCTCGTCGCCGGTGCTCAGCACGACCTGGCCGACCCGCCGCCCGTCCGCGTCCAGCACCGCCGCCGCCGTCCAGCCGTCGGCCTTCTCGGCGCGCTGGTCGACGAACGCCTCGGCGGCCCCGGCCGGCAGCCCGTTGGCGCGGTAGGCCTCGACGAGGCGCCGGCGGAGCTCGGGCAGCCAGTCCGACGGGGTGCTGAGCAGCGCGAAGTCAGTCATCAGAAGATGATCGAAGATCAACTGCTTCGTCGTCCAATGGTTTTCGGCCGTGCTGGCTCTCGGCCGTGCTGGTTTCGGCTGTGCTGGTTTCGGCTGTGCTGGTTTCGGCCGTGCTGGTTTTCGGCTGTGCCACCATGCGGTCCATGCCCGCCCACGACCTCACCACCACCGGGAACCGCACGTGAAGCTGACCGACCTGCTCGACGGCCTCGACCGCCGCACCCTCCAGGGCGACCCGGACACGGTCGACGTCAGCGCGGGGGTGGTGCTCGACTCCCGTGCCGTCCGCCCGGGCGCGCTCTTCGCCGCCGTCGCCGGGCGGACCGCCGACGGCCACGCGTACCTGGCGCAGGCCGCCCGGCAGGGCGCGGTCGCCGCGCTGGTCGAGCGGGACGACGTGCCCGCTCCAGCCGGCCTGTGCCTGGTGCGGGTCGCCGACGTCCGCCGGGCCGCCGCCCGCGCCGCCGCCCGCTACTTCGGCGATCCGGGATCGCGACTGGCCGTGATCGCGGTGACGGGCACCAACGGCAAGACCTCGGTGGCGTACATGCTGGAGGCCGTGCTGCGCTCGCTCGGGCAGCGGGTCGGCGTGATCGGCACCGGCGGGCCGCGCCTGGACGGCCGACCGGTCCCGGTGGCGACCAGCACCGTCACCACTCCGCAGGCCCCCGAACTCCAGGAGATCCTGCGCCACCTCGCCGACCGGGGCACCGACACCGTCGTCCTGGAGGCCTCCTCCACCGCGCTGCTCCAGCACCGCACCGACGACTGCGCCATCGACATCGGCGTCTTCACCAACCTCACCCCGGACCACCTGGAGGACCACGGCTCGATGGCCGCCTACCAGGACGCCAAGATGCGGCTCTTCGACGGCCAGTGCGCCCTCGCGGTCGCCAACGCCGACGACCCGGTCAGCGCCCGCATCCGGCAGCTGATGCCGCACGCCACGCTCACCTTCTCCACCGAGGGCAACGCGGCCGACTTCACCGCCACCGACATCGAGACCACCGCGACCGGCAGCACCTTCACCGTCCACCACGCCGGCCGCGCGCACCCGTTCCGCCTGCCGCTGCCCGGCCGCTTCGCCGTCGCCAACGCGCTCGCCGCCACCGCCGCCCTCGGCGCAGCCGGCCACGGGCTGCCGGAGACCGCCGCCGCGCTCGCCGCCCTCGCGCCGATCCCCGGCCGATTCGAGACCCACCGCACCCGCGGCGGCGCCGTGGTGGTCGTCGACTACGCGCACTCCACCGACTCGCTGGAGCAGGTCCTCACCACCATCCGGGGCTTCGCCACCGGCCGGGTCACCACCGTCTTCGGCTGCGGCGGCGACCGGGACACCACCAAGCGCGCCCCCATGGCCCGAGTGGCCGCCGAGCACAGCGACTCGGTGGTCATCACCACCGACAACCCGCGCACCGAGGACCCCGAGGCCATCCTCGACCAGATCGAGGCCGGCCTCACCGGCACGCCCACCCCGCACCGCCGGATCGCCGACCGCCGCGCGGCCATCGCCTACGCCCTCGCCGCGGCGGGCCCGGAGGACGTGGTGCTGGTGGCGGGCAAGGGGGCGGAGACCTACCAGCTGGTCGGCGACCGGCGGCTGCCGTTCGCGGACATGGCGGTCGTCCGGGAGCTGGACGCCGCCGGAGCCTGACCCTCAGACCGGCGGGGTGTGGCCCTTGACCGGGTGCTTGGCCAGCGCGCTGCGGACGGCCTCGGCGAGCGTGGCGGCGAACACCAGGTCGAGGCCCTGGCGCTGCTTGTCGGCGAGCCGCTGGCCGTCGGCCTCGTTGGCGGCCGGGAGCAGCAGGCGGGTGGCGTGGCCGCGCCCGGCCCCGGCGGCCGCCCGCTTCAGGCCGGCGACCGCCACCAGCGCGCCGTCCGGCCCCAGCGCCCCGGTCACCGCCGTCTCGGTCCGGACGATCCGACCGCTGAGCAGCGAGACCAGCGCGAGGGCGGCCGCCACCGTCGTGCCGGCCGCGTCCGCGGGGCCCGCGCCGTCCGGCAGGTTGCCGTAGGGCTGGTCGAACCGCAGGTCGTGGCGGGCGAACCAGTCGGCGGCCAGCTGCGGCAGCAACTCGCCGGCCCGGTCGCGGACGGCGGCGACGGCGGCCTGCGCCGGTGCGGCCAGCAGCTCGCCCAGCGGGCCGCCGGTGAGGATCCGGCCGTGGCCCGGGCCGAGCGCCGCCTGCACCGGCAGCAGCCGCCCGGCGACCGGGGTCCAGGCCAGGCCGGGCCGCTGCTCGTAGCGGTGGGAGAGCATCTCGGACTCGGCCCGGTAGTGGTCGGCCTCCGCCTGGAAGTGCTGGTGCCGCTCCAGGTCGGCCTCGTAGTCGACGACCAGCCGGGAGGTGTCGGTGGGGTCGTACCAGACCAGGACCTTGCCGCCCTGGAGCTTGAGCGTGTGCACCCGGGTCAGCACGGTGGCTTCGAACGGCAGGTTCATCGTGTTCGGCGGGACCACCCGCAACTTCAGCCGCACGTCCAGCCAACGGGAGCTCAGGTCCTCGTCGGAGGCCCAGAGCGCGCGCAGGCTGCCGCCGCCGCCCAGGGTCGTGACCGACAGGATGTCGGCGGTTGCCTGGACGCCCGTGCGCCGCAACTCGTGCAACAGGTGCTGGTGTTTGAAGAGCATCGACGCCCCCTCGCGGACCGTCCCCGGCGGACGGCCGCGCCAGCATACGAGCAGGTCATGAGAGGACGCTGGGTCACCCGGCGCCCGGCGGGCCGAGGTGCGCGAGCAGCGCGGCGGCGCCGTCCTCCGCGGCGATCCCGCGGGCGAGTTCGGCCGCGCGGTGGCGGTGGGCCGGCTCGGCGAGGCAGGCGGTGATCGCGTCGCCGAGGGCCTCGGCGGTGAGGTCGTGGAACGGCACGGGCCGGGGCGCGACGCCCAGCCGGTGCAGCCGGGAGGCCCAGAACGGCTGATCGGCCATCACCGGCACGGCCACGGCGGGCACCCCGGCCCGCAGCCCGGCCGCCGTGGTGCCCGCCCCGGCGTGGTGCACGACGGCGGCGACGCGCGGGAACAGCCAGTCGTGCGGGACGTCACCGATGGCCAGCACCTCGTCGCCGCGTCCACTGCTCAGCCCGGCCCACCCCGCCTGCACCACCGCACGCACGCCGGCCCGGGCCACCGCTGCGGCCACCAGCTCACCGAGCCGTTCGCCCTCGCCGACCGCCATGCTGCCGAACCCGATGAACACGGGTGGCGGACCGGCCTGGAGGAAGTCCACCAGTTCGGCCGGCGGCCGCCAGCCGTCCGGCCGAGCGGGCCACCAGTACCCCGTCACCTCCACCCCGGCCGGCCAGTCGGCGGGGCGCGGCACCACCAGCGGGCTGAACCCGTGGAACACCGGCCGCACGCTCCTGTTCGAGGAGCCTTCGGCAGGCAGCCCGAGCCGCGCCCGCAACCGGCCCACCGCGCCCGCGAACACCCCCTCCGCGCGCGCCAGCACCTCCTGACCCGCCGCCAGGTTGCCCGCCGGCCCCAGCTCCTCGGCGCCCCGCGCATTGGGCAGCGCGAACTCCCTGGTGGCGAAGGACGGCGCGAGGTACGCCCCGACGACGGGCCCACCGAACGCCTCACCCGCCGCCCGACTCAACGCCGCCGGCCCGAACGCCGTGAGCACCACGTCGGCCCCGCCCGCCACGGCCCCCGCCACCCCGTCCGCGAGCCCGCCCACGTACTCCTCCAGCACCGCCCGCCCCCGCGCCGCCGACCCCGCCCGCGCCCGCTCCCTGATCAGCCCCGCCGGATCCCCCGGCACCACCCGGAACCCGAGCCCGCACCCGCCGACGAGCGCCGCGAACCCCGGATGCGCGGCCACGGTCACCTGGTGACCGGCCGTCAGCAGCCGTTGCCCGAGGCCGGTGAAGGGCGCGACGTCGCCCTGGGAGCCGGCGGTGATGATCAGGATGCGCATGGAGTGATTCTCTTCGACGAGGGCGAGGCGCTCACGCGGAGGAAGTGAGGTGAAGGCTGAGTCCGGGGGAGCGCCGCACCGTACGATTCGGAGATGGTGAGAACTGAAGAGGTTCCGTACCGGGGCCTGATCCTCGACTTCTTCGGCGTCCTGACGTTCAACATGGTCGAGGTCATCTCCTCCTTCGAGGACCGGGAACGGATCACCCGGGGAACCTTCCTCCGTGCCTGGGCCGACCCGCGGGGCCAGGAGCTCTTCCGGGCGCTCGAACTCGACCGGATCTCCCAGACGGACTGGAACAGCGAGTTCGCGGCCTTGCTGGGCGTGGCCCCGGACGATCTGATGGCCCGCTACCTGCACGACGCCTTTCCGGCCTACCCCGTCATGGAGGTGGCCCGGCAGGCGCGGGCCGCCGGCATCCGGACGGCGGTCCTGTCGAACAGCCTCGGGCGGCAACCCTACGACCCGTACGCCGGGTTCGACCTGTCGGGCACCTTCGACGAGGTGGTGCTGTCGGCCGAGCACGGAGTGCGCAAGCCCGACCCGGCGATCTTCCGCCTGGTGTTGGACCGGCTCGGCGTACCAGCTGAGGAGTGCCTGTTCGTCGACGACAGTGAGCAGAACCTGGCCGCCGCCGCCGAGCTCGGCATCACCCCGCTGCTCGGGCTGGACGAGAAGGTGATCGCCAGGCGCCTGCGCGAGCTGCTCCGGCTACCCGGTCTGTAGGAATTCGCGGACACCCGTGTGGGCATCGTGCGGAGCCAATAGTGCACGCAGGCCCTGCAGTTGCGAAGCCGAACGGGCGGAGTCGACCACACCCAGGCAGAGCGCGGCGCGGTTGGCGTGGGCCACCGCGGCGTCCAGGTCGTGCAGGGCGAGGTGCGCCTCCGCAGCGCGGGCGAGGTAGATGGCATGACTGCGAGGGAACTCCTCGGCGCCGGGACGGGCGTGCAGACCGGCCTCGAAGCAGCGCACCGCCTCGGCGGGGTCACCGAGTTCCAGGGCGGAGGAGCCGGCGATCATCTCGATCTCGCCGTAGTCCACCCAGTAGAGGATCTTGGGGTCGTGCTCCCGGCGGCCCTTGTCCAGTGCCGTTCGAGCCAGGTGCAGTTGGTGTGCGGTGCCCTTCTTCGCGCCGGTCTTGGAGAGCGCACGAGCGGTGCGGGCGGCCAGCATCGCCTCCATCCGCGGGGTGCCGCACCCCTTCACGTGGGTCCGGGCGGTGTCCAGGAGGGACACCGCCCGTCCGGCCTGGCCGGGGGAGGAGTAGCACTGGATGGCGGCGAAGGAGAGCGCGTAGGCGCCGCCGATCCGGTCACCGACCTCTGCGGAGCCACGCAGGGAGGCGTCGAAGTAACGTTGGGCGATCCCGGGCCGGTTCTGGTCGAAGGCGCTCCAAGCGGCCTGGCGGGCGGCTTCGGCCGCGATGGCGTACAGGCGGTCGGCAGCTGGTCCCCGGTAGCGCAGTGACTTGAGCAGCTTGACCGCCAAGGACAGCTCACTGCGCGCGAGTTTGTGGACTTCGCCGCTGCCGAGTTCGTCGTCGACGCGGCGCAGGTGGTCCAGCCGGTCCTCCATGTGGTCCAGCAGGGCGGGGCCGACGAACGAGGCGGGGTGGCCGGGGAGACGTGCTCCGAGGACCCTGGACCAGCTTCTCGCGGAAGTCGACAGCGCCGCGCCTGCCGTGATGAACCCCCTGCGATCCACCCCGCCACCATCCACCAGTTCACCGAGAACCGCCAGAACGCCGTCACGGTTCCACGGAACGTCCCCGGCGATCACCGGTGGGGCGGCCGCCAGCGCGCGGGCGAACCTCCCGCCAGTCTTCAGAGCCCTGTCGTAGGCCGTCACCACGTCGGCGGTCACCGATCGGTTCCCGTTCTCCACGTTGCGCAAGTAGGCCTCCCCGTAGCCGGCTTCGCGGGCGAACCTCGCCCACACCATGCCGGATGCTCGGCGTGCCTCCCGCAGGTCACTGCGCAGCTGGTCGTACATCAGAACGCTCCTGGGGTTGGGATCGCCCGTGGATCGGCGGACACCATTGTTCCCCGGCTGTTGGCGGTGTGTGATCGGTTCGGCACAGAACGCGACACTATGCAAGGAGTTGGCGATGCCCACTGCGACGCTCAACGGCTGGCCGTCGACCGTGCGGCTGTCGAGGACGATGAGCTGCCGTCCCGAGGCCGCGAGGGTTGCCCGCGCGTTGGTGGCGGAGGCACTCGATGCGTGGGGGCTGGATCGCATCTCCGCAGACTCCCGACTGGTCGTCAGCGAGCTGGTCGGAAACGCGGTGAAGCACACGGGCTGCGTGAGGATCACTGTCTCGGTCGAGCGGCTGCGTTGCGGTGTGCGGGTCGGGGTGCGGGACGCCTCCGCGGCTTTGCCCGTCGTCCTGCCGGCCACCGTCGAGGGGGAGGGCGGCAGGGGGATGGGGCTGGTGCAGGAGGTCGCCGCCCGCTGGGGCGTTGACCGGCTGCCCTTCGGGAAGGTCGTCTGGGCCGAGTGCGCTCTGAAAGCGCCTGACTGTATCCCCGGCTGAGTCGGGAGGAATTCGGAGGATATTCCTGGGTCGAATGGCTTACCTGGAGTCGAAAGACAAAGGGGACCGTAGCATGCCAGAAAATCGGCGACCGGGTCCAGGTATCAGGGACGGTGCGTCGAGCGACCCGCGCGATAAGGTGAAAGCTGGACTGCCTGAACCCCAATCTCCAGTTGATTTAAAGACGGATCCGCCGGAAAGATACCCGAAACCGGCGCCACCCCGTGCACTGGTGATTTCTGCCCGCCGATGCAACTCCGAGGTGTGGAGCGATGTCCAGTGAGGACATTCAAGGAGATGAGTGGGGCACCTAAGTCGCGCTAGTACGTACAGCCAGGACGAACAGAGGATCACCTAAAGGGTGCAAGCCCCATGGTGACGGAGTGTCCGTAGTAGTCGCAGGAGTAACGACCTGCCAGGGAGGACGGGAAAGCCGTCCACAGGGCAAAGGGACACAGGTGACAGGGCATCAACGAGCCGAGAGGTATGCGAAATGCAGAGCGCCGAGACGGTGCTTGGTGTCCTCCGTGAACGAGGCCGGCTGCGCGGCCTGACCTCACGGCAAGTCACTGGAGAGCCCGCTGCGATTAACGTCGCACGGCGGGTTCGGGAGGAGGCCGCTGGGAAAAGGACCAGCTCACAGGCTGGCACCTCGCCCGGCGGCCCACCTCACGATCGAGTCGGTTGCCGGACCAATGCGGTGAGCGGTGCGCCGTCGAGTCAACTCCCTTGGCACGGTGCTCACTCGAACGAATGAATGAGTGGTGGACCGGCCGGGCAGCGGAACTGATCCCTCCTAAGGTCCCCGGTATGACCATTCCTTCCGAATTGATCGGCAGCCTCCCGCGCACCCCCGATGTGCTCAACGCCCTGAACGGCAGCGACAGTACGGCCCTCGCCAAGGCCGTGGACGTGGCCGTCCGGGAGACCGTCGAGCGCCTGCAGCAGCTCGGCTCGCCGGTCGTCACCGACGGCGCGCAGGGTGAGCCGAACTCCTGGACCTATCCCGTCGCCGGGGCCGACAACCTGGCCGCCGACGGTGTCGTCATTCCCTACGCCGACGGCCACACCCGGCAGTTGCCCCGGCTGACCGCCGGGCCGCTGCGCTACCGGGTCCGCGCCGACCAGTACCTGCGGGCCGCGCAGAAGTACGCGACGGTGCCGGTGAAGCAGGCCGTCGCCGCCCCCTCGACGTTGAGCCTGCTCTACCCGGCGGACGGGATCGCCGGGTACTCGCGGGAGGCGTTCCTCGACGACCTGCTGAACGAGTCGGAGGGCGAGATCCGAGCCTGCCTCGATGCGGGCGCAGCGAGCGTTCAGCTGGACTTCCCGGAGGCCCGGTTGGCCCTCAAGCTCGACCCGAGCGGCGGGCTGTTGCGGGAGTTCGTCGAGCTGAACAACCGTCTGCTGGAGCGCTTCACCGAGGCCGAGCGGGCCAGGATCGGCGTGCACACCAACCCGGGTGCGGACCAGGACTCCACCCACAGCCTCGACGTCGACTACGCGGAGCTGCTGCCGGAGCTGTTCCGCCTCCAGGCGGGCGCGTTCTACGTGGCGCTGGCCAGTGAGCCCGACCCGGACCGGGTCCTGGCCGTCATCGCGGACAACCTGCCGCCGACCGCCCGGATCTTCATCGGCGTCACCGACCCGATCGACCCGATGGTGGAGACCGCCGAGCAGGTCCGTGACCGGGTCCTCACCGCAGCTCGCCACCTCCCGCCCGACCGGCTGGGCACCTGCGACGACGCCGGTTTCGCCGAGTTCGCCGACGACACCTCCACCTCCCGCGACACGGCGTTCGCCAAGATCGCGGCCCGGATCGCGGGCACGGCGATGGCCGCCGAGGCGCTCGGGCTCGGGTAGCCGCCGGGGCGAAGGGGGAGGGCTGGCGCCGGAAGTCGGGAGTACCGACCTCCGGCGCTACGCTACGGCTGCGCGCCGACACCATGTTTGGCGGGAGACGGGAGAGTTCGATGGGTTCCTTCGATGTACCGCTGGACGACGAGCGCACCCAGCTCGACGCCTTCATCGAGGACTACCGCAGCGCCATCGAGTTGACCCTGGACCGGCTCACCGAGGAGGAGGTCCGCCGTCGGCTCGTGCCGTCGGCGACGACCCTGCTCGGGCTGGTCAAGCACGTCACGTGGATGCAGCGGGTCTGGTTCGAGGAGTGCGTGGGCGGCGCGTCCCGTCAGGAGCTCGGCCTGGCGCAGGGGCCGGACGAGTCCTTCCAGCTCGCCGAGGGCGACACCATCGCCTCCGTCACGGCCGCCCACCGGCAAGCCTGCGCCACGGCCCGCGCGGCGATCGCCGGCCTGCCGCTAGACACCGTCGTGACCGGCCACCGGACCGGGCCGCGCACGCTGCGCTGGGTGTACCTGCAAGTCCTGCGCGAGCTGGCCCAGCACTGCGGCCACGCCGACATCCTGCGCGAACAGCTGCTCGCCGGCTGAGCACTGAGACCGGGTCAGGCCTCGCGCCGGTTCCGGAGGAGATGGGCGGCCGTGTGCTCGGCGGAGTCCTCGGGTGCCCCGATCGCGACCAGAGCGGCGCGCACGCGCTCCGGCGCCTGCGGCGGCAGCTCGTCGTCGGCGAGCAGGGGGAGCAGGAGCAGGAGCCTGGCGGCGGGGTCGTGCACGCCCGGTGCGGCCGGATCGGGTGCCTCGGCGATAAGGAGCAGCTCGCGCCACGGCAGGCCCGCACCGCGCCAGTCCCCGTCGTAGGTGGCCAACTCCTGAGAGCGCGGCCGGTCCGGGTGGGTGAGCAGGTAGTCGATCCCGTAGTCGCCGACGAGGTTCCGGTAGACGACGACGGCGCAGTGGCCGTCCCGGATCGGGAGGCGAAGCGTCGGCCACGCCCGCTCGTCCAGGATGACCTCGGAGAGGGCGTCGGTGTCCGCCCCGTCGGCACCGAACCACTCGGGCACGGGCCGGGGCCCGTCCGGGGTGAAGCGACACATGGTCAGTAGGTGGTGGGGCCAGAACCCGGCACGCTCCAACAGCGGTTCGCTGGGGACCAACGGCCCGCCGTCGTATCCCTCGATCAGCACGGGCCGCAGTCTGCCGCACCCCACCGACAGGCGCAGGCGGCGGCCGTCCGTGCGCGGCCGCCGCTCCGGTGGTGACCCGACCGCCAGGGGTCAGCGGCCCGTGGTCAGCACCATGCGGAAGCGCGCCTTGCCGCTGGCCATCCGCTCCACCGCCGCGGCGGCGTCGGTGAGCGGGACTTCCTCGATCCAGGCGCGGACGCCGGAGAGGGCGGCGAAGCGCAGGGTGTCCTGGGTGTCGACGGCGGTGCCGGAGGAGTGGGCGCGGACGGTGCGGTCGCCGTTGAGGAGTTGCAGCGGGTTGACGGTGAGGGAGTCGGGGGAGACGCCGACGATGACGAGTTCGCCGCGGCGGCCGAGGCCGTCGATGGTGGCTGACATGGCGTCGGACTGGGTGATGGTGGCCAGCACCACCTTGGCGCCGCCGAGGGCCTGCAGGGCCTTGGCCACGTCGTCGGCGGTGCTGTCGATGTAGTGGTCGGCGCCGAGCTGGTGGGCGAGCGGCTCCTTCTCGGCGCCGCGGGCGATCGCCACGGTCCGGAAGCCCATCGCGTGGGCGAACTGCACGCCCAGGTGGCCGAGCCCGCCGAGGCCCAGCACGGCGACGGTGTCGCCGGGGCCGGCGGTGGTGTGGCGCAGGGCGTTGAAGACGGTGACGCCGGCGCAGGCGAGCGGGGCGGCCTCGGCGGCGGAGAGGGCGTCCGGGACGGCGGCCAGGGCTTCGGCCGGCACGATCACCGAGTCGGCGTAGCCGCCGGGGTAGGCGACGCCGGGGATCTGCATCCGGCGGCAGTGGATGGCGTCGCCGGCGCGGCAGGCGTCGCAGTGGCCGCAGCTGCCGCCGAACCAGCCGACGGCCACCCGGTCGCCGACCCGCCAGCCCGACACACCGTCACCGAGGGCGTCGATCCGGCCGGCGATCTCGTGCCCGGGGGTGACCGGGAAGCTGGTGCCGGGGAGCATGCCGGCCGTGATCAGCAGGTCGGAGTGGCAGACGCCGCACGCCTCGACGGTGATCCGCACGCTACCGGGCCCGGGCTCCCGGACGGGCACCTCGACCAGTTCGGGCGGGGTGTTCGGGGCGGCGACCTGGACGGCGCGGAGCTGGTTGGTCATGGGGGAGTCCCTCGCTCTGGGGCTGCGGCGCGGACGGGGGGCCGCGTGCTGACCACCTCAGCTTGGGGCGTCGGGGGCGGCGCTGCATGCCAACGGGCCGTCCGGGGCCGTCCGGCCGGGGGAGTCCCTGACGGTCGGTCAGCCGAGCGCCCGGGTTACCGTCGAGTAGCCCGCCCGGGCGAGGGGCGAACGGTTGCGGGGCGCTCCGCACGCCGCAAATCATGGGATGTGGCGAGACATCGGCACCGGTCCCGCGGTGCGACCCCGACCCGTGCGGTCGGTGGAGTGCGTTCGCTGCTCTCCGTCCGCAGCCTGGCCGGGCGGATCTTCCTGATCGAGCTGCTGATCGTGCTGGTACTGGTCGCCAGCGCGGTGGCCACCCTGGTCGTGCAGGCCCGCTCCAGCGCGGAGAACGACGCGCGCCGGGTCACCCAGAGCGTCGCCGCGACCTTCGCCAACACCTCCGGCGTCGCGCAGGCCCTCCAGGGGCCGAACCCGACCGCGGTGCTCCAGCCGCAGGCCACCGCCGTGGAGCTGGCCACCGGGGTGGACTCGGTGGTGGTCTTCAACACCGACTTCATCCAGCTCACCTCGCCCTACCCCGGCTACGTCGGCAAGCCGTACGCGCCGCCGGCCAATGTGAAGGACAAGGTGGTGCCGCAGCTGCGGGCGGGCAAGACGGTCACCTTCACCGTCAGCGAGCCCGGCTACCAGTCGATCGCCACCGCCGTGCCGATCTTCGCGGCGAACGGCACGCCCGAGGGCGTGGTGGCCGTCAACATCGGGGTCGCCAAGGTCAACTCGGTGGTCGGCTCGAACCTGCCGGCGGTGCTCGGTTCGGCCGCCGCCGCGCTCCTGCTGGCGGCCTTCGGCACCGCCTTCGCGGCCCGGCGGCTGGCCCGCGAGACCAGGGGGCTGGGGCCCACCGAGCTCGCCCGGATGTACGACCACCACAGCGCCGTGCTGCACGCCGTCCGCGAGGGCGTGCTGATCATCAGCGAGGACGGGCGGCTGCTGCTGGCCAACGACGAGGCGCGCCGCCTGCTGGACCTGCCGGCCGACGCCGAGCAGCGCAGCGTCGCCGAGCTCGGCCTGGACGCGGGCACGGTGGCCCTGCTGCTCGGCTCCGACGACGAGGTGACCGACGCGATCCACCCCGCCGGGGACCGGCTGCTCGCGGTGAACCGGCGGCCCACCGCCCCGTACGGCGGCCTGCCCAGCAACGTGGTCACCCTGCGTGACTCGACCGAGCTGCACGAGCTGGCGGGCCGGGTGGAGGCGGCCGACCGGCGCAGCCGGCTGCTGCACGAGGCCGGCATGCGGATCGGCCGCACCCTCGACATGACCCGCACCTGCGAGGAGCTGGCCGAGCTGGTGGTGCCCGGCTTCGCCGACGGGGTGACGGTCGACCTGCTGGACGAGGTGGCCCGGGGCGAGGAGCCGTCCGGCGCCGACTGGCAGCTGCGCCGGATGGCCGCGCGCGGCACGCCCGCTGACGGCGGCTCGGAGATCGGTGGCTCGGAGATCGGTGGCTCGGAGATCGGCGGTTCGGAGATCGGCGTGCCGCTGCGCGTGCGCGGCACGGCGCTCGGGGTGGTGGAGTTCCGGCGGGCGCCGGGCCGGGCGGAGTTCGAGCCGGACGACCGGGTGCTGGCCGAGGAGCTGGCCGCCCGGGCCGCCGTCTCGATCGACAACGCCCGCCGCTACACCCGCGAGCACGGCCTGGCGGTGGCCCTGCAGCACAGCCTGCTGCCCCGCCTGCTGCCCGAGCGCACCGCGCTGGAGCTCGCCTACCGCTACCTGCCCGCGCACGCCGGGGTGGGCGGCGACTGGTTCGACGCGATCCCGCTGCCCGGCCTGCGCACCGCGCTGGTGGTCGGCGACGTGGTCGGCCACGGCATCAGCGCCGCCGTCGCGATGGGGCGGCTGCGCACCAGCATCCGCAACTTCGCGGCCCTGGACCTGCCGCCCGACGAGGTGCTCGGCCGGTTGGACGAGCTGGTCGCCCAGCTCGACGAGGAGGGCGCGGGCCCGGAGATCTCCGGTTCGACCTGCGTCTACGCGGTCTACGACCCGGTCTCGGGGGACTGCGTGGTCTCCCTGGCCGGGCACCCGCGCCCCGCCCTGCTGGCCCCCGACGGCGAGGTGAGCTTCCCCGTCGTGGGGGTCTCGCCGCCGCTCGGCATCGGCGGGCACCCGTTCGAGAGCACGGTGCTGCGGCTCACCCCCGGCTCCTCGCTGGTGCTCTTCACCGACGGACTGGTGGAGAACCGCAGCGAGGACATCGACGTGGGGCTGGAGCGGCTGCGCACGGTGCTGGCCGAGCAGGCGGGGCGGGGGCCGGAGGAGCTGTGCGAGGCGGTCACCCGGTCGGCGCTGGTCGAGCGCCCGGCCGACGACGTGGCGCTGCTGGTGGCCCGCACCACCGTGCTGGCCGCGGACCGGGTGGCCGAGTGGCAGGTGGCCTCCGACCCGGCGGCCGTCGCCCCGGTGCGGGCCGAGGCCGCCGAGCGGCTGGCCGAGTGGGGCCTGGCGGAGCTGGGTTTCGCCACCGAGCTGATCCTCAGTGAGCTGGTCACCAACGCCATCCGCTACGGCACGTCGCCGGTGCGGGTGCGGCTGCTGCACGACACCAGCCTGGTCTGCGAGGTCTCGGACGGCAGCAGCACCGCGCCGCACCTGCGCTGGGCCAAGACCACCGACGAGGGCGGGCGCGGGCTCTTCCTGGTCGCCCAGCTCGCGCACCGCTGGGGCACCCGGTACACCGCCCAGGGCAAGGTCATCTGGTGCGAGCAGCTGCTGCCGGAGTGAGGCGCTGATATCAAAAGCGTTGCGGCTGGCGGATGTTGGTGTTCAATGCCTTGACAGTACTGCTTCAAGTGGGTTTTATTCAGCCCAAGTTGGACAACGTTGTCAATGGGGCAGGGCTGTGCTCGGGGAGGCGCGGTGCCACAACCACTGCTGGAAGCACGCGGGTTGGTGAAGACCTACGGCCAGGTCCAGGCGCTGCGCGGCGCCGACTTCACCGTGCTGCCCGGCGAGGTGGTCGCGCTGATCGGCGACAACGGCGCCGGCAAGTCCACCCTGGTGAAGGCGCTGGTCGGCGCGCTCGCCCCGGACCGCGGCCAACTCCTGCTGGACGGAAGGCCGGTGGAGTTCTCCGGCCCGCGCGCCGCGCAGGCCGTGGGCATCGAGGCGGTCTACCAGGACCTCGCCCTGGCGATGGACCTGGACGCGCCCGCCAACCTCTTCCTCGGCCGCGAACGCCTGCGCCCCGGACTGCTCGGCGCGCTCGGCGTGCTCGACAAGAAGGCCATGCGGGCCCGCGCCGTCGAGGCCTTCGGCGAACTCGGCGTCACCCTCAAGGACGTGGACGCGCCGGTCGCGGCGCTCTCCGGCGGCCAGCGGCAGAGCGTGGCGATCGCCCGCTCGGTGGCCTGGGCCTCCCGGGTGGTGTTCATGGACGAGCCGACCGCCGCCCTCGGCGTGGTGCAGCGCGGCCGGGTGCTGGAGCTGATCCGGCGGGTCCGCGACCGGGGTGTCTCGGTCGTGCTGATCAGCCACAACATGCCCGAGGTGCTGGCCGTCGCCGACCGGGTCGAGGTGCTGCGGCTCGGCCGGCGGGTGGCCCGCTTCACCGCGGCGCACAGCTCGCTGGAGGAACTGGTCGCGGCGATGACCGGCGCGGCGGCGCCGGAGGACGGAGCCATCGAATGAGCGAGCCGAGTGAACTCACACTGCGGGCAACGACGTTGTGGCGACGCATGCGGGCGCAGAACACCCTCTGGACCTTCCTGGTGCTGGTCGCCCTGGTGGTGGTCTTCTCGGCGCTGCGCCCGGCCGCCTTCGCGACCGTCTTCGAGGCGAGGAGCATCGCCACCGAGTCCTCGATCCTGGTGCTGCTGGCGGTCGGTCAGACCTTCGTGATCGTGACCGCCGGGATCGACCTGTCGGTCGGCTCGGTGCTGATCTTCTCCGGCGTCGTGGCGGTCAAGGTGATGAACGGGCTGGACGGCAGCCCACGGGCCGGCTGGGACGTGGTCGCGCTCGGCACGCTCGCCGGGCTCGGCGCGGGACTCGCCTGGGGCGCGCTCAACGGCCTGCTGATCGCCAAGGCGAAGGTGCCGCCGCTGATCGTCACCCTGGGCACCCTCGGCATGGCGCTCGGGCTCGCCCAGGTGGCCACCCACGGGGTGGACGCCGGCAACCTGCCCGACCGGCTGACCGACAGCGTCGGCAGCGGCACCCTGCTCGGCATCCCCTGGCTGATCGTCATCGCCGCCGTGGTCGCCGCGATCGCCGCCTACGTGCTGCACGCCACCAGGTTCGGGCGCTACACCCTGGCGATCGGCTCCAACGCGGAGAGCGTCAGCCGGGTCGGCATCCGCGGCGACCTGCACCTGGTCAAGGTGTACGCGCTCTCCGGGCTGCTGGCCGGCTTCGCCGGGGTGCTCAACCTGGCGCACTTCTCCAGCACGACGCTGACCAGCGGCACCCAGGACAACCTGAACGCGATCGCCGCCGTGGTGCTCGGCGGCACCAGCCTGTTCGGCGGCACCGGCACCGTGGTCGGCACGGTGATCGGCGTCTTCATCCCCGCGGTGCTGCAGAGCGGGTTCACCATCCTGCAGGTGCAGTCCTTCTGGCAGACCGTGGCGGTCGGCGCGGTGCTGATCGCCGCCGTCTACCTGGACCAGCTGCGCCGGCGCCGGCGCGCCAGTTCCTGAACCCTCACCCCTCCAGCCACCGCAGAGAAGAGTGTGAGACTCCATGACCACGAGGAAGTCGACTGTTCGTCGGACGGGCGCGCTGGCCGTCGTGGCGGTTGCCGTACTGGCGGCCGTGGCCGGGTGCGGGTCGGGGGGCGGGTCCGGCGCGAAGAGCATCAGCTTCATCGCGGGGAAGACCGGTGACCCGTTCTACATCACCATGAAGTGCGGGGCCGGGGCGGAGGCGAAGAAGCTCGGGTACTCGTTCAGCGCGACCGGGTCGGCGGACTGGAGCGTGCCGGAGCAGGTGAGTTCGGTGGACAGCGTGACCGCGAACCACCCCGGGGGCGTGCTGATCGCGCCGGTGGACCCCAACTCGCTGGCCGCGCCGATCAAGACCATGGAGCACAACGGCGCCAAGGTGGCGATCGTGGACACCACGCTGACGGACGGCTCGATCGGCGTCACCCACATCTCCTCCGACAACCAGCAGGGCGGGCAGCAGGCCGCCGACACCATGGGTCAGCTGATCGACGGTCAGGGCGAGGTGGTGGTGCTCACCCCGGACCTGACGACCACGACCACCAATGCCCGGATCGCCGGTTTCAAGACGGAGTTGGCGGCCAAGTACCCCGGCATCCGGATCGACGACGTGCGCCAGGTCGGCGACACCGCGCAGGGCGCGGCCAGCGCGGTCGGCGACGAACTCGCCGCGCACCCGGGCCTGGTCGGCGTCTTCACCGCCAACTCGCAGACGGGGGAGGGCGTGGGGACGGGACTGAAGGACGCGGGCAGGCAGGGCAAGGTGAAGGTGGTCTCCTTCGACGCCGGCCCGCAGCAGGTGCAGGCGCTGCAGAACGGCGAGGTGGACGCGCTCATCTCCCAGGACCCGTACGGAATCGGCCAGCAGGCGGTGGACCAGCTGAACGACGCGCTCACCGGCAAGCCGGTCACCGTCACCCTCAAGACCGACCTGGCGAGCATCACCCGGGACAACCTGAACGACCCGGCCATCGCCCGGTTCCGCTACCGGACCGACTGCAACTCCTGATTCCCACAAGGAGTTCTGCGCCGAACCGCGGCTCGGCAAACTTGCCGATCAGTGAAACTGAAACGCTCCCACAGGTGCATTGACTGCCTGCCGACAACTCTGCTTTCCTCGATGCACGACGAGCCCCCATCCGACCCTCGCCCAAGCCCGTGAACCCGGGCCGGCAAGGGCGGTCGGCGCGGCCGGACGTCGCGATCCACGGTCCTGGCCACGGGTTGCGCCGTGCCCGAGCACGGTGCTGCCCGGCGCCCCTCGTCGCACCGGTACCACCGAACGACCGCGCCGCCCACCCCAGCGGCGCGGCTCCTTCCAGAGAGGACCTCCCCCACAATGGGTAACCCCACCTTCCGCGGTACGACCCGCGTCGCCATGACCGGCGTCGCCGCGCTGTCGCTCGCCGCGGGCGCCTTCCTCGCCGCCAGTCCCGCCTCGGCCCAGCAGGCCACCGCCGGGACCGCTGCCGCGCGGCACGGCGTGATGTCGACGGTCGGTCAGGCCGCCGCCGACCGGACCGATCGCGCCGGCCGGCTGAACGCGAACGCCCTCACCTACGGCGGCGGCATCGGCGGCGTCGGCGTGAACGACGCGCACTCCAAGGTCTACCTGGTCTTCTACGGTACCCAGTGGGGTACCCAGAGCACCAACAGCGCCGGCAACTACACCTTCTCCAAGGACAGCTACGGCGCCGCGCCGGTCACCCAGCAGATGTTCAAGGGCATCGGCACCGGCGGCGAGAAGTGGTCCGCCGACCTGACCCAGTGGTGCGACGGCCCGAACGTGGCCGCCGGCGCGAGCAGCTGCCCGTCCAACGCCAGCTTCGTGCCGTACCAGACCGGCGGCGTGCTCTCCGGCGTCTGGTACGACAACTCCGGTGCCTCGCCGCAGACCGCGTCCGGCCACCAGCTCGGCCAGGAGGCCGTCAAGGCCGCCGCGCACTTCGGCAACACCACGGCCGCCTCCAACCGGCACACCTACTACGTGATCATGTCGCCCCACGGCACCAACCCGGACAGCTACCAGGGCCAGTACTGTGCCTGGCACGACTACACCGGTGACAGCACGCTGACCGGCGGCGCGGTCAGCTCGCCCTACGGCCCGCTGGCCTTCAGCAACCAGCCCTACAACATGGACTCGGGCGCGGGCTGCGGCGTCGGCTTCGTCAACTCGCCCGGAACCCTGGACGGCTGGACGATGACCCTGGGCCACGAGTGGCACGAGATGATGTCGGACCAGTTCCCGGCCGGCGGTTGGACGAACCCGTCCACCGGCGAGGAGAACTCGGACGAGTGCGCCTGGATCCCGGCCGGCCAGTCGGGCGGCGCGGCCAACGTCGCGATGGGCACCGGCACCTTCACCGAGCAGGCCAGCTGGTCGAACGACACCAACTCCTGCGCGATCAGCCACGCGATCCTGCACTGATCACCACGCCGATCACCGCACTGATCAGCACGGGCTGAACCGCTGCCCGGCGGCACCGACCCACGCGTCGGGGCCGCCGGGCAGCGGTGCCGGTTCACGGGTCGGGGCCGCCGGGCAGCGGTCCCGGCCGTGGCCGTGGCCGTGGCCGTGGGCGTCAGGCGCGGGCCGCCTGGACGCGCGGCCGGTGGGCGCCCAGCCCGGACGAACGGGCCAGCCGGGCACCCGCCTCGCGCAGCCAGTGGGCCGGCTCCTGACGGGCCGCCAGCGGGTCGCCGGCGAGGTCGGTGAGGGTGAGCGTGCGCGGGACGGCGGACTCGCCGGCCACCACTCGCACCGGCACCTCGGCCCGCTGGGCCCGGGCGATCACCTCGCCGACGGCCTTGCCGCGCAGGCTGGTCGCGTCGAACCGGCCCTCGCCGGTGATCACCAAGTCGGCGTGGACGAAGGCCTGGTCGAGGCGGAGCAACTCGGCGACCGCGGCGGCGCCCGGCGTGATGGTCGCGCCCCAGGCCGCCACGAGACCGTAGGCGGTGCCGCCGGCCGCGCCCGCGCCCGGCTGCTCGGGTCGGCCGCCGAACACCTCGGCGAGCCGGGCCAGACCCCGGTCCAAGCGCTCGACCTGTTCGCTGGTGGCGCCCTTCTGCGGGCCGTAGACCGCCGCCGCGCCGTCCCGGCCGAGCAGTGGGTTGGTCACGTCGGTGAGCAGCCGGACACCGCCCGCCGGGGCCGGGCGCAACCGGGTGATGTCCACCCGGCAGGCCCGGCCGAGCGCACCGCCGCCGTCCGGCAGCGGCCGCCCCTCGGGGTCCAGCAGGCGCAGCCCGAGGGCGCCGAGCAGGCCGGTGGCGCCGTCGGTGGAGGCGGAGCCGCCCAGCGCGACCAGCAGTCGGGTCGCGCCCCGGTCCAGCGCGGCGGCGATGGTCTCGCCGGTGCCCCGGGTGGTCGCGGTGAGCGGGGCGAGCTCGTCGCCCAGCAGCGGCAGCCCGCTGGCGACGGCGAGTTCGACCACTGCGGTGCCGTCCGGAAGCAGGGCGAACAGGCCGTCGACGGGCCGGCCGTCCGGGCCGGTGCAGCCGGGGACGGTGTGCAACTCGGCGGCCGGGTTGGCGGAGCGGACGGCGGCCAGGGTGCCCTCGCCGCCGTCGGCCATCGGACGGAGCATCAGGTGGTCGTCCGGCCTGACCGAGCGCCAACCGTCCGCCAGCGCCCGGGCCGCGTCGTCGGCGGTCACGGTGCCCTTGAACGAGTCGGGCGCGACGACGACCCTCACGGGGCCACCACGTGGGTGTGGTGGCGTTCGATCATGGTGCGGAGGGTTTGGTCGCCGGGGGTGTTCCAGATCTGCTCGTTGAAGATCTCGACTTCGATCCAGCCGGTGTAGCCGGCGGCGGTGACGTGGTGGGTGAGGGTGCGGAAGTCGATGTGGCCGTCGCCGACGTGGCCTCGGCCGAGGAGGGTGTCCGGGGGGAGGGGGAGGGTCCAGTCGCAGACCTGGTAGGCGGCGATGCGGTCGGCGGCGCGGGCGATCTGCTGTGCCAATTGGGGGTCCCACCAGGTGTGGTAGCTGTCCACGACCACGCCGACCTGTTCGGTGGGGAACTGTTCGGCGAGGTCGAGGGCTTGGGCGAGGGTGGAGACCACTGCCCGGTCGGCGCAGAACATCGGGTGGAGCGGCTCGATCGCCAAGCGGACGCCGAAGTCCCCGGCGTGGGGCGCGAGTTCGGCGAGCAGCTCGGCGACCCGGGCGCGCGTGCCGGTCAGGTCGCGGCTGCCGTCCGGGAGGCCGCCGACGACCATGACGAGGGTGTCGGTGCCGAGTTCGGCGGCTTCTTCGAGGGCACGCAGGTTTTCGGCCAACGCGGCCTGGCGGCTCCCGGCCCCGGTGGCGGTGAGGAACCCGCCGCGGCACAGGCTGCTGACGGTCAGTCCGGCGTCGCGGACGAGGCGGGCCGATTCGGCGAGGCCGGTTTCGGCGACCTTGTCGCGCCACAGGCCGATGGCCGGGATCCCGGCGTTCACGCAGCCTTGGACGGCCTGGGGGAGGGTCCAGTGTTTGGTGGTGATCTGGTTGAGGGACAGGCGGTTCATGGCGTCACCCCTGCTGCGACGGTGAGGTAGTGGCGCATGCGGTGGGCGGCGAGGTCGGGGTCGGGCAGTGCTCCGGCTTGTTCGGCGAGGCGGAACAGCTCTACCAGGTGGGGCACGGAGCGGGCGCTTTGGGCGCCGTTGACCATGGTGAAGTGGTTTTGGTGGCCGGCGAGGTAGGCGAGGAAGACGATGCCGGTCTTGTAGTGGTAGGTCGGCGCGGCGAAGAGGTGGCGGGCCAGGGGGACGGTGGGGGCGAGGAGCGCGTTGTAGCGGTCCGGGTCGCCGGCGTCGAGTGCGTGCAGGGCTGCGGCGGCGGTTGCGGCGATGGGGTCGAAGATGCCCAACAGGGCGTGGCTGTGGCCGTGTTCGTCGCCGCGGATGAGCTCGGGGTAGTGGTAGTCGTCGCCGGTGTAGAGCTTGACGCCTTCGGGCAGGGCGCGGCGCAGGGCGATCTCGCGGTCGGCGTCTAGCAGGGAGATCTTGATGCCGTCGATCCGGTCGGGGCCGTGCTCGCGGATGAGGGCGAGCACGGTGGCGGTGGCCTGGTCCAAGTCCGTGGAGCCCCAGTAGCCGGCCAGCGCGGGGTCGAACATCTCGCCGAGCCAGTGCAGGATGACGGGCCGTCGGGCCTGGCGGATCAGCTCCCCGTAGACGTGCAGGTAGTCCTCGGGGCTCTGGGCGGTGGCGGCGAGCGCGCGGCTGGCCATCAGGATCGGCTGCGCACCGGCCTCCTCGACCACCTCCAGCTGCTCCTCGTAGGCGTTCTGAATGTCAGTCAGTGAGACAGCAGTGGAGGTGAGTTGGTCGGTTCCGGTGCCGCAGGCGAGGCGTCCGCCTGTGGCTTTGGCTTCGGTGCCGGTGCGGGTGATGAGTTCGCGGGTGGTGGGCCAGTCCAGGCCCATGCCGCGTTGGGCGGTGTCCATGGCGTCGGCGACGCCGAGGCCCAGGGACCACAGGTGGTGGCGGAAGGCGAGGGTGGTGTCCCAGTCGAGGGCGGCGGGTGTGCCGGGGGTGTTGTCGCGCCGGGGGTCGGCGACGACGTGGGCTGCGGCGAAGACCGTACGGCTGGTTGGGGTGGTCACAGGGTCAGCTCCGGGACGTCGAGGCGGCGGCCTTCGGCGGCGGAGCGCAGGCCGAGTTCGGCGAGTTGGACGCCCTTGGCGCCTTCGAGCAGGTCCCAGTGGTAGGCGGTGCCACTGGCGACGTGGTGGAGGAAGAGTTCCCATTGCACCTTGAAGCCGTTGTCGAAGTCGCCGTTGTCGGGGACCTGCTGCCACTGCGAGCGGAACGACTCGGTGGCGGGCAGGTCGGGGTTCCAAACGGGTTTGGGGGTGGCGGCGCGGTGTTGGAAGCGGCAGTTGCGCAGGCCCGCCACCGCGCTGCCGTGGGTGCCGTCGATCTGGAACTCGACGAGTTCGTCGCGGTCCACGCGCACGGCCCAGGACGAGTTGATCTGCGCGGTGACACCGCCCGCCAGCTCGAAGATGCCGTAGGCGGCGTCGTCGGCGGTGGCGGGGTAGGTGCGGCCGTGTTCGTCGACGCGTTCGGGGATGTGGGTGGCGGTGTGGGCGTAGACGGAGCGGACGGGGGCGATGAGGTTGTCCAGCACGTAGCGCCAGTGCGGGAACATGTCCAGGATCATGCCGCCGCCGTCCTGGGCGCGGTAGTTCCAGGAGGGGCGCTGGGCGGCCTGCCAGTCGCCTTCGAAGACCCAGTAGCCGAACTCGCCGCGCACGGACAGGATCCGGCCGAAGAAGCCGCTGTCGACCAGGCGCTTGAGCTTGAGCAGGCCGGGCAGGAACAGCTTGTCCTGCACCGCGCCGTTGCACACCCCGGCATCGCGCGCCAGCCGCGCCAACTCCAGGGCCGAGTCCAGGGTTTCGGCGGTGGGCTTCTCGGTGTAGACGTGCTTGCCGGCGGCGATGGCGGCGCGGATGGCCTGCTCGCGGGCGGTGGTGACCTGGGCGTCGAAGTAGATCTCGGCGAGGGGGTGGGCCAGCGCCTCGTCCAGCGAGGTGGTCCAGTGCTCCAGGCCGTGCTGCTCGGCGATCTCCTTGAGCTTGTGGGCGTTGCGGCCGACGAGGATGGGTTCGGGCCACAGGGTGCGGCCGTCGGCGAGCGGCAGTCCGCCTTGTTCGCGGATGGCCAGGATGGAGCGGACCAGGTGCTGGCGGTAGCCCATGCGTCCGGTGACACCGTTCATCACGATGCCGATCACCTTGCGGGACATACGGTGCTTCTCTCCTCTAGGTGGTGCGGGGCGGCGCGGTGGCGCGGGCTCAGGCGATCCGGCCGATCTCCTGCGGAAGCACCGGGTGGGCGAACGGCAACCCGGCGGCGTAGCGGGCCAGTTCGTCGGCCGCGGCGGCGGCCATCCGGTGCAGCTCGTTGCCGAGCGAGCCGGCCATGTGCGGGGTGAGCAGGACGTTGGGCAGGTCGTAGAGCGGCGAGTCGGCGGGCAGCACCTCGGGGGTGGTGACGTCCAGCACGGCGTCCAGCCGCCCGGCCACCAACTCCTCGGTGAGCGCGGCCTGGTCGACCAGGGAGCCCCGGGCGGTGTTGACCAGGGTGGCGCCGTCGCGCATCAGGGCGAGCCGTCGACGGTCGATCAGGTGCTCGGTCTCCGGCAGTTGGGGTGCGTGCACGCTCACCACGTCGCTGAGTCGGCACAGTTCGTCCAGCGGCACCAGGCGGGCGCCCAGCTCGGTGGCCTGGTGCTCCGTCAGGTACGGGTCGTGCAGGAGGAGTTCGAGGTCGTAAGGGCTCAGCAGTTCGACCACCCGGCGGCCGATCCGGGAGGCGCCGACGATGCCGACGGTGCGCCGGTAGTTGCCGATCCCGGCGTACTCGGCGTCCCAGTCGAAGCGGGCCCGGCGGGTGCGGTAGTCGGTGCCGATCCGCAGGAGCTGCTTGTTGCCGGCCAGCACCGCGGCCACGGTGTATTCGGCGACCGGCAGCGCGTTGGCCCAGGCGGCCGAGGTCACCTGGATGCCGCGCTCCCAACAGGCCTCGGTGATGTGGTGCTTGACCGAGCCGGCCGCGTGCAGCACGGCGCGCAGCCGGGGTGCGGCCGCCAGCACGGCCTCGTCGATCGGCGGGCAGCCCCAGCTGCTGACGATCACCTCGGCGTCCGCCAGCGCGGCCCTGGCCTCGGCGGTGTCGAACTCGTGGAGCACGAACCGCGGGTCGAGGTCGGCGAGTTCGGTCAGCCTGGTGAGGGTGGGCGGGTCGATCAGGCGCTCGGCGAGCCCGGCCTGCATGGCGAGCAGGGCGCGCGGGCGGCGCGGCGCGGCGCCGGGGGCAGGGGCGACGGCGGTGGCGGGGTCGGTCACCCGGGTCTCCGGTGCCGCCGCGCAAGTGATCTGAGTGGTCGTCATTTGACGCTCCCGGCGGTCAGGCCGGCCTTCCAGTGCCGTTGCAGCGCGACGAAGGCGACCACAAGAGGCAGGACGGCGAGCAGGGATCCGGTCACGACCATCGGGTAGAAGGTCGGCTCGGAACGGGTCTGGGTGTTCCACGCGTACAGCCCGAGGCTGACCGGGTAGAGCTTGCTGTCGGAGAGCATCACCAGCGGCAGGAAGAAGTTGTTCCAGATCGCGGTGAACTGGAACAGGAAGATGGTCACGAACCCGGGCGTCACCATCCGCAGGCCGATCGACCAGAACGTCCGCAGCTCGCCGGCGCCGTCCATCCGGGCCGCCTCCAGCACCTCGCCGGGCACGTACCCGGCGCAGAACACCCGGGCCAGGTAGACCCCGAACGGGTTGACCAGGCTGGGCAGGAAGACCGCCCAGAAGGTGTTCACCAGCCCGACTTCGGAGGCCACCAGGTACATCGGCAGCGCGAGCGCGGTGGTGGGCACCAGCACGCCCAGCAGCACCAGGCCGAAGAGCTTCTCCTTGCCGCGGAAGGCGTACACCTCGAAGGCGTAGCCGGCGCAGACGCACAGGAAGGCGCAGAGCGCGGCCCCGATCCCGGCGTACAGCAGGGAGTTGAGGTACCAGCGGAAGTAGATCCCGCCGTCCGCGGTGGCCAGGTCGTGCAGGTTCTGCCCGAGGTGGAAGTTGGACAGGCCCAGCGCGTTGCCGCCGAGCAGGTCCGGGGTGTTCTTGGCGGCCGCGGTGACCAGCCAGACCAGCGGCAGCAGGGTGTAGGCGGTGACCAGCAGCAGCGAGCCGTTCACGGCGGCCGCGGACAGCGTCCACGGGCGCCTGGTGGCACCGCCGTTGGCGCGGGCGGCGGCGCGCCGGCGCTGCCCGGGGGTGGCGAGCGCGGTCATGCGGTGGCCTCCGTCCGTCGTTCGGAGCGGCCCCGGGTGGCCCGGGTGACGATGAAGGAGAGCGCGGCCGCGACCAGTGCCAGCAGCACCGAGGAGGCGGCGGCCAGGCCGTAGTCGTTGCGGTCGAAGGCGGCGGTGTAGGCGTACATGTTGGGTGTCCAGGTGCTGACGGCGGCGGACGCGTTGCCGTGCAGGATCATCGGTTCGGTGAACAGCTGGAGCGAGCCGATCACGGTGAACAGCCCGACCATGGTGATCGAGGCGCGGATCAGCGGGAGCTTGATGTCCAGCGCGGTGCGCAGCGGGCTCGCGCCGTCCACCACCGCCGCCTCCAACACCTCGCGGGGGATGGCCTGCAGGGCGGCGTAGAAGATCACCATGTTGTAGCCGGTCCACTCCCAGACCGCCATGTTGACCACGGCGGGCAGCGGGTGGCCGAGCAGATCGGGGTGCAGGCCACCGGAGTTGAGCGCGCCGAGCACCGGGCTGATGCCCGGGCTGTACAGGTACGTCCAGACCAGGGCGGCGATGATGCCGGGCACGGCGTGCGGCAGGAAGAGCGCGAGCTGGAAGAACCGCCGGGCCCGGGCGAGCGCCGAGTCGAGCAGCAGCGCGACCAGCAGCGACAGGCCGAGCATGACCGGGATGTAGAGCAGGCAGTACTCGCCGATGGTGACGAACCCGGCCCGGTAGGCCGCGTCGCCCAGCGCCCGGCTGTAGTTGCCCAGCCCGGTGAAGACCGTCTGGCTGCCGCCGAAGCCCAGGCCCGAGCGGTGCTCGGTGAACAGGCTCAGGTAGACCGCGTAGCCGATCGGGACGAGCATCGCCGCGGTGAAGAGCAGGAAGAACGGGGCGAGCAGCAGCGCCGGCGCCCCGATCCTCCCCCTGGGTGAACGGCGGGTCAGGTGCTCGCTCACTGCGAGACCTTGAGGCCGCGGTTCTTCAGCTCGGAGACGGTGGCCTGCTGGGCGGCGTCGACGGCCGACTGGATGGTGCCGCCGGAGCCGAGCTTGCCGAAGGCGTCCTTCATCGCGTTGTTGGTGACGCCCATCACCGGGCCCCACTGCCAGCCGGGGTTGATCGCCTTGGAGGCGTCGGTAAAGACCGAGTAGATGTCCTGGCCGCCGTAGAAGTCGGTCTTGAAGGCCGCCTTGGCGGTCGGCAGCAGCTCCGGGTCGGCCGGGAACATCGAGGAGGCGCCGGAGGTGATCCGGGCCTGGATGCCCTCGGGGGTGGTGGTCGCCCAAGTGGCGAACTCCAGCGCGGCCTTGGCCTTCTTGCTGCCCTTGGAGACGGCGAAGGTGGAGCCGCCGAGCATGCCGCCGGCCGCCTTGCCGTCCCAGCTCGGGATCGGCGCCACGGCCCACTTGCCGGCCGCGTCGGGCGTGCTGGCCAGGGTGGACTGGAGCACCCCGCCGCCCCAGGCCGCGCCGAGGTAGGCGGCGGTCTCGCCCTTCTGCAGCGAGGCGGTCCACTGCTGGCTGAACGAGGGCTGCACCCGGACCAGGTCGTCCGTGATCAGCTGCTGCCAGTAGTCGGTGACCCGCTTGGTCGGGTCGCTGCTGATCGCCACGTTCCAGGTGTCGCCGACGCCGGTGAACCAGTGGGCCTGGTTCTGCCAGGCCAGCGCCTCGAAGGTGCTGGGGTCGTCGGGGAAGAAGGTGCCGATCCGGGTGTTCGGCTCGGCCGCCTTGAGCTTCTGGGCGTCGGCCTTGTACTCGTCCCAGGTGGTCGGCGGGGCGGTGATGCCGGCCTGCGCGAACAGGTCCTTGCGGTAGAAGAGCGCCTGCGGGGCGGCGTCCAGCGGGAGGGCCCAGACGCTGCCGCCGAGCGTGGTCTGCTCGACCGACTGCGGCAGGTACTTGCCCTTGAGGTCGGCGGAGACCAGCTTGGTGATGTCCTGCACGGCGCCCTGGCTGACGAAGTCGGGCAGCTCGCCGTACTCGACGTTGAACAGGTCGGGGGCGTTGCCGGCCTTGGTGGCGTCGGAGATCTTGGCGTAGCCGCCGGCCACGCCGGAGGGGATCTGCTGGTAGCTGACCTGGACGTCCTTGTGCGAGGCGTTGAACGCGTTGACCACGTCCTGGGTGCCCTTGGCCCAGCCCCAGAAGGTGATGGTGACCGGGCCGCTGCTGGTGGTGTCGCCGCTCGATCCGCCGCTGCCGCAGGCGGCGAGCAGGGTGACGGCGAGGGTGCCGGCGCCGAGGGCGGCGGCGTGGCGGAGGACCCCGCGGTTGCGGTGGCTGCGGCGGCCGGGGCGGGCAGGGCGGTCACGGTGGGTGGTGGGGCTGGTCATGGCGCGGCTCCTGGGGAGGGGGTCAGTGCCTGAGGAGGCTCCGCACCGGGTCGTTCCGGGGTGGCCGGCGCGGAGGTGGGCCCATCCTGACGACCGGGTGAGATCAGAGTCAAGACTTTCCGATCGAATGATCCAACACGATCCGATAAAGGCTCGTCAGATGTCGGGTATTTCCCAAGGAAGGGGTGGTCAGGCAAGATTGGCCCGACCGATGGGTGGATCATTTGCTCGGTGACGCGGAACGATTGATCAGCCTGTCCCCGGACTCGATCGAGGAGCGTCTCGTGCAGCAGCTGCCCCCGGAAGACTTCACCCTCAGCCCGCACACCGGATGGACCCGGGCGCACTGGGAGGCCGTGGCCGACGGGCTGCTGAACGCGGTCGCCCGCCACGCCGGCCCCGAACACGCGCTGATCAACCTGCCCGGCCCCCGCCCCAGCCTGGCCGGCACCCGCTCCGACGGACTGGAGGGCTACGCCAGGACCTTCCTGCTCGCCGCCTTCCGGATCGCCGGGGCGGGCGGCGCCGACCCGCACGGCCGACTGCCCCGCTACGCCGCCGGACTCGCCGCCGGCACCCGCAACCCCACCACCGAGCGGGAGCTGACCGACCGTGACCCGGTCTCCTGGCCGGTGATCCAGGACCGCGGCCAGGCGATGGTCGAGGCCGCCTCCGTCGCCCTCGCCCTGCGGCTGACCCGGCCCTGGCTCTGGGACCGGCTGGACGAGCAGGTCCGGGCCACCGCCCGGGCCTGGCTGGCCGGGGCGCTGCACCACGAGCCCTGCGACAACAACTGGTGGCTCTTCCCGTTCACCGTCGGCGGCTTCCTGGTCGAAGCCGGGCTGGACGAGGACGGCGCCGCACAGGCCGCCGTCGACCGCGGGCTGGCGAAGATCGACCAGTGGTACCTCGGCGACGGCTGGTACACCGACGGCCGCCCCCGCGCCTTCGACCACTACAACGGCTGGGCCCTGCACCTCTACCCCGTGCTGCACGCCCACCTGACGGGCGACCAGGAGCTGCTCGCCCGCTACGGCGGCCGGCTCGCCGCCCACCTGGAGGGCTACGCCCGCACCTTCGGCGGCGACGGCGCCCCCGTGCACCAGGGCCGCTCGCTGATCTACCGGTTCGCCGCCGCCGCACCGCTGTGGGCTGGCGCGCTCACCGGCCGCACCCCGCTCACCCCCGGCGCCACCCGCCGCCTCGCCTCCGGCGCGCTGCGCCACTTCGTGGACCACGGCGCCGTCGGGGCCGACGGGCTGCTCCCGCTCGGCTGGTACGGCGAACGGCTGTCGCTGGTGCAGGACTACTCGGGACCGGCTTCGCCGTACTGGGCGAGCAAGGGCTTCGTCGGGCTGCTGCTGCCCGCCGACCACCCGGTCTGGACGGCGCGGGAGGAGCCGGCACCGGTCGAGCGCGCCGACGCCGTGCACGCCCTGCCGCAGCCCGGCTGGCTGATCCAGTCCACGGCGGCCGACGGCATCGTGCGGCTGCACAACCACGGCAGTGACGACCAGCCCGCCGACCGCGTGCAGCCCGACAGCCCGCTCTACGCCCGGCTCGGCTACTCGACGGTGACCGGCCCGTCCTTCGACGGGACGGCGGACGGGCACTTCGGGCTACTGACGAATGGTCAGCTGACGAGCGGTGAGCTGACGGAGCGTGGACGGATCACGCCGCTCGGTGCCGGGCCCGGCTGGGCCGCCTCCGCGCACCGGCCGCTCGACGGGGTCACGGTGACCTCGGTGCTGCTCGCCCGCGGCGCCCAGGAGGTGCACGCGCACCTGGTGGCCGGGGCCGGTGCGGGCACCGGGGTGCGGCACAGCGGATGGGCGGTGGCCGGGACCGGCATCGAGGCGACGGCGGACGGCACCCGGGCGCGGGTGGTGAGCGCGGGGCCGGGGTTGGCGTCGGTGCTGCGGGGCGTGCACGGGTACACGGGCGCGGCGGTGCACCACGTCGACGGCGGCACGGCGTTCGGCGAGCGGGCCGCGTACCCGGTGCTGACCGGGGCGACGGGGGACGGCGCGCTGTTCGTGAGCGTGGCGAGCCTCAGCGGGGCGGAGCCCGGCGCGGTGCCCGAGGTGGTGTGCGAGGGGACCGCGGTGCTGGTCCGCTGGCCGGACGGCGGCGAACAGCGGGCGCTGCTCGAACCCGGGCACGTGACCGTCACCGCGGCGGGGGAGTGAGCGGGATGCGGCCGGCCCTCGCCACCCTCGGGCTGCCCGGCACGCCGCTCGCCGAGGTGCTCCGGCTGGCCGTAGCCCACGGCTGGGCCGGGCTGGAACTGCGCTGCGCGCCCGGCGAGCCGGTGCACCTCGGGCTGACCGCCGCCGAACGGCGGGCCGTCGCCCGTGCGCTCGACGCGGCCGCGATCACCCCGCTCTGCGTCGCGAGCTACCTCGGCGTGGCCGGGGCGGGGGCGGACCAGCCGGTCCTCGCCGACCTGCGGGCCCACCTGCGATTGGCCGCCGACCTCGGCGCGCCCCACCTGCGGGTCTTCCCGCGCGGCGGCGACGCGCCGGCCGAGCAGGCCGACCGGACCGCCGCCCGCCGCCTGGGCGCGATCGCCGACGAGGCCGGGGCGCTGGGCGTGCGGATCCTGGTCGAGACCCACGACTCCCACCGCTCCGGCCACACCCTCGCCCGCCTGCTCGACCTGGTCGGCCACCCCTCGGTCGGCGCCCTCTGGGACCTGCTGCACACCTGGCTCGCCGGTGACACGGTCGCCGACAGCTACGCCGCGCTGCGCGCCCACCTCGGCTACGTGCAGGTGAAGGACGTCGCCGGGCCCGCCGACCTGACGCCGCTGCCCCTGGGCCGCGGAGTGCTCCCGCTCGCCGAGTGCGTGGCGCTGCTGCCCGCCGACACCTGGGTCTCCTGGGAGTACGAGGCACCCTGGCACCCGACGGCGGCACCGCTGGCACCCCTGCTGGAGGCGGGCGGCGAGGTGCTGCGCGGGCTGGGGTGAGCGGGTGGGCGGGTGTCGTACGGTGTCCTGGTCAGACGGAGGAGGAACGAATGAGCGCTCAACCGATCCACGGCCCGGAGCTGATCCCGCGGCCGGCCCAGACGCCCACGGGGCTGTACGAGGCGGTCGCGGCCATCCTCCCGCACCGGCTGCCCGAGCTGACGGCGGACCAGACCCGCGCCATGACCGAGGCGGTGGAGAAGAACAGCCTCAAGCCCTTGCTGCGCTTCACCCTGAAGTGGGCCGTGGACATCGAGATCGCACGCCACCCCGAGACGCTCGCCGAACTGCACCGTGCTGAATACCTGGCCCAGCACGCGCTGACCCTCGACGAGCGCCGCCGCCAGGCTGCCCTGGCGGGGGCCATCGTGAGCGCCGCCGTCGAGGCGGTGCGCGGATGACCTGGCGCTGGGAGTACCACCCCGACGAGGCGGACGTTGTCGCCGGCGCGCCACTGGCCTTCGTGGCCCAGGTCGAGAAGAAGGCCGACGAGATCGTGCGTGCCGCCGAGGCGCTCTATCTGGACGGCACCACCTACCAAGGGCCCGGTGAGCGGATGCGGACCGCCAACGTCGAGGACGGCATCTTCTGGTACATGGTCATCCCGCGCGACGAGCGCGTGTACGTCCTGCGCGCCCAGGCCCTCTAGAACGGATCGGCGGCGCCGACGGTGCGTCAGGCCGTGCCGCCGCAGGAGGTGCGGACCTTGAGTTCCGGGAGCAGGGCGATGTGGTGGACCGGGAGGTCGGCGTCGTGGCGCAGGCGGCGCAGCAGGAGGTCGACGGCGGCTACGCCGACCGCGCGCTTGGGGGGTGCGACGGCGGTCAGTGGGGGAGCGGCGAGGGCGGCGAAGACGTCGTCGTAGGAGATCAGCGCGACGTCGTCCGGCACGTGCAGGCCGCGGGCCCGCAGCAGCGGGTTGAGCTGGATCGCCTCCTGGTCGTTGTGGACCAGCACCGCCCGCACCCCGCGCGCCACGGCCGCGGTGATCTGCTCGGCGATCGCCTCCGACTCGCGGCCGGGCCGGCGGATGTCGATCACCGGCTGCGGGGTCAGCCCGAGCAGCCGGACCGCCTCCGCGTAGCCCTCGCGGACCTGGTAGGCCGTCCAGGAGTCCTGCCGGGCCGCCAGCAGCACCGACTCGTGCCCGAGCGCGGCCAGGTGACGCAGCGCCAGCAGCACGCCGTGCCGGTGCTGCGAGCCGACCGAGTCCAGTCCCGCGACCGGGCTGTCGGCCGGCGCCTGGCGCTCGACCAGCACCACCGGCACCGCCAGGTCGCGGATCCAGCCGCTCGCCCCGGCGGCTGGGCCGCCCGGCTTCCAGTTCGGGGTGAGCAGCAGCCCGTCCACGTCGGAGGCGAGCAACTGCTCGACCTGCGCCCGGTCGGAGTCGGAGTCGTACGGCGCGATGCCCAGCACCAGCCGCACCCCCGCCGCGTTCACGGCCGAGCGGGCGCCGTCGATGATCTCGTCGAAGTACGAGCCGACGGCCGGCACCAGCATGCCGAGCGTCAGCTCGGACCGGTCGGCCGGGCCGCTCTCCGCCAGCGGCAGCGAGACCGCGCCGTGGGTGCGGCGCAGCAGCCCGTCGTCGGCCAGCGCCGCGACGTCCCGGCGCACGGTGACCGCGGCGAGCCCGATCCGCTCGGCGAGGTCCACGACGCGGACCGTCCCGAGCTCGCGGACCACGTCCAGGATCCGGGCCCGGCGCTGCTCGGCCGTGATCGTCATGGGGTTCCGTCCCTCTGGGTGGAGTGCGGGGGCGCGCTCGCGTCCCGGATCAATTTCTATCATTCGATCGCCCAGTTGATCGAGTTCGGGGCCGGAACGCGACGGAGCGGGCCGGGTCCCGAGGACCCGGCCCGCTGCCGCCGCCGGTGGAGGGGGTCAGCCGGAGACCGCGATCTCGCTGGCGTTGTTGCCGATCGGGTTCCAGGCGTCCGGGCCGCTGCCCGTGCCCGGGCCCTTCCAGACGGAGACCGCGGTGTCGCCGGTGGCCAGGCCGAGCAGGGTGCTGCTGCCGACCGCGTAGGCCGCGCCCGGGCCGCCGATCTTCGTCCAGGCGCCCGGGCCGCTGCCCGTGCCGCTGTACTCGTTGATGCTGCCGTCGTTCGGGTTGGTCGCGAAGAGGCCGAGCCCACCGGCGTAGATCGCGGTGGCGGCGCCGCCGATGGTCGACCAGCCCGTGCCGTCCCACTTGGCCACGTAGCTCTTGTCCGGGCCCAGGCCGTAGAGGGCGTTGGCGCCGACCGCGAACTGGGCGCCCGGGCCGCCGATCTTGGTCCAGGCGGCCGGGCCGCTGCCCGTGCCGCTGTACCTGTTGATGCTGCCGTCGTTGGGGTTGGTGGCGAAGAGCCCGAAGCCGCCGGCGTAGATCGCGGTGGCCGCGCCGCCGACCTGGTGCCAGGCGCCCGGCGAGCCGTCCCACATCATGACCGCGGACTTGTCGGGGGTCAGGCCGTAGAGGTGGCCGCCGCCGACCGCGAACTGGGCGCCCGGGCCGCCGATCTTCGTCCAGGCGGCCGGGCCGGTACCGGCGCCGTTGTACTCGTTGATGCTGCCGTCGTTCGGGTTGGTCGCGAACAGGCCCGCGTCGCCGGCGTAGAGGTCGACCGCGGCCCCGCCGATCACGGTCCAGGCGCCCGGGCCGGAACCGCTGTTGTTGTAGACGGAGACGGCGCTCTTGTTGGGCGCCAGGGCGTAGATGTGGCGCTGGGTCACGGGGTTGGGGGTCGGCTGGGGCTGCCCGGTGGCCGGCGTGATGTAGGCGCTGATGCCGTCGCCCCAGCTGACGGAGCCCCAGACCGGCTCGTTGGTGTCGGTGCCGACCGATCCGTCACCACCGCCGGTGTTGCCGCCGACGGTGTCGACGTTGCCGTTCGCCTCCAGGCCGGTGACGAGCGCGACGTGGCTCGCCCAGTTGGCGGGGTTGCCGGCGGTGCCGTAGTTGTACACCACCGCGTCGCCGGGCTGCGGCGTGTAGCCGGAGCCGGGGAGGTGCAGGGTGCCGTGCTTGGTGCCGTAGTTGTAGAAGCTCGAAGCACCGTTGTCGACGGTGTAGTTGCCGTCGTAGGTCAGATCGGTGCTGAGGTCCGTGACGCCGGCCTGCTGCCACACCCAGCCGGCGAAGTCGGCGCACCAGCCGTGCGCCACCGTGCCGTTGGCGCAACTGCTGCTCTGCGCGGTGCCCGCCGCGGCGTACCCGTTGCCGTTGTTGCCGCACGGGCCCTGGCCGACCTGGCCGGCGGCGATGCCCGCGATCGAGGCGCCGGTGCTCGCCTGGGCGGTGCCGGCCGTGGTGGCGACCAGCGCCGGGCCGGCGAGGACGGCGGCGAAGGCCAGGCTGAGGCTACGAGTGCGCTTTCCGGGCATGGTGGATTCCCCCGTTGAAGTGTGAGCTGATGGTGGTGAGTTGATCGTTCGGAAGCCGCGGTGCGGGGCCGGCCGTCAGCAGCGGCGCTGGTGGACCGGCGGGTCGAGGTCGGCGCGCCAGCCGGTCAGCGCGGGCGAGTTGTCGATCGCGGTGCGGCACAGGTGCAACGCCGTCAGTTCGTGGCTCTCCTGGCCGGCGGTGCTGTCGGCGGGGCGCAGGAAGAGTCCGGCGGCGTACGAGGTCCCGTCCGGCGCTTCGCGGACGGTGATGTGCTCGACGCGGTCCGCCGCGGTGGCGTGGACCCAGAGGAGGTCGGTGAGCACTGGCGCGCCGATCCCGGTCCGGCCGCGAGGTGTCGGGGCGGTCAGGGTGACGATGACCAGTTCCATCGCGGGCCGGGCTAGCAGGCCATGCAGGGAAGGGCCTGCGGGGCAGTGTCCGGCGCGCCCGCCTGTGCCGTCGCCGTCGTCCCCGGCGCGGTGCCGGCGTCGGCGGCCGCGGCAGTGCCGGCGCCGCCGAGGATCAGGAGTGCGGCGAGGACGAGGGTGCGCAGGGCGTTCGGCATGGGATCGGTCCAATCGATGCGGTCCGGACGTGGGCGGATCGAGCGGTTCCGACCGGGATCGACCCCGCTCCGCTCGCGTCGTCCGGGGCTCCCCGGTTCGACTGCTCAGAATCTCGTCCCGGGCCGGCCGGTCGGACCAGGGGTTCCGGCTGGCCTCGGGCGGCCTGGCCGCCAGCGGACAGCGATCCCGCCGGTCACGGCCGTGCCCCGACCGGCCGCATGCGGACCGGTCGGGCCCCGCTCCGGTTCTTGTCACCGGCGGACGCGTGTGCGAAGGTCTGTCCCGACATCGCAAGTACGGGCTGGGGGGCCTCATGCTGGAGATGCTCGGGGTCGGCACGGCCGCGCAGGCCGTGTACGGGGCGATGCAGGAGCATCCGGACGCCGGAGTCGACGAACTGGCCGTGCTGACCGGGCTCGACGAGGAGCAGGTGCGCGCGGCCCTGGACGAGCTGGTCGGCCTGGAGTTGCTGCGCCGCTCGCGCGAGCGCTCCGGCGCCTGGGTGCCCGTCCCGATGGCCGTCGCGCTGCCGGGGCTGGTGCGGCGTCAGGAGGAGGAGCTGGCCGCGCGGGAGCGCGCGGTCGCCGCCGGGCGCGCCGCCGCGACCCGGCTGATCGCCCAGCAGGTCGTCCAGCAGGTCGGGCCCGGTCCGGCCGGCGGGCGCGGAGCCGGTGCGACGGCCACCACCGAGCACCTGGTCGGTGCGGACGCCGTCCAGGACCGCCTCGACCAGCTGGTCGCCGGCGCCACCACCGAGGTGCTCTCCCTGGTACCGGGCAACGCCGTGCCCGAGGACGCCCTGCGGGCCGCCAAGGCCGCCGACACCGTGACCCTGGGCCGCGGGGTGATCTGCCGGATCGTCTACCAGGACGCGATCCGCAACCATCCGCCCACCCTGGCCTACGGCCGGTGGCTCGCCGAGCAGGGCGCTCAGGTGCGGATCACCGCCGTGCTGCCGCAGCGCCTGCTGATCGCCGACCGGCGGGCCGCCGTCGTGCCGATCGACCCGGACAAGCCGTGGGCCGGCCGCGTCCACACCGACGATCCGGGCATCGTCCACCAACTGGTCGCCCTGTTCGAGAACGTGTGGGCCGGTGCCGCGCCCCTGGAGCCCGCCCGACCCCTGGAGCGCGGCACCGGTCTGACCAACGTCGAGCGCTCGCTGCTGCAACTCCTCGCCGCGGGTGCCACCGACGAGGTTACCGCCAGGCAGCTCGGCATCTCCACCCGCACCGTGCGGCGCATCATGGCCGACCTGATGGCCCGGCTGGACGCCGACAGCCGCTTCGAGGCCGGGATCAAGGCCGCCAAGAACGGCTGGCTGTAGCGGCGCCCGCGGCGGGGTGACGGATCGACACTCCTCCCAGCCGTAGGAGCGCCGCTCAAGCGCTCGCTCGAAGCTGTCGCGCCTCTCGTGCTTCAGTCTCCGGCCGGGGTCTTGGGCCGGCCGTACTGCCATCGGTACACCTGGAACGGGAACCGGGTGAGGTCGCCGTTCGCCTGGTAGCCGAGGTCGCCGATCGCGGTGGGGAACGCCCCGGCGCGGAAGGCGGCGGCGACCCGGGCGGTGTCGTCGGCGCTCCCGGCCTGCTCGATGGCCCGGGCGATCACCTGGACCGCCGCGTAGGCGGGCAGGGTGTAGGGGTTGGCCGGGTCGCCGCCCCGGTCCCGGACGGCCTGGACGACCGGGGCGTTGGCGGGGTCCTGGTCGAAGGCGGTGGGGGTGGACAGCAGCAGGCCCTCGGGGGTCGCGGGGTCGCCGGCCCAGGTGGCGACCTCGTCGGTGTCGCAGGCCGCGCCGGCCACGAAGCGGGCGGTCAGGCCCTGCTGCGCGGCCTGGCGGATGAGTCGGCCGAGCTCCGGCGGGTAGCCGCCGAAGAAGACGAAGTCGGCCTTGTCGAGCGTGAGTTCGTGGATGAGCGGGGCGAAGTCGGTGGTGCCGGTGCGGACGGTCTCGGTGCGGACGGGTGTGATGCCCCGGCTGCGGAGCGTCGCGTCGACGGCCTCGACCAGGCTCCTGCCGTAGGCCCGGCCGTCGTGGACGAGGGCCACCGCCCGCGGCGCGCGGTCGGCGATGAACTGCCCGGCCGCCCCGCCCTGGGCGCTGTTCACGCCGATCGTGCGGAAGACCAACCGGAGGCCACGGTTGGTGAGTTCGGGGAGCGTGGCGCCGGGAGTGACCAGCAGGACGCCCGCCGCCTCGTAGGCGTCCGAGGCGGCCAGGGCACAGTCCGAGATGGTGTGCCCGACCACGAACCGCACGCCGTCCCGGGCCGCTCGGCGCGCCGCCTCGACTGCTCGCTCCGGCTCGCCGCCGTCGTCGTAGCGCACGCACTCCAGGCGGCGGCCGGCGGCGCCGCCGTCGGCGTTGATCCGACGCACGGCCGCGTCGACGCCGTTGGCCAGCATCTCGCCGTAGGTGGAGAGCGGGCCGCTGCTCGGGCCGATCGCGGCGATCTTGATCGTGTCAGGCACTGCGACTCCATTCGGGAACACCGCCGACGGGACGCCCGACGGATCGACCCACTCAGGACGCGTTCACGCTATCCGCCCGATCGGGTGGGTGGAAGGAGGCAACCGGCCACCGCCTCCCGCCTGCCGCCGAGCCGTCCGCAGGGGGCGGCTCAGCCGCTGAGCACCTCCAGTTGCGAAGGGTTGCCGGGGTTCAGCCGGGTGCCGAGCACCACGGCGAGGCCGGCGGCGCCGAGCGGTTCGAAGACGGCGAGCGAGGCGGTGCCGTCGCCGCCGGCGGCGGACTGAGCGGCGGCGACCGCGGCGGTCACGTCGAGGCCGACCCAGTCGGTCGCGGTGGAGAGCGCGCCGGTGCCGAGCGAACTGCCGCGGCCGGGCGCGGTGTTCCAGGTCGCGCCGGTCTCGGTCCAGGTGTCGGTGGTGGTGGCGAAGGCCTGCAGGGTGGTCCGGGTGCCGCCGGAGTCCTGCACGCTGCCGGACAGCCAGAGCACCGCGCGGGAGACCGTGCCGGGCACGCCGGACAGGTCGAACTTGAGCAGCGCCTCCCGGTTGTAGCCGCTGCCGGTGTTGTCGGCGTTCTTCACCACCATGGTGGTGGCGTTGCCGAAGTTGGTGTTCCCGTAGGAGCCGTCGCGCACGTAGGTGCTGGCGGTGGCCGGGAGTTGGGTGGCGGTGAGCGGTGCGGGCGCGCTGCCGGAGGTGCTCAGCGTGACGGTCCGGCCGGCGCCCTGGGTGCCGCCGGTCTCGGCGAGCAGGGTGACCTGGCCGGCGGTGCCGAGCACGCTGACCCCGTTCGCGGAGCTGACCGCGGCGTACCCGGCACGGGCGACGGTGACCTGAACGGTCGCCGCGGCCCTGGTGGGATCGGCGACGACCACGGTCATGCTGCCGCTCTGCTCCCGCACCAGCACCGAGCAGGGCGCCGAGACGGTGAGCGGCCCGGCGGTGCCGGCGGCGAAGAAGTTGGCCATGGTGAGCCCGAGCGAGGGACAGCTGATCGCCTGCACGGCGGCCGTGTTGGCGAGCACGGTGACGTTGGGGGCGGCTGCCCGGGCGGCCGCGGCGGCGGCCGAGGCGCCCGGCATCAGCTGGTACTCGTAGCCGGCGCCGCTCGGGTCGGTGCCGTGGTCGAACCAGAGCGAGAGGTAGTCGCGGGTGATCGGGGTGGTCGCCGCGCCGGTGTTGACGGCGGACCAGGCGCCGGTGCGCGCCACCCGCTTGGTGTTGACGCTCGCGCCGCCGGGGAAGACCCAGGCGCCCATGCCGTCGATCGCCATGGAGCTGCTGCTCGGGAAGATCCGGGTCCAGCCGAGGGTGCTGGGCTGGACCGTGCCGTCCACCGTGAACACCTGGTTGCCGCCGCTGCCCAGGTTGCGGTTGTCGATGGTGGTCTGCACGTCGGTGCCGTCGGTGCAGCTGATGCCGGCGCCGAGGCAGTGCACCGAATCGTCCAGGAAGAACCAGGACTTGCGGCCGGTCAGGGTGGACTGCAGTCCGCGCAGGTCCTGGCCGGCGACCGAGAAGGTGCCGTCGCTCGCGCCGCCCGCCCAGGTGTTGGTGGGGCGGGTCGCGCTCCACTGGCCGCCCGCCGCATCGGCGAGCGCGAGGGTGGAGACGGTGGTGCCGGGCAGCTGGTAGGGGTCGACGGTGGGCCAGAAGGCGTCCGAGTACTGGCCGTTGCCGTAGTCCGCGCCGTACCAGTAGAGCATGCCGCTGTTGGTGTGCCAGCCGTGCAGGTTCTCGCCGTTGCCGGTCTCGTAGAAGCTGGTGCGGGCCGAGCAGGTGCTCAACTGCGCCGCCCAGCCGGGGCGGCGGTGCACGGTGCGGTCCATGCCGAAGACCTGGCTGTTCACCGGCTCGGCACTGGCGGTGACCGTGCCGTCGTTCAGCAGGGCCTGGGCGCGGGCGAGTTCGGGGATGTCGACGCCGGGGTCGGCGAGCAGCGGCTCGTAACCGTCGCGCTGCAGCCAGCCCTTGGCCATCGACCTCCAGGCGGCGGCCTGCGCGGCGGTGGGCAGGCCGGAGCCGGCCAGGCGCAGGATGTCGGAGACCAGGGTGTGGCCGCGGGTGTGGTCGTCCTGCTGGATGCCGAGCGGGTCGCTGGTCTGGACTCCCCGGCTGATCGCCCGGCCGCTGACCCCGTCCATCACCAGGCCGTTGTAGAGGAACGGGGCGAAGGCGCTGGTCACGGCGGTGGCGATGGTCTGCGCGTTGGGGTCGGTGACGGCCCAGGCGGTGCCGGCGAACAGGGTGAAGAGCTTGCTCAGGCCGCTGAGCAGGACCTCGCCGTAGGTGCCGGTGTAGGGCACGCAGGTGTGCTGCAGGAAGCTGCCGTCGGCGTACAGGCCGTCACCGGTGAGCACGGTCGGGAAGACCGGGGACAGCGCTTTCTGAGCGGCGGTCAGCGCCGTCGGGCTGCTGCCGACCACGCCGCGCAGCGCCAGCACCCGGCACAGGTCGACCCGGTTGGCGCCGGTGCTGGTGCCGGTGTAGGAGGCGACGGCGGAGGCGGGCACGAAGTGGTCCACGGCGGCGCAGTAGCTGCTGATCTGACCGCTCGTCAGCTGACTGTAAATCAGCACGCAGGTGTCGAGCAGGCGCTGCGGGGCGCCGATCTGCCAGTCCCACCAGTTGTTGTAGGTGGCGGTGCTCGGGGTGTAGGCGTTGGCGGCCAGCCAGTCCAGGCCGGTGGTGACGGCGTTGGCGAGCGTGGCGTCGCCGGTCAGTCCGGTGCCGGGCTGGACGTAGGCCAGCGCCATGGTCCGCAGCCGGGCGTAGCTGTTGGTGACGTTGGCCGAGACGGTGCCGATCGGCAGGTCCGGCCAGAGCGAGGAGGTGCCCGGTGCCATCGCGGACCGGTTGGCACCGGCCTGGCTGCCGAGGGTGGCGAGCGCGGCGGCGAACGGGGCCGCGGTCGGGTCGAAGCCGGTGCCGGTGAGCAGGGCGGACCAGACGGTGCGCATCGAGCCGTAGCCGTCGGCCCAGGCCGGGGCGGTGCCGAGCCACTGCCCGGCGAGGGTCAGCGCGGCGCCGGCGCCGCCGAGTTGGAGCAGGCGGCGGCGGCCAAGCGATCTGGTGGTGGCGGGGCCGGGCTGTGTCTCGTCCACGGTGGACCGTCCTCCTTGGTGAACCCCCCGAGCGGATGGGCAGGAGGGTAAGCGGTTTCCCAACGAGGCGTCAACGGGTCCGACACGGGAGTCAGTGCCCCTCAGGGGGCTGGCGCGGGCCCCGTGCTGGACCGGACCGTCAGCTCCGACTCCAGCTCCACGATGCGGCGGGTGCCGCGCGCGTCCCGGTCGTCCACGATCAGCTCCAGCGCGCGCACCCCGGCCTTCTCCAGCGGCAGCCGCACCGTGGTCAGGGCCGGGTGCAGGTCGGCCGCGTACGGCAGGTCGTCGAAGCCCACCACCGAGACCCGCCCCGGCACCGCCAGCCCCAGCTCGTCGCGCAGCGCGGCCAGCGCGCCCGCCGCCATGCCGTCGTTCAGCGCGAACACCGCCGTCAGCTCCGGCTGCCGGGCCAGCAGCGCGAGCGCGGCCGCCCGCCCGCCGGCCCGGGTGAAGTCCGCCTCCACCACCCGCTCGGCGGGCAGCGGCGCGCCGCGCCGCTCCAGCGCCCGCCGCACCCCGTCCAGCCGGTCCCGCACCGTCACCAGCCCGAGCGGCCCCGCGATCACCCCGATCCGCCGGTGCCCCAGCTCCCACAGGTGGGCCACCGCCTGCTCGGCGCCGCCCCGGTTGTCCAGCGCCACGGTGTCCGTCGCCACCCCGTGGTCCCCGACGCAGGCCACCCGCCCGCCGTCCTCCACGAACCCGGCCAGCCGCTCGGCCAGCCGCTCGGTGAACTCCCCGTCGGTGAAACCGCTGCCGGCCAGCACGATCGCCCGGGCCCGCTGGTTGCGCAGCCGCACCAGGTAGTCGAGCTCCAGCTGCTGCTCGCGGAAGGAGGCGGTCAGCATCACCATCAGGTCGTACTCGGCCGCCGCCCGCATCACCCCGGTGGCGATCGCCCCGAAGTACGGGTCGGCCACGTCGTGCACCATCAGCCCCACCACCGAGGTGCGGGCCCGGGCCAGCGCCTGCGCGGGCGCGTTCGACACGTAGTTCAGCTCGGCGGCCGCCGCCAGCACCCGGGTCCGCAGCTCCTCGTTCACCACCCGCCCGTGGCCGCCGTGCAGCGCCCGGGAGGCCGTGGCGATCGACACCCCGGCGCGCGTCGCCACCTGCTGGAGGGTCACCGCGCCGGAGGAGCGGTCGGAGTGCCGCCGCGGGCCGGGATCGTTCGCCATGGCGGCCAATTTATCGGAACGGCCGCGCGGGGCGGGTGCCGGTCGGCGCCGACCCGCTACACCGCTCCTCCAGCGGTGGCGGCGGCCGCCGCCTTGCGGCGCTGAGCGGTGGTCACCTGCTGGATCATCAGGACCGCGAGTGCCGAGGCGAGAACGTCGACCAGTGCGAAGAAGGGGGAGTTCGCATTGCCGTCCAGGTCGATCACCACGTAGGCCGTGACTCCGACGGACTTCGCGAGCCAGGCCCACCACCACGCGTTGATCGCCCAGGGCCGGCCGGGGGCGTCGCTCGCCCGCCAGATGTCCAGCGCGATCCGCCGCGGCGCCCACCACATCACCACTGGGACGAACCACAGCCCGACCGCGCTGTTCGGCGAGTACCGGTGCCGGCCGGGAGCCTGGACCTCGGCATTGCGCCGGCACCGCCGGAACCAGCAGAGGAAGACCACGACGACGGCCAGGAACGGCGTGATCGTGAACCGGGCGGTGGTATGGAAGAAGGCCGGGCTGAGCGCATCGGCCGTCGCCAGGGCGACGTAGAGGGCGAGCAGCGACTGCGTCGCCGTCGCCAGCACTCGGGGATCGGCGAACTCCAGCCGGTGAACAGCGGTGCTCGGCCTCCGGCGCTGTGCTGCGCCGACGGATGGTGATGGCATGGACGGACGGCCCCCCCGGAACTGACGGCGGTGCAGGTCACCGCGATGATCGCCTGGAGAATAGGGGGATCGTGAAGGCCGTGTCCATCCCGTGCGGGCGGTGCGACGGCATCGGGTCGGTGAGCGGTGGTCAGCTCCCGAACCGCCGCTTGTACGCGGACGGGGTGATGCCCGTCTCGCGACGCATCAGCGCGCGCAGGTTGGTGGCGGTGCCCAGCCCGCTGCGCCGCGCGACCACCTCGAAGCGCGACTCGCCCCGCTCGATCAGGCGGCAGGCCAGGGCGAGCCGTTCGCCGGTGAGCCAGGCCAGCGGCGTCGTGCCCAGCTGTGCCCGGAAGCGGCGGTGCAGCGTCGCCGGGCTGACCGCCGCACGCGCCGCGAGGTCGGCGACTGTGAGCGGTGCGTCGAGCCGCTCCTGTGCCCAGGCCAGCACGGGCGCCAGGGACTCGTCGGGCAGGTCGGGCATCGGGCGTTCGACGAACTGCCGCTGCCCGCCGTCGCGGTGGGCGGCGAAGACCAGGCGCCGGCTCACCGAGTTGGCGACCTCGGCGCCGTGGTCGCGGCGGACCACGTGCAGCCCGAGGTCGAGGGCGGCCGCGCTGCCCGCGGCGGTGAGGATGTCACCGTCGTCGACGAACAGCACGTCCGCTTCGAGCCGGACGGCGGGGAAGTGGGCGCGGAAGGAGCCGGCCCACTGCCAGTGGGCCGCGGCCCGGCGCCCGTCGAGCACGCCGGCCTCGGCCAGCGTGAACGCGCCGCTGCAGAAGCCGATCAGGCGCGCACCGCGGGCGTGTGCCCGGCGGACGGCGTCGAGCACGGAGGGTCGGCGGGGCACCTCGGTGTCGGGGCGGTTGGGGACGATCAAGGTGTCCGCCGTGTCGGCCAGCGCCAGGTCGGCGACGCCGGTGAGCGTGAAGAACCCGTCCCGCATCGGGGTGGCGGGCTCGGGGAGCAGAGCCGGAAGTCGTAGAGGTCGCGGCCGAGCTCCGGCCTGCGCAGGCCGAAGACCTCGGTCGCGCAGCCGAGTTCGAACGGGTTCGAGTTCTCGTCCACGATCACGACCACCCGGTGGACGCCCGCCGCGTGCGCGCGGTGCGAGGATTCTTTCGCCATGTGCAATTCCTAGCACTGCCGCGGCCCGGGCCGGGTGGTCGAGGATGGGGCCATGAGCGACCGACCGATCTCCCTCCAGCGGGCCCTGGCCTCCTTCGACGCACTGTGGAGCCCGCGCATCGTCACCCGCGTCAACGACTACGACGTGCGGATCGCCAAGGTGGCGGGCGAGCACGTCTGGCACGCCCACGACTCCACCGACGAGTTCTTCCTGGTGATCGAGGGCGAGCTGCACATCTGCCTGCGCGAGCCCGAGGGCGAGCGCACGGTCCTGCTCCGGCGGGGCGAGGTCTTCACCGTCCCCGCCGGGACGGAGCACCGGCCGCACGCGCCGGCCGGCGCCGCGATCCTGATGTTCGAGCCGACCGGCACGCCGACCGTGGGCGATCGCCACGAGGACGTCCCCGCCCACGTGGACGCGACGACCGGACACGTCCTCTGGAACGCTGAGTTGACTGACCGTCAGAATCCCTCGTGCGCTGCCGCGCTGGGCCCGAGGTCCGGTTCGTCGCGCAACTCCAGTGCCTCGCCCGGGGTGTGCAGTTCCAGCACCACGACCTCGTTGCGGCCGGGGCGCCAGAGCGGGGCGGGCGCGTAGAGGGTGTGCTGGGGGCCGATCTCCCAGTAGCGGCCGAGGGTGAAGCCGTTGAGCCAGACCACGCCCTTGGTCCAGCCGGGCAGGGCGAGGAAGCCGTCGGCGGGGGCGGGGAGGTCGAGTTCGAAGCGGTGGAACGACGGGCCGGTCACCGGGCCCGCCCGGTAGGGGAGTTCCGGCAGCGGGTCGAGCGGGAGCGGGCGGACCTGCCAGCCGAACTGGTACTGCCGGTCCAGCCGGACGCCGCCGGTGATGCCCTTGCGGTCGGCGAGCCCGGGGCCGTAGTTGACCCGGCCCTGGTTCTCCACCAGCAGGTCGAGGTCGGCGCCCTCGGCGGGCACGGCGAGGGGCAGGCACCGGTCGGGCTCGTTGCGGTGCAGGGTGCCGAGTTCGCGGCCGTCCAGGAAGGCCTGGGCGCGGTCGGCGAGGCCGTCGATCCGCAGTTCGGTGGCGGCGAGCGGGCCGCGCAGGCGGGTGCGGTAGTGGATCAGGCCGAGGGACTGGCCGTGCTGCTCCATCGGTTCGGGTTCGAGGCGCTCGGCGGGCTTGCCGAGCAGGTCGAGGCAGTCGAGCAGGGCGGCGGCGCCGGTGGGCGTGACGCGCTGGGGTGCCAGGCGCGGGGCGGGGTCGGGCAGCGGGGCGGTGGCCGGGCCGAGGTGGCGCTCGATCACCTCGCGGAAGGCGTGGAACTTGGGGCCGGGGGTGCCGTCCTCGCCGATCGGGGCGTCGTAGTCGTAGCTGGTGGTGATCGGCAGGTAGCGGCCGTCGTAGACGTTGGCGCCGTTCCACCAGCCGAAGTTGGTGCCGCCGTGGCCCATGTAGAGGTTGACGGAGGCGCCGGCGGCGAGCAGGGCGTCGAGCACCTCGGCGGCCTCCGCGGGGTCCCGCACCTGGTGCGGCTCGCCCCAGCTGTCGAACCAGGCGTGCCAGTACTCCATGGCGACCAGCGGGCCGGTGGGCTGGTGGCGGCGCAGGCAGGCGAGCGCCTCGGCGGGGCGGGAGCCGAAGGTGCCGGTGGTCAGCAGGCCGGGCAGCCTGCCGCCGAGCTGGAACCAGTCCTCGGCGCCGTCGGCGGTGAAGAGCAGGCCGGTGGCGCCGCGGGCGCGCAGGCCGTCGTGCAGGTGGCGCAGGTAGTCGGTGTCGTTGCCGTAGCTGCCGTACTCGTTCTCCACGGCCATCGCCACGATCGGGCCGCCGGCCTCGGCCTGCAGCGGCGTCAACTGCGGGAGCAGGGCGTCGAACCAGGCGTCCACGGCGGCCAGGTAGACCGGGTCGCCGCGGCGCAGCCGGACGCCCGGCTCGGCGAGCAGCCAGGCGGGCAGGCCGCCGGCCTCCCACTCGGCGCAGATGTAGGGGCCGGGGCGGACGATCACGTCCAGGCCCAGCTCCCCGGCGGTCCGCAGGAAGCCGGCCACGTCCTGCCAGCCGGTGAAGTCGAAGGTGCCGCGCTCGCGTTCGTGCGCGTTCCAGGCGACGTAGGTCTCGACGGTGTTGACGCCCATGGCGCGCAGGCGTGCCAGGCGGTCGCGCCAGAGCTGCGGGTGGATGCGGAAGTAGTGCACGGCGGCGGAGACGATGCGGTGCGGGCGGCCGTCGCGCAGGAAGCCGGTGTCGGTGGTGCTGAGGAACATGGCGGTCCGGTTTCTCGGGGGCTGGCGGCCGGGGGGTCAAGACCCTGGAAAGCGCTTACCAAGGCCGTTCGTACGATACGAACGCGGTCACCCCAGGGTCAAGGGCTGCTCGGCGCCCGGCGGCGCACCGCCGGGGCGTGTGGGGTCATTCATGCGGAGTCGTTTCTCCGCTTCTGCTAGCCTGCGCGATGCGGAGTAGGAGCTCCGCTTACTTCGCCCCCAGGGACGCACACCTATGCCTCGGATACCCAGAACCGCCGGCCGCCCGCACTACAACGTCACCTTCGCCGTGCTGCTGCTCGGCGTGGGCGCCTACTCGCTGCTGCAGTCGATGGTCGTCCCGGTGCTCGCCACGCTGATGGAGCACCTGCACACCACGCAGGAGACCGTCACCTGGCTGATGACCGCCTACCTGCTGTCGGCCTCGGTGGCCACCCCGATCCTCGGCCGGATCGGCGACCGGGCGGGCAAGGAACGGATGCTGCTGGTCACGCTGGTGGCGCTGACCGCCGGCTCGGCACTGGCCGGGGTCTCGAACAGCATCGGCTGGATGATCGTCGCCCGGGTGATCCAGGGCCTGGGCGGCGGCGTGCTCCCGCTGGCCTTCGGGATCATCCGGGACGAGTTCCCGATCGCCAAGGTGCGCGGCGCGGTGGGCGTCACCGCCGCGCTGACCGCCGTCGGCGGCGGGCTCGGCCTGATCCTGGCCGGCCCGATCGTCGACCACCTCGACTACCACTGGCTCTTCTGGCTCCCGATGATCATGACGGCGGTCGCCACCGTCGCCACCTTCCTCTTCGTGCCCGAGTCGCCGGTCCGCACCCCCGGGAAGATCAGCTGGGGCGCGGCCGCGCTGCTCTCGATCTGGCTGGTCGCCCTGCTGCTGGCGGTCAGTGAGGGGCCGACCTGGGGCTGGGGATCGGCGCGGATCCTCGGCCTGTTCGCCGCCGCCGTGGTCGTCGCCGTGCTCTGGGTGCTGGTCGAACTCCGGTCGCAGGCCCCGCTGATCGACATGCGGATGATGCGGATCCCCGCCGTGTGGACCGCCAACCTGGTCGCGCTGCTCTTCGGCGTGGTGATGTACACCGCGATGACCTTCCTGCCCCAGCTGGTGCAGACCCCGGCGAAGCTCGCCGGCTACGGCTTCACCGCCAGCATCACCCAGTCCGGCGTCTACATGCTGCCGATGACCATCGGCATGTTCGTGCTCGGCGTGCTGACCGGCCCGCTGGCCGCCCGCTACGGCTCGAAGCTGGTGCTGATCGCCGGCGGCCTGATCACCATGGTGCCGTTCCTGGTGCTCTCGCTCGGCCACGACCACAGCTGGCAGATCTACCTGGCCTCCAGCCTGATGGGCGTCGGGATGGGCCTGGCCTTCTCCTCGATGTCCTCGATCGTGGTCGAGGCGGTGCCCGCCGAACAGACCGGCGTGGCCAGCGGCATGAACGCCAACATCCGCACCATCGGCGGTGCGATCGGCAGCGGTGTCGCGGCGAGTATCCTGGCCAACGGTGTCACGGCCGCGCACCCCTTCCCCCCGGATTCGGGCTACACCGACACGTTCTGGTTCCTGACCGGGTCGGCGTTGCTCGCGGCCGCCGCCGCCGTGCTCATCCCGGCCGTCCGCGGTGCCGGCGCCGACCGGTCCACCGGGACGCCGGGGCCGGACCGGAAGGCCACCGCCGACAAGGAGTCCGCACCCGCATGACCCCCGCCTCCCAGGACCGCCCCAGCACCGCCCCCGGAACCAGGACCCTGCGCCGCGACGCGGCCCAGAACCGGACGCGGCTGTTGCGAGCGGCCTGGGAGGTCTTCGCGGAGCAGGGGCCGGCCGCCGGGGTGGAGGAGATCGCGCGCCGGGCCGGCGTCGGCATGGGCACCCTGTACCGCCGCTTCCCCACCAAGGACGCGCTGATCACCGCGCTGTACGACGAGATCCTGGAGAACATCCTCACCCGCACCCGGGCCGCCGCGGCCGAACCCTGCGGCGGCGCGGGCCTGGAGAGCGTGCTCTGGCACATCGGCGCGGTGATGTCCTCGCACCACGGCGGCCTCTCCCGGCTCTGGCAGGTCGTCCCGCCCGACGTCGACACCCAGCGGGCCGAGCTGTGGGAGCTGATGGCCCGTCTGCTCGAACGCGCCCAGGCGGCCGGCACGGTCCGGGCCGACCTGACGCTGACCGACGTCTACCTGTGCGTGCTCGCCATGCGCGGCGTGATCGACGAGACCGCCGCCCAGGCCCCGGACGCCTGGCGCAGCTACGTCGCGGTGGTGCTGGCCGGCTTCCGCCCGGCCGGCACGCCGCTGGCCCACCGCCCGGCCGACGACTCGCTGGTGGCCCGCCGGATCGCCCCGCCGGCCGAGCGGACCGGCTGAGCACCCGTCGCGCCACTCGTCGGGGGCGGCCATTCGGGTGCGACCGGTACGGTGCTGCCTGACGCACGATCAGGCTGTCGGGCAGTCGGACGGCCGAACGGGAGGAAGAGGCGGCATGGCGGAGCGGAACGAACCCAGGTACGTGATCATCGGGGCCGGTGCGATCGGCGGCACCATCGGCGGCCGGCTGCACGAGAGCGGCCACCGGGTGGTGCTGGTCGCGCGCGGCGAGCACCTGAACGCCCTGCGGGCCGGCGGGCTGCGGCTGAGCACAGCCGACCGGGGCGCCCGCACGCTCCCGGTGCCGGTGGTGGCGGGCCCGGCGGAGCTGGAGCTCACCGGGGACGATGTGCTGGTGCTCGCCGTCAAGTCGCAGCACACCGAGGCGGCGCTCGCCGACTGGGCCGACCGCCCGGTGGCCGGCGGCGGCACGGCGGGCGAGCGGCTCCCGTTGGTCTGCGCGCAGAACGGGGTGGAGAACGAGCGGGCGGCGTTGCGCCGGTTCCGCCGGGTGATCGGGATGTGCGTGCTGCTGCCGTCCGGCCACCTGGCGCCGGGCGAGGTCAGCGCGCTCTGCCACCCGTACACCGGGGTGCTGACGGTGGGTCGCTACCCGAGCGGCGACGACCCGGCGGCGGCCCGGCTGGCGGCGGACCTCGAAGGGTCCGGGTTCCTGGCCCCGGTCTCCGAGACGGTCATGCTCTGGAAGTACGGCAAGCTGATGGCGAACCTGGAGAACGCGGTGGAGGCGCTCTGCGCCGACCCGGACGGGACGGACGGCAAGCGGGTGCAGGCCGCCGTCCGCGCGGAGGCCGAGGCAGCGCTGGACGCCGCCGGGATCGCCCGGGCCACCGCGGCCGAGATGGCCGAGCTGCGGGCCGGCCGGCTGAACCGCCCGGCACCCGCACCGGGTGAGGCGCAGGGCGGCTCCACCTGGCAGAGCCTGGCCCGGGGCGCGGGCTCGGTCGAGGCCGACCACCTGAACGGCGAGATCGTGCTGCTCGGCCGCCTGCACGGCGTGCCGACCCCGGTGAATGAGGCGCTCCAGGTGCTGGCCAACCGCGCCGTCCGCGAGCGGCTCGCCCCGGGCGGGCTGAGCGGGGCGCAGCTGCTGGCGGCCGTGGGGCTCTGACGGTCCCACGGGACGTCTGACGGCGCGTCAGCTCGTCGTGCCGAGCACCCGCAGCGGTTTCCCGTCGAGGTAGGCGGCGATGTTCTCGACGGTCTGGGTGTAGTAGGTGCGGTAGTTGCGCTCGGTCACGTAGCCGAGGTGCGGGGTGGTGAGCAGGCGCGGGGTGGTGCGGGCCGGGTGGTCGGCGGGGAGCGGCTCGGTGTCGTAGACGTCCAGGGCGGCGCCGGCCAGTCGGCCCGCGGTCAGGGCGGCGAACAGGGCGTCCTGGTCGACGATCGCGGCGCGCGAGGTGTTGACCAGGTAGGCGGTCGGCTTGAGCAGGGCGAGCTCGGCGGGGCCCAGCAGGTGGTGGGTGCGCTCCGAGAGGTTGACGTGGACGGAGAGGTAGTCGGACTCCGCCAGCAGGTCGGCCAGGCTCGGCGCGAACCGCACGCCGGCCGCCGCGGCCCGCTCCGCCGTCAGGTTCTGGCTCCAGGCGGCCACCTCCATGCCGAAGGCCAGCCCGACCTGGGCGACCTTGGCGCCGATCCGGCCGAGCCCGATCAGGCCGAGCCGGCGGCCCGCCAGGTCGCTGCCGACGGTGGTCTGCCAGTGGCCGCCCGCCCGCAGGTTGGTGTGCTCGGGCACCAACTGGCGGGCCAGGCCGAGCAGCAGCGCCCAGGTCAGCTCGACCGGCGGGGTGCCGGAGCTCTCGGTGCCGCAGACGGTGACGCCGTTGCGGGCGGCCGCGGCGAAGTCGATCACCGAGTTGCGCATGCCGGAGGCGACCAGCAGGCGCAGCCGCGGCAGCCGGTCGAGCAGCGTGGCGGGGAACGCGACCCGCTCGCGCAGGGTCACCACGATCTCGAACCCGGCCAGGGCCTCGGCGAGTTCGTCCTCGCTCTCGAAGTGCCGGTCGAACCGGGTGACGCCGACCCGGCCCGCCAGCGGGCTCCAGTCGGCCAGTTCGGTCGCCACCTGCTGGAAGTCGTCGAGCACCGCGCAGCACAGTTCCATCAGCCACCCTCCGGTTGATCGTCCGTCAGATCATCCTCGCAGGCCGCCGTTCGGGAACGACTGACGGGGGTCGTGCGGGAACGGAGCAGTGCCGCGCGCCGTCCCGCTCGCGGTCCACGGCCGCCTGCGCGGCCCGGGCCAGCGTGCGGCGGGCCAGCGCGCGGCGGGCCGGTGCGCGCCGGGCGAGGCGGTCGTCGCCGGTCGGCGGGTCGGTCGGGATCGGCGGCAGCACCACCGCCTCCGCCACCAGGCCGCGCAGCGAGAGCACCCGCCAGAGCGAGAACGCCAGCCCGTCCTCGCCGACGAAGGCGGGCACGGTGGTCGGCGCACCGGCCGACCGGTAGCGCACGGCCACCGGCTGCACCGGCGCGCCGGCGTCGATCGCCGCCTGGAACAGGGCGGGCCGGAACCGCCCGCCCGCCCGGCCGCACCAGGTGCTGCCCTCCGGGAAGACCACCACCCGCTCGCCCCGCCGCAGGTCGGCGGCGATCCGGGCGACCGTGCCGGGCAGCGAGCGCAGCCGGTCGCGGTCGATGAACAGGGTGCCGCTGCGCGCGACCAGCGGACCGAGCACCGGCCACCGGCCCACCTCGGTCTTCGCGAGGTTGCGCCCGGGGCAGACCGCGGCGATCACGGCGATGTCCAGCCAGGAGATGTGATTGGCCACCAGCAGCCCGCCGGGCACGGCGACGCTGCTGCCCAGCGCCCGCACCCGGACCCCGAGGGTGGCCAGCAGGGTGCGGGCCCAGGCCGTCACCAGCCGTTCGCGGACCCGCCGGGGCAGGGCGCGGACCACTGGCCCCACCCCGATCCCGGCGAGCAGCACCCCGGCGCACCCCGCCGCGCGCAGCACCCGCCGGGCGGTGCCGACGGTGGCCGCCGGCCGCTCCACGCAGTCCTCGGGCGTGCACGGCGCGGTGGGGAGCCAAGCGCTCACGCGGCACCGAGGAAGTGCCGCAGGTAGCGCGGGTCGGTGCGCCGCAGCGAGAGCAGCACGAAGAGGTCGGCGACGCCGAACTCCGGGTCGTGCGCGGGCGTTCCGCAGACCCAGGCGCCGAGCCGCAGGTAGCCGCGGAGCAGCGGCGGCACCGCGGTGCGGGCCGGGCGCGGCCGGCCGGTCGGGTCCCACGGGCGGTGCGGCACCACCCGGTACTCCTCGGGCGCGAGGTGCTTGGCCGCGACGGCGTCCCAGACCCCGGCCGCCGTGGTGCCGTCCTGGCCCAGCGGCACCGAGCAGCAGCCGGCGATCCACTCGTGGCCGCTCTCGGTGAGGTAGCGGGCGATGCCGGCCCACATCAGGTTGATCACCGCACCGTTGCCCCGGTGCTCGGCGGCGATGCACGAGCGGCCGACCTCGACCAGGTCGCCGCGCAGACCGGCGAGCCGGGAGAGGTCGAACTCGCCGTCGGAGTAGAGCCGGCCGGCCAGGGCGGCCTGGGCGGGGCGGAGCAGCCGGTAGGTGCCGACGACGTCCTCGGTCTCCAGGTCGCGCACCAGCAGGTGGTCGCAGTAGTCGTCGAGCGGGTCGATGTCCAGACCGGGCACGGGGCTGTGCAGCACCGCGCCCATCTCCTCGGCGAAGACCCGGTGCCGCAGCAGCTGGGCGGCGCGGACGTCCTCGGCGTCCTGGGCGAAGGCGAGCTGGTAGCGGGGGGCGGCGGATGGGGCGGGGTGGGGGGTGACGGGGCGCAGCGGGGCCACGGTCATGGCGAACTCTCCGGATGGAGGAGGAAGAAGGCCTGGCCCCTGTTTTCTCGCCGCCCCGACTGGCTTCGAGGTGGCCAATCAGCAGAGGGGAAATGTGTACTTGCTGAATGGAGGTTCGAAATCACCTGGTAGGGCGACTCATTGCACACCGGCCACGTCGAGCCGCCCCGTTTCCCCAGTGCGGACGATAATGGGTGAATGAGCAACAAAAGCCTCAATTCGGAACCGTCGTCGATCACCGTGCGGGGCCGGCAGATCCGGCTGCGCACCATCGGGATGCTGCTGCTGGCCGCGCTGGCGATCTGGTTCATCGCCGCCAACACCGCCTCGACCAGCATCCACCTGTGGGTGCCGACCGTGACGCTGCCGCTCTGGCTGGTGCTGGCCGTCACCCTGCTGGTCGGCGCCGCCCTCGGCTGGCTGGCGAGCAGGCGGCGGACGAAGGGGCGGTGACGCCGGGTGGGTGCCGCGTGTGCGGGCGGCACCCACCGTGCGCGTCGCCGTTCGGCTGGGCAGCGGCAGGGGTCAGAGCGCCGGCCGGCGGTCGGCCCAGGGCAGGGCGAGCTCCAGCGTGCGCGCGACCTGGAGCAGCAGGTCCTCCCGCCACGGCGCGGCGACCAGCTGGACGCCCACCGGCAGGCCGGTGGCCTCGTCCTGGTGCAGCGGGAGCGAGACGGCCGGCTGGCCGGTCACGTTGAACACCGAGGTGAAGACCGCCAGCGGGTAGCTGTTCAGCAGCGGCATCAGCGGTTCCTGCTCGACGCCCGCCGACAGCGTGCCGATCAGCGGCGGCAGGCACGCCATCGTGGGGGTCACCAGCAGGTCGAAGCCGGCCAGGAAGCCCTCGACGATCTGCCGGGAGAACTGCTGGGCCCGCTGCACCGCCTGCGCGTAGGTCCAGGAGTCGGTGGCCCGGGCGGCCTCCCGCAGGGCCCGGTTGTGCGGCTCCACCCGCTCCGGGTCGGCGAGCTCGACCCCGGCGCCACCGAGGTGCCACAGGGTGGTGAAGACCGAGATCAGCTCCCCGCTCGGCGGCAGCGGCAGCGGGGTGTCCAGCACGTGGTGGCCCGCCGCCTCCAGTGCGTGCAGCGCCTTGTCGACCGCCGCCCCGCACGCCGGGTCGACCGGGATGCCCTCCAGCGGCGACTCGCGCAGCACGCCGATCCGCAGCCCCGTCGGCGGCTCCTCGCGCAGTGCGTCCGTCAGCCGCCGCCGCGGGGCGGGCGGCGACCACCAGGCGCCCGGGTCGTGCAGCGCCAGCACGTCGAGCGCGGCCGCGGTGTCGGCCACCGTGCGGGTGAGCACGCCGTTCGTCGCGCAGCCCTCCACGGAGACGGCCGTGCTGGTCACCAGCCCGCGGGTCGACTTGAGCCCGACCAGCCCGTTGCAGGAGGCCGGGATCCGCAGCGAGCCGCCGCCGTCCGAGCCGTGCGCGATCGGCGCCATCCCGGCGGCGACGGCCACGCCCGCGCCGCTCGACGAGCCGCCCGGCGTGCGGTCCGGCGCCCACGGGTTGCGGGAGATGCCCAGGGCCTCGCTCTCGGTGTACGGCAGGGAGCCGAACTCCGAGGTGGTGGTCTTGCCGAGCGGCACGAACCCGGCCGCCAGGAACCGCTGCACCACCGGGTTCGAGGTGGCGGCCGGGGCACGGGAGGCTCCTGACGAGCCGTAGGAGGTGGGCCAGCCCGCCACGTCCACCAGGTCCTTGACGGGCAGGGGGACGCCGAGGAACGGCGGCAGCTCGTCGGTGGAACGGGCCCGCGCCACGGTCTGCGCCGCCTCGGCCGCCGCCTTGCGGACGGTGTCGTCGTCGCGGTGGCTGAAGGCGTTGAGCTGCGGATCGAGTTCGTCCATCCGCGCCAGGCAGGCCTCGGCGAGCTCGACCGGGCTGACCTCCTTGCGGCGCACGGCGGCGGCGAGTTCGAGGGCGGGGACGAACGGGTCGGTGGGGTCGAGCTTGTCGTGCGGGGAGGGCATGGGTGCTCCTTCCGGTGCGGGCGGGCTTGCATCATCCGTCAGGTTCGCGGGTTTCGGGGCGACTTGGCTTGAACGAATGTCACCTTCGCGGGCGGACGGGCGGACGGGCGGACGGGCGTCGTCCTGCCGGTGCCGCTCGCTCTGGAGCAGCGGACGCTCGTCGCCTAGCCTGGCGGCATGCGTTCCGCCGACTCCGCCCGCAGTGCCGCGGCGCTCTGGGACATCGCCACGCCCGCGCGGCCTGCTGGTCCGCGGGGGTTGAGCATGGCCGGATTCCGAGCCCGCAGCCAGGAGTTGGTCGACCTCGGGGTCGTTCCGTACCCGGCCGTCACGCTCGTCCTCGACCTCGGTGACGGGCCGTTGGCGGTCGGCGACGGCACCGGTCGGCCGCAGGGCGGCGGGCTGGTGCTCGGGCTGGCCTCAAGTGGCGTGCGCGGATCGGGCCGTGGGATCGAGTGCCTGCAACTGCGGCTCTCCCCGGTGCTCGCGCACGCGGTGCTGGGCGGCGGCGCGGCGCGGGCCGGCGGGGAGGTGCTCCCGCTGGAGGGGCTGTGGGGGCGCGAGGCCGGCCGGATCGAGGAGCGGCTGCGGGCGGCGGGGGAGTGGGAGGAGCGGTTCGCCCTGGTGGCGCAGGCGCTCGCCCGGCGGGCGGCGGCCGGGCGGGCGGTGGATCCGGAAGTGGCCCACGCGTGGCACCGGTTGGCGGCGAGCCGGGGAACGGCCCGGGTGGAGCGGATCGCCGAGGAGGTCGGCTGGAGCCGCAAGCGGCTGTGGTCCCGCTTCCGCGACCAGCTCGGGCTCGGCCCGAAGCGGGCGGCCCAGCTGATCCGCTTCGACCACGCCGCGCACCTGTTGGCGGCCGGCCGGAGCGCGGCCGGCGTGGCGGCGCAGAGCGGCTACGCCGACCAGTCGCACCTGCACCGCGAGGTGCTGGCCTTCACCGGGGCCACCCCGTCGGCCGTCGCGGCCGCGCCGTGGCTCGCGGTGGACCACGTGGCCTGGGCGGATCCTGGCTATCTGAGCGGGAGATGACGCGTCGTCCGGTGGTGGTTCGGCTGCCGGACATTCGTCCAAGACGGGAGCCGGTCGGGCGCGGCACCCTGCCGGCATGACGGAAAACCTTGCGGAAAACCCTGCGAAGAACCCTGCGGGGAACCTTGTGGAGAACCTGGCGGAGCGTCCGAACGGGCAGCTGGGGCCGAAGTACGGCGTCGACGCGCCCGGCTTCGTGGCGAGCCTCGGTGCGGCCGGTGCCGCGGCCGCCGTCGCCGCGGCCCGGTGGCGGGGCGCGCGGCGGGGGCGAACCGGGCTGGCCCTGGCGGGGGCGGCGCTGCTCGGGCAGACCGGGATCTACCTGCACACCACGCTGCGCGGCAAACTGAACGCCTGGGAGCGGGAGTTGGACGGCGCCGGCCTGCGCGGGGACGAGCAGCTGCTGGACCTGGGCTGCGGGCGCGGCGCGGTGCTGATCACGGCGGCGAAGCGGCTGCCGACCGGGCGCGCCGTCGGGGTCGACCTGTGGGTCGGCAAGGACCAGAGCGGCAACCGGCCCGGGACGACGCTGGCCAACGCGCGGGCGGCCGGGGTCGCCGACCGGGTCGCGGTGCACACCGCCGACATCACCGAACTGCCGTTCCCCGACGCCTCGTTCGACGTGGTGACCAGCGCCCTGGTGATCCACAACATCCCGGTGCCCGCGCTGCGCCACCGCGCGCTCGACGAGGCGGTCCGGGTCCTGCGCCCGGGCGGGCAGCTGCTGATCGCGGACTTCTGGCCGATGGCCGCGGACTACGCGCGCCACCTCGGCCGCGGCACCCTGCACCCGCTCGGGCCCGGGTACTGGTACGGCGGGCCCTGGCTGGCGGTCAGGATGCTGCGGATGGTGAAGAAGTGACGGCCGGGACCGGGGCGGGGGCGCTCGGGGCGGCGGAGGCCGCGTCCCAGTCGGGCAGGGTCGGCAGGACGGCCTCGGCGATCCGGTACAGGCTGGCCCGGTCCGGCGCGCCGGTGTCCTGGCGCCAGATGGTGAACTCGTAGGAACCGCCGTGCCCGTCCGGGTGCTTGCCGATCACCAGGTTCTCCGCGACCCCGCCCGGTGCGCGCGAGGACTGGCCGCCGCCGAGCGGGAGGGTGAAGCCGATGGTGTTCATCTCGTACGTGGTGCTGAGGTGGCCGAGCACCGGGGCGCGCTGGTGCGGCGCGGAGCCCAGCACCTCGGCGTCGGTCACGTCCGCGCCGTCGTCCTGGGTCAGGCGCACGGAGAGCTGGCCGATCTGCACCTCGGCGCTGTCGACGACCTGCTTGCTGCCGTCCGCGTTGGTCCAGTGCGAGGGGCCGGGGCCCGCGACCGTCACCTGGTCCAGCGGCGCCCCGACCAGGTCCGGCAGGTCCGGGCGGTTCAACGCGGCACAGAGCGCCGGGTACTTGGGGGAGTCGTCGGCCTTCGCGGCCTGGCAGCTCGCCGCCGCGACGGGCCGGTTCGCCAAGTCCTCCTGGTGCTGGAGCACCAGGAAGCCGGCGATCAGCACCGCGCCCATCGCCAGCGCCGACACCACCTGGGCGGCGGGCCGCATGCCCGCCTCCTCGGCCTGCCCGCCGCCCGGCTCGCTCCGCGCGGTGTCCGGAGCCGTCCCCTGTTGATCAGTCACGGGCGGACAGTATCCGATGGTTCGTTCGAAGGCACAGGATTTTCACGTGAGGTGGCGGACAGTCAGCCGGGCCGTGGTGAGGGGGAGTTACCGACGGCCCGTGGGCACCGGGGTTGAGCCCTGTCAGGGGTGAGTGGCAGGCTCGCCTCCCATGATCGACGACCACGCGAAGAGCCGACTGCACCACGACCTGCGCTGGATCCGCGAGGCGGTGCTCGCGAAGCTCGACGGACTCGGCGAGTACGACGTCCGCCGCCCGCTCACGGCGACCGGCACCAACCTCCTCGGCCTGGTCAAGCACCTGGCCCTGTGGGAGGCCAGGTACTTCGGCGACGTCTTCGACCGGCCGTTCCCCGAGCCGCTGCCCCGGTGGGACGACGAGGCCCAGCAGGACGCCGACATGTGGGCGACCGAGCACGAGACCCGCGCCGAGATCGTCGACCGGTACCGGCGGGTGTGGCAGCACAGCGATGCGACGATCGACGCCCTGGCCCTCGACGCCCCCGGCCACGTGCCGTGGTGGCCGCGCCCCGAGGTGACGCTGTTCGACATCCTGGTCCACATCCTCACCGAGACCAGCCGGCACGCCGGCCACGCCGACATCCTGCGCGAGCAACTCGACGGCGCGGTGGGCGACGACGGGGCCGACGCCGACCGGGACGCCGCGTTCTGGGCGGACCGGCGCGCGGAGATCGAGCGCGCTGCCCGGGCCGCGCGACCGGAAGCCCGGTGACCGGGTGCTGACGGCGGAGGAATACGAAGCGGTGCGCGCCGCGCTCCTGGCCGTGACCGGGCACTGGGCCGGCGGGCCGCGGACGCTCGACTCCCTGTGCAGGAGCTGGCGCGATGCCGTGGCGGCGGTGGCGGACGGCTACTCGTGGTCCGCGCCCGAACTCACCCACGACATCTGGTGCCGGACCGGGCTCGCCCGGGTCTGGCCCCTGCTGCCGCCGCGGGTGCGGGCGCTTCGGCAGCGCGAACTCGACGAGTCGGACGACCGCTTCCGGGAGGTCACCGTCCCGTGGCCCGACCAGGTCGCGGACCGGGGCGAGTGGTGGATGCGGCGGATCCCCCGGCTGCTCGACTGCGAACCCGAGGAGCGGCTGGACCGGGGGTGGCCGACGGGCTGGGAGATGATGCCCTTCCCGCGGCCCGACGGCGTCGAGCTGCGGTACTGACCGGTGGACGGCGGGTCCGTGCCGGTGCCCTACACTCGCACGCGGCTCAACGATCAGCGGTGAGCCGTTGCTGACGGAGTGGGCGGAGCGGCGTACCGGCATGGCGGACGAGTTGGTCATCGAGTCGCCCCCAGCCCCTCCCCAGGTCCCGGCTCCGGTCGGGGCGCGCGGGCGGCGGGTGGACTCGCTGACCCTGCTGGTGGTCGGCATGGTCGCGGTGCTGGTCGCCTCCCGGCTGATCGGGGACCGGCACGGGCCGGCCTGGCTGCAGGCGTGGGCCACCGTGTTCATCGCGATCTGCGTGCAGGCGCTGCCGTTCCTGCTGCTCGGCACCCTGCTCTCCGCCGCCGTGGCCGCCTTCGTGCCGACCACCTTCCTGGAGCGGGCGCTGCCGAGGAACCCGGTGCTCGCGGTGCCGATCGCCGGGGTGGCGGGCGTGGTGCTGCCGGGATGTGAGTGCGCGTCGGTCCCGGTGGCCGGGCGGCTGATCGCGCGCGGGGTGGCACCGGCCGCGGCGCTCGCCTTCCTGCTCTCCTCGCCCGCGATCAACCCGGTGGTGCTGGTCGCCACCGGGGTCGCGTTCCGCGGCCACCCCGAGATGGTGTGGGCCCGGTTGATCGCCTCGCTGGCCACCGCCGTGGTGATGGGGCTGCTCTGGGCCCGGTTCGGCCGGCCCGAGTGGCTGCGCCCCAAGCTGCTGCGCGAGCCGGCGGCGGGCGGGAGCGGGTGGGGGAGCCGCTGGGCGGTGTTCCGCGAGTCGCTGGAGCACGACTTCCTGCACGCCGGCGGCTTCCTGGTGATCGGCGGCCTGACCGCCGCCACCCTCAACGTGGCGCTGCCGCGCGGGTTCCTCGGCTCGGTGACCGGCCTGCCGGTGCTCTCCGTGCTGGTCCCCGCGCTGCTCGCCGTGCTGCTGGCGGTCTGCTCCGAGGCGGACGCCTTCGTCGCCGCCGGGCTGAGCGGGCTGTCACCGGTGGCCCGGCTGGCGTTCATGGTGGTCGGCCCGATGGTGGACACCAAGCTGATCGCCCTTCAGGCCGGGACCTTCGGCCGCGCCTTCGCCTGGCGGTTCTCCGCCGCCACCTTCGCCGTCGCGGTGCTGACGGCCGCACTGGTCGGCTGGTGGCTGCTGTGAGGCGCGAGGCGCGGGCGGTCCTGCACGTGCTGCTCGGGGCGGCGCTGCTCCACCTGACCCTGTTCAGCGACCTCTACCTGCGCTTCGTGCGCCAGGCGCTGCGGCCGTACCTGGTGGCCACGGGGGTGCTGCTGGTGCTGATCGGGCTGCTCGGCGCGGCCGCAGCGGCCCGCGAGCTGTGGCGGGGCAAGCGGCACCGCGAGGAGCACGGTAGTGCGGATGGCCACGAGCACGGCGGCGCGGACGGCCACGGTCACGAGAGCGGCCATGGTCACGAGAGCGGCCACGGGCACGAGCACGGCAGCCTGCGGGTCGCCTGGCTGCTCACCCTGCCCGTGCTGGCCGTCTTCCTGATCGCCCCCGATGCGCTCGGCGCCTTCTCCGCCCAGCGGATGGACAGCGCCCCGGTCCGCCCGGCCGGCACCGGCGGCTTCGGCGCGCTGCCCACCACCGACCCGCTGCCGATGCGGCTGGCCGACTTCGACGCCCGCGCCCTGTGGGACGGCAGCGGCAGCCTGACGGGCCGTCGGGTCGCGCTCACCGGGTTCGTCAGCCCGAAGGACGGCGGCGGCTGGTACCTGGCCCGGCTGACCATCAGCTGCTGTGCCGCCGACGCCCAGGTCAGCAAGGTGGAGGTGCGGGGCCTGGGCGCCCCGCCGCAGGGCTCCTGGGTCACCGTGGTCGGCGTCTGGCAGCCCGCCGGCGCACCCGGCCAGGGCGGTGGCGCCCCGGTGCTGACCCTCCAGAAGCTGACCCGCACCACGGAGCCGGGGGACCCCTACGAGTGAGCGTGACCGAGCATGAGTGACCGTGAGCGCGGCGCCGTGGCGCTGCTGGCGGCGGGCGTGCTGGTCGCGCTCGCCTTCATGCCGGCCGGCACCGGCGCGAAGCCCCCGAGCGCGCGGGCGAACGCCGCCCCCTCGCCCGGCGGCGACGGGTGGGACGGCACGGTGAGCCTGGTGGACGACGGCTCCGGCGCCGACACCGGCCCGCAGCCCGGCCAACCGACGGTGGCCAAACTGACGGTAAGTCAGCAGCCTCCGCAGTTCGTGGTGTTCTCCTGGGACGGTGCAACCGAGGACGCCGCGCACCTGTTCTCCGGGGTCCGCACGGCGGCGAAGGCGGACGGCGCCCGCACCACCTTCTTCCTGCGTGGCACCGACCTGCTGCCCGACCCGAAGCGCTCGCTCTACCAGGCGCCGGACCACGCGGTCGGGGACGTCGGCGGGCCGTCCCCCACCGACGACCGGATCAAGGCGACGCTCGCCCAGCTGGGCCAGGCCTGGACCGACGGCGACGAGATCGCGGACGGCTTCAACGCCGGCTTCTGCGGCACCGGCGGCGCGGCGACCTGGAGCACCCAGGACTGGGCCGGCGAGCTCGACCTGTCCTCCTCGTTCGTCCGGTTCTGGAAGACCAACACCGGCTTCGCCGACCTGCCCCCGCTGCCCTTCGACTACTCCGCCGAGCTGGTGGGCGGCCGCACCCCTTGCCTCCAGGGGCGGGCGAACCTGCTGCCGGCCGAGCAGGCGGCCGGCTGGCGCTACGACGCGAGCGCGAGCGGCACCGCCGGGGCCTGGCCCTCGAAGAACGCCGACGGCCTCTGGCAGTTCGCCACCCAGCCGGCGCCGAGCCGCGACGCCTCTCTCACCGCATTCGAGCACACCGAGCAGGGCAACCGCGCGCCGCTGCTGATCGACACCCCGCTCACGGACCCGGGCAGTGTGCAGGCGGCCGAGGAGCTGATGCACGACCTGTGCCACCGCGACGGCGTGCGCTGCGTCTCCTACCGCGAACTGGCCGACTGGCTGGACGCCCAGGACCCGGCGGTGCTGGCCCGGTTGGGCGTCGTCACGGGCTGAGGTCGGCCCACTCGGGCAGCGGCCAGTGCGCGTCGCAGCGGCTGACGACCCGTCGGAACTCCCGGGCGCCCTGGCGCGACAGCGCACGCAGCACCACGGTGAGCACTCCCCGGGCGTGGATCGGATCGCCGCAGCAGTACCAGTCGGTGTTGCCCTGCTCGTGGTCCTGCCACAACTGGCGCGCGGGGCGGCGGGCGTACTCGGCCCACAGGCGCACCGACTCCGCGACCTCGCCCGGGTGCAGGTAGCTGCGGTCGCGTTCGAGCCGGGCGATCTCGGCGAGCGTCCGCGCGGAGAGCCCGTCGATCACTTGGCTGGTTGCGCCGGCCCGGTGGGCTCGGGGCAGGCCGGCCCGGACGGCGGCCGGGCGGTTACGCGCCATGGGCCTTTCGGGCGCTGGTCATGCTGCTCAGGGTGGTCATGCGGGCCATTCTGGCACGGGGTGGTGACGGTGCGGCAGTGGTTTTCCCCTCGCCCAGCGGGGCTGAGGACCGGTCAGCCCGGGCGGTGGTGCTCCGGCACCGCCGCCCAGTTGAGGGAGTACCAGGAGAGCACCGCCAGCAGCAGGGCGCTCGGGAGCTCGGCGCAGTAGGCCATCACCTCGGCGACGAAGTACGGTTCGCCGCGCCGGGCGGACCAGAGGTCGAAGAAGGCGTCCGCGCCCAGGAGCATCGCCGCGGCGGAGGCGATCGGGCTGGTGTAGCGGTTGCGGCGGTGGACCAGGACGGCGAGCAGGAGCAGGGTGCAGGCCTCGACGATGTCGAGCCAGACCCAGGAGTTGGAGAGGTTCCGCTTGCCGAAGTGGCCCCTGACGTTCAGTCCGAGGGTGACGATCCACGGCACCAGCAGCAGGGCGGCCAGGCAGAACACGCGGGGCAGCCAGCGGCGCCAGAGCGGCTCGTGGCGGTCGAGGACGGTGCGCAGGCGGGACATGGCTGAGGGTTCGTGATCCTTTGGTCGGATAGTGGGGGAATTCTATCCACTGTCCGGCTGACGCCCGGTCACTCCGTCAGCGGGAGTGGGCCGCCAGGCTGAGCAGCAGGTGCGCCGATTCCGGGCGCTGGAAGTCGGAGTGGGCACCGGCCGGGGCCAGCCGGGCCGCGCGACCGCCCCGGTAGACGTCGTCGGCGTTGATGTTGACGAGCGGATGGTCGAGCACCGCGTGCGGGTACGGGCTGCCGGTCGGGCGCAGCGAGGTGCTGAACTGCCGGATCGGCGCCGCGCCGACGCCGGAGTGCCCGATCCCGGGCCGGCCCTCGGCGCGCAGGTGCCAGAAGCCGGTGGCCCGGTCGAAGCGGGAGTGGGTGAGCACCAGCGGCCCGCGCAGCGGGGCGCCGAGCGGGCCGGCGGCGAAGAGCCGGGGGAAGAGGTGCTCGAAGGCGTTCCGGGGCGCGGCCATCTGGAAGACCAGCATGCTGTCCACGGTGAACGGCCGGCGGGGGTCGGCCGGTCGGCTCCACCCCAGCACCTGCGGCGCGGCGGGCCGGTCGGCCGCGTACTGGACGGCCTCGCAGAGGAACCGGCCGCCGAAGGAGTGGCCGACCAGGTGCAGGTACTGGCCGTTGCGGTTGGCGAGCACGCCGGGCACCGCCGGGTCGCCGCGCTCCTGGTCCAGGTAGCCGAGCAGGTGCCCGAGCACCCGGCCGGCCTGGCCGCGGGCGCTCATCGCGTGCGCCCGGTCGCGGATCCGGCGGTAGCCGCCGAGCGAGGGCAGGCTGGAGGAGGGCCAGCGCACCACCACGCACCACGGCCGGAATCCGGCGCTCAGCCCGGGGTAATGGCCGGGGCGGGTGCGGTGCAGTGCGGCGGCGCGGGTGATCAGCCGGCCGGCTGCCCGGTCGGCGGCCGCCGGGCTGGTCTGCCAGCCGTGCACGTAGACGTAGACGTCGGTGGCCCGGCGCGGGATCCGCAGGTCGCGGGCGAGCTGCTCGGCGACCCGGGTCTCGGGCACCGGGGTGCGGGTGCCGGGGACCAGCAGCCGGCCCTGCTCGTCGAGGTCGACGGTGGCGGGCCGCAGCAGCGGCGTCAGGGGCCGGGACTGAGGACGGGTCATGGGCTGGGTCACGGGCCGGGTCACGGATTCAGCTCCAGGATGCTCAGCATGCTGTCGATGCCGCAGTGCAGCGAGTAGGTCAGGGCGAGCGGGTTGTGGAACTCGCGGGCGAACCGGTGCACCAGGCTCCGGGTGATCTCACCGGCCGTCAGCTCGCCGGTCAGGTACAGCTCCAGGAAGGCGAAGGCGTACTCGGCGGCGAACACCGTCGGGATCTCGATCTGCGGCCCGAGCACTCCCTCCGCGCCCAGCTCGATCAGCGCCCGCCCCAGGTGCTCCAGTTCGGCGGCGGCCGACTGGCCGGTGTGGCAGGCGTTCAGCAGCACGAACGGCCGGAACATCGCGTCCGGCGCGCCGACCAGCGGCCCGCGGTGCCGGCGCACCAGGTCGGCGTCGATCTGCCGGTCGTCGGTGAGGCTCACGGCCAGCTGCTCGAAGGCCGTGCCGTTGTCGACGAACTGGCCGTGGCACCAGAAGTACATGACGTCCTCGTCCAGCACCGCGGAGGAGAGCGCGGCCAGCAGGTCCTCGGACTCGGTGCGCACGCTCAGCTCGGCGCGCTCCTCCAGCAGCTTGCGCACCTCGGGCGCGCGGCCGATCGCCTCCAGGCTGTCGTCGGTGTTCAGACTGGCGACGGGCCGGCTGCGGGCCGGGTAGGGCGGCTGGATCGGGGTGTAGCCGGCCCCGGTCTGCTCCACCTGGTGCCGGTAGCCGAGGAACCCGGCCCACGGGTCGTCACCGAGCGGGCCCACGGCCAGCATCGGCCAGGGCAGGTGGAGGTCGGAGTCGAAGCTGACCCGCAGCGGGCCGTGCTCGGTGAGCGCGCCGGTGAGGTACTCGCGGAAGGCCGTCAGGTCCCGGTCCGGTCCGGCGAGCATGGTGTCCAGCAGGTAGCGGCCCTCCTGGGCCAGCTCGTCCACCCGCACGTCGGTCGTGGCGGCCAGCGCGGACAGGTCCACGGAGCGCAGGAACGGGTGGTCCAGCGGCAGCCCGGCGGCGTCCACCGAGGCGTAGCGCACCAGCCGGTCGCGCCAGATCGTGCGCAGCCGGGCCGTCTTGGCCAGCAGGACGGCGGCCGGGATGGCCAGGTCGGCGTGGTGGCCGCGGGTGCGCGGGGTGCGCTCGCCCGGGCGGTAGGCGGAGATCTGCAGCAGGTCGGTGCCGGGCGGCCGGCGCAGCGTCACCACCAGGTCGAGGGCGGGCGGCTGGTCCGGCCGGCCGTCGTCCCCGGGCCGGAACGGACCGGTGGGGCGGGGCAGCCGGGTGTAGTCGGCGGAGGGGTTGTGCGCGATCTCGACGAAGAGGTCCCGGGGCACCTGCGGCTACTCCTGCTCCTGGGCTGAGAGGGCTGGTGGGGCTGCTGGGGGAGGTTGGGGGACCTCCAGGACCGTGGAGAGGTCCTGGAGCACGGCGCCGTGCCCCCGGTCGGAGACGGTGATCCGGATCCGGTGCGGCCCCGGCGCGGTCGGCGTGAGCGCGAAGACGGCGGGCCCGTCGGCCGGGACGTGATCGGTGACGGCGGGTTCGAGCACGGCGTCCGCGCCGACGGTGGCGACCAGGTGCAGCTCGGGCAGGTCGGCCGGGTCGGCGGCGGGGTCGGCGGAGGCCAGGCGCAGCTCGATGCGGGTGGTGGCGCCGACCGCGGGCTCGTCGAGCAGGGTGAGGCGGGGGTGCCAAGCGGGCCGCGGGGGTTGGAGCGCGCGGCGGACGGGGGAGCGGCGGACCGGCGCGGCATCGGCCCGTGCGGGCAGCGCACGGGGTGCGGGCACGGCGGGCCGGCTGTCGTCCAGGCGGGCGAGCGCGGCGCGGCTCTCCAGGGCGAGGCGGTGCGCGGTGCCCATCGCGGCGTCCCGGCCGGCGCAGACCGCGGTCAGCAGCTCGCGGGCGGCGCCGGGGTGGCCGGCCGCGGCGAGGGCCTGGGCGAGGCCGACGGCGAGGGTGGGGAGGAGGGGGAGCCAGATCTCGCCCAAGGTACCGAGATCGAGGCTGAGGTCGTCCAGTTCGCGGTGGCCCCGGGCGAGCACGGCGGCCGGGCCGAGGGTGGTGGCGGCGGGGATCCGGGCCGCGACGAGCCCGGCGTAGGTGTGGACCGCGCCGACCGGGTCACCGGCCCGGTAGCGGGCCTGCGCCAGGGAGTGACGGACCGTCAGGGTGCTCCAGCCACCCGGGCCGTGGTTGGCGGCGCACTCCTCGGCGAGCTCCTCCAACAGCACCACGGCGTGCAGCGGGCGCGGGCCGGCGGTGAGCAGCAGGGCGTGCAGGGCGCGGGCGAGGACGGTCAGCACATGGGCGGGGCCGAGGGCCCGTTCGGCGATCCGCAGCGCCGACCCGACGGCGCTCTCGGCGGCCTCCTGATCGCCGCTGAGCTGCCGGGCGAGTGCGAGGGTACGCCCGGTGTCCGCGGTGGCGGCAGGTGCCTCGGCCGGGCCGGCGCAGGTCGCCAGGAGCGCCGTCAGGAGGTGGATGGCGGATTGGAGTTCACCGCCCGCCAGCAGCGACTCGGCCTGTACCAGACGCAGTTGGAGGACCACCGGATGGTGCGCCCCGAGGGCGGGCTCGGCGGTGGCCAGGGCCTCCTGGCAGCGGGCCCCGGCTTCGCCGTACCGCCCGGCGTCGAACTCGTTCAGCGCGAGGCTGCGCAGTGCGGCGATGGTGTCGGGGTGGTCGGCCCCGAGCAGCCCGGCGCTGTCGGCCGCGAGGGCGCGGTACTCGGTCGCTGCGTCGTCGTGGTCCCAGCGTGCGCGACGGGCATCGGCCAGAGCGAGCCGGGCGGCCAAGGTGTCGCGGTGTTCCGGGCCCAGGACGCGCGCGTGGTCGGCCACCAGCCGCTCCCGCTCGGCGAGATCCTGGTGCAGGCGGCCGGCCAGACCGTGGGCCTGGGCGAGGCGCTCCCGGGTGGCGAGGGTGTCCGGGGCGTCCGCGCCCAGCAGCCGGGTCTGATCGGCGATCACCTCGGTGAACAGTGCGACGGCGCGGTCGAGTTCGCCGTACTCGGCGAGCGCCGAGGCGAGCCTGGCACGCTGGGTGTGCAGGAGCGGGTGTTCCGGGCCCTGGAGCCGGAGCCGGTCGGCGGCCACCAGTTCGTACTCCGCGACGGCCTGCCGGAGCAGCCCGGCGAGCCGCCGGTCGTACGCGAGGTTGCCGCGGGCGACGAGGACGTCGGGATGCTCGGCGCCCTGGAGCCGGATCCGGTCCCGCAGGACGGCGTCGTCGAGTTCGGTGCTGATCAGGTGGTCGCCCGCGGTCCGGTGGGACCAGGCGAGCAGGGACCGGGTGTTCAGCGTCTCCAGGTCGTCCGGGCCGCCGATCCGCACCCAGTCGGCCAGCAGGGCCCGGCTCAGCTCGACGGCGCGCCGCGGGTCGTCCCCGGCACGACAGGCGCAGGCCTGCCACCAACGGGTGCTGAGCGCTTCGGGGTGGTCGGCGCCGAGCACCCGCGCGCGGTCGGCGGCGACGGCGCCGAACAGTGCCACGGCGCGGACGTGGTCGCCGGATTCGTGGAACGCGTGGGCCTGCCGCCAGCGGGTGGCGAGGACGCCGGGGTGGTCGGGGCCCTGGGCGCGTTCGCGGTCCGGCACCAGGCGGGCGTACAGCTCGATGGCGGCGCGGTGCTCGCCCGCCGCCACCAAGGTCCGGGCCAGGCCCTGCCGGACGTTCAGGCAGTCCGGGTGGTCCGGGCCGAGCGCCCGCCGCGCGTCGTCGACCAGGGCGCGGTACCGCTCGATGGCCGGCCCGTACTCGGCGGCGTCCTCGTGGACCCGGGCCAGGGCGTAGCGGGTGGTGACGACGTTCTGGTGGTCGGGACCCAGGAGCCGGAGCTGATCGGCGAGCAGGGCTTCGAAGAGCTCCTGCGCGGTCCCGAACCGGCCGGCGGTGACCTGGGTGTGGGCGAGGGAGCCGCGGGTGCCGAGGGTGGCGCGGTGATCGGCGCCGAGCAGCCGGATCCGGTCGGCCAGTAGGTCCTCGTAGAGTCGCACCGCGCGGTCGAGGTCGCCGGCCTCGCGACAGGCCCAGGCGAGGTCGCTGCGGGTTTCCAGGGTGGCGGGATGGTCGGGGCCCTGGACACGGGCGCGGACGGCCACCAGGTCTTCGAAGAGCTCGGCCGCGCGGGCCCCGTCGCCCTTGGCCACCAGGGCCCCGGCCAGACCGCCGCGGGTGTTGAGGGTCTCCGGGTGCTCCGGCCCCAGGGCCTCGGTCTCGTCGGCGAGCAGCGCCTCGTACAGCGCCACCGCGCGGTGGTGCTGTGCCGCTTCCCGGCAGGCGAAGGCGTGCCACCACCGGACCGAGGTGGTCCACGGATGTGTGGGGCCGTTGAGTCGGGTCCGGTCGGCGGCCAGCGCCTCGTACAGCGCCACCGCGCGGCGGTGCTCGCGCGCGGTCCTTGCGGACCTCGCCAACTGTGAACGGGCGGTCAGTGTCTCGGGGTGGTCCGGGCCGAGCAGTCGCGCGTAGTCGGCGACCAGTTCCTCCCAGAGCCCGAGCGCGTGGCGGTGCTCGCCCGCTTCGCGGTGGGCGAACGCCAGGTAGTAGCGGGCGTCCAGGGTCAGCTGGTGGTCCGGCCCATGCAGCCGCAAGCGGTCGGCGAGCAGGGCCTCGCGCAGCTCCAGCTCCCGGCGGTGGTCTCCCACGGCGGCGTGGAACTCGGCGAGCCACCAGCGGGTGTTCAGCACCGACGGGTGGTCCGCCCCCTCGATCCGCACCCGGTCGATCACCAGCGGCTCGCACAGCTCCACGGCCCGTTCGGGCTCGTCGCACTCGCTGTGCGCCCGGGCCAGGCGCAGCCGGGCGTTCAACGCCTTTGCGTGTACGGGTCCGTAGACCCGCGCGAAGTCGTCGACCAGCCGGGTGCGCTCGGCCAGCGCCTCGCGCGGGCGGCCTGCGCCGATGAACGCCTCGGCCAGCCCCGCCCGTTCCTCCAGGGTGTCCGGATGGTCCGGCCCCTGGATCCGGATCCGGTCGTCGACCAGCCGCTCGCGGTGGGGCAGTTCGCGTTCGGGTAGCTGCGCGAACCGCAGCGCGTCGCACAGCTCCGCGCGCTCGGCCAGGGTGTCGCGGTGCTCGGGGCCCTGGACGCGGGTGCGGTCCCGGATCACGGCACGGTGTTCCTCGACCGCCTCGACGTAGCAGCCGGTTTCGGCCAGGGTGCCGGCGAGGCCGTTGCGGGCATCCAGGGTCCTGGGGTGGTCCGGGCCGAGGACGCGGGTGTGGTCGGCCACCACCCGCACCCAGTCCGCCACCGCGTCGGCCGGCCGGCCCGCCCCGAGGAGGGCTATCGCCAGGTAGCCGCGGGTCTCCAGGGACTGGGCGTGGTCGGCGCCCCGGGTCCGGGTGTGGTCGGCCACCAGCGACTCCAGCTCGGTGACCGCCGTGCGGAAGTCGCTCGCCTGGAGGTGCGCGTAGGCGAGCCACCCCCTGCTGGTCAGCGTGTCCGGGTGCTCGGCGCCGAGCACCCGGGCCTGCTCGGCGACCGCCTGCTGGTAGAGCGTCAGCGCCAACCGGTGCTCGCCGGCGTCGAGGTGGGCGTAGGCGAGGTTGTTGCGACGGGTCAGCACGGTCGGGTGCTCGGCGCCCAGGAGGCGGGTCTCGTCGGCCAGCAGCCGTTCGAACTCCGGCACCGACTCCTTGTGCCGGCCCGCCATCTGGAGCGCGTAGGCCAATCCGGCACGGGCGGCCAGGGTGTCGGGGTGCTCGGCGCCCAGCACCCGGGCCCGGTCGGCCGAGAGGGCGGCGAACTGCTCGACTGCCCGGGCGTGTTCGCCGGCCTTGCGGTAGGCGTAGGCCAGCACGGCACGGTCCGCCAGGGTGGCCGGGTGGTCGGCGCCCTGCCGGCGGGTCCGGTCGGCCACCACCTGCGTGGCGAGCTCGACCGCCCGGGCCGGGTCGCCGGTGCGCGCGTGCAGCTCGGCGAGTCGGCTGCGCCCGTCGAGGGTGTCCGGGTGCTCGGCCCCCAGCAGCCGGGTCTGCGCGTCGACCATCGCGCTGACCAGCGGCACGGCGAAGACCTGCTGCGCCCTCTCGAAGGAGTGCCCGGCCGCCAGGCGGTAGAGCTCGACGACGGCCGCGCTCGGCCGTTCGGCGGGGCCGGTGGCGGCCAGCTCCCGGACGTGCGGCAGCAGCGACCGGTGCATCCGCACGTCGTCGACCAGCAACGGGCCGATCACCGAGGCGAGCTGACGCTCCGCCAGGTCGCGGTACCGCCGCTCGCCGTCCGCCGCGCGCAGCACGCTCTGCAGCAGCCGGTGCACGGCGACGGTGTGCTCGCCCAGGGTGATCAGGTGGTAGTCGGCGAGCAGCCGCAGCGCCGACTCCACCTCCTGCGGCCGCCGCTTGCCGAACGGCAGCAGCGCCTCGCGCGGCAGGGCCTCGGGCGCGTACCAGGCCAGGGCGCGCAGCAGGGTGACGGCGAACGGGGCGGTGGCCTGGACGGTGCGCAGCGTGGTCTGCCAGAGCCGGTCGACCACCTGGACCGAGCCCGGTCCGCCCGGCGCGCCGAGCCGGTCGCGGTAGTCGGCCAGGCTGCTGCCGGTCTGCTGGACGTAGGCGCCGGCCTGGGCGAGCGCCAGCGGCAGGTGGCCGAGTTCGTCCGCCAGCGCCCGGGCCTGGGCGCGTTCCGCCGCGCCGACCGCCTGGCCGGGGTAGGCGGTGCCGCAGAGCAGCCGGGCGGCCTCGGGGGCGTCGAGCACGTCGATCCGCACCCGCCGGATGCCCTCGTGCCAGCCGCTCGCCTTGCGGCTGGTGACCAACTGGTGGCCGCAGCCGAGCAGTCGGCCCAGGTAGGGGGTGAGGTGGGCGGGGTCCTCGGCGTTGTCGAAGACCAGCAGCCAGTCGTGGTGGGCGCGCAGCCAGCTGAGCGCCCACTCCGCCTGCTGGCTCGCCGGGACGGTCAGCGCCCAGCTCGGGTGCACCTGGACGGCGAGGTCGGCGAAGGCCTCGGCGACCTGCTCCTCGGTCTCCGCGGTGATCCACCAGATCAGCCGGTAGCGCTCGGCGTTGGCGTGGGCGTAGTGCAGCGCCAGGGTGGTCTTGCCGACCCCGCCGAGCCCGTGCAGCGCGGTGGCCTGGGTGACCAGGCCGGTGCCGTCGCCCGCCGCGAGGGCCCGGCGGATCTCCTCCAGTGCCACCGCCCGGCCGACCAGCTCGCCGGTGGCGGCGGGCGGCAGCTGGTGCACCGGCCCGGTCGGCTCGATGCTCCGGGCCGCCCGCGCGGCCTCCTTGGAGATGATCACCACGGGCCGGCCGCCGTGCGGCCGGGCGGCGGGGGAGCGCGGGCTGCGGCGCTGCTCGAACCGCTCGTGCTCGGGCGCGCCGCCGTCCGGCCGGGCCGATGTCGTCAGCGGCATCATCAGTTTCGGTACTCCCACCAGCCGACCGTTCCGATCGCCAACCGTAGTGCCGGGGAGTCGGCCTGTCAGCGGAATCGGTCAGCCGAGCGCCGCCAGCAGCTGCTCGGCCTCCTGCGCGTACTCGGAGGGGCCCAGGGTCAGATGGGCCGTCAGGTCGGCCCGGGCCCGCGCGGTTTCGCCCAGGCGGGCGTGGCAGCGGCCGCGGCGGAAGAGCAGCTCGGCCGGGTCGGCGCCGAGTTCCAGCGCGGCGGTGTAGTCCGCCGCGGCCTCCTGCCAGCGGTCGGCCGATTCCAGGGCGTAGCCGCGGTTGTAGCGGATGTCGCCGTCCTCGGGGGTCTGCTCGATCGCGGTGCCCAGGTCGGCGAGCGCGTCCGCCAGCCGGCCCTCGGCGTGCGCCACCACGGCGCGATTCACCCGGGCCTGCGCCAGGTCGGGGTCGAGCTCCAGGGCGCGGTCGAAGGCGCGCACGGCGCCGGCGGGGTCGTCGAGTTCCAGCAGGGCCAGGCCCAGGGTGCAGTGCAGTCGGGCCTGGTCGGGCGTCAACTCCAGGCCGAGCGCGGCCTGTTCGGCGGCCTCCCGGGGGCGGTCGCAGTCCAGCAGCAGCGAGGCGGCCGAGACCCGGGCGTCGGTGTGGTCCGGCTCCAGGTCGAGCACGTACTGGAAGTCGGCCAACGCCCCGGCCACGTCGCCCAGTTCGCCCAGCACGCTGCCCCGGTTGAAGTGCACCTCGGGGAACGGCGGGCTGAGCCGGATCGCCGACTCGTAGTCGGCGAGCGCCTCCTGGTGCAGGCCGAGCTGGAAGTGCAGGTTGCCGCGGTCGAAGTGGTACTCGGGGTAGTGCGGGTCCATCTCGATGACCCGGGTCAGCTCGGCGAGCGCCTCCTCCTCGCGCCCGAGGCCGGCCAGCACCTGGCTGCGGTTGTGGTGCAGCACCGAGCGGTGCAGCCGGTGCTGATCGGGCGTCAACTCGCGCTCCAGGCGGGCGATCCCGTCGGTGACCAGCTCCAGGGCGGCCGGCAGGTTCTTCAGGTGGACCTGCACCAGCGCCTTGCCGTTGTTGAAGAAGACGGCGTGGAAGGCGCGTTCCACCGGGTCCGGGAGCAGCTCGGCGATGGCCACGGCGGTGTTGGCGTAGGCGAGTGCCCGCCGGTGGTCCTTGTGCTCGGGGCCGTACAGCCGGGTGTAGAGCATGCTCAGCGCGTAGTGGATCGACATGTGGCTCTGCGGGTTGGTGGAGCGCGCGAGCAGGTCGACGTAGTGCTGCTCGGTCTCGGCCGGCCGGTCCAGCAGGGCCAGGCACTGGGTGGTGTAGCTGCGGCCGACGGCGTACTGCCGCAGGTCGCCGGCCTCCTCGGCGAGCGCGGCCAACCGCTCGGCGAGCTCCAGCCCGGCGTGGTAGAAGCCCATGCCCACGCAGTAGGCGGCGGCCTGGGCGTAGGCCCGCACGCCGGCGGTGTGCGGCGCGCTGCCGCGCTCCCGGTGGTGGGGCAGGGCGCCCAGCCGGGTGCTCCACTCGCCCGACCCCTCCAGCTCCTCGGCCCGTTCGTCGTGCAGCCGGGCCCGCTCGGCGGCGGGCAGGGCCAGGTAGGCCCGGTGTGCGGCGGGCAGCTCCAGGGTGCCGTCGGAGCGGACGAACTCCCGGGCGGTGGCCGCGCCTTCGGGTTCCGCCGTCGTCAGGCGTCCGGTCTCGGCGTACCGCGCCACCGCCTCCCGCAGCGCCTCGGGCGGCTCGGCCGCCTCGCCGGTCAGCACGATCCGCACCCGGGCCGGGTCGAGGCGGCGCAGGGCCAGGGCGAGGAACTCCAGGTCGGTGGCGTCGGCGTGGTCGGCGTTGCGCAGCACCAGTACCGTCGGGGCCGCCCCGGGCAGCTCGGCGCGGGCCCGCAGCAGGTCGACCAGGCCGTGGGCGATCCGCCGGGTGCGCAGCGGCGAGTACCAGCGGGTGCGCTCCTCGTCGTCGGCCAGCGAGGTCAGCGTGCCGGGCGCGGGTCCGACCAGGGGTTCCAACTCCGGTGCGGCGGCCAGGATCTCGATGGCGTGCCGGGCCAACAGCGCCTGCTCCCGGGGGTGCAGGGCGGGCACCAGGCGGCGCAGCAGCGCACCGGCGCCGGTGTAGGGGCCGCGCAGCCGCCGGTCCGCGTCGACGACGGTCGGCGGGTCGGTGTCGACGGCCGCCACCGGGTCCGCGAGGGTCGGCAGGGCCGCGGCGCGGGGGCCGGTGAGCCACAGGTGGCGGACGGGTGCAGGCATGTGGGCGCTCCAAAGGGGAAGGGCGAGGGGGAGGGGGCGTCAGGCGGCCGTCGGTGCGGTGCGGGCCCGGCGCCTGCGGTCCCGGACCGTCACGCCCACCAGCAGCGCGAGTTGGGCGAGGATCGCCGAGGCGGCGAAGGCCGAGTCCCACAGGTGCGGATCGTCGGTCCGGCCGGTGCCGAGGGCGTGCGCCAGGCGGGCGGCGAAGCCCAGCAGCACCGGTACCACCCCGAGCAGCACCAGGCCGAGCGTCAACGCCCCGCCCAGCACGACGACCGGGGCGTACCGCCGGGCCAGCCGCAGGTCCCGGTCGGTGACGCCGGAGGAGTCGGGGGCGCGCTGGGGTCGGCCCACCGCGCGCCAGAACCGGCTGCGCAGCTGCTCGCGGGCCAGCCGGTGCAGGTCCGGGCAGCGCAGCACGGTCGCCACCACGTAGTAGAGGTCGGTCTCCATGTAGGCGAGGAACTGCCAGGCCATCCGCAGCAGCGTCAGGTAGGCCAGCCCGCAGGCGACCCGGCCGAACGGGCCGACCGCCCCGCCGGCCGTCCGGTCCAGGGCCGCCGCGCAGACCAGGCCGGCGGCGAACAGGGCGTCGGCGACCAGGCCGGCGCAGAACGGCAGCACGCGCTTGCCGCGCGGCACGCCCATCAGGCCGACCAGGGTGGTCTCGAACACCACGAAGGAGAGCCGGCGGCCGATCGACAGCCGGCTGGGCAGGCCGAGCCGCCGCCCGGCCAGCACGTGGAAGCCCTCGTGCCAGGCGACGCCGAGGAGTTGGCCCGCGAAGACCACCAGCTCGATGACCACCAGCGAGCTGCTGAAGAAGACCTTGCCCGGGCTCGGCCGCAGCTGCGGCGTGCCGGCGGCCAGCAGCACCGCGCCGGCGACCAGGGCGGCGTACAGCAGCCAGGCCGGCCAGGAGAAGAGCGCCCGCCCGAGCGCCTGCCAGCGCACCGGCCCGCCGGACGGGACGCGGCCGTCGGGCGCATCGTGGTCCTCATCGGCCGGGTCGCGGACGAACCGCAGCTCGCGCAGCGTCTCCACCAGGTCGGGGATGTCGGCGGGCTCGCCGTAGGTCGTCAGGTACCAGTGGCTCACCTCGGGCACCGTGTGTCCGCCCTGCAGCCGGCGCACCACGGCGGCGGCGTCGAGCGGGAAGACCGCGAAGGAGTCGATGTCGGCCCGGCCGATGACGATCTCGTCCTCGCCCTCGGGCACGAAGGTCAACTCGTGGAGCAGGATCGGTACGTCGTCCACCGCGCCTCCCGGGCCCTCGGCGTTCTGGCGACTGTGCGCGGCACGGCGCCGTACCGCGCACAGAGGATGGACCCGATGGGTCAGGCGAGCACGCCACAGGCCAGCTTGGCGGCGTAGAACGGAGCGGCGGTGCCGGTCAGGCGGACCGGACCGGTCTTGCGCACCTGGAGCTTCTTCATCGTGGATCCCTCCCTTCGCTGTCTCGGCGGAGCGGGGCGCGGGTGCGGGCACGTGGAGGCACGCACGGGCGCGTGCGGCGCGGCCCCCGCGGACGGCCGGTGGGGCCGGCTCCGCGGTGGACCGGTCATGAGCATGGGAGGTAGCGGAGCCGGTGTCAACGGATGTGTATAAAGGGATGTCGATCATCCATTTCAGTTCGTAACGGACGACCGACCGATCGGCCGGTCGACCTGCCGCGGGGTCACCTGACGGCCTGTCGGGTGGCTTCCGGCCAGGGTGTCGCGTGGGACGGCGAGGGTGCGGAAGCTCGCGTGGGAATCTTTTCGCCCAGGGATGTCAAGACCGCGTCGGCGGCTCCGACGAATGGGTGCCGGGCCCGACCGGGGCCCGCTCGGAACCAGGAGTGCGTGATGAAGTTCGTGATCAGCCTGCACATCAACCCCGCCGTGCTCGACGCGCTGACCGACGAGGAGAAGGCGGCGATCGGCGCCGGCCACGGCGCCTTCATCGAGGAGCTGAAGGCCTCCGGGGAGCTGATCCTCACCCAGGCGCTGGTCGACCCCTCGCAGGCCGCCGTCGTCACGGTGCGGGGCGGGCAGCCGGTGGTGACCGACGGTCCGTTCCTGGAGGCGAAGGAGTTCCTCGGCGGCTTCTACCTGATCGACTGCGAGGACAAGGAGCGCGCGATCGAGCTGGCCGCCAGGATCCCGGACGCCGCGATCCAGGGGCTCGGGGTGGAGGTGCGGCAGGTGATGTTCTCCGACGGACAATTGGAGGCGTGAGCCGTGCCCGAGGAACGAGCGGTCCGCACCCACCCGGTGCCGGCGTGACCGGACCGCTGATCGAGGACCTGCTGCGCGAGCTGGCGCCGCAGGTCCTCGGCGTCCTGGTCCGCCGGCACGGGCAGTTCGACGACTGCGAGGACGCCGTGCAGGAGGCGGTGCTCGCCGCCGCCGTCCAGTGGCCGGCCGAGGGCGTGCCGCGCAACCCGCGCGGCTGGCTGCTCACCGTGGCGACCCGGCGGCTGATCGACCAGCTGCGCAGCGACCGGGCGCGCCGGGAGCGCGAGGAGGCGACGGCGCACGAGGTGGTCCCCGAGGAGGTGCCGGACACCGACGACACGCTGCTGCTGCTCTTCCTGTGCTGCCACCCGACGCTGACCGCCGCCTCGCAGACCGCGCTGACGCTGCGAGCGGTCGGCGGGCTGACCACCGCCGAGATCGCCCGGGCCTTCCTGGTGCCGGAGGCCACCATGGCGGCCCGGATCAGCCGGGCCAAGCAGCGGATCCGGGCGGCCGGCAGCTCCTTCGCGCCGCCCGCGGGGGCGGAGCGCGCGGAGCGGCTGCGGGTGGTGCTGCAGGTGCTCTACCTGATCTTCAACGAGGGCTACACCGCCTCCTCCGGCAGCCGGTTGCACCGGCCCGACCTGGCCCGGGAGGCGATCCGGCTGACCCGGGCGGTGCACGCGCAACTGCCCGCGGACGGCGAGGTGACCGGGCTGCTGGCGCTGATGCTGCTCACCCACGCGCGCCGGGCCGCCCGGACCACGCCGCAGGGCGACCTGGTGCCGCTGGCCGAGCAGGACCGCGGGCGGTGGGACCGGGAGATGCTGGACGAGGGGACAGGGCTGGCGAAGGCCTCGCTGGGGGCGCCGGAGCTCGGCCCGTACCAGGTGCAGGCCGCGATCGCCGCGACGCACGCGGACGCGCCGACCGCCGCGCAGACCGACTGGCGGCAGGTGCAGGCGCTCTACCTGATCCTGGAGCGGATCGCGCCGAACCCGATGGTCACCCTCAACCGGGCCGTCGCGCTGGCCGAGACGGCGGGGCCGCGGGCCGGGCTGGACCTGCTCGCCGGGCTGGCGGCCGATCCGCGGCTGGCCGGCCACCACCGGCTGCTCTCGGTCCGCGCCCACCTGCTGGAGCGGGCCGGCGAGCCGGCGGCGGCGTACGAGGACTACCGGCGGGCGGCGAGGGCGACGGCGAGCCTGGCCGAGCAGCGCTACCTGGAGCGGCGGGCGGGGCGGGTGCGGCCGGCGGGGTGAGGGTGCGCGGTGGGCGCGGGGTCGACCGCTGGGGCGCGGAACGCCTGTTCGGCGGCCCGCCGGCGGTCGGCCGTTTTCCACGGCATTTCGGAACTATTTCCTGGAAGTTTTCTGAGTCCGGTACGGCCGTTTCCCATTGACCTGCACTCGTCATACCTGGTTTGCTCGTCCCACCGGCGGCGGGGCGGAAGTTGCTGACGTGACGTCAGGTTCCGTGCACCCTAAGTGATCCGCGTCCGACGAGCCCGCCCCACCGGGCTTGACGGGCTCCGCCGCCGGTTTCGCCCGACCGGTCCCCAAGTGTCGTGTTCCGGTCGGCGCGCTCCCCTGGTAGCCGGTCGACGAAGTCCGCACACTGTTCATGAATCTGACGGTCCATGGACAACTTCGTTCGCGGTCAGCGGCTTACGCTCGTGCCCCGCACCTGTGTGCCCTGCCCGCCAACGGCCCTGCGACCCCGCACGGCCGTCCCTTTCCGGTCTCCAGGAGTCCACCATGCGTTCGCGTCTCGCCGCGCTCTGTGCCGCCGCGCTGACCACCGCCGCCGCTTCCGCCGCCGCCTTCTCCGGCACCGGCAGCGCCGCCGCCTCCGCCGCCCCGTCGGCCATCCCGGCCTACTCGCACGTCGTCGTCGTGATGGAGGAGAACCACTCCTACGACGACATCATCGGCGACACCGCCGACGCCCCCTACATCAACTCGCTGGCCGGCAACGGCGCGCTGCTGACCTCCTCGTTCGGCGTCAGCCACCCGAGCGAGCCCAACTACATGGCGCTCTTCGGCGGCAGCACCTTCGGCCTGAGCTCCGACAGCTGCCCGGTCAGCGAGGGCACCAAGGCCAACCTGGGCTCCGAGCTGCTCGCGGCCGGCAAGACCTTCAAGGGCTACTCCGAGGGCCTGCCCTCGGTGGGCTCCACCAAGTGCACCTCGGGCGCCTACGCCCGCAAGCACGCGCCGTGGGCCAACTTCTCCAACGTCCCCGCCGCCGACCAGCAGCCGTTCACCGCCTTCCCCAGCGACTACAGCACGCTGCCCACCGTCTCGTTCGTCATCCCCAACCTGAACGACGACATGCACGACGGCACCATCGCGGACGGCGACAGCTGGCTGCAGAACAACATCGACGGCTACGCCCAGTGGGCCGCCGCCAACAACAGCCTGCTGATCGTCACCTGGGATGAGGACGACTACACCGAGAGCAACCAGATCCCGACCATCTTCTACGGCGCGGGCGTGACGCAGGGTCAGTACAGCGAGACCGTCAACCACTACAACGTGCTCGCCACCCTGGAGCAGATGTACGGCCTGCCGGCCGTCGGCAACAGCGCGAGCGCCACGCCGATCACCGACATCTTCGGCTGACCAGCCGTCAGCAACCGCCGTTCAGCACCGCTCGACCGGCAACCGGCCGTCCGGCCCCCTGCACCAGGGGCCGGACGGCCCGCCCCGACCCAAGGAGCCCGTCCGGCATGACCGCCGAACCCACGCCGCGCGCCCTGCCGCGGCCGATCGCCGCCCTGCGCCGCAGACCCGTGCAGAGCGCCGCCGCCGGCCTGCTGGTGCTCGGCGTCGCGGCCGGCCTGATCGCCGCCGACCCGGCCGGCGCGGACCGCCAGGTGCCCGGCGGCGCGCTCCGGGTGGACACCACCACCTGCGGCCGGGCGCCCGCCCGGCTCCCCGCCGGACCCGTCTCGTTCAGCGTCACCAACGCCTCGAAGGTGTACGCCACCGTCTACGTGGTCTCCGCCGACGCCTCGCTGGCCTACGCCGAGATCCCCTGGCTCGGCCCCGGCAAGACCCTGCCCCTGGCCACCACCCTCACCGGTGGCCAGTACGCGGTGCGCTGCGTCTTCTCCAGCGGGCCGGTGCAGACCACCGGAGCGATCGCGGTCGACGGCACCGCCGCCGGCGCCGTCCGGGGCTACCAGCCGATGAACGACAAGGAGTTGACCGCCCCGGTCACCGCCTACCGGGCCTACGTCACCGCCGCCCTGCCCAAGCTGCTCGCCGCCGCCCAGACCCTGGACGCCGACCTCGCCCGCGGCGACCTCGACGCGGCCCGCGCCGACTGGCTGCCCGCGCACCTCGCCTACGAGCGGCTCGGCGCCGCCTACAACTCCTTCGGCGACTACGACACCGCGCTGAACGGCATGGCCGGCGGCCTGCCGCAGGGCGTCGACACCCCGACCTGGACCGGGTTCTTCGCGCTGGAGCACGGCCTCTGGCACGGCGCCACCGCCGCCAAGCTGCGCCCGCTCAGCCAGCAACTGGTCAGCGACGCGAGCGGCCTGATCGACGACTTCCCCAGCGAGGACACCGACCCCGGCACCCTGCCGCTGCGCGCCCACGAGATCCTGGAGAACGCCCTCCAGGAGCAGCTCACCGGCACCGCCGACTACGGCAGCGGCACCACCCTGGCCACCCTGGACGCCAACGTCCAGGGCACCGAGGAGGTGCTGAGCGTGCTCGCGCCCGTCGTGCAGCCGCGCGACCCGGCGCTGCTCACCCGGCTGAACGCCGAACTCCCGGCCCTGGAGGCCCAGGTGGCGGCCGCCAAGAAGCCCGACGGCAGCTGGATCCCGGTCGCCGAGCTGCCCGCCGACCAGCGCCGCCGGCTGGACGGATCGATCGGCGACCTGCTGGAGCAACTCGCCGCCCTGCCCAACCTGCTGACCCCGAGGAACCACGCATGAACGCCGCCGACCCCGCCGCCGACCGCGCCGAAGGTCCTGCCGCCTGCCCGGTCGCGGACCACGGCGTGCAGCGCCGCTCCTTCCTGCGCGGCGCGGGCCTGGGCACCGCGCTCGGCGCCGGCGCGCTGGCCGGCGCCTTCACCGCCGCCGGTGCGATGGCCGACGACGGCGCCAAGCCCGGCCCGTCCGGCCGCACCGTGCCGTTCCACGGCCCGCACCAGGCCGGCATCACCACGGCGCAGCAGGGCGTCGCGAGCTTCGTGTCGTTCAGCGTGATCGCCGCCGACCGGGCCGGGCTCCAGCAGCTCCTGTCGGTGCTCACCGACCGGGTCCGGTTCCTCACCGCCGGCGGCCCGGTGCCCGCCACCGACCTCGCCTCGCCGCCCACCGACAGCGCCACCCTCGGCCCGGTGCTGCCGTCCGACGGCCTGACCGTCACCGTCGGCCTCGGCGCCTCGCTGTTCGACCAGCGCTTCGGCCTCGCCGATCGCAAGCCGGCCAAGCTGGTCACCATGCCGGCCTTCCCGGACGACGACCTGACCGGCTCCACCGAACTGCACGGCGACCTCTCGCTGCAGATCTGCGCCGACTCCCGGGACACCGTGATGCACGCGCTGCGCGACATCACCCGGCACACCAGGGGCCTGATGCAGCCGAGTTGGAAGGTGGACGGGTTCAAGGCCGCCCCCCGGCCGACCGGCACCCCGCGCAACCAGCTGGGCTTCCGGGACGGCATCGCCAACCCGAACGCGGGCGACGGACGCACCGCCGACGCGCTGATCTGGACCCACGGCGGCGCCAACGGCGAACCCGCCTGGGCCGAGGGCGGCTCCTACCAGGTGGTGCGGATCATCCGGATGCTGGTCGAGTTCTGGGACCGGGTCTCGCTGCACGAGCAGGAGCAGATGATCGGCCGGCGCCGCGACTCCGGCGCCCCGCTGGACGGCACCACCGAGAGCGACCAGCCCAACTACCAGGCGGACCAGCAGGGCCTGGTGATACCGATGACCGCGCACATCCGGCTCGCCAACCCGCGCACCCCCGACTCCTTCGACTCGCAGATCCTGCGCCGCAGTTACAACTACGAGCGGGGGCTGGACCTGAACGGCAACCTGGACATCGGCCTGGTCTTCTGCTGCTACCAGCAGGACGTGGAGCGGCAGTTCCAGGCGGTCCAGCAGCGGCTGGCCGGCGAGCCGCTGGTCGACTACATCTCGCCCACCGGGGGCGGCTACTTCTTCGCGCTGCCCGGCGTCAAGGGACCGAACGACACCTTCGGCTCGGCGCTGCTGGCCTGACGGCGGCTCACGGGTGCATCCGGGCGCCCTTGAGGACCTTGTCCACCGCGTTGCGCGGCCCGTGGACGGCCAGGCCCACCAGGTCGAGCCCGGCGGTGCCCACCGCGCGGACCGCCGCCCGGTTGTCCCGGTCGTTCCCGGTGGCGAACAGGTCCGAGGTGAAGACGCCGGTGGGCAGGGCGCGGTCGAGCGCGCGCCGGTGGGCGGCGGTCAGCAGCTCCTTCGTCCCTTCGAAGACCAGCACGGGCTGGCGGAACATCGGGAGGTAGGCGACGCCGTCCCCGTCCTGGTACGGCTCGCCGACCAGCTCCGGCAGGGCCGTGCCGATCCCGCTGACCAGGAACGCGGTCACGTTCAGCCGCTGCCACGGTTCGAGGTTCTCGCGCAGCAGGACGGCGATCTTGGTGTCGAAGCGGACGGGTGTGGGTGCGGCGGTGTGCTCGGTGCTCGTGTGCTCGGTGCTCATGTGCTCGGTGTTCATGTCTTGAGACTGCGGGTCGCCCGGCGTCGGCGTCTTGTACGTTCCTGGCATGGTGTCCGAGGAGGTGTCCGCCTGGCGCCCGGCCGTCCCGGGCGTGGTCGAGGTGCTGCACGCCCACTTCACCGACCACGCCTACCCCATGCACGTCCACGACGCCTGGACCGTGCTGATCGTCGACGACGGCGCCGTCCGCTACGACCTGGACCGCCACCAGCGGGGCACCCCGGACGGCACCGTGAGCCTGCTGCCGCCGCAGGTGCCGCACAACGGCTCGCCCGCCACCGCCGGCGGCTTCCGCAAGCGGGTGCTCTACCTCGACATGACGCAGCTGGACGCGCAGTTCATCGGCCCGGCCGTCGACGGCCCGGACCTCGACGACCCCCTGCTGCGCACCCGGGTCGCGCAGCTGCACGGCACACTGGCCGCCCCGGGCGACGAGTTCGAGGCGGAGAGCCGGCTGGCCCTGATCAGCGAGCGGCTGCGGGCGAACCTGCGCCCCCGGCTGCGCACCGCGCCGGAACCGGTCGCCCACGGCCTCGCGGGCGACCTGCGCGACCTGCTGGACGCGCGGCTGCTCGAACCCACCACGCTGGACCAGGCGGCCGCCCTGCTGCACGCCCACCCCACCCACCTGATCCGGGCCTTCAGCGCCGCCTACGGCATCGCCCCGCACCAGTACCTGACGTCGCGCCGGGTCGACCTCGCCCGCCGGCTGCTGCTCGGCGGCCGCCCGGCCGGGGAGGTGGCCACCGCCGCCGGGTTCTACGACCAGTCGCACCTCACCCGGCACTTCAAGCGCGTGCTCGGCACGACGCCCGGCCGCTTCGCCCGCGCCGGGCGGCCGGGCTCGGTCGGTCAGGGCAGCCCGGTCGGCGAGGTCTATCCGAAATGAAACTCGTTTTCATCTGAGCTATGGTGGGACGGCACCCGGAGCCGGGGCGCCGCCCTGGGCGGCGCCGATCCGTCGTGCCCACCTGCCCGCACGTTCACCGAAGGGAGGCGGACGGATGTCCGCCCACTGCCAACTGACCGGCCGCAAGCCGGGTTTCGGCAACTCGATCTCGCACTCGCACCGGCGCACCCGGCGCCGCTTCGACCCCAACATCCAGTCCAAGCGCTACTGGCTGGCCAGTGAGGGGCGCCACGTGCGGCTGACGCTCAGCGCCAAGGGGATCAAGACCGTCGACACGATCGGCGTCGAGGCCGCCGTGGCGCGGATCCGGGCACGCGGGGAGAAGGTCTGATGGCCAAGCAGAGCAAGATCGCCAAGAACGAGCAGCGCCGCACCGTCGTCGCCCGGTACGCCGAGCGCCGGGCCGAGCTGAAGCGGATCATCGCCAGTCCCGCCGGCACCGCTGCGGAACGCGCCGCAGCACAGGCCGAGTTGGCCCGCCAGCCGCGCGACGCCAGCGCCACCCGGGTGCGCAACCGCGATGCCGTGGACGGCCGCCCGCGCGGCTACCAGCGCGCCTTCGGGCTGTCCCGGATCAACCTGCGCACCCTCGCCCACGCCGGGCAGCTCCCCGGCGTCCGCAAGAGCAGCTGGTAGGAGCCGGCCGATGACCGAGGACCTGCCCAAGCTCCCCGTCGTGGTGGTCGCGGGCCTGCACGAGGAGGAGCGCCGCCGCGTCGTGGACGAGCTGCTGGACGGCTGCGTCGACGCCGTGGTGCTCCACCACGACCTGCGGGACGCCTCCTTCGGCGTCGTCCACCGCCACCTGCGCGACCAGCGGCACGCCTTCCGGCAGGCCGAGGCGCCGCTGGTCAACGACTGCGCCTGCTGCGCCCTGCGCGAGGACCTGCTGCCGGAACTGCTGCGGATCGCCGACGAGGGACAACACGGCCTGGCGATCGTCGAGTTGTGGGGCGGCAGCGACCCGCACCCGGCGGTCGAGCTGATCGCCGGCGGCGAGGTCGGGGACCGCTGCCTGGCCGGGGCCGTCGAACTCGCGGGCGTCGTCACGGCGGTGGAACCGCTGCGGCTGATCGGCGAACTGTCCGTGTCGGACGAGCTGGTCGAGCACGGCGAGCACACCGCCGTCCAGGACACCCGCACCCGGGCCGAGGCGCTCGCCCACCAGATCGAGTACGCCACCGTGCTGGCCGTCCCGCGCGCCGACGGGCCGGGCGATGCCCCCGAGCGGCGCGCCGGGCTCGCGATGCTGCGCCAACTGCACTCCACCGCACGGCTGGTGCGTCTCGGTACCGGTGAGCTGGTGCGGGCCGCGCTGGGCGGCTTCGACGTGGCGGCGGCCCGCGACCGGGTCAACCCGGCGCTCGCGCTGCTGCCCCAGGAGCGCGACGAGGCGGGCACCGCGACCCTGCTCTGGGAGCGCCGCCGCCCGCTGCACCCGGCCCGGCTGTACCAGGCGTTGGACCTGCTGGTGCCCGCCGCCCAGCGCAGCCGCGGCCGGTTCTGGCTCGCCAACCGCCCCGACCTGATGCTCGCCTGGGACGCGGCGGGCGCCAACCTGGCGGTCGAGGAGTGCGGGCCCTGGCTCGCCTCGCTGCCCGACGCCGCCTGGGACGGCTACCCGCCCGCGCGCCGGGCCGCCGCCGCCCTCGACTGGCACCCGCTGCACGGCGACCGGATCCAGCAACTCGCCTTCACCGCCGAAGGGCTGGACAGCGACGGGATCATCCACCTGCTGGACTCCTGCCTGCTCACCGACGCCGAGCTCGCGGCCGGCGAGCCCGGCTGGAAGGCCCTGCCGGACGCCTTCGAGGAACTGCTCGACCCCGTCACCTGAACTCACCTGGAAGGAGGCCGAGATGGTCAAGCGCAGCGCACCCGGACGGCCGCCCAAGCACCGCCCGAACCCGCTGATCGAGGCGGGCATCGAGTACATCGACTACAAGGACACCAACCTGCTGCGGAAGTTCGTCTCCGACCGCGGCAAGATCAGGAGCCGCCGCGTCACCAGGCTGACGGTGCAGCAGCAGCGCGCGATGGCCCGGGCGATCAAGAACTCCCGCGAGATGGCCCTGCTGCCGTACTCCTCGACCCCCCGCTGACCGATCACCTGACCGAGCACCTGACAAGGAACCTGTGATGGCCGTCCCCAAGCGCAAGACCTCCCGCAGCAACACCCGGCACCGCCGGGCCCAGTGGAAGGCCGCCGCTCCCCAGCTCGTGCCGCTCACCATCGAGGGGCGCGAGCACCTGGTCCCGCGCAACCTGGTCAAGGCGTACCAGCGCGGGCTGCTCACGCCCTGAGCCCGCTGCCGGGAGAGCTCGGCGAGGGCAGTGGCAGACTCTGCCCATGACGATCTCCCTGCCCGAGCCGGACCGGCGGCTCGCCGAGCCCGCCGACCTGCTGCTCGACTACCTCGACTACTACCGGTCCGTGATCGGCGCGAAGCTCGCGGGCCTGACCGAGGAGGAGCTGCGCGGCAGCAGGCTCCCCTCCGGGTGGAGCCCGCTCGAACTGCTGAAGCACCTCGTGCACATGGAACGGCGCTGGCTGCGCTGGGGATTCCGGGGCGAGCCGGTCCAGGCGCCCTGGGGCGACCAGGGCCCGACGGGCAGCTGGTCCGTCGGCTCCGAGGAGACGGCGGCCGAGCTGCTCGCGGCGCTGCACGCGGGCGGCGAGTCCACCCGGGCCATCGTGACGGGCACGCCGCTGGCCACCGTCGCCGCGGCCGGCGGCCGCTTCGACGAGGACGGCACCGAGCGCCCCACCCTGAGCTGGATCCTGTTCCACGTGCTCCAGGAGTACGCGCGCCACGCGGGCCACCTGGACGTCGTCCGGGAGCTCGCCGACGGCGCCACGGGCGACTGACGGGGCGCGGTGCGCGGGCACCCGCCCGCGGGCCCGCCGCGCGGGCGGGCCGGACGGCCGCCGCTCCCGGGGCACTTCGTGCCAGTCGAGGTAGAGGGCGCAGCCCGCGGGGTGCGGGGCGTCGCTGGCGCGGGCGGTGACGTGGTCCGGCAGGTCGAGCCGGTCCAGGTCCCGCTGGCGCAGGCCGACCGGCCCGGCGTCCGGGCCGGCGCCGGCGTCCGGCTCCAGGTCCCGTTGGCGCAGGCCCAGGCCGATGCCGGTGGCGGTGCGGACGAGTTCGAGGAAGAGCTGGCCGTCGCCGCGGCGCAGCAGGCGGGCGAGGAGCCGCTCGGCCAGCAGTCCGGCGGCCTCGATCAGGCCCGGGAGGTCGAGCTGCCAGGTGGTCAGCTGCCAGCGCAGCACCTCCTTGAGCTCGGCGGCGCTGCGGGCCGGCCGGGGCAGGTGCCAGACCAGGGCGGCGCCGAGCATGCCGCAGGCGGGCGGCAGCGGCCGGACGAGGTCGCCGGTGCTCGCCGTGGGTGTCGCCGTACGTGTTGCCGGGGTCATGGCTCTCCCGTCGGCGCGGCCGTCGGACGGCGCCGCTGCCGGGGTGGTGCGGGTGGGGTCTGGTGGGTGGGCAGTTGATGGCTGGTCAGTTCACGTCAGCTCAGTTCACGTCGGCTCAGTTCGGGCGCAGGGTGTCCACGGCGTGCGCGGTGCGCAGGGCCGCGCTGCGCAGTCGCGGGTGGTTGGCGGTGAGGGCCACCACGGAGCGGTAGGCCGCCGAGCCGCCGCGGATCGCGGCCGCCCGGGCGTGGCCGCGCCGCAGCTGCCCCTGGCCGACCGTCAGGTCCGTGGTCTTGAGGGCCTGTTTGGTGGGGTCCTCGCCGCGGCCCATGTCGATCAGGCGGATGCCGCGGGCGGCGGCGGCCTGGGTGATGCTGAGGTTGAGCAGCACGCCCGGCGAGTAGGACGCGTAGTCGGGGTCGTAGGCCGTGAACCACAGCGCCTGCACCTGCCGCGAGAGCAGGCTGTACTGGCAGGCGACGGGCCGGCCCGCGCAGTAGAGCGTGGAGAGCAGCCCGGTGCAGCCACCGGTGCGGGCCAGCAGCAGGGCGCGCAGCAGCGCGCCGGTGAAGGGGCGGGCGAAGTGGTCGCGGTAGCCCCGGGCCCGGAACTGGGCGGTCTTCCAGCGGATCAGGGTGTCGAGCGCCTCCGGGGCGTCGTCGTACCTGAACTCCAGTTCTCCTTCCCGTTGTTGGAGCTTTCGGGTCTTGGCGCGGGTCTTCCGCAGGAAGGCGGGCGACCGGGCGTGCAGGTGGTCGAGGTAGCCGGACCAGCCGCCGCCGAGGCGGATCGCCGGGGAGACGGCGTGCAGTTGGGTGCCCGGGTCGAGCACCGGCTGGCGGGCGGTCAGGTGGTCGAAGTCCCAGGTGGCCAACTCGCAGGCGGCCAGCAGGTCGTGGGCGTTCAGCCGCAGGTCGGGCCGGTGGATGAGGCCCTGGCAGTCGTTGAAGCCCCAGCCGATGGGTTTGCCGGCGCCGAGGTGGTGGCGCTCGAACGGGAAGAAGCCGAGGGTCTCGGGGCCGTCGCGGATGACGGCGGTGCGCGCGCAGGGCCGCAGAGCCGCCACGGCCTGGGTGTAGCCGGGCGCCAGGAAGGGGTTGGCGTTCTCCGGGTCGCCCTCCAGCAGCCGTTGCCAGAGCGCCGTCTGGGCGGGGGTCAGTTCCTCGGGGGAGAGGACCGTGATGTCCATGGTGGTGCTCCTGTCACCCGTAGCTGTGGACGACGGCGGAGTAGTCGGCGAGGGAGGAACCGGGCGTGCCGTCGTAGAGGTTGTGGTCGAACGCCCACATGAGGTCGGTGAGCCCGCAGGCGGCCATCTGGCGGGCGGCGGCGGCCATCACGCCCGGGCGGTAGGGGGAGACCTGGGTGCCCGCGCTCTCGCCGCCGAGCAGCGCGAAGCCGTTCTGCCGGGCGGCCCGGGCCACCCAGCGGGTGGAGGACCAGGAGTAGACCTGGGTGGCCTGCGGGCTGCGGGTGTCGACGGTGTCGTCGCCCGGCTCGCAGGGGTTGTCGGCGGGCTGCCCGGTGCCGTCGACCAGGGCGGTGCTGACGATCTGCACCCCTGGCAGGTGGGTGAGTTGACCGAGCGTCAGGTAGAAGCCGACGCCCTGGGCGGTGAGGGTCGGTTCGACCGAGCCGTCGAGGTGGGCGGCGATCTCGCCGGTCAGCTCCGCCGGGTGGTAGCCGGTGCCCGGCACCAGGACCCGCAGCAGCCCCTGGAAGCCCACGGCCCGCAGTGTGTTGAGCTGCCAGTCGACCGCGCCGCTGAGTGCGCCGAGGTACCAGTCGTACCAGGTCGTCACCTGAGTGGTGGTGAACTCCCGTCCCTGGTAGGAGGTCTGGCCGGGACGCCAGCCCGGGTAGGGGTTGGGCGCGGTGCCTGGCGGCAGTGCGGCGCCGGTGCCCTGGGCGGCCGCGTCGAAGGCCCAGTAGGCGTTGGTGCGCCCGGTCGGGCCGGCCGCCGGGTAGCTGAACTCGCCGGAGTCGTCGATGCCGATCCGCACGGCGCGGAAGGCGGCCGGGCCGAGGTCGGCGGCCACCCGGGCCAGGTAGTCGCGGGCCCGGTCGCGGACCTGCGCGCTGAACACCAGGTTGGCGCAGTCGGGGAAGGCGTCGCCGTACTGGTCCAGGTAGCGGGCGCCGGGGAGGTCCAGCAGCCAGTCGGGCGGGCTGGCGAGCCCGGGGTCGAGCTCCAGTTGCAGCCCGGCCGCGCGCAGTCGGGCGATCTGGCCGCGGACGGTCGCCGCGTAGCCGGGGTCGAAGACGCCGGGCGCCGGTTCGTAGCGGTTCCAGGCGATCGGGAGGCTGGCCAGGGTCAGGCCGGCGGCCTGCTCCCGGGCGGCGTTCGCCGGGTCGGTCTGCAGGGTGCCGAACAGGTAGCGGGTGTGCCGCGGCGCGCAGGCGGACAGGCCGGTGCCGAGGGCCAGCAGGGCGAGGGCGCTCAGCGCCCAGCCCAGCGGGTGGCGGCGTCGGGTGTCGCGTCGGGGGGAGCGCTGGTGGGAGCGCCGGCGGGAGCGCTGGTCAGCCATGGGAGGCTCCCGGGGCGGTGCCGGCGGCCGGCGTGGGGGGCAACGGGATGCGGTAGAGCGCGAGTTGCCCGTAGGTGCGGCCGTGGAAGGAGAACAGCAGGGTGCCCTGGGCGGCCAGCGCGTGCACGTCGGCGGGGGCCGCCGCGCCGTAGCCCTGGTCGATCACCTGCCAGGGGACCACCAGGTACTGCGCGCCGGCCTGCTGGCGCTGCTGCAGGGTCAGCCAGTCGCCCACCGGGTAACGGCCCTGCAGCGCCCAGGAGGTGACGCCCGCCGTCGCGCCGCCGTCGGGGGCGGAGATCGGCGAACCGGCCGGCACGTTGGCCTCCAGGTAGGTCAGCAGGCGGGCGTAGCCGTCGTCCGGGGTGACCCGGTTGTAGGTGTAGGCGGCGGCGGAGCCGGTCAGCGCCACGGCCAGCAGGCCCGCGCCGCAGACCCTGGCGACCCGGCGCAGGGGGTGGGACGCCGCGTCGCCGCGCAGCACCGGCAGGGCCACCGCGACCAGCAGTGTGGTGGGCACCAGGAGCAGGTAGAGCGCCTGCTCCTCCAGGGTGCCGATGGCGAGTGCGTAGCCGAGGGCCAGCGCCGAGCAGCCGTAGAACACGCTCAGCATCCGGTGCACCCGGCTGCCCCGGTGCAGCAGCAGGAGCAGCGCCACCGGGCCGGCCGCCAGCAGCAGGTAGCTGCTGCCGTAGGTGGTGGCCTCGGCGGCGAGCCGGCCGGTCAGCGAGGGGGCGCCCTGGGCGTTGAACCCCGTGGACTGGGTGAGGCCGGCCAGGCGGCTGATGCCGCTGGTCTTGGCCGTCCAGAACTGGCCGAAGTGGCCGGTGACGGCGATCAGTGCGACGTAGCAGGCGTAGGGCGCGATCGCCACGGCGCCGGTGAGCAGCAGCAGGCGGCGGCGCGGGGCCAGGCGCAGCAGCACGGCGAGGGCGAGCGGCAGCAGGGTCAGCAGCACCGCCTCGTCCTTGGTGAGCAGCGCGACCCCGAACAGCAGCCCGGCGCAGACCGCCCGGCCGCGGGCCCGGCGCGGGTTCGGCAGGTCGATCAGCGGCAGCAGCACCAGCAGCCCGGCCAGCACCCAGAACATCAGCGAGGTCTCGAGCATCACCCGGTCGTTCTGCCGGATCGCGTAGGGGTCGAGGGCGAAGAGCGCGGCGCCCACCGAGGCGGCCAGCGGCGAGCGGGTGACCCGCATGACCAGCACCACGATCAGCGCCGCGGTGCCGGCCGCGAAGAGCGCGTTGAGCGGGCGCATGCCGTAGACGGCCGTCACGGTGTCGGAGGAGTAGCCGAACAGCTTCTCCCAGCCGGCCTCCAGGTAGAAGAACGCGGGCGGGTGGAGGAAGAACGGCGCCCCGCCGGACTGCGGGAACCCGCCCTGGGCCGCGCTGTGGCCGACCTGGCGGTAGATCAGTTCGTCGATGAACAGGTCGCCCGAGGAGCCGATCCGGATCAGCCGCAGCCCCGCCGTGACGAGGAAGGCGACGGCGGCGACCAGCGCGGTGAGGTTGCGCTGCCGGGCGGGCACCGGCAGTCGGGCGGCGGCGGTCGCGACGGTCGGTCGCAGGGTCAGGGTCATCGCACGCCTCCGCCGATCAGCCGCCCGGTGAAGGCGGGCGCCGGGTGCAGGTAGAGCTCGGGGGCCTCGGGGATGCGGCCGTCGGGGAAGAGCGCGTCGACCTGGGAGCGGTAGCCGCGGATCAGCGCGGCCTTCGGCTGCGCCGTCGGCACCGGCTCGCACGGCCGCAGGTGGTGGGTGCGGACGAAGGCGGCGTCGGCCGGCTGCGCCAGGTTGTAGGGGAAGTCGCTGTAGTAGACCACCCGCCCGGCGGCCGCCGCGGCGGCCTGACGGACGATCAGGTGGTCGGCGTGGCCGCCGACGCCGAGCGGCGCCAGGAAGAGCGCCGGCCCCTGGGCGGCGAGGCGGGCCACCGCGGCGGTGGCCTCGCTGAGCGCCGCCTCGTCCCGGTCGGCGATCCGGCCGGCGGCCAGGTGCAGGCGGTAGGTGGGGTAGACGTGCCCGAGCTCGGGCAGCGCCCGCTGCAGCCGGCGGCGGGCCGGGGTGGTGGCGGCGCGGCGCCGGAACAGGCCCTCGGGCAGACCCAGGTGCCGCCAGTCGGCGGCCAGCCAGTTCATCACCCGGATGTCCTCGGCCCGGCGCGCCGCGTAGAGCCGGGCGGCGTCGCCGTCGCCGACCTGGCGCAGGTAGCGCCGGGCGGACAGGGTGTGCGGCGGCGGGCCCGCCTCGGTGAAGAAGGTCGCCACGGTGACCTCGGCGGTGCGGCAGGCCCGCAGCAGCAGTGCGCCGCAGGACAGCACCGCGTCGTCGAGGTGCGGGGAGAGGACGATGAGCCGGGTGCCGTGGTGGAGTGCCCGGGCCAGCGGGTCGGGCCCCAGCGGATCCGGTCCGACGGGAGCGGACGCTGCGCGATCTGGTGTCATGACGGCCTCCATCAGACGGTCCTGATCATCTTCGGTTCCGGCGGCGACTGCGCTGCGGCAATCGCGGCCGTGTCGCCCGCGGCGCACGCCAGGCGGCTCTGCACGAGGTCCAGGTAGTGGCCGGTCACCACCGTCCAGCTGAGGCGGCGCGAGGCCAGGTGGGCCGCGCGGCCGAGCCGGGCGCGGTCCGCCCCGTCCTCGACCAGGTGGCGGATCCCGCCGGCCAGCGCCGCGACGTCGAAGGCCGGGACGCTCAGGTCGCCCTCGCCGTTCATCCAGCGCAGGCAGGGCAGGTCGAAGTGGAGCACCGGCTTGCCGTACGCCATGCTCTCCAGGGCGACCAGCCCGAAGGTCTCGTGGCGCGAGGGCATCACCATGAACGCGCTCTCGCGCATGATCCGGTCCTTGTGCTCCTCGCCCACGTGGCCCAGCCAGGTCACGTCGTCCCGGCCGTGCAGGGCCAGCAGCCGGCGCAGTTGGCGCTCCTCGCCCTCGGTGCCCGAGCCCGCCAGGACCAGGGGCAGGGCGGGGGCGGCCTGCCGGTAGGCGGGCAGCAGCAGGTCCAGGCCCTTCTGCCAGGTGTCGATCCGGCCCAGGTAGAGGATGAAGTCGCCGCCGCCGACCGGCTGCACCGGCTCCGGGCGGTCCTCGACGCCGTTGGCGATCACGTGCACCCGGGCCCGGGGGCTGTAGCGGCGCAGTTCGGCGGCGTCGGCCTCGTTGAGCGCGACCAGGTCGCGGTAGCAGCGGAAGCTGAGCCGCTCGGCCAGGAAGAACGGCAGGTGGTACTTGTGCCACATCACCCGGCCGGCGCGCACCTGGTCCAGGCCGATCACCGGGGCCCGGGTGAACAGCGGCAGCAGGGCGGCCGAGAACGGCGGGGTGAAGCTCTCCAGCCACAGGTCGTGGCGCAGCCGACGGGCCATCAGCGGCAGTGCGGCCTGGAAGAGCAGCTGACCGGCCCGCGGGCCCGCCCAGCTCAGCGGCAGCCCGCGGTAGGTGACGCCGTCGGCGGTGCGCACGCTGCCGCGCCGACCGACGGTGAGCACGGTCACCTCGAACCGCTCGGCCAGGCGCCGGGCGATCTGCTCGATGACCACGGCGCCGCCGCCCCGGTAGGCCGGGTTCTGCGCGTCGTCGTAGCTGGAGACCACCACCCGGGGCCGCCGCGGCTCCTCCTGACGCTCGGTCAGGAAGCGCAGCACGGCGTGCACCGAGACCAGCACCGCGGCCGCCGCCCACACCACCGGGTGCGGGCGCAGCACCAGCAGCACGCCGACCAGCAGCAGCGGAGCCAGGCGCGGCAGGCCGGCCAGCACGCCGGCGCCGTGGCAGCGGACCAGGCGGCGGACCACCAGCGCGGCCACCACGAGCAGCCCGCAGCTCGCGCCGACCGCCAGCCCGTGCACCCCGCCCAGCTGCCAGCCGGCCAGCAGCGCGGCGCCCTGCACGGGCACACCGAGCGCGAGCAGCCCGCGCACGGCGTAGTCGTCGACCGCCTGGAAGAACAGCACCGCGAGGCTGATCACGCCCAGCGCGAAACCGCTGACCGCCGCCCACGGCATGACCGGCCCGGCCGAGGAGAGGCTGCCGGGGAACACCGCGGCCACCACCGCGGCCGGCACGGTGGCGCAGACGGCCACCAGCGGCAGCGTCACGCCGGTGTACATCCGCACCGCGCGGGCGGCCAGCGGGGTGCCGGCCGCGCGCCGCGACAGGGCCGGGAAGAAGGCCATCGCGACGGCGCCCGCGACGAAGTAGGGGGTGCGGCCCAGCGCGGCGGCGGCCTGGTAGCCGGCGGCCTGCGCCGAGTTGTGCGACAGGATCGCGACCAGTACCACGTCGGCGGCGGCCAGCACGGCCACCAGGCCCTGCAGGCAGGCGATCCCGGCGGCGCGGCGCCACAGCGCGGTGCGGGCCAGCAGGCCGCGCCAGGTCCGGCGCGGGGCGCCGGAGCGGCGGCGCGGCCAGTAGAGCAGGTAGGGCAGCAGCCCGACGCCGAAGGCGGCCAGCGCGCCGACCTGCGCCTCGTGGGCCAGCACGACCAGCACCAGCCCGGCGCCGACCTTCAGCGCGGCCTCGGCGACCGCGACGCCGGCCATCGGGCGCAGCCGCTCGCAGCCCTGCAGCCAGCCGACGGTGACCCGGGTCAGGTAGATCAGCAGCGTCACCACGGCCAGCACGGCCGCGGTCAGCGGACCGGCGAACTCCACGCCGATCGCGCCCACGGCCAGCGCGGAGAGCACGCCGCCGATCAGGCTGGTGCACACCGCGAAGGCCACCGCGGCGCCGCGCTGCTCCTCGTCGCGGCTGCGCGCCAGCTCCTGGGCGAGCACCCAGGGGACGGCGACGACCGAGACGGCGGAGGCGCACAGCAGCAGGCTCTGCCCGGCGGCGAAGCGGGCGAACGCGCCGGGCGCCAGCAGGTGGGTGAGCACCAGCGCGTAGCCGTAGTTGAGGGCGCCGACGGCGAGGTAGGCGGCGGCGAACCAGCGGGCGCCGTCCACCGCGGTCGCCTCGTCGCCGCGGTGCTCGGGCACGGCGGCGGGCCGGGTGTCCGGGGGTGCGGGCCGGGTGGTGGCGGTGGCGGTCATGGTGTCGGCTCCGTGGGTGCCAGTTCGTCGACGTGGCTGGCCAGCGCGACGGAGGCGCCCTGGTAGCCGAGGCGGCGCAGGGCCGCGCAGGCGCGCAGCTCGTCGCAGTCGCCCAGCAGCAGGGTGAAGCCCTCGGCGGTGCGGGCCCAGTGGTCGGTGCCGCGCACCCCGGTGCCCAGGGCGCGGGCGGCCTGTTCCGGGTCGCGGACCGGGAAGCGGGCGCGCACGGCCAGGTTGCTGGGGTGGCGGCGGGAGCGGCGCCGGGCCTCGACCCGGCGGTACTCGCCGAGCAGCACGCCGGCCATCCGTTCGGCGCTGGCGTCCCAGGAGAAGCCGCCCGCCCAGGCCCGGCAGCGCTCGGCGATCCGTTCGCGCTCGTCGGCGTCGGCGAGGATGCCGAGCGCCCGGTCCAGGCCGGTGGCCAGGTCGCCGCCGGCGGTGAGCAGCCAGCCGGTCTGCCGGTCGCGGACGGCGTCGCGCAGGCCGGGCACGTCGTAGGCCAGCACCGGCGTGCCGACGGTGTTCGCCTCGATGGCGGTGAGCCCCCAGCCCTCCGCCACCGAGGGGATGACGGTCAGCCAGGCGCGGGCCAGCAGCTCGCGCTTGCGCCGCTCGTCGACGTGGCCGTGGAAGGTGACGGTGTCGGCCAGCCCGTAGCGGGCGGCCAGCCGGCGCAGTTCGGGCAGCTCGGGCCCGTCGCCGGCGATGTCCAGGGTGAGTCCGGGCCAGTTCGCGGCGGCCCGGGCGGCGGCCTTCAGCAGCCAGTCCACCCGCTTGTGCGCGACCAGCCGGCTCACCACCGCGATGGCCGGGCGGGGGCTGCGCGGGGGCAGCGGCGCGTCGCTCGGCCCGGGCCCGCCGTTGGGCACCAGGTGCACGGGGTTGGTGAAGCCGAGCTCGCGGCGGATGCCGGCCCGGGTGGAGGGCGAGACGGTGACGATCGGGCGGTGCCGGTAGACCAGCCGGCTGACCCGCTTCTCCAGCAGCCGCCCGACCGAGTTCATCGGGAACCGGAAGTAGCGGTCGAACTGCTGCTGGTGGACGTGGTGCACGACCATCACCACCGCGGTCCAGCGGGCCAGGAACAGCGGCGAGAAGAACGGGATCCCGTTCTGGCAGTCGACCACCGCGTCGTAGCCGTGCCGGTGGGTGAGCAGGTGCAGCGCGGCGGCCCGGTAGACCCCGTAGCTGCCGCCGTGGCGCAGCACCCGCACGCCCTGGACCCGCTCCTCGGCGGCGCTGCCCGGCGGGCGGGCGGTGAACAGGGTGACCTCGGCGCCGGCCGCGGCCAGGCGCCGGGCGATCTCGAAGCAGTAGGCCTCGGCGCCGCCGGCCCGCGGGTGGCCGGGGTCGCGCCAGTTGAGGAAGAGGATCCGGTGGTCCGCGAGCCGGGCCAGGTTGGCGGGCCGGCGCGGTGCGGGGCATGACTCGGTCATCGTCGGTCACCTGCTGAGGGAGATGCGGAGGAGGTCGGCCATCGAGCGCAGGCCGTCCCGCCGGGCGGAGAAGGTGGAGCCGGGCACGTCCGTCCAGTCCACCGGGATCTCGGCGATCCGCCCGCCGCCGCGGGCGATCAGGGCCAGCAGCTCGACGTCGAAGGAGAAGCCGTCGATCCGGCAGCGCGGCAGCACCGCGCGCACCAGCGCGCCGTCGAAGAACTTGAAGCCGCACTGGCTGTCGGCGATGTCCGGCAGCAGGTGGTGGGCGGTGCGGTGGAAGAGCCAGCTGCCGCCCTGCCGCAGCACCGACTGCCGGGCCGGCCGCGGGGCGCCCTCGGCGAGCCGCGAGCCGATCACCGCCGACCAGCCCTGGGCGAGCAGGTCCATCGCGGTGTCGAGGTGGCGCACGGGGGTGGCGTTGTCGGCGTCCAGGAAGCCGGTGTAGCGGGCGGTGGAGGTGGCCAGCCCGCGGTGCACGGCCGCGCCCTTGCCGTGCTCGCTGCAGCCGATCACGTGGACCGGTACGCGGGCACCGGCGCGGTCGCGGCAGATGTCGAGGGTGCCGTCCACGCTGTCGTTGTCGACCACCACCACGGCCGAGGACCACGGGCGGGCGGCCAGCAGGCCGCGCACCGCCTCCAGGGTGGCGGGCAGCCGCCCCTCCTCGTCCTTGGCGGGGACGACGACCTCCAGGTCGACGGGGGGTCGCCGCAGGTCGGGGGGAACGCCCGCGGGGTTGGTGGGAGGCCTGAGGAGGAGCATCCGGATCACCTGGTCCGTCTTCGTCCGTCTTCGTGGTGCCGCGCCCGGTCACGGGGGCCTTGTCACGGGCCTTCGCCTGAGCCTTTCGGCGTAACCTGGCGTTGTAGGCTTACGACGTACACGTCCAGAATGTTCCTCATCGGCCCGTCGGTCAACACCTGATCCGCAAGGGGTCCGGCGCCCGGCACCGACCACCACGAGCAGGGGAGACATGTCCAGCAACCCGGCCGGACCAGCCCGCCGCACCGGTGACCGAGGCCGCTACGGCAGGCTCAGCCGCTCCCGCGTGCTGCGCACCGCCTTCGAGCTGGTGGGCCGCGAGGGCCTGTCCGGGCTGAGCATGCGCAAGGTCGCCGCCGAACTGGGCGTCGAGGCCATGTCGCTGTACCGCTACGCCAACGGCAAGAGCGCCCTTCTCGACGGCCTGGTCGAGGTGCTGCACGAAGAGGTCGAGCAGGAGCTGGAGCGCACCGCGGCGCCGCCGGACGCGGACTGGCGGGCCGGACTCCACCGGGTGGTGCTGACCACCTACCGGGTGGCGCTGGCGCACCCGCAGGTGGCCCCGCTGCTGGCCACCCGGATGCTGGCGGTGCCGCTGACCCGCCGCCCCCCGGCCGTGCTGCGCACCCACGACCGGGTGCTGGCGCTGCTCGGCCGGGCCGGCCTGGACGACCCGACGGCGGCCCTGGCCTACCGCGCCGTGACCGGGTGGACCCTCGGCTCCGTCCTCACCGACCTCCAGGCCGTGATCGACGACCCCACCGCCCCCGAGATCGGCATCCGGCTCGGCCTCCAGCACCTGTCCGTCCAGGAGACCCCGGCCCTGCGCCGCACCGCCGAGCACCTCGTGCAGCCGGCCGGCCCCGCCGCGCTGACGGCCGGGGTCGACGCCCTGCTGGCCGCCTTCGGACTGCCCGAGAACTGACGGGGCGTCAACTTCGGGCGGGGGCAAGCACGGCCGCGCGCGCCACCGGCCGCTCGCCGCCCGGCAGCCCGCCCGGCACCGCGTCCCGCCCCAGCCGCGCCAGGTAGGCCGCCCGGCCGACCGGGCGGGCACCCAGCGCGCGCACGTGCGGGCTGTCCCACTGCGCGTCGAGCAACTCCCCGCCCGCCTCGGCGAACCGTGCGCCCAGCTCGGCCACGGCCACCTGCCCGGCGCCCGGGCGGCGGTGGAACATCGAGTCCAGGCTGAGGACCGGTCCCGCGAGCACGCCGAAGACGCCCCCGACCAGCTCGCCGCCCTCCCAGACCTCCGCGCTGTGCGCGAACCCGTCCCGGTGCAGCCGCTCCAGGGACGCGCGCAGCTCCGCGGTCAGCCACTGCTGCTCGCGCCCCGCCGCGCAGGCGGCCAGCACCTCGCCGAAGGCCCGGTCCGCGGTGGCCGACCAGGGCGTGCCGTTGCGCAGCCGGCGGGTGAGCCGGCGGGTCAGGTGCACCTGGTCGGGGGCGAGCACCGGGCGCGGGTCCGGCGACCACCAGGCCACCCGGTAGGCCTGCGCCGGGGCGCCGGACAGGCCGATCGAGCCGTCCGCGACCCGGCCCTCGAACAGCGCCTCGTTGAGCGCCGCCGCGTACTCGTCGGCGGCCGGCAGCGGGAACAGGCCCCGGCGGTAGGCGGCCAGCAGGCTCGACGGCGAGAGGTCGGCGCAGAAGGCGGCGGGCGCGTCGCCGGGGGCGTTCGCCAGGTCGAGCGCCTCGCACCACCGGCCGTCGGTCGGCGCGCCGGTCACGGCGAGAGCACCCGCCCGGGCGCCGCCAGCCACCCGGTCGCCTGCAGCCGGCCGATGAAGTGGTCGAGCAACGCGTCGTCCACCGGCGGAAGTTCGACGCCGCTGCCGTCCAGCGCCCGGTCCGCGTTGGCCCGCGAGAAGCGCGGGAAGACCGGCCGGAAGTACATCTCGCTGATCGACAGCTCGGTGCCCGGGGCCCGGTCCACGAACAGCGGCACGAAGGCCGTCATCGGGTGGGTGGGGTGCCCGGCCGCGAACTGCACCAGGGCCTCCACCCAGGCGGGGAACGGCACTTCCTCCACCGGGTGGCCGAGCGCCCGCAGCCGGGCCGCGAGCGAGCCGAGCAGCACCGGACGCGGGCTGACCACGTGGTAGACGTCGCCGCCGGCCGGCGCGTCGGCGGCCAGGTGGGCCAGCGCCCGGCTGAACCGGTCGGCCGGCACGAAGTCCAGCGGCAGCTGCACGTCCGGGCAACTCCCGCTCTCCGCGATGTACTTGATGAGGGCACAGATCTCGGTGCCGGTGTTCGGGGTGCCGCCGGCCAGGTCGCCGGTGACGTCGTTGGTCCGCACCACGGTGACCGGCAGGCCGGCCGCGGCGGCCCGGTGCAGCATCGCCTCGGCCACCCACTTGCTCTCCACGTACCCCACCCCGAGCCGGTCGGAGTGGGCCAGCGGGGTCTCCTCGGTCACCTCGTGCACCCCCGCCGCGCCGAAGCCGGCCAGCACCGCCAGCGTCGACAGGTAGTGCACCGGGATGCCCCGCGAGTGCCCGGCCAGCCGGATCACCTCGCGGGTGCCGGCCACGTTGGCCGCGTGCAACTGGTGGTACGGGTAGATGAAGTTGACCTGCCCGCCGAGGTGGTGGATGGCGTCGAGCGAGCCGGCCAGCTCGGTGAAGCGCCGCTCGGTCAGCCCGAGCCGCGGCCGGGTCAGGTCCCCGACCAGCGGCAGCACCCGGTCGGCGGCCAAGTCCCGGCCGAGGAAGCGCTGGTGGGCCGCGCGCAGGCGCTCCCAGGCGTGCTGCTCGTCGGGGGCGCGGACCAGGCAGTGGATCCGGGCCCGGGTGGTGGCCAGCAGCACCGCCAGCAGGTGGATGCCGCAGAACCCGGTCGCCCCGGTGATCAGCAGCTCGGCCGGCGCCTCCCGGCGCGGCCGCGGCCCGCCGCCGGTGCGGATCCCGGCGCCGTCCAGGGTCGACTCGGCGGCCAGGTCCACCTCGCGGGCGACGGCCTGGCGGGCCCCGGTGCGGGCGATGTCGACGGCCTCCGCGAAGGCGCCCAGCCGGGAGTCGTGCAGCAGCGAGCGGGTCAGGAAGCGGATCCACCCGACCTCGATGCCGAACGTGCCGCGGGCCCGGGCCAGCATCTCCATCAGCAGCAGCGAGTTGCCGCCGAGCTCGAAGAAGTCGTCCTCGGCCCTGACCCGTTCGATGCCGAGCACCTGCTCCCAGGCCCGGGCCAGGTCGGCCCGGGTGGCGGCCGAGCCGCCCGCCCCGCCGCCGGGGCCGCGTCCGTCCGGTCCGCCGTCCTCCTCGGCGCGGCGGCGCACCCGGGGCTCGGTGCGGGGTAACCGCAGCCGGTCGACCTTGCCCGCCGGGGTCAGCGGCAGCTGGTCGAGCAGCACGAACTCGGCCGGGACCATGAACGAGGGCAGCCGCTCGGCCAGGTACCGGCGCAGCCCGGAGCGGCGGGCGTCGGCGCCGGAGCGCGACCGGTCGGTCAGCGTGTAGTAGGCGGTCAGCCGGCGCTCGCCGTCGGGGCCGCCGTCCTCGGCCGGGCAGACCCGGGCCATCCGGACTGCGGGGTGCGCGGCGAGCACGCTCTCGATCTCGACCGGGTCGACCCGGAAGCCGCGGACCTTGACCTGGTCGTCGAAGCGGCCGAGCAACTCCAGGTTGCCGTCCGGCCGCCAGCGCCCGGCGTCCCCGGTGCGGTACATCCGCTCGCCGGCGCCCCGGGCGTAGGGGTCGGGCAGGAAGCGTTCGGCGGTGAGCTCGGGGCTGCGCCAGTAGCCCAGCGCCACGCCCGGCCCGCCGAGGTAGATCTCGCCCCGCTCGCCCGGGCGCACCGGTTGCAGGGCGGCGTCCAGCAGGTGCACCCGGGCGCCGGGCAGCGGCCGGCCGATCGGCACGGGGGCGGCCGGCGCCTGCGCCAGGGCCGCGCTGGTCGCCTCCCACAGCGTCGAGGTGACCGCGGCCTCGGTGACGCCGTAGGCGTTGAGCAGCCGGGTGCCGGGCAGCAGGCGCAGGCAGTCGCGGCAGTCGTCGGCGTGCACGGTGTCGCCGCCGACGATCAGCAGGCGCGGGCGGGCGGGGTTCGGCTCGTGCTCCGGGATCAGGCCGAGCAGGTGGTGCCAGTAGGCGGGGGTGAGGTCGGCGACGGTGATCGCCAGCCGGGGCAGCTGGTCGAGCAGCTCGCTGGGGGCCCAGGTGGTCCGCCCGCCGAGGACCACCGTGGCGCCGCTGAGCAGCGGCGCGAAGAGCTGCTCCAGCGCGGTGTCGAAGCCGAGGGCGGCCAGGTGCAGCACCCGGTCGGCCGGCGTGATCCGGTAGGCCGCGGCGGCCCGGGACACCGTGAAGGCGAGCGAACGGTGGCTGACCAGCACGCCCTTGGGCGCGCCCGTGGTGCCGGAGGTGTAGATCAGGTACGCGGGGTCGTCGGCGCCCACCAGGGCCGGGTCGGTGGACGTGGCCGCCGCGCCGCCGGTGCGGTACTCGTCGGTCGCCACGGCCTCGACCGGGGTGCCGGCGAAGCGCCGGCGGTTGCCGCGGCTGGTCAGCACCCGGGTGGCGCCGCAGCCGGCCACCAGGTGGGCCAGCCGGGCGTCCGGGTAGTCGGGGTCGAGCGGCAGGAAGACGGCCCCGGCTTTCAGTGCGGCGAGCAGCGCGACCACCAGGTCGGTGCTGCGGGGCAGGCAGATCGGCAGCGCCTCGCCCTCCCGCACGCCCATGGCGCGCAGCGCACCGGCCAAGCGGTCGGTGCGGTCGTCGAGTTCGCCGTAGCTGAGCTGCTCCTCGTCGGAGACCACCGCGAGGGCGCGCGGCTGCCGGGCGGCCCGGGCCCGGAAGAGCCGGTGCAGGGTCGGGCCGTCGCCGCCGCGCCGCTCCAGGCCGTTCGGGCCGGCCCAGCGGCGGGCCACCTCGGCCAGCGCCGCGCCGCGCGACCCGGCCGCGCAGACCTCCTGCCACCCGCTGGGGACCGGGGCGCCGGCGCGCCAGACGGCGTACGCGCCCGCGCCGTTGCGCAGCACGCGGTGACGACCACTGTCGGTCGCTGGCACATCATCCATGGTTCTGACCTCGGCGCAGCCGGGCGGGGCGGGCGGAAGCGGAGCACCGGCGGGGAGGGCCCCGGCGGAGCGGCCCCGGGCTGGCCGGGCACACCCGTTACCTCCCAACTATACTGGCGTAACGGCTGGTTGCCGCGCGAGGAGGATCGACCGCGGTGGTGATCGCACACACGCTCCAGGGGGCGAACCGTTCGGGAGGTGGCGTTCTTGACCCGCGGGCGACAGCAGTTGATGGCGTGCTACCTGGTCTGGATGGTGGTCTTCACCGGGATCTACTACGTCTATCCGACCCAGCGGATCATCTGGTGGACCGGCATCGGGTTCGGCGGGGTGGCCGCCATCGTGGTCGGCGTGCGGCTGAACCGGCCCGCCCACCCGGTGCCCTGGCTGCTGCTCGCGTTGGCCAACTTCAGCTTCACCTGCGGCGAGATCGTCCAGGTGGTGCAGACCCAGTTCCTGCACCTGAACAACCCGTTCCCGTCCGTCGCCGACGGCTTCTACCTGGCCGAGTACGCGCTGTACGCGATCGGCGTGCTCGGCTTCGTCCGCTGGCGCACCGCGCACCAGGACTGGGCCAGCCTGCTGGACGCGCTCATCCTCAGCGTGGGCCTCGGGCTGCTCACCTGGATCTACCTGGTGCTGCCCAACGTGCACACGCCGGACCTGAGCGTGGTGGCCAAGGCGGTCTCGATCGCCTACCCGCTCGGCGACATCCTGATCCTGGCGATGCTGATGCGGCTGCTGGTGCCGCACGGGGGCAAGAGTCCGTCGCTGGTGCTGCTCACCGTCGGCAGCCTGGGCCTGCTCGCCTCGGACACCGCCTACGGGCTGATCCAGCTGCACGGCACCTGGCACATCGGCACGCCCGTGGACCTCGGGTGGGCGCTCTTCTACTGCCTGTGGGGAGCCGCGGCGTTGCACCCCTCCATGGTCGAGCTGACCCGGCCGATCCCCGGGCGCAGCGGGGACATCGGCGCCGGGCGGCTGGTGCTGCTCACGCTCGCCTCGCTGATCGCCCCGGCCATCCTGATCCTGGAGGCCTCCACCGGGCAGAGCCACCACGCCGGGGTGATCGGCGGCTTCTCCGCGGTGCTGTTCGTGCTGGTGGCGGCCCGGCTGGCCGGCGTGGTGCTGATGCACCGTCAGGTGCTGGCCCGTGAGCGCGCGCTGCGCGAGGCCGGGGCCGCACTGACCTCGGCGGCCACGGTCGACGAGGTGGTGGCCGCGGTGCAGGTGGTCGGCAGCGGGCTGATGCCGCACGAGGACGGTTACCGGGCGCTGCTCGCGATCGACGAGGGCGGCGCGCTGCGGATCCGCGACCCCCGCCCGGCCGGCGCCGCCGCCGACCCGGCCGCGCCGACCCTCGCGCTGTCCCGCCTGGAGACGGTGCGCAGCACCGAGCTGCGGCGGGCCGAGGACTTCCCGCCGGTGCTCGCCGAGCTGCTCGGCACCGCCCCGGCCGCCCTGCTCTGCCCGCTCGCGCTGACCGAGCGCCCCGCGGGGGACTCGCTGCTCGGCCTGCTGGTGGTCAGCGGCACCGAGCACGAGCTCACGGGTTTATGGAGTTCCCTGGAGATCCTGGCGGCCCAGTCGGCGCTGGCGCTGGAGCGGGTGGTGCTCAGCCAGGAGGTGAACCGGCGCAACAGCGAGGCGTACTTCCGCACCGTGGTGCAGAACGCCTCCGACGTCATCCTGATCCTCACGCCCGACGACGACCGGATCCGCTTCGCCAGCGCCTCCGCCGAGCGGGTGCTCGGCTACCCCAGCCTGGACGGCCTGCGGCTGACCGACCTGGTCCCGACCGAGGAGAGCCGGGGCATCGGCCTGGCGCTGGCCCGGATGGGCTCGGGCGCCCACGACGGGCAGCGCGAGCACTGGCGGCTGCTGCGCCAGGACCGGACCGCGATCGAGGCCGAGGTGCACTGCGCCGACCTGCGCGAGGACCCGACCGTCGGTGGACTGGTACTGACCCTGCGCGACGTCACCGAGCAGCGGCAGATGGAGCGCGAGCTCACCCACCGCGCCTTCCACGACTCGCTGACCGGCTTGGCCAACCGGGTGCTCTTCCAGGACCGGGTCGACCACGCGCTCTCCCGCAGCCGGCGCTCCGGCACGGTCACCGGGGTGCTCTTCATCGACCTGGACGACTTCAAGATGGTCAACGACACCCAGGGGCACGCGGTCGGCGACGAGCTGCTGGTCGCCGTGTCGCTGCGGCTCAGCGGCGCGCTGCGCACCTCCGACACCGCGGCCCGGCTCGGCGGCGACGAGTTCGCGGTGCTGGTCGAGGACGCGCTGCGCACCGCCGACGTGCAGGCGATCGCGGACAGCGTGCTGACCGCCTTCAACGAGCCCTTCCGGCTCAGCTCCGGCACGGCCAGGATCGCGGCCAGCATCGGCGTCGCCAGCACCGAGGACAGTGTGCAGTCGGCCGAGCTGCTCACCCACGCCGACCTCGCGCTGTACGCGGCCAAGGCGGCCGGCAAGCGCCAGTGGCGGCACTACCACCCCTCCCTGCAGGCCGGGTTGATCGAGCGTCACGAGCTCAACGAGCACCTGGACAACGCGGTCGCGGTCGCCGACTCGGCGTTCGCCCTGCACTACCAGCCGATCGTCGACCTCAGCAACGGCGAGCTGGTCGCCTTCGAGGCGCTGGTGCGCTGGCCGCAGGACCAGCGGGCCATGATGATGCCGGACGAGTTCATCCCGGTGGCCGAGGAGAGCGGCCAGATCGTCCGGCTGGGCGCCTGGGTGCTGCAGCGCGCGGTGGCCGACGGCGAGGGCTGGCAGCGGCTGCGCGGCCCGAGCGCCGGTCGCGGGGTGCCGCCGCTGCGGCTGAACGTCAACGTCTCGGCCCGCCAGTTCCGCGAGGCCGACTTCGTCGACGTGGTCCGCGACATCGTGCGCGGCTCCGCGCTGGAGCGCGGCTCGCTGGTGCTGGAGCTGACCGAGAGCGTGCTGATGAACCGCGACGAGCGGGTGCACGCCGACATGCGCGAACTGTGCGACCTCGGCATCGGGATCGCGATCGACGACTTCGGCACCGGCTACTCCTCGCTGAGCTACCTGCGGGAGTTCCCGATCTCCATCCTGAAGATCGACAAGTCCTTCATCGACGGCCTCGCCCACTCCGCCCAGCAGTACGCGCTGGTCGAGGGCATCGCCCGGATCGCCGAGAAGCTCGGCGTCGAGGTGATCGCCGAGGGCATCGAGAACACCGCGCAGCGCGACCTGCTGGCCGAGATGGGCTGCCCGCTCGGCCAGGGCTACCTGTTCTCCCACCCGCTCTCGCTGGAGGAGGCCGACGCGCTGGTGCGCCTGCACGGGCGGCTGACGGTGTAGGCGGCCCGCCCCCCTCTTTTTGCCGGGGGCGGGCCGCCGGTGCCTCAGGCCACCGGGGCGTCCGGGTCGGCCAGTGCGGCGGTGAGCAGTTCGACGTACTCGGCGGCCATCGCCTCCACGGTCGCGCGGTCGAACAGGTCGGCGCTGTACTCCCAGAGCACCGTCATCCGGTCGTCCAGGTAGTCCTCGGTGCCGACCCGGCGGCTGCCGTGCGGGATGACGATGATGTTCAGGTCGGTCTTGGCGGACTCGTTCTCGTGCTCGTAGACGGCCACCGGGGCGCCCGCCAGGGTGAGTTCCTCCGTCGGGGTGTCGTGGAAGTTGAACATGACCTGGAACAGTGGGTTGGCGGACAGCTCGCGCGGCGGCCGCAGCGCCCGGACCAGCTCGACGAACGGGAACTCCTGGTTGGCCGCCGCGTCGACGACGGTCTTGCGGGCGCCGGCCAGCAGGTCGCGGAAGCTCGCGCCGGCCGGCACCTCGTTGCGCAGCACCACGCTGTTGACGAACATCCCGATCAGGTGCTCGGTCTCCTTGCGCCGGTTGGCGAAGCCCGAACCGACGCACAGGTCCCGCTCGCCGGTGCGCCGGTGCAGCAGCAGCACGAACGCGGCCAGCATCACCATGTACGGGGTGGCCGCCGAGCGGCGCGCCAACTCGCGGACGGCGGAGGGCACCTGGGGCGGCAGGTCGAAGCGCAGCCGGCCGCCGTGGAAGGTCTGGTGGCGGGGCCTGGGCCGGTCGGTGGGCAGCGCGATGCGCTGCGGGGCGCCGGCCAACCGCTCCAGCCAGTAGGACCGTTGGCCGGCCAGCTCGGGGCCGGTCGCGGCGGAGCGCTGCCAGCGGGCGAAGTCGGCGTACTGGTGGTCGAGTTCCGGCAGCTGCGGGGCGCGGCCGGTGCGCAGCGCGTCGTAGAGCTCGCCCAGCTCCCGGGTGAGCACCACGTAGGACCAGCCGTCGTGCACGAAGTGGTGCTCCACCAGGATCAGTTCGTACTCCTGCTCGGCCAGCCGGCAGGCCGTCCAGCGGTACAGCGGCGGCCGGCCCAGGTCGAACGGCCGCTCGGCCCGCTCGGCGACCAGCTCGCGCACCCGGTGCACCTGGTCGGCGGCGGACAGCTCGCGCAGGTCGAGCCGCTCGGCGCGCACCTCGACCGGGTCGCGGACGATCTGCCAGGGCCGGCCGTCCTCGTCCGCCACGAAGCTGGTGCGCAGGATGCTGTGCCGGCGGGCCTGGGCGGTGAGCGCCCGGTCGAGCAGGTCCAGGTCGAGCGGGCCGCGCACCCGCAGGGTGGTCTGGGTGCTGTAAGCGACGCTGCGCGGGGCCAGTTGGGCCAGGAACCAGACCTCCTCCTGGAGCAGCGAGAGCGGGTGGCGGGCCTCCTCGCTGTGCTGCCAGCCGCCGGGGACGGCGGCGGGGCCGGCCTGTTCGGCCAGCCGCGCGGCCAGGCCGGCCACCGTCGGGTGCTCGAACAGCAGGGTGATCGGGACGGGGCGGCCCAGCTCGGCGCGCAGCCGCTCGACGATCTGCCCGGCCAGCAGCGAGTAGCCGCCGAGCTCGAAGAACTCGTCGTGGACGCCGAGTTCGTCCTCCGCCAGGCAGAGCACCGCGCACCAGGCGGCCGCGACGGCGCGCTCCAGCGCGGTGCGCGGTGCGACCAGCGGGCCCTGGGCGGTGCGGTTGGCCGTGCGCGGCGGCTCGGGCAGCGCCGCGACGTCGACCTTGCCGTTGACGGTCAGCGGCATCCGCTCCAGCGCCACGTACACGCCGGGCCGCAGGTACTCGGGCAGGCGGTCGGCGACGTGGGCGCGCAGCTCGGCCGGGCTGGTCCAGCGGCGCAGGTCGGTCGGCACCAGGTAGGCCACCAGGCGGTCCCCGGCGGCGCTCTGATGGAGCATCACATGGGCGTCGGCGACGGTCTCGTGGGAGCGCACCGCCATCTCGACCTCGCCGGGCTCGATCCGGAAGCCGCGCAGCTTGATCTGCCGGTCGGTCCGGCCGAGGAAGTCGAGGCGGCCGTCCGGGCGGCGGCTCGCCAGGTCGCCGGTGCGGTACATCCGGGCGCCGGGGCGGGTGGGGTCGGGGACGAAGCGGTCGGCCGTCAGCGCCGGGCGGTTGACGTAGCCGCGGGCCAGGCCCGGGCCGGCCAGGTACAGCTCGCCGGGCTCGCCGACGGGGGCCTCGCGCAGCTCCTCGTCCAGCACCCGGACCAGCGCGCCGGCCACCGGCAGGCCGAGGTCGGGCAGGCCCTCGCCGTCGGGGGTCACCGGCCCCTCGGTGCTCCACACGGTGTTCTCGGTCGGGCCGTAGGCGTTGCCGAAGGCGAACGGCAGCTCCGGGGCGGGCCGGGCCCGCAGCCGGTCGCCGGCCGCGTGCACCACCCGCAGCGCGCAGTCGGCCGGCCAGTCCAGGGCGAGCAGCGCCTCGGCCAGCGGGGTCGGCAGCAGCGACACGGTGATCCGGTGCTCCAGCAGCCAGTCGCGCAGCCGGGCGGGCTCCAGGGTGGCGGACGCCGGGGCCAGGTGCAGCTGGGCGCCGGCGGTCAGGGCGGGCCACAGCTCGGCCACCGCGCCGTCGAAGCCGGGGGAGAAGACGGCGCTGAACCGGTCGGCCGGGCCGGTGCCGTGCGCCTGGCGGTGCCAGGCGCACAGGTTGGCGAGCGAGTCGTGGCCGACCAGCACGCCCTTGGGCTCGCCGGTGGAGCCGGAGGTGAAGACCACGTAGGCGAGGTCGGCCGGGCCGGCCGGTGCTGACGGCTCGTCAACCGCCGGGCAGGCGTCCAGCAGCAGCACCCGGTCGGCGGGCAGCGGTGCGAGGGCGGCCGCCGAGTCGGCCGCCACCAGCAGCTCCACCGCGGCGGTGCGCAGGATGCCGGCCAGGCGCTCGCGCGGCTGGGCCGGGTCGAGCGGCAGGTAGGCGGCGCCGGCCCGGAGCACCCCGAGGGCGCCCACGACGGCGTCGGTGCCGCGCGGGGCCAGCACGGCCACCACCTGGCCGGGGCCGGCGCCGCGCCGGCGCAGCTCGGCGGCGACCCGGGCGGCGGCCGCGTCGAGCTCGCGGTAGGTCAGGGTGCGGCCGTCCTCGACCAGGGCGGGCGCGTCGGGGGTGCGCCGGGCGTGGCGGGCGATGGTGCGGTGGACCGGCTCCAGCCGGTCGGCGGTGTCCAGTGCGGTGTCCGGGGCGCTGTCCAGTGCGGTGTCGAGCGCGTCGGTCGTCGACGGCGCGGCGGGCCGGGTCATGCCGGGCTCCCGGTGGCGGCGAGGCGGGCCTGGGCGGCCAGCGCGGCGACGGTGGGGTGGTCGAAGACCACGCTGATCGGCAGCTCGACCCCGAGCGCGCGGCGCAGCCGGGCCACCACCTTGGCGGCGAGCAGTGAGTGGCCGCCGAGCTCGAAGAAGTCGTCCTGCGGCCGGGCCTCGGCCAGCCCGAGCACCTCGCGGAACACCGCGGCGACGGCCTCCCGCTCGTGGGCGTCGGCGGCCTCGGCGGCCGGGGGCGCCGGCGGGGCGAGCACCGACGGGGTGGGCAGCGCGGCGCGGTCCACCTTGCCGTTGAGGGTGAGCGGCAGCGCGTCGAGGGGCTGCCACAGGCCCGGCACCAGGGCGCTCGGCAGCCGGTCGGCGAGCCACGGGCGCAGCTCGGCCAGCGCCTCGGCGCGCTCCAGCACCGGGTAGGCGACCAGCCGGCGGTCCTCCACCGAGTCGCCGATCAGCCGCACCGCCACGTCGCGCACGGCCGGGTGCTCGCGCAGCACCGACTCGATCTCGCCGAGCTCCACCCGGTAGCCGCGGAACTTCACCTGCTGGTCCAACCGGCCGAGGAACTCCAGTGACCCGTCGGGCAGTTCGCGGACCTGGTCGCCGGTGGCGTAGAGCCGGGCGCCGACCGGGCCGGCCGGGTCGGGGACGAAGCGGTCGGCCGTGCGGCCCGGCTGGTTGAGGTAGCCCCGGGCCAACCCCTCGCCGCCGACGAAGAGTTGACCGGGCTCCCCGGCCGCCACCGGGCGCAGCTCGGCGTCCAGCACCCGCACCAGGGTGCCCGCGACCGGTCGGCCGATCGGCACCGACGGTCCGGGCTGCCAGTTCGCGGGCAGCGGGAACACCGTGGTGAAGGTGGTGCCCTCGGTCGGGCCGTAGCCGTTGACCAGCCGGCAGCCGGGGTGCTCGGCGAGCAGCCGGCGCACCTGCGGCACGCCCAGCGCGTCGCCGCCGGCCAGCAGTTGGCGCACCCCGGTGAGCGCGCCGGGCAGCTCGTCGACCACCAGGTGGAACAGGCCCGCGGTCAGCCACAGCGTGGTGATGCCGTGCCGCTCGATCAGCCGGCCCAGGTCGCCGATCGACGGTGCGGTGGCCGGGCCGACCACCAGTCGGGCGCCGTTGGCCAGGGCGCCCCAGATCTCGAAGGTGGAGGCGTCGAAGGAGACCGAGGAGAGCAGCGGCAGCACCTCGCCCGGGCCGAGCTCCAGGTAGTCGGCGCCGCGCACCAGCCGGGTCACCCCGCGGTGCGGCACCATCACGCCCTTGGGGCGGCCGGTGGACCCCGAGGTGTACATGATGTAGGCGAGGTGGTCGGGGGAGACCTCGATCGCCGGGTCGGCCCTGCTCAGGGTCTCCAGCAGGGCGGCGATCTCGTCCAGGCAGAGGACCACCGTGTCGTGGCGGGGCAGGCGGTCGACCACACCGGCCCGGGTGAGCACCACCGAGACCTGGGTGTCCGCCAGCATGGCCGCCACCCGGGCCGCCGGGTACTCCGGGTCCAGCGGCACGTAGCAGCCGCCGGCCTTGAGCACGGCGAGCGCGGCCACCACGAAGGTGGCGGAGCGCTCCAGGAAGAGCCCCACCGGGCGGTCCGGGCCGATGCCGGTGCGGATCAGCTGGTGGGCGAGCTGGTTGGCGCGGTGGTTGAGTTCGGCGTAGCTGAGGTCGCCCTCCTCGGCGACCAGGGCGACGGCCTCCGGTCGGCGGGCGGCCTGCTCCTCGAAGATCCGGTGGACGCAGGAGGAGCCGATGCTGGTGTCGATCACGATTGTCCTTCGCTGGTCGAAGTGGTGGTGGGCTCGTCGGCGCCGGGCGCGGGCTGGTCGGCCTCGGCCAGCGCGGCGTCCACCGCGGCGCAGAACCGGGCCAGGGTGGGGTTCTGGAAGAGCACGGTCATCGGCAGGTCGAGGTCGAGGGCGGCGCCGACCCGGGCGGTGATCCGCATGGCCAGCAGGGAGTGCCCGCCGAGGTCGAAGAAGTCCTGGTCCGGGTCGAGGGTGTGCAGCCCGAGCACCTCGCGCCAGACGGTGGCCAGCAGTGCCCGGTCTGCCGTCTCGGGGGCGGTGGTCGGCGCGGCGGGCACGCCGGTGGGCGGCTGCTCGTCCGGGGCGGCCAGGTCCTCGGGCGCGGGGTGCGGCAGCAGGTCGGAGTCGACCGGCAGTTCGGGGTCGGCCAGCACGGCGGCCAGCAGTGCGGTCCAGAGCTCGACCAGCCGCTCGACCCGGTCCCGGTCGAACAGATCGGTGGCGAACTCCACGGCTCCGCGCATTCCGCTCGCGGAGCGGTAGAGCATCATCGCCAGGTCGAACTTGGCGGTGCCGGTGCGGGCGGTCGGCAGCGGTTCGATCGTCAAGGCGCCGAATTCCGCGTTTTCCTGAAGCAGCGTCAGGGCGAACAGGACCTGGAAGACCGGATGGTGGGAGATTCCGCGGCGGCCCGCCGATTCGCGGACGATTTCCTCGAAAGGCAGTGCCTGGTGGTCCAGCGCCGCCAGAGTGGTGGCGCGAATCCGTTTCACTGCGTCGACGAAGGACGGTGAGCCGGACAGGTCGGTGCGCAGCGGAAGGGAATTGACGAAGAATCCGAACAGCTTCTCCTCGTCCGGCCCGCCGCGTCCGGAGGTCGGTGTACCGACCAGGATGTCGGTGCGGCCGGTGCAGCGGAGCAGCACGGTCTCGAAGGCCGCCAGGAACACCATGAACGGCGACGCCCGCAGCCGCCGCCCCAGCGCCTCGGTCCGCTCGACCAGCTCGGTGGGCAGGGTGAACTCCACGGCGGCGCCCCGGTAGCTGGGCTTGGCGGGCCGCGGCCGGCCGGCCAGGGCCGGCATGGTCGCCGGTGCGCCGGCCAGCTCGGCCCGCCAGTAGGCGCGTTCGCGGTCCAGGCCGCCGGTGCGCAGCAGCTCGCGCTGGCGCTGGGCGGAGGCGGCCGGGCTGCCGGCCAGCGGCGCCAGCGGGCTGGGCAGCCCGGCCGCCAGGGCCGCGTAGAGCTGGCAGAACTCGTCCAGGAACAGCTGGATCGACCAGCCGTCCGTGATGATGTGGTGCAGCGTCAGCAGCAGCACGTGCTCCTGCTCGGCGGTGCGCACCAGCACGGCCCGCCACAGCGGCGCCCGGTCCAGGTCGAACGGCGCGGCGGCCTCGGCCAGGGCGAGCTCCCGCTCCCGCTCGGCCCGTTCGGCCTCCGCGAGGCCGCGCAGGTCGTGCCAGTCCAGCGGCACCGGCACGGCCGAGGTGGGCCGCACGTGCTGCCACAGGTCGCCGTCGTCCTCGATCATCGCGGTGCGCAGCGCCGGGTGGCGCTCCATCAGCGCCCGCAGGGTGCGCGCGGTGAGCTCGCGGTCCAGTGCGCCGCGCAGCCGGAATCGCCCGGGGACGTTGTAGGCCTGGCGCTGCGGGATCAGCCGGTCCAGCAGCCAGAGCTGTTCCTGGGCGAACGAGGTGGGTGCCGGCGGCGGCGCCGGCGGATTCGTGGCGTGCTCGTGGCCGCCCCGGGGTTCAAGGGTTTGGGTCATAGTGCCGGTCATCGTTGCCGAGCGGGTTTTATCTCCCGCACAGAAGCGATTGAAGAACGGTTTACCGGGCACTTGTTGACCCCGCGTCGGCCGCCGTAAAGGATCGATTCCCGGCGGCGGCGAACACCGCACCGCTGCCGTGAAGCGTTCCGCGCCCGTCACCTCCCGGCGCGTCAAGAACAGGAACCTCCGTGTCGAAGCCCGCTAGCGAGCGGGGCCGGCCGAGGACGCCCGCCATCACCCCGGTGGACCGCTCGGACCACGTCCCGCTCTCCCACGCCCAACAACGCCTCTGGTTCCTCGACCGGCTGACCGGTCCGAGTGCCACCTACAACGTGCACATCACCGTGCGGCTGCGCGGCCCGCTCGACCGGGCCGCGCTGCACCGGGCCCTGCGCCGCGCCGTGGCGCGCCACGAGAGCCTGCGCACCACCTTCCCGGCCGGCCCGACCGGGGAGCCCCGGCAGGCGCCGGCCGCCGTGCTCGACCTGCCGCTGCCGGTGACCGACCTGACGGACCGGCCCGAGCAGGCCCTGGCGGAGGCCACCCGCTGGGCCGAGGAGCCGTTCGACCTGCAGGCCGGCCCGCTGGTGCGCGCCCGGCTGGCCGAACTGGGGCCGCAGGACCACCTGTTCGGGCTCTGCCTGCACCACGCGATCTGCGACGGCTGGTCGATCGAGGTGCTCTTCAAGCAGCTGGCCGCCGACTACGCCGAGCCGGATGGCCGGTCGGCGCCCGACCCGCTGCAGTACGCCGACTTCGCGGTCTGGCAGCGCGCCGTGCTCTCCGGCCCCCGGCTGGACGCGGCGGCCGACTGGTGGCGCCGCTACCTGGACGCCGCCCCGACCTTCCTGGAGCTCGCCCCCGACCGCCCGCGCCGCGCCACGGCCGGTCCGGTGCCGGGCGCGCTGCTGCTGGACCGGATCGACCCGGAGACCATGGCCGGGGTCCGGGCGCTGGCCCGCAGCCGCTCGGCCACCCCGTACATGGTGCTGCTGGCCGCCTACGCGACCCTGTTGGCCCGCCGCACCGAGAGCACCAGCGTGCTGATCGGCACCCCGGTGGCCGGCCGCTCCCGGCCCGAACTGGAGGAGATGGTCGGCTTCTTCGTCAACACCGTGCCGATCCGGGTCGACCTGGCCGGCGCGGCGAGCTTCACCGAGCTGGTGGACCAGGTGCGCGACAGCGCGCTGGCCGCGCTCGGGCACGACCAGGTGCCGTTCGACCGGATCGTGGACGCGGTGCGGCCCGAGCGCCGGCCGGGCCACTCGCCGCTGGTCCAGGCGGTGTTCACCATGCAGCACGCCCCGGCGGCCACCCCGCAGCTGGCCGGCCTGTCCGTCGAGACGATCCAACTGGCTCCCAGCACGGCGAAGTTCGACCTGGACCTGGCCATCGCGCCGAGCGGCACCGCCGACGGCGGCCACCAACTGGCCCTCGGCTACGACAGTTCGCTTCTCGACCACCAGGATGCCGAGCAACTGCTCGCAGGATACCGGCAGTTGGTGCGATCGGCGGTGGCCGCGCCGGAGTGCGATCCGCGGCGCCTGGAACTGGCCCCGCCCGCGCTGCGCACCGCGCTGCTCGGCGACTTCGGCCGCCCGGGCCCGGCCCGGCCGGTCGACCGGCTGCTGCCCGACCTGGTCGCCGACCGGGCCGCCCGCACCCCGGCGGCCGTCGCGCTCGCCGCCGACGGCCGGGAGACCGACTACGCGACCCTCAACGCCGAGGCCAACCGGCTGGCCCATCTGCTGATCGCCCGCGGCGTGGGCCCGGAGCAGCTGGTCGGTGTCTGCCTGCCGCGCGGCGCGGGCTTCGCCCGGGCGGTGCTGGCCGTGCTCAAGGCCGGCGGCGGCTACCTGCCGCTGGACCCGACCCAGCCCACCGCCCGGCTCACCGGGCTGCTGACGGCGGCGGGCGCCCGGCTGCTGATCGCGGCGGACCGCGAGTCGGCCGACCGGCTCGCGGCGGCGGGCGTACCGGCGCTCTGCCTGGACGCGCCGGAGCTTTCGGAGACACCGGACGCCGTGGCGGCGAGCGACCCGCCGCGCCGCGCCGCCCCCGACAACCTCGCCTACGTCATCTACACCTCCGGCTCCACCGGCACGCCCAAGGGCGTCGCCGTCACCCACCGCTCGCTGGCCAACCACGCGCAGGCGATCGCCGACCGCTACCGGCTGACCGGCGCCGACCGGGTGCTGCAGTTCGCGCCGGTCGCCTTCGACGTCGCGGCCGAGGAGTTGTTCCCCAGCTGGGTGGCCGGCGCCCGGGTCACCGTGCTGCCCGAGCCCACCCCGCCGCCCGCCCCGCTCGCCGAGTTCCTGGCCGCCGAGCGGATCACCGTCGCCAACCTGCCCGCCGGGTACTGGCAGCGCTGGACCACCGAACTGGACGGCGCGCCGGTCCCCGCGGAGCTGCGCCTGCTGGTCACCGGCAGCGAACGGGTCGACGGCGCCGCCGCGCTGGCCTGGCGCGCGGCCACGGCCGCCGAACTGGTCAACGCCTACGGCCTGACCGAGACCACCATCACCGCCACCGCCCACACCGTGGCGGCCGCCGACCCCGACCTGCCCGTCCCGGTCGGCCACCCGATCGACGGGCTGCACGCCCTGGTCCTGGACGCCGCCCTCCACCCGGTGCCGCCCGGCACCCCGGGCGACCTCTACCTGGGCGGCGCCGGGCTGGCACGCGGCTACCTGGACCGGCCGGGCGCCACGGCCGAGCGGTTCGTGCCGCACCCCCACCCCCGCACGCCCGGCGAGCGGCTGCACCGCACCGGCGACCGGGCCCGCCGGGCGAGCGACGGCACCCTGGTGCTGCTGGGCCGCTCCGACGAGCAGATCAAGCTGCGCGGCTACCGGATCGAACCGGCGGAGATCCAGGCGGCGCTCACCGGCCACCCCGCCGTCGCCCGGGCGGTGGCCGGCACCTGGCCGCTGAACGGCGAACCGCAGCTGGTCGCCCACGTGGTGCTGACCGACCCCACCGCCACCCCGGAGGCGCTGCGCGCCCACCTGGCCGAGCACCTGCCGCCCTACCTGGTGCCCCGGGCGATCGTCCCGGTGCCCGACCTGCCGCTGACCGCCAACGGCAAGGTCGACCTGCGGGCCCTGCCCGCACCGGACTTCAGCCGCCCGGCCGACACCGGGCGCCCCGGCACGCCGTGCTCCGGCACCGAGACGGTGCTCGCCACGATCTGGCGCGAGGTGCTGGGCCTGGACGGGGTCGGCATCCACGACAACTTCTTCGACCTGGGCGGGAACTCACTCGCCCTGGCCACCGTCCACCGCCGGATCGCCGACGAACTCGGCGTCACCGTACCGATGGTGGCGCTCTACCAGTTCACCACCGTGGCCGCCCTGGCCGGCCACGTCGGCGCGGACCGGCCGGCACCCGCCGCTCCCGAGTCCGCCCCGCCGGGCACCGCCGCCGGCGGCCGCCGGCGACTCGCCGACCGCCGCAACCGGCTCACCGCCGCTACCGAGGAGGAGACCCACCATGTTCGATGACGAGACCCGCAGCTTCCAGGTCGTGCTCAACGACGAGGAGCAGTACTCGCTCTGGCCCGAGGACCGCGACCTGCCCGCCGGCTGGCACGCCGAGGGGACCAGCGGCACCAAGGCGGACTGCCTGGCCCACATCGACGCGGTGTGGACCGACATGCGCCCCAAGAGCCTGCGCGCCGCCCCCCTCACCGGCGGGGCGGGCCGATGACCGGGTCCACCACCAGCCTGTTCCGCCAGCCGGACTTCCGGCGGCTGTGGTCCTCACAGACCGTCAGCTCGCTCGGCACCCAGGTGACCGTGGTGGCGCTGCCGCTGCTCGCCCTGGGCCGGCTGCACGCCGGACCACTGCAGACCACGCTGCTCGCCAGCTTCGAGTTCCTGCCCTTCCTGCTGATCGGCCTGCCCGCCGGGGTGTGGCTGGACCGGCGGGCGATCCGACCGGTGCTGGTGCTGGCCGACCTGGCCAGGGCGGTGGCCCTCGGGCTGCTCCCGCTGGCCGCCTGGCTCGGCTTCCTCAGCCTGCCGCTGGTGTACGCGGCGGTGCTGGTGGTCGGCGCCGGCACGGTCTTCTCCGACGTCGGCCACCAGTCGCTGCTGCCCACCCTGATCGACGAGGACCGGCTCGGCGACGGCAACGGCAAGCTCCAGGGCAGCCAGTCGATGAGCCAGCTGGCCGGCCCCGCCCTCGGCGGGCTGCTGACCGGCCTGCTCTCGGCGCCGCTCGCGGTGCTGGCCGACAGCCTCAGCTACCTGGCCTCGGCCGGCCTGCTCTCCCGGATCCGGGCCACCGAGCCGGCGCCCGCGGCCGTGGCGGGCGAGCGCAGCCTGCGCCGCGAGATCGGCGAGGGCCTGCGCTTCGTCTTCGGCACCCCGACCCTGCGGGCGCTGATGTTCTGCACCGCGCTGGCCAACCTCGCCTTCGGCGGCGTGCTCGCCGTGGTGGTGCTCTACGGCACCCGCGGCCTGCACCTGTCCTCCGGCCTGGTCGGTGTCGCGCTGGCGATCGGCAACGCCGGCGGGCTGCTGGCGATGTTCTGCTGCGAGCCGGTGCGCAAGCGGTTCGGCTACGGCGGGCTGATGATCGTCGGCGTCGTGGTGTTCAACCTCGGGGCCTGGCTGCTGCCGCTGGCCGGCGGCCTGCCGCTGTTCGCCGGCGCCCTGTTCGTCACCTTCCTCGGCATCATGGCCTACAACGTGGGTCAGGTGACGATCCGTCAGATCATCACGCCCCGGGCGCTGCTCGGCCGGATGAACGCCACCATGCGGTTCGTGATGTGGGGCACGGTGCCGCTCGGCGCCGCGCTGGCCGGCCTCGTGGCGCAGGGCTGGAGCCTGCGCGGCTACCTGTGGGTGGCCGCGGCGCTGAACGCCACGGCCGTGCTGCCGCTGCTGCTCACCCCGAGCGTGCTGCGCGACCCCGTGCCGGCCACCGACCCGCAGCCCGCAGCTGACCCGGCCGCTGGTGCGACCGCCACCGAGGCCGCCGCGGGGGCGAACTGATGACCGCCTTCGAGCAGCCCGCCGACGGTGACCTGATCGCCGTGGTCGGCCTGGCCGGCCGGTTCCCCGGCACCGCCGACGTCGACCGGTTCTGGCAGCACCTGCTGGACGGCGACGAACTCATCACCAGGTTCCCCGCCGAACCGGGCCGACCGGTGCCCGCCTACGGCGTCTTCGCGGAGTCCGACCGCTTCGACGCGGCCTTCTTCGGCTACTCGCCGCGCGAGGCGCTGATGCTCGACCCGCAGCACCGGGTCTTCCTGGAGTGCGCCTGGGAGGCGCTGGAGCGCTCCGCCCACGACCCCGCCCGGTTCCCCGGCCGGATCGGCGTCTACGCCGGCTGCGGCGAGCCCACCCACCTGCAACGCCTCTACGCCGACCCGGAGTTGTCCGCCGCCGTGCCCGGCTGGGAGCTGCGGCTGGCCACCGCCGTCGACTTCCTCACCAGCCGGGTCTCCTACAAGCTCGGCCTCACCGGCCCGGCCGTCACCGTGCAGACCGCCTGCTCCACCTCGCTGGTCGCCGTCCACCAGGCCGGGCAGGCGCTGCTCGCCGGCGAGTGCGACCTGGCGCTGGCCGGCGGGGTCACCGTGCAGGTGCCGCACCCGGTGCCGGTGCCCACCGAGGGCGGGATCCTGTCGATGGACGGCCACTGCCGCCCGTTCGACGCCCGCGCCGACGGCACCGTCGGCGCGGACGGCGCCGGCGTGGTGGTGCTGCGCCGACTGGAGGACGCGCTGGCCGACGGCGACCACGTGCACGCCGTCATCCTGGCCACCGCCGTCAACAACGACGGCAACGACAAGATCGGCTTCACCGCGCCCAGCGTCTCCGGCCAGGCCGCCGCGGTGCGGGCCGCCCACCTGGTGGCCGGCATCGACCCCGCCACCATCGGCTACCTGGAGGCGCACGGCACGGCGACCGCGATGGGCGACCCGATCGAGGTCGAGGCGCTCACCCAGGCCTTCCGGGCCGGCACCGCCGAGAAGGAGTTCTGCCGCCTCGGCTCGGTCAAGGGCGCCATCGGCCACCCCGACACCGCCGCCGGCGTGATCGGGCTGATCAAGGCCGCACTCGCGGTCGAACACGGACTGATCCCGCCGAACGCGCAGTTCACCGAGCCGAACCCGCAACTCGACCTGTCCAGGACCCCGTTCACCGTCAACACCGAGCTGGAGCGGTGGAGCGAGGGGCCCGGGCCGCGCCGGGCCGGCGTCAACTCGGTCGGCCTGGGCGGCACCAACGCCCACGCGGTGCTGCAGCAGCCGCCCGCCCGACCGACCGCCGAAGGCGGCCGGGGCGCCGAACTGCTGGTCCTGTCGGCCCGCACCGGTGCCGCCCTGGAGCAGGCCGGCACCCGGCTCGCCGCTCACCTGACGGACCGGCCGGAGGTTCAACTCGCCGACGTCGCCTGGACCTTGCAGGAGGGCCGGGGCGAGTTCGCGCAGCGCGCCTTCGTGGTCGCCGGCGACCCGGCGGCCGCCGCCGCCCGGCTGCGCGAGGGGCCGCGCACCGGGGTGGCCGGCGCCCGCCCGCCCGCGGTCGGCTTCCTCTTCCCCGGCCAGGGCGGCCAGTACCCCGGCATGGCGGCCGAACTCTACGAGCGCGAACCGGTGTTCCGCGCCGAGGTGGACGCCTGCGCCGAACTCCTGGCCCCCGCCCTCGGGCTCGACCTGCGCGAGGTGCTCTACCCGACCACCGGCGACGGGCAGCGGCTGCACCGGATGGAGCTGGCCCAACCCGCCGTCTTCACCGTGGAGTACGCGCTCGCCCAGCTCTGGCGCAGCTGGGGCGTCGAGCCGCGGACCGTCCTCGGGCACAGCCTGGGCGCCTACGCGGCGGCCTGCGTCGCCGGGGTGCTCACGCTGCCCGACGCGCTCGCCGTCGTGGTGGAGCGCGGCCGGCTGCTCGGCTCGCTGCGGCCGGGGGCGATGCTCGCGGTCGGCCTGCCGGAGGCCGAGCTGCGCACCCGGCTGCCCGAATCCCTGTCGGTGGCCGCCGTGAACGGCCCGGACCAGGTCGTGCTGGCCGGCCCCGCCGAGGCGGTGGCCGAACTGGCCGAGCAGCTCACCGCGGACGGCGTGGACAACCGCAAGCTGCACATCTCCAGCGCCGCCCACTCCGCGCTGGTGGAGCCCGCCGTCGAGGGCTTCCGCGCGTTCATGGCGGGCATCGAGCTGCGGGCACCCGAGCTGCGCTGGATCAGCGACACCACCGGGCGGCCGGTCACCGCGCAGGAGGCGACCGACCCCGCGTTCTGGGCCCGCCACCTGCGCCACACCGTGCGGTTCGGCGAGGCGCTGGACACCCTGCTGGACGACGAGACCGACCAGGTGCTGATCGAGGCCGGCCCCGGCCGCACGCTCGGCACCCTGGCCCGCCGCCACCCCGCAGCCGGGGCCCGGCACACCGTGCTCTCCTGCCTGCCGCACCCCAACGACGAGACGCCCGCCCGCACCGAACTGCTCACCGCGGTCGGCGGGGCCTGGGCGGCCGGGGTGCGGATCGACTGGACGGCACTCGCGGGCGGCCGCCCCGGGCGCCGGCTGATCCTGCCCAGCTACCCCTTCCAGCACGCCAGTTACCGCCTGGGCGCCACCCAGGAGGCTCGGGAGGAGGCCGAACGGCCCGAGCTGGAGCAGGAGTTCGAGGCCACCGCGAACCCGGACGAGGCCCGGCTGGCCGAACTCTTCGGCCAGGTGCTCGGGGTGCGCGGGCTCGGCCGCACCGACGACTTCTTCGACCTCGGCGGCGACTCGCTGATCGCCAGCCGGCTGCTCGCCCTGGTGCGGGAGGCCTTCGGGGTCGGGCTGTCGGTGCGCGCCGTGTTCAAGGCGCGCACGGTGGCGGGCCTGCTGCCGCTGATCGAGGAGGCGGCCGCGGCCGGCGGCGCCGAGGAGGAGCAGGTGACGGAGCGATGACCGCCCGGCGATCCCGCTGGCTGCTCTGCCGCGACCGCGACCCCGGAGCCCGGTTGCGCCTCTACTTCTTCCCGCACAGCGGCGGCTCGGCCGGCGAGTACCTGCGCTGGGGCGCCGGGCTGCCCGGGGTCGAGGTCTGGGGCGTCCAACCGCCGGGCCGGGCCGGCCGGATGGCGGAGCCGCCGATCGACCGGCTCGACCAGCTGGTCCAACGGCTGCTGGCAGAGGCCGAGTTCGACGGGCCGTTCGCCTTCTTCGGGCACAGCCTGGGCGCCCTGGTCGCCTTCGAGACCGCCCGGGCGCTGCGTGCGGCCGGGCGCGAACAGCCGGTGGCGCTGATCGCCTCGGGCCTGGGCGCCCCCCGGCACCAGCCCGGTCGGCCGCCGCTGGGCGAGGTCGACGACGCCCGGCTGATCGCCGCGCTGGCGGCCCAGGGCGAGTCACTGCCGCCCGACCTGCTCGCCGACGACGAGCTGCGCGCCCAACTGCTGGGCTGCCTGCGGGCCGACATCCGGCTGCTGGACGGCTACCGCCACCGCCCGGGCGAACCGCTGGACCTGCCGATCACCGTGCTGGCCGGGCGCGAGGACACCGAGCCCGAGCGGCAACTGCGCGACTGGGCCGACCACACCACCGCCCCGACGCAGCTGGAGCTGCTGCCCGGCGGCCACTTCTACCTGAGGGAACAGCATGACGCCGCCCACCGCACCATCGCCGGAGCGCTCCACCGCGCCGTCCCCGAGCCGGCCGGCTGAGAGCTTCCTCGACGGGCTCTACCGCGGGCGGCTGCGCTGGGACCTGATGCGGGACTTCCCCCGGCAGGACAAGGCCGACCGCGAGGCCGGGGACGCCGTGCTCGCCGGCTTCCGGGCCTTCCTGGTGGACCGGGTCGACGCCACCGCGATCGACCGGGACCGCCGGCTCCCCGACGAACTGGTCGAGGAGCTGCGCGGGCGCGGCTACCTGCGGGCGATGCTCGACCCCGCGCTCGGCGGGCTCGGCCTGTCCGCCGTCAACACCTTCCGCCTGGTGGAGACCGCCGCCAGCTGGTCGAGCGCGGTGGCCTTCACCCTGGCGATCGGCAACGGCTTCGGCGCCGGCGCCTACCTGCCGCTGCTGGGCGACGGGCCGCTGCACGACCTGGTGCACCGGCGGATCGGCGGCGGCGCGATCGGCGCCGGGGCCGACGCCGAACCGACCGGCACGGCCAACAGCCTGCGCCGGACCACCGCCACGTTGACCGCCGACGGCGAGGGCTACCTGCTCAACGGCGAGAAGGTCTTCATCGGCAACGCCCCGATCGCCGAACTGCTGGACGTCACCGCCACCGTGCTGGTGGACGGCGAGCCGCAGACCCAGGCGTTCTTCGTCGAGACCGACAGCCCGGGCTTCGAAGTGGTGGCCCGGCACGAGTACATGGGACTCGGCGGGGCGCCCAACGGCGCGCTGCGCCTGACCGACGTGCGGGTGCCCCGGCAGCACGCCTTCGCCGGCAGCAACACCGAGCTGCGCCGCTCCCGCGAACTCGCGGAGATCGGCTACCTGGCCCGGACCCTGGTGGTCGGCGCCCCGGCGCTGGCCATCGCCCGGCTGTGCCTGCACTGGTCGCGGGAGTTCGTCAACCGCCGCACGGTGGACGGGCGCAGCCTCGGCGACCACGAGGAGATCCAGCGGATCCTCGGCGACTCGCTGGCCGACGTCTTCGCGATCGAGAGCGTGGCCGACTGGACCCTGCTCGGGGCCCCGGGCGCGGACACGCTGTTCGAGCACGTGGCGCTCAAGAACATCGCCTCGCTGGCCTGTTGGCGGGTGGTCGACCGGACCATGAGCCTGCTGGGCGGCGAGGGCTTCGAGACCGCGGTCAGCAAGGCCCGGCGGGGCGCCGACCCGCTGCCGGTGGAGCGGTTCTTCCGGGACGCGCGCGGTCTGCGGATCGCGGGCGGGGTGGACTTCCTGCTGGACTGGTTCGCCGCCCGGGGACGCCTGGCCGCCCAGGACCAGGCGCCCGATGCCGGTGCGCCCGATGCGGGTGCGCCCGATGAGGGGGCGGACGGGGAGACGGGCCTGACCGGCCGCAACCTGGAGCACCTGCGGGCGGCCCGCGCGGCGGCGGCCGAACTCGGCCGTCAGTGCCGAGAGCTGATGGACGGTCAGCCGGATCACGCCCGGCTGTTCGCCCGTCAGCACCTGCTGATCACGCTGAACCGGATCGCCAACGAGCTGCTGGCGATCAGCGCGGTGCTGGCCCGCGCGGCGGCCGAGCCCGGCACCGGGCTGCTGGCCGACCTGTTCTGCGCCGGCGCCCGGCAGCGGATCGCCGCCCTGCGGGCCGAGCTCGACGGGGTGGGCGAGGAGCCCGACTGGGCGGCGGCCGGCGCGGCCTGGCTCGGCGCCGAGCAGTGGCCCGGGCTGCTGGACGACGTGCTGACCACCACGCCGCCGGCGCGGTGAGGCGACCGGGCGGGGCCGGGCGAGCCCCGGGCCCGCCCGGCCCCGCCGGGTCGGCAGAGCACGTCAGCCGGTCGCCGGTCGGGCCAGCGTCTGCGCGCGAGGACGCTCGCCGAGCGCGCGGGGAGCCAACCGGCGCAGCCGGTCCCCGCCGTACAGCTCGGCGGCGAAGGAGTCCACCAGGCCGAGCCGCCGGTAGGCGCCGTCCCGGTTGCCGACCGTCAGGTAGTGCGCCCGGACCAGGGCGTCGGTCCCGGTGGTCGGGTCCCCGCCCACCAGCCGGGTCAGCCGGTCCAGGGTCAGCTCCGCGTGCGTGGTGCTGCCCAGCAGGCGGAACAGGTGCTGGGCCGGGCGCTCCAGGCCCTGGTAGCCGTGCCGCAGCCGGGCGCGCAGGTCGAGGTCGCCGAACCGCAGCTCGTCGAGTCTGCGCCCCGGGTCGCGCAGCCGGTGCGCCAGCTGCGCCAGCAGCAGGTCCGGGCGCAGCGCCAGGCGGGCGGCCACGATCCGGATCGCCAGCGGCAGCCCCTCGCAGAACTGGACGATCTCCAGCGCGGCCCGCCGCTCCTGCGCCACCCGCTCGGCGCCGAGCAGCTGCTCCAGCATCGCCACCCCGCCGGCCGGGTCCAGCACCTCCAGGCTCACCGGCAGGGCGTTCTCCAGGGCCGCCAACCGCTGGGCGGCGGTGAGCAGGACGGCGCTGCCCGGGGAGGCCGGGAGCAGCGGGCGGGCCTGCTGTTCGGACGGCACGTTGTCGAGCAGCACCAGCACCCGGCGGTCGTGGGTGACCCCGCGGAAGAACCCGGCCCGCTGGCTGGCGCCGCGCGGCAGCTCGCGCCGGGAGACTCCGAGCGCGACCAGGAAGTCGGCCAACGCGTCGGCGATCGGCGTCTCGGCCAGGTCCGCGTACAACTGGCCGTCGGGGTAGAGGTGGTGGAGGTCCTGGGCGCAGGCGGCGAGCAGGGCGCTCTTGCCGACGCCGGGCAGTCCGCTGATCACGGCCACCGGGGAGCTGGACGGGTTCGCCTCGCGGGGGAGCCGGAACCAGTCGGTGATCAGCCGGCGCTCCCGGTCGCGGCCGACCAGGGAGGCGATCGCCGCGGGCGCCCGCATCGCGGGGGCGGCCGCACCGAAGGGGGAGCGCACCGGGGTCGGCGGCTCCGGGGGCGGCACCGCGTCGTCGCCGGCCGCGGGCTGCGGCAGTGACTCCGGCTGCGGGCCGCGGGGCAGGCCGGGGTCGGCCACCGGGCCGGCCGGTGCCGGCGGTTCGGCCGGGGCGGGCGCCGAGGTGAGGGTCACCGTCGCCGCCGGCACGGGTGGGGCGGTCGGCACCTGGTCGGTCAGGATCTCCTGCATCAGCTGGCGCAGGTTCGGCCCGGGGTCGATGCCCATCTCCTCGGCCAGCTGCTCGCGCAGGCGCCGGAACACCTCCAGCGCCTCGACCCGGCGGCCCGAGCGGTAGAGGGCCAGCATCAGCTGATGGTGCATCCGCTCCCGGAACGGGTGGTGGGCGACCAGCGTGCTGAGCTCGCCGACCACGCCCGCCAGGTCGCCCATGGCCAGCTCGCTGTCCACCAGGTCCTCGACGGCGGTCAGCCGGGACTCCTCGATCCGCGGCGCGTAGAGGCGTTCCAGCAGCGCGGACTCGGTGCCGGAGAGCAGCTGCCCGCGCCAGAGCGCGAGACCGGCCCGGAACCTGGAGACCGCCAGCCGGTGGTCGCCCTGGGCGGCGGCCTGCCGGGCCTCGGCGGCCAGCTGCTCGAAGAGCAGGAGGTCCAGCTGGTGCCCCTCGGTGGGCAGCAGGTAGCCGGGCGGCGCCGTGCGCAGCAGCGCGGCGCCCTCCGGGCCGAGGCGCTTGCGCAGCTGGTGCACGTAGAACCGGACCAGGTTGGGCGCGCTGGCCGGTGGCGGGCCGTCCCAGAGCGTCTCGATCAACCGGTCCACCGACTGTACGTGCCCGGCGCCGAGCAACAGGGCCGCCATCAGGGTGCGCTGTTTGAGGCCGCCGAGGTCGACGCGGCGGCTGTTCCAGAGCTCGATCGGGCCGAGGACCCGGAACTGTAGACCGCCCTCGGGCGCGGACTGCGGCATGTCAGTACTCCCTTGGTCGGGTGCGGGCACGGGGTGTGCTGCCATCGGGTTGGGTTCGTCCCTGATGTCGCCCCCGGGCAGCTCTACCCCCGCCCTCGCACCAGTCGAACGCTCGGTCGGGGGTGAGGGTGATCATGACCCGGTTTCCGGCCAATTTTCGTGCGGCTCGATCACGGATCCATACCGCGGACGGCATTCCGGGATGAGATGGAACCATCTGTTCCGCAAAAACTGTGACACTGCGTCATGCGTGCGGTGGGATCCGGGTCGTGCGACCGGGGTCGGCGGTGCGAACATTCGTACATGAACCATTGGGTCACTCGCGCTGACCTGGGGTCACGCGGTCCGCAGTTTCGTGGCACCGGGTCGAACAATGGCCAGGAACAGCGGTGCCGGTGAACCAATCGGGGGCCCCCGTACATTCCGTCCGTACCCCCTCGGATGTGCGTTTGCTCGTGGGCAGAGTATTCAAGTGCCCGGCGGGTTCCGGCCGTCCGGGCTCGGTAGCGCCCCAGGCCGGGGCGGATGGGCCGCCCGGTGGCTGGTTCGAGTGGGTGACGGGGCGTCAAATGCCTCGCGTCCGGCCCGACTCGCCGGTCCGCGCCCGGGTCGCGGCGTCGATGATCGGGAATCCGGGCAGACCCTTGTCCGGGTCGCGTGGGGTCTGCCAGTCTTGGCCCCGTGATCATCGAGGGGACGATTGCGGCCGGATCGACCGGGTCTGACGGGTCGTCGGACCGCGTTCCCGCAGCGGAGCGGGCCGCCGGCGAGCCCTGGGCGGAGTTCCTCGCCCAGGCCCTCGCGGGCGCCCCCGCCGCGCCTGTCGCCCTGCCGCCGGGAGCGCTCCCCGGCACCACCGGCTTCCAGGCCGTGCTGGCCCCCTTCGCCGAGCTGGCCGGCGCCCGGCTGGCCCGGGCGGCCGGACCGGCCGCCGGCGTCGTCGACCTCCCCGCCATCCGCGCCCGCTTCGTCGAGCGCCTCGCCGGGCAGCTGGCCCGCCAGGCCGCCCGCACCCTGGTGCTGGAGCTGAACGTCGCCAGGGTCACCGGGCAGTTGGCCGGTGACACGCCGGCCGAGCGCTTCCGGGACTTCCTCGCCCAGGCCGCCGGCCGGGACGGGCTGACCGCGCTGCTCGACCAGTACCCGGTGCTGGCCCGGCTGCTGGCGCAGACCAGCGGCCACGCCGCCGACGCGCTGGGCGAACTGCTGGTCCGGTTCGCCGCCGACCGCGCGGAGCTGGTCGCCGCGCTGCTGTCCGGCGACGACCCCGGGACCCTGGCCGCCGTCCGACAGGGCGCCGGCGACGGCCACCGGCACGGCCGGGGCGTCGCGGTGCTGCGCTTCGCGAGCGGGGCGCGGCTGGTCTACAAGCCGCGGCCGCTGGGCCTGCACCGGCACTTCAACGAGGTGGTCGACTGGTTCAACACGCAGCCGGGGACGCCCGGCCTGCGCACCGTGGCGCTGCTGGAGCGGCCCGGCTACGGCTGGTTGGAGCACGTCGCCGCCCGGCCGTGCACCGAGGCCGCCGAACTGGACCGGTTCTACCTGCGCCAGGGCGCCTGGCTCGCCCTGCTGCACGCGCTGGACGGGACCGACCAGCACTACGAGAACCTGATCGCCTGCGCCGACCACCCCGTCCCGGTCGACGTCGAGACGCTCTTCCACCCGCCCGCGCCCCCGGACCCCGCCGACCAGGACCCGGCCGCGCTGGTGCTGGGCGCCTCCGTCTACCGCACCGGGCTGCTGCCGCACCTGCTGCTCGGCGACGAGACGGCGTTGGACGCCTCCGGCCTCGGCGGCGACGCCGGAGCACCGGCGCCGACCGCCGGTGTGGAGTGGGCGGACGCCGGCACCGACCGGATGCGGCTGGTCCGCCGGGACGGGGACATCGCCGGAGCCGACAACCGCCCCGGGCTCACCGGGGCCGGGGCGTGGGCCGATCCGGCGGACCACACCGAGGCGCTGGTCGCCGGGTTCCGCGCGGGCTACCGGACGATCGCCGCCGCGCGGGCCGAACTGGTCGGCCCGCAGGGCCTGTTGCACCGCTTCGCCGGGGACGAGGCGCGGGTGGTGGTGCGCGCCACCCAGTCGTACCTGACGCTGCTGGACGAGTCGACCCATCCGGACGTCCTGCGGGACCCGGCCGAGCGGACCGGCGTGCTGCGGCTGCTGGAGACCGACGCGCTCGGCGAGCCCGCCTGGCCCGCGCTGGTCGATGCCGAGGTCGCGGAGCTGTGGGACGGCGACGTGCCGCTGTTCACCACCCGGCCGGGCTCGGCCGACCTGTGGAGCGGCACGGGCGCGCGGATACCGGGCGCGCTGGCGCGGACCGGCCTGGACCGGGTGCTGGCCAAGGTCGCGGCCATGGGGGAGGCCGACCTCGGCGCGCAGGAGTGGATCATCCGGGCCTCGATGGCCGCCAGGTCCACCGTCCCGGCCCATGAGGTCGCTGCGCCGGTGGCCCTGAGTCCTGGCCCGGCCCCGGCCCTGACCGCGCCGGACGCCGCCCGGGCCATCGGCGACCGGCTGGTCGAACTCGCCCACCGGGGCGCCGGCCGGGCGAACTGGCTCGGCCTGGACCTGCTCGCCGACCGCTACTGGCGGCTCGGCCCGGCCGGCGCCGACCTGGGCTGCGGCTTCCCGGGCCCGGCGCTCTTCCTCGCCCAACTCGCCGCGCTCACCGGGCAGGCGCGCTACGCCGAGACCGCCCGGCACGCGCTGCGCCCGGTGCCGCGCCTGCTGGACCGGTTCGCCGCCGCGCCCGAGGAGTTGGGGCTGCTCGGCTCGGGCGCCTTCACCGGCCTGGGCGGCCTCGTCTACGCCCTCACCCAGGTGGCCGTCCTGCTGGACGACCCCGAGGTCCACGGCTGGATCGAACCCGCCGCCCGGCTCACCGCCGCCGCGGCCGAGCGCGAACCCGACGAGCAGTCAGGAGTGGCCGAGGGAACGGCCGGCGGCCTCGCCACCCTGCTCGCCGTGTACCGGGCAATGGGCAGCGCCACGGCCCGGCAGGGCGCCCGGCTGTGCGCCGACCGGCTCGCCGACCGCCCGCCGCCGGCCCCCGACGCCCCGCGGCCGGCCGGCTTCGCCGCGGGCGAGGCCGGGATCGGCTGGGCCCTGCTGCGCTACGCGGCGGCCGGCCAGGCCACGGAGCGGCACGAGCGCGCGGGGCTGGCGGCGCTGCGCTCGGCCGCACGCTCCGCCGCCGCCGCCGCGGCGAGCGCGCCGACCGCGCCGACCTGGTGCCGGGGGACGGCCGGGATCGCGCTGGCGATCGCCGACAGCCCGGGCGCGGCGGCGGACCCGGGGTCGGAGTCGGAGTCGGAATCGGCCGAGTTGGTCGCCCGCGCCACCCGGGCGCTCGCCACCGCCGGGCCGCTGCCCGACCACGGCCTGTGCCACGGTGAGACGGGCGCCCTGGAACTGCTCGCCCGCCTGGGCGCGGCCGGCGGCCCTGCCGCGCCCGCCGCGCGGGCGGCCCTGGAGCGCCGCTCGGCCGCGCTGCTCGCCGCGCTCGACCGCGCCGGGCCGCGCTGCGCGACGCCCGGCGGCCTGCCCGTGCCCGGCCTGCTGGCCGGCCTGTCCGGCATCGGCCACGGGCTCCTCCGGCTCGGGTTCCCCGAGCGCACAGCCTCGGCGCTGCTCCTGCAGCCGCCGATCCAACGGCGGACGTCACCACGGAAGCCGTGATCCCTCGGAAAGGAACCATCACAGTGCACACCGAAGAGCTGGTCCGTAGCTGGAAGCAGCCGGGTTCGCGGCGCGGCCCGGCCACCGACCACCCCAGCGGCGAGATCACGCTGCGCCCCGGCGGACGGCTCGCCCGCCGCTCCGGGCTGCTGTCCGCCTCCATGGACGTCACCGTCGTCGTCGTGCCCACGCTCACCCCGAGCTGCCCGCTCACGCCCGGGGACGAGTCGCTCTGACCCACCCGCCGCACCCCGACCCGCCCTGCCGAGCCGTGCGGGGCGTGCCGGGAGGCCGGATGCCGGTGCATCCCCTCGGGGGACGGATGCGCCGGCCGCCGGTCCGGTGACGTGGTCAGTGTGATCCATTAGCCTCGGTCCCATGCGGACCACTTCATCGGCGACCGTCGGCCGGGACGCCGAAATCGCGCTGCTCAGCGGCCTGGTGACGGGCCTTCGGAGCCCCGCCGGCAAGGCGGTGTTCCTGCTGGGCGAGGCGGGGATCGGCAAGTCCCGGCTGGTCGAGGAATGCGCGGCCCGGGCGGGCGAGCTCGGCCTGCCGGTGCTGCGCGGGCGCGGGCGGCCGACCGGTGCGGGCACACCGTTCCGTCCGCTGGCCGAGGCGCTGGCCTCGCGGCTGCGGGTCGGCGGGCCGCCCACCGACCCCGAACTGCTGCCGTACCGGCCCGCGCTGGCCCGGCTGGTCCCGGAGTGGCGGCAGGCGCCGGGCGCGCACACCCACTTCGAGAGCCTGGTCGAGCTGGCCGAGGCGCTGCTGCGACTGCTCGCCGTGCTGGGCCGGCAGGGCGGCTGCGTGCTGCTGCTGGAGGACCTGCACGACGCGGACTCCGAGACGATCGCCGTCGCGGAGTACCTGGTGGACAACCTCGCCGGACTGCCGGTGCTGCTGCTGGCCACCCTGCGGCCCGAGCCGAGCCCGGCCCTGGAGCTGGCCCGCGCCGCCGACCGGCGCCGGGCCGCCGCCGTCACCGAGCTGCGGGCGCTGGAGCCGTCGGCGGTGCGGGCGCTGGCCGCCGGCTGCCTGGGCACCCCGGCCGACCGGATCCCGGCGGCGGTCGTCGCGCGCCTGGTCGACGTGGCCGACGGCAACCCCTACCTGATCGAGGAGCTGCTGGCCGAGATGGTCGGCTCCGGCCTGCTGCGCGAGGGCCCGCAGGGCTGGCAGGTGGTCGGCGACCTGTCCGCGACCCTCCCGGCGACCGTGGTCCGCGGCTACGGCCAGCGGATCGCCCGGCTCGACCCGCAGGTGCGGGAAGTCGTGCTGCTGGCGGCCTCGTTGGGCGTCGGCTTCTCGGTCGCCCACCTGCGGGTGATCACCGGGCACGACGACCGGGCCCTGTTCGCCCACCTCAGGGCGGCGGCCGAGGCGGGCCTGATCGTGCCGGACCCGGCGGCGCCGTTCGGGTACATGTTCCGCCACGCGCTCACCGGCGAGGCGGTGCTGGCGGGCCTGCCCCCGGCGGAGCGCGCCGCCATCGCCCGGCACGCCGCCGCGGCGCTGCACCGTGCCGATCCGGAACTGCCGGACGACCGCTGCCAGTTGGTCGCCGGGCTGCTGGTGGCGGCGGGCCACCCGGGCGACGCGGCCCTGCTCTTCGCCGAAGCCGGGCGCCGGGCCCTGGCCGACGGCATGACCGGATCGGCCGTGCTGCTGCTGCAACGCGGCCACGAGCTGGCCGCCCCGGCCAGCCGGCCCGCCATCACCGAGTCGCTGCTGTACGCGCTGACCGAGGCCGGCCAGCTGGACGCCGCCGTCGCCCTCGCGCAGACCCTGCCCTCGGCCGGGGCGCAGGCGCTCGACCACGACCGCCGGATCGCCCTGCGCACCCGGCTGGCCTGGGCGGCGGTGGCCGCCGAGCGGCCCGCGGACGCGGTGGAACAGGCCGCGCTGGCCCGCGAGTTGCTCGGCCCCGGCGGCACCCCGGAGCAACTCGCCGCGCTGGCCGTCGTCGAGGGGCACCTCGCCCTGCTCCCCGGCCAGCACGGCCGCGCCGTCGACGCCGAACGGCTGGTCCGGGAGGCGGTCGAGCTGGCCGAGCGGGCGAAGCTGCCGGTGCTGGCCTGCCAGTCCTGGCAGGTGCTCGCGCTGCTCTCGCGCGAGCTGGGGTTCGAGGTCGCGGACTCCTGCCTGGAGCGGATGCTCGCCGTCGCCGAGGCCAACTCGCTGCCCCAGTGGCGGGTCGAGGCGCTCATGCGGCTGGGCGTGAACGCCTTCCTGCGCACCGGCGAGGGCCGCCGGATCGAACAGGCCCGGGAGAGCGCCCGGGAGCTGGGGGCGCTCGCGCTCACCCAGGAGGCCGACGCGGTGCTGGCGCTGCGGGCCGTGCTCCGCGGCGACCCGGGCACGGCCGGGGCGATCGTCGAGCGCTGCCTGGACCCCAGCGAGCGGATGCACAACATCGCCACCCACCGCTACCTGCTGCTGATCGCGGCCACCCTGGAGGCGCACCGCGGCCGTCGCCGGGAGATGGACAAGGCGCTGCTGCGGTTCGACAAGGCGGGCGGCGGCGAGTCGATGCTCGTGCCGCTGATGCACGGGCTGTGCCGAGCGGTCTGCGCCCTGCTGGAGGAGGACCGGGAGACGGCTCGGGCCGAACTGGCGGCGAGCGTCGCCTGGGAGGAGCGGCACCCGAACCTGTACTACCTGTCCGGGCGGTACGGCCTGCGCCCGCTGCTGGCCGTGCTCCCCGGGGCCGGGGGCCGGGCCGAGTACGCCGCCGCGGCGGCGGCCCCGGTGGGCCGGCTGGCCTGGAACCGGCAGTTCCTGCGGTTGGCCGAGGCCGTGGTGCTGGGCCGCGAGGGCCGGGCGGCGGAGGCGGCGCGCGCCGTCGAGGAGGTCGGCGAGACCGCCGGGGTCTTCCCGACCGGGTACCACCTCGGGCTGCGGCTGGTCGCCGAGGCGGCCCTGGCCGACGGCTGGGGCGAGCCGGTGGCCTGGCTGCGCACCGCCGAGGAGTACTTCCACGAGCTCGACGTCCCGGCGGTGGCCGCCGCCTGCCGGGCGCTGCTGCGGCAGGCGGGGGCGAACGTGGGGCAGCGCCGCAGCGGGCGGGAGCTGATACCCGCCGAGCTGCGCGCCCAGGGTCTGACGCCGCGTGAGTACGAGGTGCTGGAGCTGCTGCCCGACTGCCCCGGCAACCAGGGCATCGCCCGACGGCTGTTCATCTCGCCGCGCACGGTGGAGAAGCACGTCGCGAGCCTGCTGCGGAAGACCGGCCGGCCGGATCGGGCGGCCCTGTGCCGGCTGGCGGTCGAGCTCTGCGACGCCGGCGGGGGCCGCCCGCCGGCCGGTGGCGGACACTGAGGGCCCGGCCCGGTTCAGCCCGCCGCCACCGGGGTCGGCGGCAGCGGGTGGGTGTCGGCCAGGCTCGGCGCCCTGCGCACCGAGGGGCTGACCGAGGCGATCAGGGCCATCAGCAGCATCCAGCCGGTCAGTACCCACACGGTGGTGTCCGCGCCGAGGCGGCTCAGCATCAGCCCGCCGAGCAGCGAGCCGAGCGGGACGGCGCCGAAGGCGACCATGCCCACCGAGCCGAGCACCCGGCCCTGGATCCGGTCGGGGGTGACGGCGAGCTGGTAGGCCGAGATGACCACGTTCCACACCGGGCCGACGAAGCACATCAGCGCGTACACCCCGCCGAGCAGGTACGGGTCGTGCACCAGCAGCAGCAGCGGGACCAGCAGCGCCCAGGCCCAGTTCGCCCCGATCACCACCGCGCGCATGGAGTACCGGCGTTCCAGCCGGGGCGCGACCAGCGAGCCGAGCACCCCGCCGATCGCGGCGACGCCGAACATCACGCCGATCGCGGCCGACGACTTGTGGCCGACCAGCACGATCAGGCTCAGGAAGAGGGCCTGGAAGAGCAGGTTGCTGCCGGCGATCAGCAGGGTGGTGATGCGCAGGAAGGGCTGGCGCCAGGCCCAGGCGATGCCCTCGGCGATCTCGGTGCGCAGCCGCTCCCGGGTGTGCGTGCGGGGGGCCTGGAAGTCCCGGCGGATCAGCAGCAGCGTCACCAGCGACACCACGTAGCTCAGCGCGTCGAAGGCGAACGGGATCGCCCGGCCGAACTGGAACATCAGCCCGCCGAGCGGCCGGCCGACCATGGTGGCGCCGCGGGTGCGGGCCTCCTCCTGGGAGAGCGCCGTCGCCAGCTGGGCCGGGAGCACCACGTTGGGCACCGCCGCCGCCGCGGCGATCTGGAAGCAGACGGTGAGGGTGCCCTCGACGAACCCGACGACCAGGATCTGCGGCAGCGCCAGCCGGCCCGCGAGCAGGGCCAGCGCGATGCTGCCGACGCCGAGGCCGCGCAGCACGTCGCACCAGATCATCACGTGCTTGCGGTTGCAGCGGTCGACCAGCGCCCCGGCCGGGAGCTGGAGGAGCAGCTGCGGCAGCAGCGCGACGAACCCGGTGAGCCCCGCCGAGACCGGCGAGCCGGTCAGCGCGAGCACCAGCAGCGGGTAGGCGATGGCCGAGGCGTTCGAGCCGAGACTCGACACTGCGGAGCCCTGCCAGAGCAGCAGGAAGTCCCGATTGCGAAGCAGTGAAGGCACCTTGTCCGTCATGCTCCCATGCTCGGGCGGCCGCCACCGCCGTCCCAGAGAAGGACCGGCACTCACGCGCGCAGTCCCGGGCTGCGCGCGCTGGCACTGCGCTGACCCTGCTGACCGCGCCGGTCGGCTGAGCATCCTTGGGCTTGGGTCTGCCCAACTCCGAGGCGGGCCATAGGCGTGCACAGGAAGGCGAAGGATGAGCACGAGCTCGATCTCCCGCGCGGAGCTGCTGCAGCGGCGCCTGCGTGGCCTGTCGAAGGCGCAGCAGGACGACGGGATCGCTCCCGTGGCGCGGGAGGGCGAGCTGCCGCTCTCCTACGCCCAGCGCCGCATCTGGGTGCTCGACCAGATGCGGCCCGGCAGCACCGAGTACCTGATGCCGGTGGCGCTGCGGCTGCGCGGCGAGGTGGATCCGGCGGCGTTGCGCGGGGCGCTGGAGGAGATCGTCGCCCGGCACGAGGTGCTGCGCACCCGCTACCCGTCGACGGAGGGCGAGCCGGTCCAACTGATCGACCCGCCGGGGCCGATCGCGTTCGCCGAGGCGGACCTGCGGGGCGCCGGCCCGGTGGAGGCCGAGCGGCGGCTGGCCGCACTGCTCGCCGAGGCCGGCGAGCGGCCCTTCGACCTGGCCGCCGAGTGGCCGGTGCGGGCGCTGCTGGCGCAACTGGCGCCGGACGAGTGGGTGCTGCTGCTGACGCTCCATCACATCGCCTCGGACGGCTGGTCCGAGGCGGTGCTGTTGGCCGAACTGGGGCGGTTCTACCCGGAGCCGGCGGCCGGCCGGCCGGTCGGGGCTCCGGCGCTTGCGGTGCAGTACGCGGACTTCGCCGCCTGGCAGCGCGATCGGCTCTCCGGTGAGTTGCTCGACGGTCAACTCGACTACTGGCGGAAGACACTGGCCGACCTGGCGCCGCTGGAGCTGCCGACCGACCGGCCGCGCGGGTCGGTGCGCGAGGCGGCCGGCGCCACCGTGTCGTTCACCGTGCCCGCCGACCTGGCCGAGCCGCTGGTGCGGCTCGGCCGCGAGCACGGCGCGACCCCGTTCATGGTCTTCCTCGCCGCCTTCCAAGCCCTGCTCGGCCGCTACAGCAGGCAGAGCGACGTGGTGCTGGGCAGCCCGGTGGCGGGCCGGGACCGGGGCGAGACGCACGAGCTGATCGGCCTGTTCGCCACCATGCTGGTGCTGCGCGCCGACCTGTCCGGCGCCCCCTCCTTCGTGGAACTGCTGGGCCGGGTAAGGGAGATGGCGCTCGGCGCCTTCGCGCACCAGGAGACGCCGTTCGAGCGCCTGGTCGACGAGCTGGCGCCCGAGCGCGACCCGTCCCGCAACCCGCTCTTCCAGGTGGCCTTCCAGCTGACGGCCGACGAGTCCGGCGAGCCGGCTGCGCTGGGGCCCGCCGTGCGGGCCGCCTGGGAGCCGGTGGACTGGGGCGTCGCCAAGTTCGACCTGGCGCTCAGCCTCGGCGCCGCGGCCGACGGCTCGTTCACCGGTGAACTGACCTACGCGACCGCGCTGTTCGACGAGTCGAGGATGCACCGGCTGGTCGGGCACTACCTGCGGCTGCTGGCCGGCGCCGCGGCGGCCCCGGACGCCGCGGTGGGCGGCCTGGACCTGCTGACCGACGCCGAGCACGAGCAACTCGCCGAGTGGGCGGGGCCCGGCCACCGGTACCCGACCGAGCCGAGCCTGACCGAGGCCTTCCGGGCCCAGGTGGAGCGCTCGCCGGACGCGGTCGCGGTCAGCTGCCAGGGCCGGTCGCTGAGCTACGCCGAGCTGAACCTGCGGGCCAACCGGCTGGCCCACGCCTTGAGTTCGCACGGCGTGGGCCCGGACACGCTGGTCGGCGTCCGGCTGGAGCGCAGCCTGGACCTGGTGGTGGCGCTGCTCGGCGTGCTCAAGACCGGGGCCGGCTACCTGCCGCTGGACCCGGCGCAGCCGGCCGAGCGCCTCGCCTACATGCTCGGCGACGCCGGGGTGCGCGTGGTGATCGGCACCGAGCCGCTGGACGGCGTCACCACCGTGCCGGTGGCCGACGGGGCCGCCGACTGGCCCGGCACCGACCCCGAGCCGGTCGCGAGCTCCGACGGCGTCGCGTACGTCATCTACACCTCCGGCTCCACCGGCGCCCCCAAGGGCGTGGTGGTCACCCACCACAACGTGCTGCGGCTGCTGCGCTCCTGCGAGCAGGACTTCGGGTTCGGCCCCGACGACGTGTGGTCGCTCTTCCACTCCTACGCCTTCGACGTCTCCGTCTGGGAGTTGTGGGGTGCGCTGCTGCACGGCGGACGGGTCGTCGTCGTCCCGGTCGAGACCGCGCGCTCCCCGCAGGACTTCCTGCGGCTGCTGCGCGACGAGCGGGTCACCGTGCTCAGCCAGACGCCGTCCGCCTTCCGCGGGCTGCTGGAGGCCGTCACCGAGGCCGATCCGGCGCCCGCCGACCTGGCGGTGCGGGCGGTGGTCTTCGCGGGCGAGGCGCTGGACGTGGCCGAGCTGGCACCCTGGTTCGACCGGTTCGGCGACGCGGACACCGCCGTGGTGAACATGTACGGCACCACCGAGACCACGGTGCACGCGAGTTACCGCCGGATCCGGGTGGCCGACCTGGCCGGGCCGCACCGCAGCCCGATCGGGCGCCCGCTCGGCGACCTGCGCTTCCACCTGCTCGACGCGGACCTCAACCGGGTGCCGGTCGGCGTGCCCGGACAACTCCACCTGTCCGGGCCGGGCCTGGCCCACGGCTACCTCGGCCGCCCGGGCCTGACCGCCGACCGGTTCGTGCCGGACCCCTACGCCGTCATGCGCGGCGAAAGGATGTACCGCACCGGGGACCTGGCGCGCCTGGGACCGGACGGCGAGCTGGAGTTCCTCGGTCGCGCCGACGACCAGGTGAAGATCCGCGGCTACCGGATCGAGCCGGGCGAGATCGAGGCGGCGCTCACCGGGCACGCCGACGTGGAGCACGCCGTGGTGCTGGCCCACCGGCGCGCCGGGGAGCGCGACGCACGGCTGGTCGCCTACGTCACGCCCGCGGCCGGCCGGTCGATCGAGGTCGCCGAGCTGCGCGCCCACCTCGGCCGGCTGCTGCCCGCCTACATGGTCCCGGCGCTCTTCGTCCCGCTGGACGCGCTCCCGCTGACGGTCAACGGCAAGACCGACCGCCGGGCGCTGCCCGACCCGGACCTGCACCGGGTGCTCGCCGCCGCCGAGCGGATCGCGCCGCGCACCCCGGTCGAGCGGACCGTCGCCCAGACCTGGGCCGAGGCGCTGGGCGTGGCCGAGGTGGGCGTGCACGACAACTTCTTCGCCCTCGGCGGCGACTCGATCCGGGCCATCCGGGTGGTCGGCGCGCTGCGCCGCAGCGCCGTGGAACTGACGGTGCAGGACCTGCTGGTGCACCAGACGGTCGAGGCGCTGGCGCAGTTCGTCGAGTCGGCCGGGCCGACCTCCGAGGCCGGCGCCGAGGAGGAGCGGGTCGCCCCGTTCGCGCTGCTGGGCGAGGCCGACCGGGCGGCCCTGCCGCCGGGCCTGGCCGACGCCTACCCGACCTCCATGGTGCAGGCGGGCATGCTCTACCAGATGCTCGCCGACCGGGACGAGAACCCGTACCACAACATCACCCGCTACCCCTTCATCGACGACGCCCCGTTCTCGCTGCCCGCCCTGCGCGCCGCCGCGGCGCTGCTCGCCCAGCGGCACGAACTGCTGCGCACCAGCTTCGACCTGACGAGCTATCAGGAGCCGCTCCAGCTGGTGCACACCACCGGTGCGGTGCAGGTCGGCTACGACGACCTGCGGGGCCTGGGCGCCGACGAGGTGCGCCGGGAACTGGACGAGTTCACCGAGCGGACCCGCCGGGAGCCGTTCGACATCGGGCGGCCCCCGCTGCTCCGGTTCCACGTGCACCAGAGCGCCGAGGACCGCTGGACCCTCTCGTTCATCGAGTGCCACGCCATCCTCGACGGCTGGAGCCACAACTCGCTGATCACCGAGGTGCTGGCGGACTACCGGGCGATCCGGGCCGGCGGCGAACCCGCCCCCGTCGCCCTGGACCACACGGTGCGCTTCGCCGACCACATCGCCATGGAGCGGCGCTCGCTCGCCGCCACGGCGGACCGCGAGTTCTGGCAGGACCGGCTCGGCGGCTTCGACCCGGTCGCCCTGCCCGCCGGCTGGGCCGCCGCACCGGAGGCGGGGGAGCGGTTCTACCAGATCGCCGTGGAGTACGAGGACCTGGAGCCGGGCCTGCGCCGACTGGCCGCCGCCGCCGGGGCCCCGATGAAGAGCGTGCTGCTCGCCGCCCACCTCAAGGTGCTCGGCGCGGTCGGCGGCACGCACCGCTTCCACAGCGGCCTGGTCTCCAACAGCCGGCTGGAGACCGAGGGCGGCGACCTGGTGCGCGGCATGCACCTGAACACCGTGCCGTTCGCCGTCGAGCTGACCGGCGCCACCTGGACCGAGCTGGTCGGCCAGGTCTTCGCCGAGGAGCTGGCCCTCTGGCCGCACCGCCGCTTCCCGCTGCCGGAGATGCAGCGCGCCTGGGGCGACGGCGCACCCCTGGTCGACGTCGCCTTCACCTACCTGGACTTCCACGTGCTCGACCAGCAGCAGATCGAATCGGCCGACGTCGTCGACGTCAGCCCCAACGAGTTCGCGCTGGACGTGGCGAGCTTCCCGGGCGTGGTCAACCTCTACGGGCGGCCCGAACGGCTCAGCCGGGCCAACGCGCAGCGGATGGCCGGGATGTACCGCAGGGTACTGGAGGAGATGGCCGCCGACCCGGCGGGCGACGCCCGGCGCGGCGTCCTCGACGAGCACGAGCACCGGCAGGCGTCGGCCTTCGCCACCGGCCCCGCCGACGACTACCCCGAGCTGTGCCTGCACGAGCTGTTCGAGGCCCAGGTCGCCCGCACCCCGGGAGCCGTCGCGCTGCGCACCGCCGACGGCGGCACCGTCGGCTACGCCGAACTGAACGCCCGGGCCAACCGGTTGGCCCGCCACCTGCGCTCGCTCGGCGTCGGCCAGGAGGACCGGGTCGGCGTGCTGCTGCGCCGGGGCCCCGAGCTGGTGGTCGCCCTGCTCGGCGTGCTGAAGGCGGGCGCGGCCTACCTGCCGCTCGACCCCACGCACCCGGCGCCGCGGCTGGCCGCGCTGCTCGCCGGGACCAGGGCCGCAGCCCTGGTCACCCAGCAGGAGCTGGCCGGCCCGCTGGACGACGGCTCCCGGCCCACCGTCCTGGTCGATCGGGACGCCGACCGGATCGCCGGCTACCCGGACGCTGACCTGGGGCGGACCACGACACCGGACTCGCTGGTGTACGTGATCTACACCTCCGGCTCGACCGGCACGCCGAAGGGCGTGATGATCGAGCACCGCAACCTGGTCAACTACCTGTGCTGGTCGGTGGAGCACCTCGCGCCGCTGGCCGGAGACGGCGCGCCGCTGTACTCCGCGGTGGCCTTCGACCTCCCGGTCACCGGGCTCTACCCCCCGCTGCTCTGCGGACAGGCGCTGACCCTCACGCCCGACGACGGCACGCCCGGGATCGACGGCCTGGTCGCGGCCCTGGAGCAGGGCGGGTTCGGGCTGCTCAAGGTGACGCCGACCCACCTGGCCCTGCTGAACCAGACCCTGTCGCCCGAGGCGCTGCGCACCGCGGCGAGCCGGCTGGTCTCCGGCGGCGAGTCGCTGACCAGGGAGATGGTCAGCGCCTGGGCCCAGTACGCCCCGGACACCGTGATCGACAACGAGTACGGCCCCACCGAGGCCGCCGTCGGCGCCAGCGTGCTCTCGGTCACCGCCGGGGAGTTGGCGGCGGGCGTGCTGCCGATCGGGCGCCCGCTCAGCAACACCACGCTCTGGGTGGTCGACCGGAACCTGGAGCCCGTGCCGGTCGGCGTGCCGGGCGAGCTGTACATCGGCGGCGCGCAGGTCGGGCGCGGCTACGCGGAGCGGCCGGGGCTGACCGCCGAGCGCTTCGTGCCGGACCCGTTCTCGGCGGTGCCGGGCCGGCGGCTGTACCGCACCGGCGACCTGGCGAGCTACCGCGCGGACGGGGCCCTGGAGTTCGCCGGCCGGATCGACGGGCAGGTGAAGATCCGCGGGTACCGGATCGAGCCCGGAGAGGTCGAGGCGGTGCTGCGCCGCCACCCGGCGGTCCGCGAGGTCGCGGTGCGGGTGCGCACCGTCACCGGCGGGGACCAGGACCTGGTGGCCTACCTGGTCCCGACCGAGGGGGAGCAGCTGGAGCCGGCCGTGCTGCGGGAGTGGCTGTCCGGGGCGCTGCCCGAGTACATGGTGCCGTCCGGCTACGTCGTGCTGGACGCCCTGCCGCTCACCCCGAGCGGCAAGGTCGACCCGGCCGCGCTGCCGGCCCCCGGCCCGCGCGACGCCCGGGCCCCCTACACGGCGCCGCGCACCGCCACCGAGCAGCTGCTGGCCACGGCGCTGGCCCAGGTGCTCGGGCTCGACCGGGTCGGCGCCGACGACGCGTTCACCGACCTCGGCGGCCACTCGCTGACCGCGATGCGAGTGATCGTCAAGCTCCGCGAGGAGCACGGGATCTCGATGACGTTCCGGGCCTTCTACCAGCACCGCACGGTCGCCGACCTGGCCCGCGCGGTGGACCGGGCCGCCGCCGACCCGAACGCCGCGGGGGCCGACCCGGCGCAGGACGGCGGCGCCGAGGCGCTGCTCTGGTTCCGCCGCACCGGCAGCAAGCCGCCGCTGTTCTGCGTCTACCCCGGCGGCGGCCAGTGGTACGTGCACCTGGCCGAGAGCCTGGACGAGGACCGGCCGGTGGCGGCGCTGGAGTGGCCGGGCCTCAACCAGCAGGTGCCCTCCCCGCAGAGCATCGGCGACGTCGCCGAGTTCTTCCTCGCCCAGATCCGCGCGGTCCGGCCGAACGGCCCTTACCACCTGCTGGGTTGGTGCGGGGCCGGACCGGTCACCAGCGAGATGGCCCAGCGGCTGCTGCGCGACGGCGAGCGGGTCACCTTCGCCCTGCTCGACCCCGCGCTCGACAGCCACACCAGGAGCAACTTCCGCGAGGAGGTCGCGACCTTCGCCCGGGGGGAGGAACTGCTCGAACAGCTCGACCGGGCCGGCTCCGCGGCGGAGATCGCCGAGATCCAGGCCGAGTTCCTCAAGGTGCTCGACCGCATCATCGACGAGGGCGCCAAGTTGGCACCGGAGCCCGGTGACACGTTCTGGGCGGGCCGGCTGCGGGTCTGGCGGGAGCTGGCCGAGGCCACCCTCAACCACCGGCAGCGGCCCTACCCCGGCCGGATGCACCTGCTGATCGGCGACGAACTCGCCGGCGGTGCCCACGAGGTCGCGATCGGCCAGTCGCTCACCGACTACCTGGGCCGCTGGTCCGAGCTCTCGCCCGGCGGCCTCGACATCCACCGGGTGGGCGGCGACCACCTCGGCGTGCTGCGCCCGCCGCACGTGGTCCACCTCGCGCGCCTGCTGACCCGGCTGATGGAGGCCCGCGAGTAACGGGGCGGGGAGCGACAAAGGCCGCAGTGGTGGGGTTCCGTCCGACGGAACCTCACCACTGCGGCGTGTCATATCCCTTGTGAGAACGAAGATGTGGCGGACCGTCAGGAGCCCGCGCACCACTCCAGGACCGCCCGCGCGCTGTGGTACTTGTGCTCGGCCTGCTCGAAGGCGATGCTGGCCGGGCCGTCGAGCACCTCGGCGGTCACCTCCTCGCCGCGGTGCGCGGGCAGGTCGTGCATGAAGAGGGCGCCCGGGGTGGCGGCCAGCACGCCCGAGTTGACCTGGAAGGGCGCGAAGACGGTGCGCCAGTCCGGGTCCGGCTTGGTCGTGCCGGTGGTCTGCCACCGGGTGGTGTAGACGACGTCGACCTGCGGCAGGTCGGCCATGTCGTGGCGCTGCTCGACGGTGGCGCCGCTCTGCGCGGCGTGCGCCGCGGCGCTGTCGAGGAAGCGCTGCTCGACCCCGTACCCGGGCGGTGTCCGGAGCTGGAGCGAGACGCCGGCGAATCGGGACAGCGCGAGGGCCAGGGCGGAGGCGGTGTTGTTGCCCTCGCCGACGTAGAGCACCCGCAGGCCCTCGATCTTGCCGAACCGCCCCAGCAGCGTGCTGAGATCGGCGAGCGCCTGGGTGGGGTGCTCGGCGGCGCTCATCGCGTTGACCACCGACATCCGCTGCTGGGCGGCGAAGGCGCGCAGCTCGGCCTCGCTGCCGGCGGTCCGGGCGACCAGGACGTCGAGCATCCGGGAGAGCACCGCTGCGGTGTCCTCGACCGTCTCGCCGGTGTTCTCCTGCAGGTCGCCCGGGCCGTAGGTGATCAACTGGGCGCCGAGCCGCAGCGCGCCCGCGCTGAACGCGGTGCGGGTGCGGGTCGAGGTCTTGCGGAACAGGACGCCGACGACGGTGTCGCGCAGCGGCCGCTCCTCGTCGAGCCGGCCGGCCGCGTACTCGGCGCCGCGCCGCACGATCCGGTGCAGGTCCTCGGTGTCGAGGTCGTCGATGGAGATCAGATGGCGGCGTGCTGACGTGGGCATGGGAGTCTCCATGGAGGGTTGTGACATGAGGGACCGTCAGGAGGTGTGCAGTGCGCGCCGGATGATGTCGAGGCCGCGGTCCAGCTGGGCGAGCTCGATGGTCAGCGGCGGCAGCAGCTTGATCACCTCGTCGTGGCGTCCGCACAGTTCGACGATCAGGCCGTGCTCGAAGGCGTACTGCTGGACCCGGTCGGCCCGCAGCGCACCGCCGGCGGCGCCGGTGTCGATGCCCAGGACCATGCCGCGGCCGCGGACCGTCAGGGCCGGTTCGAGCACGGCGAGTTCGTCCCGGAAATCGGCCAGCCGCGCCGAGGCGGCCGCGCGGCCGGTGTGGAACGAGTCCTGGCGCCACAGCTCCAGGGCCGCGGTGGCGGCGACGAAGGCGAGCTGGTTGCCGCGGAAGGTGCCGGTGTGCTCCCCGGGCTCCCAGACGTCCAACTCGCGCCGGAACAGGGCGAGGGAGAGCGGCAGGCCGTAGCCGCCGATCGACTTGGAGAGGGTCACGATGTCCGGGGTGATCCCGGCGTCCTCGAAGCAGAAGAAGCCGCCGGTGCGGCCGCAGCCCGCCTGGATCTCGTCCAGGATCAGCAGCACCCCCCAGCGCTGCGTCAACTCGCGCAGCCCGCGCAGCCACTCGCCCGACGCCGGGTAGACGCCGCCCTCCATCTGCATGGGCTCCACGATCACCGCGGCCGGCAGCCCGACCCCCGACGACGGGTCGGCGAGCAGCCGCTCCAGGTACGCGATCGAGTCGAACGGGCCCTGCGGGCCGTCCTCGTACGGGACGAAGGTGACGTCCCCGCCGCTCACCCCGCCGGCCGACCGGGCGCGCCGGCTGCCGGTCACCGCCAGCGAGCCGCGGGACATGCCGTGGAAGGCGCCGGTGAACGCGATGATCCCGCTGCGGCCCGTCGCCTTGCGGGCGAGCTTGAGCGCGGCCTCCACGGCGTCGGTGCCGGTGGGGCCGACGAACTGGGTCCGGTAGTCCAGGCCGCGCGGGCGCAGCACCACGTCGGCGAAGGTGGCGAGGAACTCGCGCTTGGCCACGGTGTGCAGGTCGAGGCCGTGCGAGATGCCGTCGGCGGCGAGGTACTCGCTGATCCGGCCCTTGATGAAGTCGTTGTTGTGCCCGTAGTTGAGCGCGCCCGCGCCGCAGAAGAAGTCCAGGAACGCCCGCCCGTCCTCGGCGAACAGCTCGGCGCCCTTGGCCCGGTGGAAGACGGCGGGGAACTTGCGGCAGTACATCCGCACCTCGGACTCCAGGTCCTCGAAGACGGCGGTGCCGGTGGGGTCGTCCGGCCCGCCGTGCTGGTCGGCGGGGGCGTTCGTCCCGGCGGTGGCGGTGTTCATCTGGTGTCCTCTCAGGGGGAGTTCCGCGTCCTGGCAGCGGACGCGGGGCAGGATCAGGGTGCCGACGCGCTCGGACGCGGCACCAGGGAAGGACCAGCAGGGGTGGATCAGATCAGCCCGTCCCGCACCGCGTGGGCCACCGCGTGGGCCCGGTTGCGCGCCTGGAGACGGGCCATCAGCTCGTAGATGACGTTCTTCACGGTGTGCTCCGAGCAGGACAGCTGCCGGGCGATCGCCGCGTTGCCGTGTCCGTCGGCGATCAGGGCGAGCACCTCGGTCTGCCGGGCGGTCAGCGTCACGGCCGTGGCTGCCAGCTCGGTCCCGGCCGCGCCCGTCACAGCAGCCCCGCCCGCATCGCGTACGCCACCGCGTGGGCGCGGTTGCGGAGTTGGAACCGGTGGGTGATGTCGTGCACCACGGTCGTCACGGTGCGCGGGGAGTAGCTCAGCTCCCGGGCGATCTCGGCCGTCTCGCGGCCCTCGGCGACCAGCCGCAGCACCGAGCGCTCCCGGTCGCTGAGGCTGCCGGCCGCCGCCGGGGCCTCGGCGGCGGGCGCGCGGGTGGCGGCGCGCTGCTCCAGCAGGCCGTCCAGCAGGTCGGGCGGCACCGTGTAGTCGCCGCCGGCGGCCGCGAGCACCGTCCGGGTCAGCCGGTCGGCGCTCGCCTCGCTGCGGCGCAGCAGCCCCCGGGCGCCCGCGGTGATCGCGTGCATCGTCCCGGCGGAGCCCAGATCGGTGGCGACCAGGACGACTTCGGGCCGGTGGGCCGCGTTCCTGGCCGTCCGCACGAGGTCCAGCACCGGACGGGCCACCTGGTCGACGACGACGACCGCGACCGCGGACTGCTCGCCGGGCAGCACCACGGCGACATCGGCCTGACTCTGCAACATGCTTCTGACGCCGGCTCCCAGCACCGGATCCATCGCGACGATGCTGACTGCCACTGGCTCACCCATCGGGACCCCTCAAGTCGGCTGCACAGGTCTCGGTGGAGATCCTGCGCGGACCGCGGGCCCGGGGCATCCGTGACCGGCACCCAGATTTGCGCGCGGTGCCTGGGGGACCGTGCGTAGGCGGGTACGGCCGGTGCGGGCCGGGGTCGGCCGGTCGGCCACGTGCCGGTGCGCGGGGCTGGCCCCGCGAACCGCGCACCGGCGGTACCCGCCCACGCACGGCCCACCCGGCCGGGCGGCGGGTGCCCACCCCGCCGCCCGGGAAAATGGGGGCCGCGCCCCCATTCGCGCGATGCCTACTCGCCTTCCGCCGCGAGCAGCCGCTCGACCTCCTCGTCGGAGAGCTCCGCGATCTGCGCCTCGACGGCCTGCTCGACGGACTCGGCCAGCAGGGCGACCGTCGGTGCCTCGAAGAGGCGGCGCAGCGGCAGGTCGACCCCGAAGGCCTGGCGGATCTGGGCCAGCACCCTGGTGGCGAGCAGCGAGTGCCCGCCGAGGTCGAAGAACCCGTCGTCCACCCCGACCCGGTCGAGGCGGAGGATGTCGGCCCAGATCCCGGCCAGCGCCGTCTCCAGGGGGGTGCGGGGCGCGAGGTAGGCGGTGGTGAGCTGGGCGCGGTCCGGCTCCGGGGTCGGCAGGGCCCGCCGGTCCACCTTCTTGCTGCTGGTGAGCGGCAGTTCGGCCAGCGGCACCCAGAGCGAGGGGATCATGTACTCCGGGAGCTGGTCGCCCAGGAACAGGCGCAGCTCGGCCGGGTCGGGGACGGTGCCGTCCTCGCCGACCAGGTAGGCGACCAGGCGCCGGTCGCCCGGCTGGACCTCCCTGGCCACCACCGCCACCGCCCGCAGGCGCGGGTGCTGTGCCAGCACCGCCTCGATCTCGCCGAGTTCGATCCGGAACCCGCGGATCTTGACCTGCTGGTCGATCCGGCCGAGGAACTCGATCGTCCCGTCCGCCGCGTAGCGGACCAGGTCGCCCGTCCGGTAGAGGCGCCCGCCCGGTTCGCCGCCGAACGGGTCGGGAACGAAGCGCTCCCCGGTCAGCCCCGGCCTGCGGTGGTAGCCGCGCGCCAGCCGGATCCCGCCGAGGTAGAGCTCGCCCGGGACGCCGACCGGCACCGGATTGAGGTCCGGGTCCAGGATGTACGCCGTGGTGCCGGGGACGGGGCGGCCGATGGGCAGCGTCGACTCCCCGCGGGCGCCGGCCGGGTCGCCGGCCACCGGGTGCAGCACGCAGGTGACGGTGGCCTCGGTCGGCCCGTAGTTGCACAGGAACCTGGCAGGCAGCCCGGTGGCGGCCCAGCTCCGCGCGTCGTCCACCGTGACCACGTCGCTGCCGACGTTCATCAGCCGCAGCCCGCCGAGCCGTTGGTCGCCGGGGGCCAGGCCCGCGACGAGCTCGCGGTAGTAGGCCGGCGTGATCTCCATGATCGTGACGCGGTGCTGGGCCAGCCGGTCCGGCAGCTCGGCCGGGCTCCAGAACAGCGGGTCGCTCACCACCACGGTCGCGCCGGCCAGCAGGGTGGCCGCCATCTGGTCCATCGCCACGTCGAAGGTGAGCGCCGACAGCAGGACGACGCGGTCGTCCGGGCCGATGCCGTAGGCGTCGGCGATCACCTCGCAGTGGTGGGCGTAGGAGTCGTGCTGGATCAGCACGCCCTTCGGCTGCCCGGTCGACCCCGAGGTGTAGATGGCGTAGGCGAGTTGACCTGGATCGATGGTCACCTCGGGCGCCGTGGCGGGCTGCCGGTCGAGCTGCGCCCGGTCGCCGTCGAGGCGGACCACCCGGCCCCGCCCGCCGGCCACCCGGTCGGCGAAGCGGCTGTGCGTCAGCACCACCTGGACCCCGGCGTCGTCGAGCATGAAGGAGAGCCGTTCGGCGGGGTGCGCGGGGTCGAACGGGACGTAGCAGCCGCCGGCCTTGAGCACGCCGAGCAGCGCGACCAGCACGTCGGTCCCGCGTTCCATGCAGACGCCGACCACGCTCTCCGGGCCGACTCCGAGCGTGCCCAGGTGGTGCGCCAACTGGTTGGCGCGGGCGTCGAGTTCGCCGTAGCTGAGGCTGCTGCTCGCGTCCTCCCCGGCGAACACCGCGGCGAGCGCGTGGGGGGCGGCCGCGGCCCGGGCCGCGACCAGCTCGGGCACGCAGCGCCGCGGCCGCTCGGCCGGCCGGCCGCTCCAGTCGTCCAGCAGCTGCCGGCGCTCCGGGTCGGTGACCATTGCCAGCTCGCCGACCCGGGTGTCCGGGGCGTCGAGGGCGCTGCGCAGCAGCCGCAGGTAGTGGTCCGCCATCCGCCGCACCGTGGACCGGTCGAACAGCGCGGTGGAGTACTCGAAGAGGCACTCCAGGCTGCCGTCGGCCCGCTCGCCGAGGGAGACCGTCAGGTCGAACTTGGCGACCTGCCAGTCGGTGCCCAGCTGCTCGATCCCGAGGCCGTCGAGCTCCGGCGGGCTCTGCGGCGCGTGCAGCAGGTCGAACATCACCTGGAAGAGCGGATTGCGGGACAGGTCGCGCTCGGGCCGCAGTTCGTCCACCACGCGCTCGAACGGCAGGTCCTGGTGGGCGTAGGCCTGCACGGCGTCGGCCCGCACCTGGTCCAGCAGCTGGCCGAAGGTCGGCTGGGCCGACAGGTCGGCCCGCAGCACCACGGTGTTGACGAACAGGCCCACCAGGTCCTCGGTCTCGGCCCGGGTGCGGCCGGCCACCGGGGTGCCCACCGCGATGTCCTGCTGCCCGCTGTAGCGCGCCAGCAGCACCTGGAAGGCGGCCAGCAGGACCATGAACGGGGTGGCCGAGCGGGCTCGGGCCAGGGCCGCGACGGCCGGGCCGAGGTCCGCGGGGACGTCGACCGTCAGTAGCGCGCCGCGCGGGTCGCGCACCGCCGGCCGGGGCCGGTCGGTGGGCAGCTCCAGCGGTTGCAGCCCGGCCAGCCGCTGCTGCCAGTAGGCCAGTTGATCGGCCAGCACCGGCTCGCCGAGCCGCTCCAGCTGCCACTGGGCGAAGTCGGAGTACTGCACCGTCAGCGGGGCCAGCGGCACCGGCAGGTCGGCGCGGAAGGCCTGGTAGCAGGACCAGAGCTCACGGGTGATCACATCCGTGGACCAGGCGTCGGTGGCGATGTGGTGGAGCGTCAGGACGAACAGCCACTCGGCGTCCCCGGTGCGCAGCAGTGCGGCCCGCAGCGGGAGTTCGCGCTCCAGGTCGAAGGGCAGCGCGGTCTCCTGGGCGACCGCGAAGCGCACGTCGCGCTCGCAGGCCCCCCGCAGGTCCACCACGGCCGGCTCCACCGGGCCCGGACGGTCCACCAACTGGGCCGGCACGCCCGCCTGTTCGGTGTACCGGGTGCGCAGCACCCGGTGGCGGGCGACCACCTCGGTCAGGGCCCCGGAGAGCGCCCGCTCGTCCAGCTCGCCGGTCAGCCGCAGCACGGTCGGCACCAGGTACTCGGCGCTGCCCGGCTCCAGCCGGTCCAGGAACCAGAGGCGCTGCTGGGCCGAGGAGAGCGGCAGCGGCCCGTCCCCGCCGACCGGGGTGATCGGCGGCAGCTCCACCCCCCGGTACCCCGTCTCGATCAGCTCGGCCAGGCGGGCGGGCGTGCGCAGCGCGAAGACCTCGGCGAGCGGCAGCTCGACGCCGAGCGCGGTGCGCACTCGGAAGGCGAGCCGGGTGGCGAGCAGCGAGTGGCCGCCCAGGGTGAAGAAGTCGTCGTGCGCGCCGACCCGCCGCACGCCCAGCACGTCGGCGAAGAGCACGGCCAGGGTCTGCTCCACGGGGGAGCGCGGGGCGACGTACTCGCCCGCCGACTGCGCCCGGTCCAGGTCCGGCGCGGGCAGCGCGGCGCGGTCGACCTTGCCGCTGGCGGTCAGCGGGAGCCGCTCCAGCAGCACGAAGGCGGTGGGGATCATCGCCTCCGGCAGCCGGCCGGTCAGGTGCGCCCGCAGCCGCTGCGGGTCGAGCGCCGCGCCGGGTGCGGGCACCACGTGGGCGACCAGCCGGTGGTCGCCCTCGTCCCGGCGGTGCACGCCCACCACGGCGGCGGTGACGGCCGGGTGCGCGCACAGGGCGCTCTCGACCTCGCCCGGTTCGATGCGCACGCCCCGGACCTTGAGCTGGGCGTCGAGCCGGCCCAGGTACTCCAGCCGGCCGTCGGCGTGCCGCCGCACCCGGTCGCCGGTGCGGTACAAGCGCCCTCCTTGCCCGCCGCCGGGCAGGAGGGGCCCATCGCCGGGTTCCTGCGGGAACGGGTTGGGGGTGAACCGCTCGGCGGTCAGCCCCGGGCGGCCGAGGTAGCCGCGGGCGAGGGCGACGCCCGCCACGGTCAACTCGCCGGGCACGCCGACCGGCACGAGGTTGTCGTCGCCGTCGAGCACCAGGATCCGCAGGTTGTCCAGCGGCAGCCCGATGGAGACGGTGCGGGCCTCCGGGTCCGGCTGGTAGCGCCAGGCGGTGACGTCGATCGAGCACTCGGTGGGCCCGTAGGTGTTGTACAGCTCGACCGGCACCAGCTCCAGCAGGCGCTCGCACAGCCGGGCCGGCAGCGGTTCGCCCGCGCAGCAGACCAGGCGCAGGCTGGTGCAGTCGGCCAGCTCCGGCTGCTCCACCAGGGTGCTGAGCACGGACGGCACCAACTGCAGCACGGTGACGCCGTGTTCGGTCATCGCCCGGACCATCGCGGCGGGGTCGCGGTGCGCGCCGTCGGGCGCCAGCACGATCGTGCCGCCGGACACCAGCGGGGCCAGGAACTCCCACATCGCCGCGTCGAAGCCGATCGAGGTCTTCTGCAGCACCCGGTCGCCGGCCGACAGGCCGTGCCGCTCGACCGTCCACAACACCCGGTTGCGGATGCCCTCGTGGGTCACCAGCACGCCCTTGGGCAGGCCGGTCGAACCGGAGGTGTAGACGGCGTACGCGGCGCCGGCCGGGTCGACCGCCGGCAGGGCGGTGTCGTCGCGCGCGGTCGACCAGTCCGGGTCGCCGCCGTCGAGCAGCACGTCGACCGGGAACCCGGGCAGGGCCGCCGAGGCGTCGCCGATCAGCAGGGCGGCGCCGCTGTCGCGCAGCATGTGCTCGCGGCGGGCGGCCGGGTGCTCGGGGTCGAGCGGGACGTAGGTCGAGCCCGCCTTCAGGACCGCCAGCAGCGCCGTGACCAGGTCCGGGCCGCGGCGCAGCCCGACCGCCACGCGGACCTCGGGGCCGGCCCCCAGGGAGATCAGGTGCCGGGCCAGCCGGTCGGCCCGTTCGTCGAGCCGGCGGTACGTCCACTCGGTCGTGCCGTGGACCACGGCGGTCGCGCCCGGGGTGGCGGCGGCCTGCTCGGCGACCAGCTCGTGCAGGCACCGGTCGGGCCGCCGGACCACCGCACCCCGGGCGGCCTGCTCCAGTTGGCGCAGCTCGGGGGCGGCGAGCAGCTCCAGGCGGCTGAGCGGGCGGTCGGGATCGGCGGCGAGGCCCGCCAGCAGGCGGAGGTAGTGGTCGGCCAGCCGCTGCACGCTCTCCTGGTCGAACAGCGCGGTGGCGTACTCGAACCAGCACCGCAGGGCGCCGTCGGGCAGCTCCTCCACGGACAGCATGAGGTCGAACTTGGCCACCGGCCAGGCCACTTCCACCGGCTCCACCCGCAGGCCGGCCAGTGCGAACGGCGTGCCGGCGGCCTGGCGCACCTCGAAGGCGACCTGGAAGAGCGGGTTGCGGGACAGGTCGCGCTGCGGGGCCAGCTCGTCCACCAACTGCTCGAACGGCAGGTCCTGGTGGGCGTAGGCGGCCAGCGCGCCGTCCCTGACCCGGGCCAGCAGCCCGGCGAAGGACGGATCGCCGGACAGGTCGGCGCGCAGCACCAGGGTGTTGACGCACAGTCCGACCAGCCCCTGCAGCTCGGCGTGCCCGCGGCCGGCCACCGGCGTGCCGACCACGATGTCCTGCTGGCCGGTGTAGCGGCCGAGCAGTGCCTGGAAGGCGGCGAGCAGCACCATGAACGGGGTGGCGCCGTGCCGGCGCCCGAACTCGACCACCGGGCGCGCGACTTCGGCCGGGACGGTGAGCAGGAGGTCGTGCCCGCGCGGGTCGCGGGTGGCCGGCCGGGGTCGGTCGGTGGGCAGCTCCAGGGTGGCGGCGCCCGCCAGCCGCTCGCGCCAGAAGGCGAGTTGCCCGGCCTGGGCGGGGCCCTCGGCCCAGTCCCGCTGCCAGCCGGCGAAGTCCGCGTACTGGAGTGCGGGCGCGGCCAGCGGCGAGCCGTCGCCGGCCCGGAACGCCGCGTACAGGTCGCGCAGTTCGCCCGCCAGGACGTCCAGGGACCAGGCGTCCGCGACGATGTGGTGCAGGGTCAACAGCAACAGGTGATCCTGGTCGGCGAACCGGGCCAGGGTGGCGCGCACCGGGAGCTGCCGGGCGAGGTCGAAGGGCCGGCCCAGGTCCTGCTCGACGATCTCGCGCATCCGGGCCGCGCCGTCCTGCGGGGAGCTGTCGGCTGCGTCGAGCCGGTGCAGCGGCAGCGGCCCGGGCGGGTCGACCAGCGCGACCAGTGCGTCACCCTGTTCGACGTAGCGGGTGCGCAACACCTCGTGCCGGGAGAGCAGTTCGTCGAGCGCCGCGCGCAGCGCCCGCTCGTCCAGCGGGCCGCCCAGCCGCAGCGGCACCGGCACCAGGTAGTCGGTGGCGCCGGGGGCCAGCCGGTCGAGGAACCACATCCGCTGCTGCGCGAAGGAGAGCGGCAGCGGCAGGTCCCGGTCCACGCGGCGCACGGCGGGGTGCCGGCGGCCGTCGTCGGCCGCGATCAGCTCGGCGAGCCGGGCCACCGTCCGGGCGGCGAACACCTCGCTCAGCGCCAGCTCGACGCCGAACTCCTCGCGCAGCCGGAAGGCGACCCGGGTGGCGAGCAGCGAGTGGCCGCCCAGCGCGAAGAAGTCGTCGTGCACCCCGATCCGCGGCACGTCCAGGAACTCGGCCCACACGGCGGCGACGCCGCGCTCCAGCTCCGTGCGCGGCGCCAGGTGCGCGCGGGCCGACTCCAGTCGGCCGGCCGCGTGGTGGGGGAGGGCCGCCCGGTCGACCTTCCCGCTGGCGCCCAGCGGGATCGCCGGCAGGGCGGTGAACACGGTCGGGACCATGTGCTCGGGCAGCCGCCGGGCCAGGTGGTCGCGCAGCTCGTCCGGGTCCGGCCGGGCACCCTCGGCGGCGACCAGGTAGGCCACCAGCCGCCGGTCGTCCGGCTCGCCCTGGACCGCGACGGCGGACCCGCGCACGGCCGGGTGCTCGTTCAGCACGGCCTCGATCTCGCCGGGCTCGATCCGGTAGCCGCGGATCTTGACCTGGTCGTCCACCCGCCCCAGGCACTCCAGGACGCCGTCGGCGCGGTACCGGACCAGGTCGCCGGTCCGGTACAGACGATCGCCCCGAACCGCCGAGAACGGGTCCGGCACGAACCGGTCGGCGGTCAGGCCGGGGCGGCCCAGGTAGCCGCGGGCCAGTCCGGCGCCGCCGATGTACAGCTCGCCGACCACGCCGACCGGCACCGGCGCCAGCTCCTCGTCCAGCACGAACAGCCGGGTGTTGGCGATCGGGCGGCCGATCGGGACGGCCCCGGGATCCAGGTCGGCGGCCCGGCACTCGAAGACGCAGCAGCCGACGGTCGCCTCGGTGGGCCCGTACTCGTTGATCACCACCGTGTCGGGGGCGTGCCGGGCCCACGGGTCCAGCTGACGGCCCGTCAGGATCTCGCCGCCGACCACCAGTCGGGCGGTGCCGCTCAGCGCACCGGGCGGCAGCGCCGCGCCCAGCACGGCCAGGTGGGCGGGCGTCAGTTTGACGAGGTCGAAGCTGTCCTCGCGCAGGGCACGGGCCAGCTCGTCCAGGCCGGTGCCGCCGTCGGGCGTGAGCGTCACGGTGCTGCCCGACAGCAGGGCCGGGAAGAGCGAGGTGACCGGCAGGTCGAAGGCGAGCGAGGAGTACAGCGGGGTGCCCCAGCCGCCGGTCCGGTAGGCGGCGGCGGCCCAGGTCACGTAGTTGACCAGGTTGCGGTGCGTGATGACGACGCCCTTGGGGCGCCCGGTCGAGCCCGAGGTGTAGATCACGTACGCGGTGTTGTCCGGCGCGGCGGGCGCTCCGGCCGCCGGGGCCGGAACGAGCGGCTGCGCCGTCGGGTCCGCCGCGTCCTCGCCGAGCAGCAGCGTGCGGCCGGGCCAGCCCTCCGGCGCGGGCCCGAGCCCGTCCTCGGTGAGTAGCACCGCGGCGGCCGAGTCGGTGAGCAGCTCCAGCACCCGCGCCGCCGGGTGGCCCGGATCGGTGGGCAGGTACCCGCCGCCGGCCTTCAGCACCGCGAGCACGGCGACCACCAGCGCGGGCCCGCGCCGCAGGCGCAGCGCGACCAGCACCTCCGGGCCGACGCCGCTCGCCCGCAGGCGGTGCGCCAGCCGGTCGGCGCAGGCGTCCAGCTCGGCGTAGGTCAGCGAGCCGCTCTCCGAGGCCACCGCGACGGCCTGCGGGGTGCGCGCGGCCTGCTGCTCGAACAGCTCGTGCACGCAGGCCCCCGAGGGGAACTCCGTCGCCGTGTCGTTCCAGCCGTCCACCAGCTGGGTCCGCTCCTCGGCCGAGAGCAGCTCGGCCCGGGCCAGCGGCGCGCCGGGGTCGGCCAGCACGCCGCGCAGCAGCCGGACGTAGTGCTCGGCGAGCCGGGCCGCGGTGGTTCGGTCGAACAGCGCGTCGGCGTACCGCAGCGAGGCGGTCAGCGCGCCGCCCTCGTCCTCCAGCAGTTGCAGCGTCAGGTCGAAGGCCGCGCCCGCCCCGCCGGCCGGGTAGGGCTGCACGTCCAGGCCGGGGAGGGTGAACGGCCGGGAGGCGGCGTTCTGCAGCACGAACGAGGCCCGGAACAGCGGGTTGCCGGAGAGCTCCCGCTCGGGGGCGAGTTCGTCGACCAGCCGCTCGAAGGGCAGGTCCTGGTGGGCGAAGGCGTCCAGCGCCGTCTCCCGCACCTGGGCCAGCAGGTCGAGGAAGGACGGCGAGCCGGACAGGTCGGCGCGCAGCACCAGGGTGTTGGCGAAGAACCCGAGCAGGTCCTCGACCTCCACCAGCGGCCGGCCGGCCACCGGCGTGCCGACCGCGATGTCGTGCTGGCCGCTGTGGCGGGCCAGCAGCGCCTGGTAGGCGGCGAGCAGCACCATGAACGGCGTCGCACCGTGCTCCCGGGCCAATGCCCGCACCCACTTGACCAGTTCGGGGTCGAGCTCGAAGTCGACGGCGTCGCCGGCGGCGTCCCAGACCGCCGGCCGGGGCCGGTCGGTGGGCAGCACCAGCGGCTGCAGCCCGGCCAGCCGGTCGCGCCAGTAGGCGAGTTGGCCTTCCAGTCGCTCGCCGGACAGGTACTCGCGCTGCCAGAGCGCGAAGTCGGCGTACTGCACCGGCAGCGGCTCCGGCGCCGGCCCGCCGCTGCCGCTCAAGGCACCGTAGAACGCGTCGAGTTCGCGGGCCAGCACGTCCCAGGACCAGCCGTCCATGGCGATGTGGTGGACCAGCAGGAAGAGCAGGTGCTCGTCCTCGGCCAGGCGCACCAGGGTCAGCCGCAGCGGCAGCTCGGTGGCGAGGTCGAACGGGCGCCGGGTGCCCCGGTCGACGATCTCGCGCGCCCCGGCCTCCCGCTGCTCGGGCGGAAGGTGCGTCAGATCGACGTGCTCGAACGGAAGTTCGGCCTGCCGGGCGATCTCCTGCACCGGCGCGCCGTGCACCGCCGGGTACCGGGTCCGCAGCACCTCGTGCCGCTCCAGCACGGCCTGCACCGCGCGGACCAGGGCCTCCGGGTCCAGCGGACCGCCGATCCGCAGGGCCAGCGGCAGCAGGTAGTCGACCGCCCCCGGCCGCAACTGGTCCAGGAACCAGAGGCGTTCCTGGGCGAAGGACGTCGGGCAGTGTACGGAGTCCGCCGCCGGATCGGGCCCTGGGTCCCCGGTCGGGTCCGGCCCGGGCTCCTGCCGTGCGGCCTCGTCCGCCACCTCGGCCCGCCGGCCGAAACCACCGTTCACCTGCCACCTCCCACAGAGCGCCACGTCGGCGTGCGGTCAGCCTGCCGACCGGACGGCGCCCGGCAGTAGAGAGGGAGTGGCAGTCCTGTGCGCCGCAGGACTGCGCGCTCCGCTGTCGGTTCTTCTCTGTGGCGCCCGCACCGGGCCGCGGCACGCTTCCTCCGACAGCGCCGGCCGCCCAGGGCCGGTCGAGCACTGCGGGAGGACAGCGGCATGGCCGACGACAACACCGACGAGCGCACCTACTGCGTGGTCCGCAACGACGAGGAGCAGTACTCGATCTGGCTCGCCGACCGGGAACTGCCGCTCGGCTGGTACCGCGAGGGCTTCGAGGGCCCCAAGCAGGCCTGCCTGGACCACATCGACGCGGTGTGGACGGACATGCGTCCGCTCAGCCTGCGCCGCCGCATGGAGCAGGCGAGCCACTCCGGATGAGCGCCGCGGCTGACCACGCGGCCGCCGGACCCGGCTGGGAGCCGCTGCCCGACACATCGGTGCACCAGCGGTTCGCCGACCGCGCGGCCGCCGCGCCGCACGCCGTCGCGCTGGAGTGCGACGACCAGCGGCTGACCTACGCCGAACTGGACGCCGGGGCCAACCGGCTGGCCCACCTGCTGCGCGGCCACGGGATCGGCCCGGGCAGCCCGGTGGCGGTCTGCGCGCGCCGGGACACCGAGGTGGTGGTGGCCCTGCTCGCGGTGCTCAAGGCGGGCGGCCACTACGTGCCGCTGGACCCGGAGTACCCGGCCGAGCGGCTGACCTTGATGGCCGCCGACTCCGGGGCCCGGATCCTGCTGGTCCAGCCGGAGTTCGCGCACCGGTTCGACGCCGTGCCGGGCCTGCGGGCCGTGGAGATGGCGAAGGGCCTGCCGGTCGCCGCCGGGCAGCCGAGCACGGCGCCGGCGGTGGCCACCCACCCCGACGACCTCGCCTACCTGATGTACACCTCCGGCTCCACCGGCCGGCCCAAGGGCGTCGGCATCACCCACCGCAACGTGCTGCGGCTGGTCCACGAGGTCGACTACGCCGACCTCGACCGCGAGCAGGTGGTGCTGATGCTCGCCTCGCTCTCCTTCGACGCCTCGACCTACGAGCTGTGGGGCGCGCTGACCAACGGGGCCACCCTGGCCGTGCTCCCGCAGCCCGTGCCGAGCGCGGCGGCGATCGAGCAGGCGGTGCGGCGGCACGGCGTCACCCAACTGATGCTGACCAGCGGGCTGTTCCAGCACGTGGTCCGCACCCGGCCGCAGGCGCTGGCCGGGGTGCGGCACGTGCTGGTCGCCGGAGACGTGGCGCCGCCCGCCGAGGTGCGCACCCTGCTGGAGCTCGGCGTCGAGGTCAGCAACGCCTACGGGCCCACCGAGTGCACGACCTTCAGCTGCGTCCGGCGCGGCATCACGCTCGCCGAGACCGGCGGCAGCATCCCGATCGGCACCGCCATCACCCGCACCACCACCCACGTGGTGGACGAGGAGGACCGCCCCGTCCCCGCCGGCACGCCGGGCGAGCTGCTGGTCGGCGGCCCCGGGGTCGGGCGCGGCTACCTCGGGCGGCCCGCGCTGACGGCGGAGCGCTTCGTGCCCGACCCGTCCGCCCCGGTGCCCGGGGCCCGGCTCTACCGCACCGGCGACCTGGTCAGGCGTCAGGACGACGGCCTGCTGCAGTTCCTGGGTCGCCGTGACCAGCAGGTCAAGATCCTCGGCCACCGGGTGGAGCCCGGCGAGGTCGAGGCGGCCCTCGGCAACCACCCCGAGGTCGGCGCGGCCGCCGTCGCGGTGCGCCCGACGGCGGCCGGCGACAAGCAGCTGGTGGGCTACGTCGTGCCCGGTGCCGGAGCGGCGCCCGACGGCGCGCGGCTGCGGGAGTACCTGCGCGAGCGGCTGCCGGAACACCTGGTCCCGACCGCCTGGGTGACGCTCGACGAACTGCCGCTCACCCCGAACGGCAAGGTGGACCGCGCGGCCCTGCCCGCGCCGACCACCACCGGCGGCGCGGGGCCGCAGCCGCACTCGCCGCTGGAACGGGCCGTCGCCGAGGTCTGGACCGAGCTGCTCGGGGTCGACCCGATCGGCGCGGACGACGACTTCTTCACGCTGGGCGGCCACTCGCTGCTCGCCACCCAGGTGGTCGCGCTGCTGGCCGAGCGGTACCCCGTGGACCTGCCGGTGCGCGCCGTGTTCGACGCCCCGACCGTCGCGCTGCTCGCCGTCGAGGTGCACCGCGCGATCACCGAGCACGTGGCCCAACTGTCCGATACCGAGGTGGAGTCGATGTTGTCGCAGGTGCGTGAGTGATGAGCCTGCCCCCGAACCGGCCCGCGCCGGCCGACCCCGCGGACCAGCCCAGTGGCGCGGACCAGCGGCAGGCGCTGCTGGACAGCCTGCTGGGCGGCGCCACCGGCCGCGCGCGCGGCACCGGGGCGATCAGCCCGGCGCCGCGCGACCGGCCGCTGCCGCTCTCCTTCGCCCAGCAGCGGATCTGGACGCTGGAGCAACTGCGCCCCGGCACCGCCGAGTACCTGGTGCCGCTCGGCTGGGAGCTGCGCGGCCCGCTGGACGCCACCGCCCTGCGCCGGGCGCTGGCCGAGCTGGTCGCACGGCACGAGGTGCTGCGCACCCGCTACCTGGCGGCGGACGACGAGCCCGTCCAGCTGGTGGACCCGCCCGGCCCGCCGGACTTCGACCAGCTGGATCTCGGCGCCCTGCCGAGCGGTGAACGGGCCGTCCTGCTCGCCGAGCTGATGCGGGCCCAGGCCGACGAGCCGTTCGAGCTCGACCGGCAGTGGCCGCTGCGGGCGCGGCTGGTGCGGCTCGCCGAGCAGCACCACGCGCTGCTGCTGACGCTGCACCACATCGCCTTCGACGGCTGGTCGATCGGCGTGCTGTCCCGCGAACTCGGGGCGATCTACTCGGCGTTCGCGGACGGCCGGGCGAACCCGCTGCCGCCGCTGCCGGTGCAGTACGCCGACTTCGCCGCCTGGCAGCGCGGTGCGCTCACCGGGCCGGTCGACCGGCAACTCGCCTACTGGCGCGAGCGGCTGGCGGGCGCGACGCCGACCACCCTGCCCACCGACCGGCCGCGCCCGGCGGTCTTCGACCCGGCCGGCGCCACTGTGCCGCTCCAGGTGGCGCCGCGGACCGTGCGCGCGCTGGCCGAGTTGGGGCGCTCGCGCGGCGCGACGCCGTTCATGGTGCTGCTGGCCGCGTTCCAGGTGCTGCTGGCCGGGCGGACCGGCTCGACCGACATCGCGGTGGGCACCCCGGTGGCCGGCCGGTCCAGGGCCGAGACGCGGGGCCTGCTCGGCTTCTTCGTCAACACCCTGGTGATGCGCACCGACCTGTCCGGCGACCCGAGCTTCCTGACCGTCCTCGACCGGGTGCGGGAGAGCGCGCTGGACGCCTTCGCGCACCAGGACGTGCCGTTCGAGCGCCTGGTGGACGAGCTGGCGCCGCAGCGGGACCTGTCCCGCAACCCGCTCTTCCAGGCCATGATCGCGCTGAACAACACCGAGAGCGCCGAGTTCGGCGGCGCGGGCCTGCGCGCCACCGAGCTCGAAGCAGCGTGGCAGGGCTCCAAGTTCGACCTGACGGTGCAGCTGGCCGAGCACGCCGACGGCTCGCTGCACGGCGTACTGGAGTACGCCACCGCGCTGTTCGACCCGGAGCGGATGGCGGCGCTGGCCGAGTCCTTCGTCGCACTGCTCGACGTGGTGTGCGAGGAACCGAAGCTGAGGGTCCATCAGATCCCGTCGGCCTCGGCGGCCGAGCGGGAGCTGCTGGCGGGCGTCAACGACACCGCCGTCGAGTACCCCGGCGACGACCTGCTGCACACCATGGTCGAGCAGCAGGCCCGCCGCACCCCGGACGCGGTCGCGGTGCGCTTCGAGGGCCAGGAGCTGACGTACGCCCGGCTGGACGCGGAGGCCGACCGGGTCGCCCGCGCGCTGCGGGCCGTGGGCGTGGGCCCGGAGACGGTCGTCGGCGTCTGCCTGCGCCGCGGCACGGAACTGCCGGTCGCACTGCTGGGCGTGCTGAAGGCCGGCGGCGCCTACCTGCCGCTGGACCCGGACTACCCGGCCCAGCGCCTGGCCCACACGATCACCGACTCCGGCACGCCCGCCGTGCTCACCACCGCCGCGCTGGCCGCCACCCTGCCCCCGCACGACGGGCACACCCTGCTGGTCGACCGGCTGCCGCAGCCGGACGGCCCGCCGCCGGCACCCGCGCGGCTGGACCCGGACAACGCCGCCTACGTCATCTACACCTCCGGCTCGACCGGTCGGCCCAAGGGCGTGATCGGCACCCACCGGGGGATCGCCAACCGGCTGCGCTGGGGCCAGGACACCTACCGGATCGACGCCGGCGACCGGGTGCTGCACAAGACCCCCTACAGCTTCGACGTCTCCGTCTGGGAGCTGTTCTGGCCGCTGACCACCGGCGCCACCCTGGTCGTCGCCCGGCCGGAGGGGCACCGCGACCCCGACTACCTCGCCGCGACCATCGCCGGCGAGCGGATCACCACCACGCACTTCGTGCCCGCGATGCTGCGCGCCTTCCTCGACGCGCTGCCCGCCGACACCGAACTCCCGGCCCTGCGCCGGGTGCTGTGCAGCGGGGAGGCCCTCCCCGACGACCTCGCCGAGGCCTTCCACCGGCACCCGGCCACCCGGCACGCCGAACTGCACAACCTGTACGGCCCCACCGAGGCCTCCGTCGAGGTCACGGCCACCGCCTGCCCGCCCGGCCGGCCCGTCACCCTCGGGCGGCCGATCGCCAACACCCGGGTCCACGTGCTCGACCCCGACCTCGACCCGGTGCCGCCGCGCCGGCCCGGTCAACTCGCCCTGGCCGGCGTGCAGCTGGCCCGCGGCTACCTGGGCCGGCCGGGCCTGACCGCCGAGCGCTTCGTGCCCGACCCGGACGCCCGGCACCCCGGCACCCGCCGCTACCTCACCGGCGACCTGGTCCACCTCGGCCCCGACGGCACCCTCACCTACCACGGCCGCACCGACCACCAGGTCAAGCTGCACGGGCACCGGATCGAACTCGGCGAGATCGAGACCGCCCTGCGCGGCCACCCCGGGGTCGGCGAGGCGCTGGTGATCGTCCACCAGGCGGGCGGGGAGCAGCGGCTCGTCGCCTACACCGTGGCCGCCGACGGCGGAGCCCCGGCGCCCGCGCAGCTGCGCGCCCACCTCGCGGGGCTGCTGCCCGCCCACATGGTGCCCACCCACTACCTCGCCCTGGACGCGATCCCGCTCACCCTCAGCGGCAAGGCCGACCGCAAGGCCCTGCCGGCCCCGGACCTGACCGCGGCCCCGGCCCCGGAGGGCGCCGCGACCGTCGGCCACACCCCGCCGAGCACCCCGACCCAGCACCTGATCGCCCGCAGCTGGGCCGAGGCGCTGAAGACCGAGGCGGCCCGGATCGGCGTGCACGACAACTTCTTCGAGCTCGGCGGCGACTCCATCCGCGCCATCGGCGCGGTCGGCCGGCTGCGCCGGGGCGGGCTGGACGTCACCGTCCAGGACGTCTTCCGGCACCAGACGGTCGCCCGCCTCGCCGAGGCCCTCGCCCTGCGCGGCGGCGCCGCCACGGCGGTCCAAGCGGTCACCGCGACGGCGCCCTTCGCGCTGCTCGCCGACGCCGACCGGGAGCGCCTCCCGGCGGGGACCGTCGACGCCTACCCGCTCTCGCTCTCCCAGGCGGGCATGGTCTACGAGATGCTCGCCGGCGCCGACCGCGGCGCCTACCTGAACAACCTCGACCTCCCGGTCCGCGACGACGGCGGGTTCTCGCCGACCGCCCTGCACGCCGCCGCAGCACTCCTGACGGAGCGCCACGAGATCCTGCGCACCTCCATCGAGGTGTCCGCGTACTCCGAGCCCCTGCAACTGGTGCACCCCGCGGCCTCGATCGAGATCACCCAGCACGACCTGCGCGGGCTGGCGCCCGAGCGGCGGCGGGCCGAGCTGGCGGCGGGCCTGACCCGCGACCGGCTCGCCCCGTTCGACCTGGCCGAACCCGCGCTGCTGCGCCTGGCCGCCTACCAACTGGACGACGAGCAGTGGCAGTTGTCGGTCAGCCACTGCCACGCCATCCTGGACGGCTGGAGCCAGACCGCGCTGGCCACCGAGCTGCTCGACCACTACCGGGCACTCCGGGGCGGCCGCGACCCGGCCCCGGCCGCCCCGCCCACCACCCGCTTCGCCGACGCCGTCGCGCTGGAGAAGCAGGCGCTGGCCAGCGCGGCCGACCAGGAGTTCTGGCACGAACGGGTCGGCCGGTTCGCCCGGTTGACGCTCCCGCAGGCCTGGGCCGGAAAGCCGGAGCGGTCCGGTGACGACGGGGTGGCCGCGGTCGACTTCCGCGACCTGCTGCCCGGACTGCGGGCGGTGGCGGGCGAGGCGGGAGTGCCGCTGAAGAGCGTCCTGCTGGCCGCGCACCTCGCGGTGCTCGGCCTGATCAGCGGCAGCACCGGCAGCCCCGTCGCCTTCACCTCCGGGCTGGTCTGCAACGTCCGGCCGGAGACGGTCGACGGTGACCGGGCGTGCGGCATGTTCCTCAACACCGTGCCCTTCGCCCTCGCCCTGGACGCCCCGAGCTGGACCGAGCTGGCCCGCGCGGTGTTCGCCGAGGAGATCGCCCTGTGGCCGCACCGGCACTACCCGCTGGCCGCCATGCAGCGGGCCTGGGGGCAGGGCGTGCCGCTGGTCGACGTCTTCTTCAACCACACGGACCTGCCGGTCCCCGACGGCGGGGAGAACCACCCGGAGGACCTGGGGGCGCCGGGGGACCGCACCCCCAACGAGTTCGGCCTCTCGGTCTCCAGCATCCAGGGCGGCCTCCTGCTGGAGGCCTCCGCCGAGCGGATCGGCCGCGCCGAACTCGACCTGCTGGCCCGCACCTACCGCCACGTGCTGGCCGGCATCGCCGCCGACCCGCACGCCGACCCGCGCCGCAGCGTGCTCCCCGAGCCGGACCGGCACGCCGCGCTGACCGGCTGGCCGGCGCAGCCGCTGCCCCCCGCCCGGGACCTGGTCGCCCTGTTCGAGGAGCAGGCCGGCCGCACCCCCGACGCCCCGGCCGTGCTCTGCGCGGGCGGCCAGCTGACGTACCGTCAGTTGGCCGAGCGGGTCGCCCGGCTGGCCGGCCACCTGCGCGCGCTCGGGCTCGGGCCGGGCAGCACGGCCGCGGTCTTCCTGGAGCGCGGACCGGACCTGCTCGTCGCCCTGCTGGCCGTGCTCAGCGCGGGCGCCGCCTACGTGCCGCTCGACCCGGAGCACCCGGCCCAGCGCAACGAGTTCGTGCTGACCGACACCGACGCCTCGGTGATCATCAGTCAGACCGCGCTGCGGGAGCGGCTCGACGGCCTCCCGGCGGCCGGCACCGGCCGCGCCACCGTGCTGCTCGACGCCGACCGCGAGCTGATCGCCGCGCACCCCGGGACCTTCGACGCACCGATCCCGGACCCGGACGCGCTCGCCTACGTCATCTACACCTCCGGCTCCACCGGCCGCCCCAAGGGCGTGATGATCACTCGCGCCGGCCTCGCCGACTTCCTCACCGGGCTCGTCGAGCTCCCCGGACTGCGCCCCGGGGTGGCGGTGGCCGCGCTGACCACGGTCTCCTTCGACCCCTCGGTGCTGGAGCTCTACCTGCCGCTGCTGGTCGGCGCGCCGGTGGCGCTGGCCACCGCGGAGGAGACCAGGGACCCGCTGCGGATGGCCGCCCTGCTCGCCGCGGTCGAACCCTCGATCGTGCAGGCCACCCCGGTCACCCTGCGGCTGCTGCTGGACTGCGGCTGGACCGCCCCCGCCGGGCTGGTGGTGCTGAGCGGCGGCGAGCGGCTGCCCACCGAGCTGGCCCGGCGGATCGCCGCCGACGGTGCCCGGGTGGTCGACCTGTACGGCCCCACCGAGACCACGGTGTGGACCACGCTGACCCGCCTGCACCCGGACGGCAGCCCGGAGCACTGGTCGCTGGTGCCCGGCACCCGGCTGCACATCCTGGACAGCGCCCTGGAGCCCGTCCCGGTCGGGGTGCCCGGCGAGATCTGCCTCGGCGGCGCCGGCCTGGCCAGGGGCTACCTCAACCGACCGGGCGTCACCGCGGGCGCCTTCGTGCCCGACCCGCACGCCCGCGCCGTGGGCGACAGGCTCTACCGCACCGGCGACCTCGGCTGCCGGCACCCGGACGGCCGGGTCGAACTGCTCGGCCGGATCGACCACCAGGTGAAGATCCGCGGCCACCGGATCGAGCCCGGCGAGATCGAGGCCGTGCTGCTCGGCTGCCCCGAGGTGCGCGCGGCCGTGGTGCACCCGACCGTCCTCGGCGGGGCGCACGGCGACGGGGAGGTCGAACTCGTCGCCTACCTGGAGCCGTTCCGCGGCGCCACGCCGCCCGACAGCGCCGCGCTGCGCGACCTGGTCGGCCGGCTCGTCCCGGACTACATGGTGCCGGCGGCCTTCGTCGTCCTGGAAGCCCTGCCGGTCACCCCGAGCGGCAAGGTCGACCGGGGCCGGCTCCCGGTCCCCGCGCCGACCGGCCGGGCCCGCGCCCGGCTGGCGCCGCGCACCGAGCAGGAGACGGTGGTCGCCCGCGCCTGGTGCGAGGTGCTCGGACTCGACCTGGTCGGCGTGCACGACAACTTCTTCGACCTCGGCGGCCACTCCCTGCTGGCCACCCGGATCGCCCTGCGGCTGCGCGAGGCGACCGGCCTGGACGTACCGGTCCGGGCGCTGTTCGACCGCTCCACGGTCGCCGCGCTGGCCGCCGCCCTGCCCGACTACCCGGCCCGCCCGGCCCAGCAGCTGCCCCGGTTGGTGGCCGGCCGCCGGTTCCAGGCGACGGACTCGGCGCACCACCCGGCACCGAGCCCGGCGCCGCACTCAGCCCAGCCCCCAGCACCGCACTCAGCACCGCACGATGACAACCGCCATGACGGAAAGGGACCCCGGTCGTGACCCGCACCATGCTCAAGTCCAAGATCCACCGTGCCACCGTGACCCAGGCCGACCTGCACTACGTGGGCTCGCTGACGATCGATCAGGATCTGATGGACGGTGCCGACCTGCTGGAAGGCGAACTCGTCCACATCGTCGACATCGACAACGGGGCGCGCCTGGAGACCTACGTGATCGCCGGCCCGCGCGGCAGCGGGATCATCGGGATCAACGGCGCGGCCGCCCGGCTCATCCACACCGGCGACCTGGTCATCATCATCAGCTACACCACCGTCAGCGACGCCGAGGCCAAGGCCCTGGTGCCCAAGGTCCTGATGGTCGACGCCGCCAACCGGCCGCTCGGCCGCACCGACGACCTGGCGGCGCCCGTGCCCGGCACCGAGACCACCCGCGGCGACGTCGCGGGCACCCGGTGATCCCGCCGGTCCCCGGCGCCCCGGCCGGTGTGCTGTCGGCCGTCGGGGCGACCCCGCTGGTCGAACTCACCAAGGTCTTCCCCGGCAGCCGTTTCCGGACCTTCGCCAAGCTGGAGGGGCACAACCCGGGCGGCAGCATCAAGGACCGCTCCGCGCTCGGCATGCTGATCGACCGGATCCGCGACGGGCAACTGGTCCCGGGCAAGTCCGTGGTCGTGGAGTCCAGCTCCGGCAACCTCGCGATCGGCCTGGCCCAGGTCTGCCGCTACTTCGGCATCAGGCTGATCTGCGTGGTCGACCCCAGGACCAACCGGCAGAGCATCGCGGTGATGCGCGCGCTCGGCGCCGAGGTGGAGATGGTCAGCACCGCAGACCCGGCCACCGGCGAGTACCTGCCGGTGCGGATCCGGCGGGTGCGCGAACTGGTCGCCACCACACCCTTCGCGTACTGCCCCGACCAGTACGGCAACCCGCTGAACGCCCTGGTGCACCGGCAGACCATGCGCGAGATCGTCGAGGGGCTGGACGGCCGGCTCGACTACCTGATCTGCGCCACCAGCTCCTGCGGCACCCTGCGGGGCTGCTCGGAGTACGCCCGCGAGCTCGGCCTGCCCGTGCGGATCATCGCCGTCGACGCGATCGGCAGCGTGATCTTCGGCGCGACCAGCGGCCGGCGCCTGATCCCCGGGCACGGCGCCTCGGTGCGGCCCGCCCTGTTCCAGCCGGGCCTCGCCGACGAGGTGGTGCACGTCAGCGACCTGGACTGCCTGGTCGGCTGCCGCCGGCTGGCCGGGCGCGAGGCGATCCTGGCCGGCGGCTCCTCCGGCGCGGTGATCAGCGCCCTGGACGCCATCCGGGACCGGATCACGCCCGGCGCCACCTGCGCCGTGATCCTGCCCGACCGGGGCGAGCGCTACCTGGACACGATCTACGACGACGGCTGGGTGGAGGAGCACTTCGGCGCCGTCGGACACCTGTGGAAGGAGCCCGAGGTCGAGGTGGGGCCGTGCTGACCGGGAGTCCCCCCGGGCACGCGCAGGTCGGTGGGAGCGCCGGGCCCGTCCGCCCGTACCCCACCGACCTGTGCGTGCACCAGCTCTTCGAGGCCACCGCGGCCCGCACCCCGGACGCGGTGGCGCTCGTCGACGGCCCGGCGGAACTGACGTACGCCCAGCTCAACGCCCGGGCCAACCAGTTGGCGCACCTGCTGCGCTCGCGCGGCGCCCGGCCCGAGTCGCTGGTCGGGGTGTGCCTGGAGCGCGGCGCGGAGCTGGTCGTCGCGCTGCTCGGCATCCTCAAGTCGGGGGCCGGGTACGTGCCCGTCGACCCCGAGCACCCCGTCGCGCGCACCCGAGCCCTGCTGGCGGGCAGCGGCGCCGCCCTGCTGGTGACCGCCCCCGGGCTCGCGCGCGTCGCCGACGGCACCGGGATCGCCCCGGTGCTGGCCGGACCCGACCCGGCCGGTCGGCCCACCCACGACCCGGAACCGGCCGCCGACCCGGCGAACCCCGCCTACGTCATCTTCACCTCCGGCTCGACCGGGGCGCCGAAGGGCGTGGTGGTGCCGCACCGCGGCGTCGTCAACCGGCTGCTCTGGATGCGCGACGACTGCGGCCTGACCGCCGACTCGCGGGTGCTGCAGAAGACCCCCGCCACCTTCGACGTGTCGGTCTGGGAGTTCTTCGCACCGCTGGCCGTCGGCGCGACCCTGGTGCTCGCCCGGCCCGGCGGGCACCGCGACCCCGGCTACCTGCGCGAGGTCCTGGCGCAGCAGCGGGTGGACACCGTGCACTTCGTGCCGTCCATGCTGCGCGCCTTCCTCGCCGAACTGCGCGAGGTCCCGACCGCCCTGCCCGCGCTGCGCCGGATCGTCTGCAGCGGCGAGGCGCTGCCCGCCGACCTGGTGGCCGCCGTGCACGAGGCGCTGGGCTGCCCGGTGTACAACCTGTACGGCCCCACCGAGGCCTCGGTGGACGTCACGGCGGTCCGGTGCGACCCGGGGGAGCCGGTGACCATCGGCACGCCGGTCGCCAACACCCGCACCCACGTGCTGGATCCGGACGGCGGGCCGGTGCCGGACGGCACCCCCGGCGAACTGTGCCTGGCGGGCGTCCAGCTCGCCCGCGGCTACCTCGGCCGGCCGGGCGCGACCGCGGCGGCCTTCCGCCCCGACCCGTTCGGCGCCCCCGGATCCCGGCTGTACCGGACCGGCGACCTGGTCCGCCAGGAGACGGACGGCAACCTCGCCTTCCTGGGCCGGATCGACCAGCAGGTCAAGATCCGCGGCCTGCGGATCGAACCGGGCGAGATCGAGGCGGCCCTGACGGAGCATCCGCTGGTCCGCGCCGCCGCGGTGGCCGCCCACCGGCCCGCCGACGGCGAGCCGCGGCTGGTCGGCTACCTGGTGGGCGACCCCGACCTGATCGAGCTGCGGGCCTGGCTGGCCACCCGGCTGCCGGACTACCTGATCCCCACCGGCTGGGTGCGGCTGCCCGCCCTGCCGCTGACCGCCAGCGGCAAGCTCGACCGCAAGGCCCTGCCCGCGCCCGGGGGCGACCGCCCCGACCTCCCGACGCCCCACCTGGCAGCGCGGACCGGGACCGAGACCGCCCTGGTCGGCCTCTGGGAGGAGGTGCTGGACGTCCGCCCGGTCGGGATCCGGGACCGGTTCCTCGACCTGGGCGGCCAGTCGCTCAGCGCCGTGCGGATCTGCGCGCGACTGCGCGCCCTGACCGGCGCCCGGCTGTCGCCCGCCGACCTGGTGGCCTCGCCGACCGTCGAGGAGCTCGCGGCGCTGCTGGACGGGCGGTCCGCCGCCGGGCCGTCGGGCGTCGAGCCTTCGGCCGCACGGGCGTTGATCCCGGCCCGCCCCGAGGGCCCGGCCCCGCTCTCCTCGGAGCAGCAGCGCCTCTGGTTCCTGGACCAGCTCTCCCCGGGCACCACCGAGTACGTCATGCACGACGCCCACCGCCTGCGCGGCCGGCTCGACCTGCCCGCGCTGCGCGGGGCCCTCGACGACTGCGTCCGCCGCCACGCCACCCTGCGCACCACCTTCCGGGCCAGCCGTGGCGTGCCGCACCAGGTGGTCGACGAGGAGCTGCGGGTCCCGCTGGAGCTCGTCGACCTCAGCGCCACCCCGCCCGACCAGCGGGAGGGCCAACTGCTGGCGAGTATCGAGCAGTTCACCGGGCAGCCGTTCCGGCTGGACCGCGGCCCGCTGCTGCGGATGGTGCTGTTGACCCTGGAGCCCGAGCAGCACGTGCTGCTGGCCGTCATCCACCACATCGTCGCCGACGACTGGTCGATGGGCGTGCTGTGGCGCGACCTGTCCGCCCACTACCGGGCCAGGACCACCGGCGGTGGCGCCGAACTGCCCGCGCTGACCACCGAGTACGCCGACTACGCGGCCTGGCAGCGCGCCACGGCCGCCGACCCGGACCGCGCCGAGGGCCTCGACCACTGCCTGCGCGAACTCCACCAGCCGCCCCCCGCGTTGGCCCTGCCCACCGCCCGGCCCCGGGACGCCAAGCAGCGGCCGCTCGACGCGCACACCACCTTCACCCTCCCCGCCGCCGTCACCGAGCGGGTGCACCGGACCGCCCGGGCCGCCGGCGCCACCCCCTTCATGGTGCTGCTGGCCGCCTTCGGCGCCGTGCTCGCCCGGGCCACCGGCCAGGACGACCTGGTCGTGGCCACCTTCACCGCGAACCGGGCCAGTGCCGAAGTCGAGGACCTGATCGGCCTGTTCGTGAACACCCTGCCGCTGCGCCTGCGGGTCCCGCCCGCCGACCCGTTCGGCGAGCTGCTGCGGCGGACCCGCACCACGGCCCTGGCGGCCTACCGCCACCAGCAGGTGCCCTTCGACCAGTTGGTGGCCGCGCACAACGCGCCGCGCGACCTCGGCCGGAACCCGATCGCCCAGGCCGGGTTCCAGACCCTCGGCGCGCTCACCGACCGGATCGACCTCCCCGGCGTCCGCGCCGAGCCGTACCACCAGGGCCAGGGCGGCCACCCGTTCGACGTCCTGGTCACGATCCGCGAGCACGGCCCGGCGCTGGACGGCGAGCTGCACTACCCCGCGGGCCTGGTCACCGACCACTTCGCACAGCAACTGACCGACTCGTACACCGAGTTCGTCACCACCGTGACCGCCTGACAGCCATAAGAGCATCCCCGAGCTCTCGAAGGAGCCGACGTGAACACCCTTGCCGTGGTGCCCCAGGCCGCCGTGGACCGCGCCCTCGCCGCCCTGGCCGGGCAGTCCAGGACCGTCGTCGAGCAGGTCTACATCCAGGCCGCCAACGGACAACTCGTCAACCCCGACAGCCTGTTCCTGCGCCCCGACCCCGACCCGGCGCACCGCGAGCGGATCATCGCCCTGCCCGCGTACGTCGCCGGCGGCCCTGTCCCCGCGATGGGGATCAAGTGGATCTCCAGCTTCCCCGGCAACCTCGACCTCGGCCTGCCCCGCGCCTCCGCGCTGATCGTGCTCAACGACCTGCGCACGGGCTTCCCCGTCGCCGTCCTCGAAGGCGCGCGGATCAGCGCCCACCGCACGGCCATGTCGGCGGCGGTCGGCGCCCGGGCGCTCTCCGGCACCACCTCCGGCGCGGTCAAACTCGCCGTGATCGGCACGGGTTTCATCGCCGACACCACCGTGCGCACCCTGGCCGCCGACGGCTGGGAGTTCGCCACCATCGCCGTCCACGACCTGGACCCGACCCGCGCCGAGGCGTTCGCCGACCGCTGCGCCGAGCACGCGGCCCGGGTGGAGGTGGCGCCGGGCGCGCGGGAGGCCGTCGCCGACGCCGACCTCGTCCTGCTGGCCACCACGGCCGTCGTGCCGCACCTGTCCGAGTCGAGCTGGTTCAAGCGGGGCGCCGTCGTCCTGCACATGTCCCTGCGCGACTTCACCCCGGAGGCGATGGCCGGCGCCGTGCACGTGGTCGACGAGGTCGGCCACGCCCTGCGCGAGCGCACCTCGCTCGGCCTCGCCGTCGACGCCGGCCTGGTCGAGCGCGACGACATCCGACCGGTCGGCGACTACCTCCAGGGCAAGGCCGAGCCCGACCGCGACCGGCTCGCCGTGTACTCCCCGTTCGGCCTCGGCTCGCTGGACATCGCCATCGCGGGCCTGGTCCTGGAGCACGTCGCCCCGACCGACGAGATCACCACCGTGCCCGACTTCTCCAGCTGACCCTCCGTCGCCCTGACGGGCCGTCAGCCATTCGGTGGCGGCCCGGGGGTCCCGGCGTGCCCCTCTATCGCTGGCAGGTGCATGGCGAAGATAATCGCGTGTCCGCGACGCGAGTGCCGCGGAGAGGGAGGGACTCATGAGGCGAGTGAAATCAAGGACCGGAGTGTGGGGCGGAGTCCTGGCAGCCGCCGCGCTGACCTTGGGCTCGATGCCGGCCGCTGCCGCCGCGGCCGGCGTGGCAGGCGCGGCGGTGTCGCCCGCCGCGGCGGACCAGCGCGTGATCGTGGTGCTCGCGGACCAGCACCAGAACCTGCCGGACACCCGGGCCGCGGCGGCCGCCCGTGGCTCGGCGGTGGCCGCGTCGCAGGCGCCGGTGATCGGCGCGCTGCACGCGGCCGGCGCCAGGGACGTCCACGCGATGAGCGTGCTGAACGCGGTGGCGGCCACCGTGTCGGCCCGTCAGGAGGCCGCGTTGCGCGCCGCCCCGGGCGTTGCCGAGGTGGTTCCCGACGCCGCGATCAAGCTGCGCGGCCGGCCCGCCGGGCCCGGACCGTCGGCCACGCCCGGCGGCGCCCCGGGCGGTCCCCAGCCACCGGTCGCGCCGCCGCCGGGAGCCTGCGCGCCGGCCGGCGGGGTGCAGCTCGACCCCGAGGCGATCGAGGCGGTCCACGCGGACTCCGACGACCCGCAGGCGCGGACCGCGCGCTCGCTCGGCGCCACCGGCAAGGGGGTGACGGTCGGTGACATCGCCGGGAGCATCGACGTGAACACCCCGGAGCTGGTCCGCGCCGACGGCACCCACGTCATCGCCGACTACAAGGACTTCACCGGCGAGGGCGGTGCCGTGGAGTCCGAGGACCTGGAGTCCTTCCTCGACGACGGCATGATCGCGGCGCAGGGCCGGCAGGTCTACGACCTCGCCGACTACACCGCGCACCCGCTGGCGCAGCCCTGCCGGATCCGGCTCGAAGGCGTCGCGCCGCAGGTGACGCTGGACGCCTACAAGGTGTACGCGGCCAACGACTACACCACCACCTCGGCCTTCCTGGAGGCGATCGACTACGCGGTCGGCACCGACCACGTCGACGTGTTGAACGAGGAGGCCGGCTCGTTCCCGATGCCCGACATCAGCGCCGACCTGATCAAGCAGGCCAACGCCGACGCGATGGCGGCCGGAGTGACCGTCACGGTGCCCTCCTACGACGCGGGTCCGGAGAACACCATCTGGTCGCCCGCCTCCCAGCCCGGCGTGATCTCCGTCGGCGCGTCCACCACGTTCCGCTCCTACGCCCAGGCCGACTCCGCCGGCTACGACGGCATCGGCGCGCGCGGCTGGGTCAGCGACAACATCAGCTCGCTCTCCTCGGGCGGCGCGACCGAACAGGGCCGCAGCATCGACGTGGTGGCGCCGGGCGACCTGGACTGGGCGATCTGCACGGCCGACAAGACGATCGCGCCGGACTGCCTGAACGCCCAAGGCCGGCCGACCGGGGTGTACCAGTCCGGCGGCACCAGCGAGGCGGGACCGCTGGTCGCGGGCGTGGCCGCGTTGGTGATCCAGGCGTACCGGGACGCGCACGGCGGTGCCACCCCGACCCCGCAGCTGGTCGACCGGATCGTCACCGGCACCGCCGACGACCTCGGCGTCGTCGCCGCGGAGCAGGGCAGCGGCCTGGCCGACGCCTACCGGGCGGTCGAGGCCGCGCGCTCCGTGCGCACCGCCGACGGCGCCCCGCAGCCGGTCGGCGACACGCTGCTGGCCGACACCGACCAGCTCGACGCGACCGGCAACCCCGGCGGCACCGCGCCGTTCTCGCTGAACCTGACCAACACCGGCCGTGACCCGCAGTCGGTCTCGCTCACCGCCCGCACGCTCGGCCCGAACCGACCGGTCGACAGCAGGACCGTGACGCTGGCCGACGGCGGGCCCACCTACCTGGACGCGTCCGGGCTGACCCACAACACGGCCCGCTTCACCTTCACCGTGCCCGCCGGCGCGGACCGGCTCGACGCGAACATCGCCTACCCGGGCACCAGCAGCCGGCAGGCGGCGGACCTGACCCTGCTCGACCCGAACGGGCGGCTCACCGGCTACAGCCTGCCCCAGGGCAACGGCAACCACGGACACGTCGACCTGCGCGCCCCGGCGCCGGGGGAGTGGACGGCGGTGATCACCGACTTCCTCGGGAAGCCGGTCACCGGTCCGGCGGGCTACACCGGCCCGGTGGGCTTCGCCGCCACGGTCGCCTCGTTCCACGCCCTCGGGGCGGTGAGCCCGTCGCGGGTCGTGCTGGCGCCCGGCGCCTCGACCACGGTGCGCCTCAGCGTGCCGCTGCCCGCGCAGCCGGGCGACGAGAGTGCCTCGCTGGTCATCGACTCGCCGCAGTCCGGGGCGAGTTCGGTGCCGATGACGCTGCGCTCGGTCATCCCGGTGCACGGCGGAGTCGGCCGGTTCGGCGCGGATGTGATCGGCGGCAACGGCCGTGGGCAGGTCCCGGCCCAGACCCTCTTCTACCAGGTGAACGTGCCCGCCGGACAGTCGGCGCTCGACGTGCGACTGGCCCTGGACGGCGGGGCGACCGACCCGTTCACGGCCTACCTGGTCGCGCCGGACGGCGGGAACCCGGCGCGCGCCGGCAACCAGGTGCTGGTCGGAGCACCGGGCGCGAACCAGGCCGTGGTCGCAAGCTCGGCCGCGCGGCTGCACGTGCTCACGCCGGCCGCGGGCTCCTGGACGCTGATCGTGACCTTCGACAACCCGGTGACCGGGAACGCCCTGTCGACCCGGCTGGAGGGCACGGTCGACTTCGCGCCGGCCGCGGCGAGCGCGACCGGGGTGCCGACCGGTGGCGTGCTGGCCGCCGGCACCTCCCACCTGGTCGCCGTCACCGTGCACAACGACTCGACCGCCGTGGAGTCCTACTTCCTCGACGCCCGGCTCGACCAGCGGGCCACGGTGCCGCTCAGCTCCTTCACCCCGTCGAGCGGGCTGGCGCTGCCGCTGGCCGCGACCGCCCCCGCGCCGCAGTGGATCGTGCCGACCGGCACCTCGCAGCTCGTCGCGACGGCCGACTCCACGGCGCCCGTGATGTTCGACTTCTCACCGGTGAACGGCGGCCCCGACCTCGCCTCGACGCCCGATGGCAACGCCGCCTACGGCAGCTACGCGGCGCCCGAACTCACCCAGGGCGACTGGGACATCGTGCCACAGCCGTCTGGTGCCTTCGGGGCGGGCGCGGCGCCGGCCTCGGTGGCGAGCCTGGGCCTCACCGCGACCACCCGCGCCTTCGACCCGGCGGCCAGCTCGCCCTCGGGCGACCTGTGGGAGCTCGGCGTGCACCCGGCCGCGTCCTTCAACCCGGTGGTCGTCCAGCCGGGCCAGAGCACCACGCTCTACCTGAACGTCGTCCCGAGCGGTCCGGCCGGCAGCACGGTGTCCGGCGACATCTACCTCGACGACTCCAGCTCGCTCAGCCAGAACGGCTACACACCGACGGGAGACCAACTCCTCGCGTTCCCCTACCACTACACGGTGGGCTGACGCGCCGTCCGCCGACCTCGCCGGGTCAGCCGCCGGTGGGGTGGCGGGCCGCGGCGTCCGGGGCCGGGGCCGGGGCCAGCGTGGCCTCGGCCCCGGCCCGTGCGTCGGGAAGGAGGCGGCGCAGACTGACCAGGTAGCCGACGGACAGGCTGACCGCGACGCCGAGCGGCACCAGCCACTGGGCCGCCAGGGCAGCGGACGCACCACCACCTGCGCCGGGCACGTCGATCCGCACGTCGTGCACGGCGTACGCCATCGCGGCGATCGTCGCCAGGAACGCCACGACGGCGTCGGGCTGACGGGCCCGCCGGACGATCCGGCCGAGCAGGAAGGCGCCGAGCAGCGCGCCGTAGGTGTAGCCGGTGATCGTCAGGGCCGTGAGGTAGACGTTGCCGCTGCTGGTGCTGAACGCGCAGGCGAAGAGCGCCATCAGCGCCGCCCACACCAGGGTCGTCGCCCGGGCGAGGGTGAGCAGGGACCGGTCCGACGGGGTGCGGCGGGAGAAGCCGCGGACGATGTCGGCGACCGTGGAGTTCGCCATGGAGTTCAGGGCGGCGGAGAGCGAGCCCATCGCGGCGCCGACGATCCCGGCCACCAGCAGGCCCGAGACCACGACGGGCAGCCCGTGCAGGATGAACTGCGGGTAGAGGCCGTCGGTACTGGTGAGTCCCAGCTCCTTGAAGGACTTGCCGTGGTTGCGGGACCACAGCAGCGCGCCGGCCAGCGAGAAGGCCGCGAACTGCAGGGTGACGAAGAGTCCGGAGGCGATCATCGCCTTCTGCCCGTCCCGCAGGGAACGGGTGGCGAGGATCCGCTGGACGATCAGCTGGTCGCAGCCGTGGCTGGCCATGGCGAACACGGCGCCGCCGACGATCGCGGTCGGCAGCGCGAACGGGCTGGTGAGGACGTGGGCCAGGCCGAAGTCGGTGTCGAAGAGCGCGAACTTGCCCGCCCGCAGCGCCCGGGCGTAGCCGGCGCCACCGACCTGCGCCGACAGCACGGCGATGGCGAGGACGGCGCCGCCCAGGTACAGGCCCATCTGGATGGCGTCGGTCCAGATGACCGCCGCGATCCCGCCCAGGTAGGTGTAGGCCACCGTCGCCAGGGTGACCCCGAGGATGACGGCCCGGAAGCCCGTGTGCAGGCCGAACTCCTCCAGCAGCAGCTTGATCGGGATCGCCGAGGCGAACAGCCGTACGCCCTCGGCCAGCAGACGGGTGGTCAGGAACGCGACCGAGGCGAGGCCCTGCAGCACCGGGCCGAACCTGCTGCCCAGGTACTGGTAGGCGCTCACGAAGCCGCCGCGCTTGTACAGCGGGATCAGCGCGAACGCCACGACGACCCGGCCGATGACGTAGCCGAGGGCCAGTTCGACGTTGCCGAAGCCCTGGCCGCCGTACGCGCCGCCGGGCACGCTGATCACGGTCAGCACGCTGGTCTCGGTGGCCACCACCGAGAACGCCACGGCCCACCAGGGCAGGTGGCCGTCGCCGACGAAGTAGCCGCTCGACGTCCGCTGGCGGCCGGCCAGCCGCAGCCCGGTCACGGCGACCACCACCAGGTACCCGACCAGGACCACGAGATCGAGCCAGCGCATCCGCACTCCAGGAGGAACGGCCGGCGACACCGGCGGCCGACGCCATTTGACGGAGCGTAACCCGGCGCCGGGCTCAGCCGGCCGCGACCGGGCCGTTTAGGGTGGGCGGATGGACTCCCAGAGCCTCCCCGACGGCCCGGCCGCCGTCCGGCCGCGCGGTGCGGTGGCGATCATCGCCAATCGGCGTGGCCAGCTCCTGATGCACCTGCGCGACGACTTCGGCTGGATCGCCTGGCCCAACCACTGGAGCCTGCTCGGTGGCGGCTGCGACCCCGGCGAGACTCCGGGCGAGGCCATCGTCCGCGAACTCGCCGAAGAAGCCGACCTGGTGGTCCCGCAGCTGTCCGAGCTCTTCGAGCTCACCGCCTCCTGCGAGTCCTACGACTCCGGACAGATCCTCACGTTCTTCGCGGCCCGCTGGGACGGTGACGAGACCGCGCTGCCGCTCTCGGAGGGCGTCAAGGTCCAGTTCTTCGACCCCGAGCAGCTGGCCCGGCTCGACGTCCCGCCGCTGATACGCGACGGCATCCACCGCTACCTGGCCGCCGGGATCCGGTGACTCAGCAGCGCGACCCGTCCGTGCTCCCCGGCCGCCCAGCACGAACCGTCCTGGGCGACCGACACCGTGTCCAAGCCCCGATCGTCGAACCGGGTCCAGCCGGCGCCGTCGTCCACCGAGTAGTCGCTGCCCCCCGGACCGACCACGACGAACTCGTGACCGGTCCAAGTCGCCCCCGATCGGTAGCCGTTGGGAGCGTTGCCAGCCACGGTTCGCCAAGTGATGCCGCCGTCCGCGGTGGTGGCCGTCAACCGTCCCCCGCGGGACTGGTCGCGGTAGTCACCTCCGACGGCCACCCCGATCGCCGCGTCGCGGAAGGCGAGGGCGAAGATCCCGGCATCCGGCGCGGACCGGACCGGGGTGTCGGCCGCGCTCCAGGTCCGCCCTCCGTCGTCGGACCGGAACACCCTCGCGCGGGCTGCGCTGCCGGTGGCCAGCCAGTGGAGTCCGGCGCGACCGATCAGGCAGGTTCCGCTGGCGGCGAAGGCCACCTCGCCCGCGAGTGCGGCCGGTAGTCCGGCGGGGTCGACCTCGTGCCAACTGCGCCCGCTGTCGGTGCTGCGCAGGATCCTGAAGCGGCCGTCGACCGGATCGGCGACGGCGAGTCCGTGGCTGTCGTCCCCGAAGGTCATGCAGTTGTAGAAGGCGGCCGGGTCGTGATTGCGGAAGGCCTCGCTCCAGTGTTCGCCGGCGTCGTCGGTGCTGAGGATGCGAGCCGCATCGCCGGCGCCGAAGGACAGGACGACGGCGTGGTGGGCGTCGAACGCCTTGATGGACCGGAACTGAAGGGCCCGACCGTCCGGCGGTCCCACGGACTGCCAGCTGTCACCACCGTCCTGCGTGCGCAGGACGACGCCATCGGCCCCCGCCACCCAGACGGTCCGCCGGTCGACGGCGGAGAGACAGCGCAAGCGCACGTCGGTTCCGCGGGTCGTGTCCTGCCAGCCGGGCGGGCCGAGGAGCGGTGCAGGATCGCCTTGCCCCCGTGTGGTCTCCACGTTCACCTCGAATCAGATCGGGCCGGAGTCACGCTTCGATCGTGACCAGCTTCTCGAAGACGAACTCATGACGCAGGTACGAGGTGCTGTACTCGTTTCCCGCCTGCGGTGGCATGAGTTGGGAGCACTGGATCATGCGCCAGCCGGCGGCGAGCGCGTCGGTGCCGGTGGGGTAGGGCGGCTCGGTGCCGTCCCCGGTGGTGGGGGTCGTCCGTGCGGTGCCGTCGTAGCTGGACCAGGCCACGACGTCCGAGTCGAGGGCTGACGAGGAGAGGTAGAGGAAGAGCAGCTGCTGACGCACTGCCTGCTGCGCGGGGGAACTCACTGGACACTCCGGTTCGATGGGTCGGTTCCGTCGGTTCCGTCGGATTTGTCGGCGCCGTGGCGCGGGTCAGCCAGCGGTGGTCACGACGACCCGCTGCGGTCGGTTGGAAACCCTGGTCACCCAGTAGTCCGGGTCGAACGAATCGTCTCCGGTGAGCGCGCGCCACAGCATCACCCGGTTGTACAACTCCATCTTCCCGGCGGAGCCTTCGTACCACGGGTAGTGCGTGCGGAGCTCTGCCGCCACCGCGGGGTCGTGCAGGTCATCGGTGTTCCACAGGCGCAGCTGCCGGACCGTCGGGTTGAAGCGGATCTTGAACATGTAGCGCGGGAGGTCGCTGTCGTTGCGACGGCCGCCGTGCCAGATGCCGTGGTGCAGCAGCAGTACGGTCCCGGCCGGGCAGGTCATGCGGTGCTGGCCGCGAAGGTTCTGGTAGCGCCCGATGTCCGTCTCGATGGTCCGGCGCAGATGGCTCCCCGGGATCAGCAGCGTGCCGCCCATCGCCAGGGTGACCTCGTGCGGAAAGTACATGAGGGTCACGTCGAAGGCGTCCGTGCGCACGTCGACGAGGACGTCGCTGTGCAGGAGTTGGGCGCGCTCCTGGTGCGGCGGGCGGATGATGACCGTGGAGAAGTCGTAGGTCGGCTCCGGTCCCACCAGGCTGTGCAGCGCGCCGGCCACCGGCGCGACCGCGAGCAGCCGACGAGCGAGGGAACCGCTGGGGAACGCCTCGTCGACGCGGACGCCGTGGGCCGCGCGGGGGATGCCGGCGGGGAGGGCCTCCAGGGCCTCGGCGTTGAGCTCCTCGGGAACCACGCCGTCGAGCTGGAGGAAGCCCTGAGCGACGAAGCGAGCCATCTGCACGGAAGTCAGGAGGTGTCGGCGGTCGGAATTCACGTCTTCGCAGTTCCTTCCTACGGAGGGTCTTCTGGTGGGAGTGCTCGAATGGCACGGGCAATACGGCGGCGGAATCAATCCGCCGGCCGTCGAAGAACAACTCGGACACCCGTGGCGCTGATTCCGATCGGGGTCCGGGATTTCGCGGCACTCACCCGCGCCGCGTGCCATGGCCGCTTCGGGAGTCCGCCCGCTGTGCGGGTCAGCAGGATCCATGACGCCTCATCAGTGTAGGTTCTCGACCGGTTCGTTGGAAGGTGTGGTGCGGGAACAATCGTGCGGAGAACCGGTGTCATGACGCTCCAATGGCCGGCCGCGAACGCGGTAGGATCCTCGTCGTGACGAATTCCCCCGTTCGCGTTCGAATCGCGCCGTCTCCGACGGGAATGTTCCACGTCGGCAATGCCCGCTCCCTGCTGCTGAACTGGATGGTGGCACGACAGTCCGGTGGCACCCTCGTGCTCAGGATCGAGGACACCGACGCCGCACGCAGCCGCCCCGAGTGGAACCAGGGCATCCTCGATGCCATGGCTTGGCTCGGCGTCGGCGCCGAGGAGTACGAAGGGCCCTACTTCCAGACCGAGTACGCCCATCACCACCAGGAAGCCGTCGAGAAGTTGCTGGCCGAGGAGAAGGCCTACTTCTGCGACTGCACGCGTGAGCAGTTGGCCGAGCGCAACGGTGATTCGCGGCTGGGTTACGACGGGTTCTGCCGGGAGCGCGGCCTGGAGCGGGCTCCCGGTCGGGCGGTGCGGTTCCGCACGGCGGACGAGGGCGAGACCGTCGTCACGGACATCGTCCGGGGCACGCCCACGTTCCAGAACTCGACCATCGAGGACTTCGTCATCGCGCGTGGTGACGGTTCGTCGGTATTCCTCCTGGCGAATGTCGTGGACGACATGACGATGGGTATCGACCTCGTCATCCGCGCGGAGGAGCACCTGTCCAACACCCCGAAGCAGCAGATGCTCTGGGAGGCGCTCGGAAAGCCGGTGCCGCAGTGGGCGCACGCCCCGATCCTGGTCAACGAGCAGCGGCGGAAGCTCTCCAAGCGTCGTGACCGCGTGGCCCTGGAGGATTTCCGGGACGAGGGCTACCTTCCCGAAGCGATGCGCAACTACCTGATGCTGCTCGGCTGGGCGCCGGCCAACAACCGGGAGATTGTTCCCTGGTCCGACATGGAGGTCGAGTTCCGGCTGGAGGACGTCAATCCCGCGCCGGCCTTCTTCGACGTCAAGAAGCTGCGTGCGTTCAACGGCGAGTACATCCGGGCGCTGCCCCTGACGGACTTCATCGCGGCCTGCCAGCCCTGGCTGACCGGCGACCGGGCACCGTGGCCGAGCACGTCCTACGACGCCGCCGCCTTCGCGGAGGTCGCCGAACTGGCCCAGACCCGCATCACCCTGCTCAGCGAGATCGTCCAGAACGTCGACTTCCTCTTCCTCGACGAGCCCGTGGATGACCAGCAGGCCTGGGGCAAGGCGATGAAGGAGGGCGCCGCCGAGCTCCTCAAGGACGTGACCGTCTCGTTCGAGTCCGTCGCCTGGGAGGCCGGCGCCCTGAAGGCGGAGTTGGAGCGCATCAGCGCCGCCCGGGGCCTCAAGCTCGGGAAGGCACAGGCCCCCGTGCGGGTGGCGGTCACGGGTCGGACGGTCGGTCTGCCGCTCTTCGAGTCCCTGGCCGTGCTGGGCCGGGAGCGGACGCTCGCGCGCCTGGGCGCGGCGCTGTCCCGGCTGGGTTGAGCGAGCGGCCCGGGTGGGGTGCTGGACACTTTCCAGCACCCAGCACCCCGCCCGGGTCAGCAGCACCCCACCCCGGTCAGTCCTTGCCGGGAACGAGCCCGGACAGCCGCACGGTGACCCGGGTGCCGAGGCCGGCCGGCTCCTGCCAGGAAGTGCCCTTGTAGTGCCGGGAGAGGCGTTCGATGACCTCGTCGGCCCCCGCCTCGACGAAGCTCGACGTCCCCCGCACCTCGACGCTGCGGTACATGTCGCCCGCCGGGTAGACCGTCAGCGAGGCGTGCGGGAAGGCCGCCAGGTTCCGGTGCTTCGGGCGCCCCTGAGTGGTCGACATCAGGATGTCGTCGCCGTCGGCCACGGCCCAGACGACGAACTGCTGCGGCTTCCCGTCCGGCCGCACGGTGGCCAGCACCGCCGTGTTCGGTCCGGCCAGGATCTCCCGCAGCTGCTGGAGTACAAGTGTCATGGCTGCCTCGCTCGAAGTGGGTAGGGGCGCGCGGTCGCGCCGGTCGGAGACGAACGCCTGCATGGCGGCGACCGTGGTGAGTTCCTGCACCAGTCGGGGAGTGAGCTCGAAGCCGAAGGCGCCGGCCAGGTCCAGCAGGATGGTGATGTGCTGCATCGAGCTCCAGCTGCCGTCGGTCAGACCGGCTGCGCCGCCCAACTGGCCCGGCGGAACGCCGATCACGGCCGCGACGACCGCAGCCACCTCGCCCGTCGGCGGTTCGACACGGTTCAGTGCAGCACCATGCACTCCCGGTTGCGCGCGAACCACGGATCCAGCACCTCCTTGAAGTGGTCGAGGGTGAAGGCGGAGATCCGGGTGAGCCCCACGTCCGTCCGACGGATCGCACCGGCGCTCTCCAGCACCTCGCCCACGACGCCCGCGTGCAGGTCGACGCCCGGTCGGCGCACGTGGCACTGCCAACTGCGGGTCAGCACCTCGCCCGCCAGCCGTACTTCACCGCTGACCTCCTGCCAGGTGCGGTAGGGAACGTCGTGGCGCTCCTCCAGCCAGTGCACGTGGGCGACACCGTCGTGGAAGCTGGAGCCGAGCAGCAGGACCGTGGCGCCGATCTCCACCAGGTGGTCGAAGACCGATCCCGGCCCGAACGCGGTCGGCGACGAGATGCCCGCGATCGCTGCGGCGTCGAGCCCTTCGGCGCAGACGGGGTTGAAGGGCGGCGCCCAGGTCCGCCGGGTGTCCGGGCCGGTCCGGAAGAGCTCGGAGAGGATGCCCGACCGGGACGGCGTGCCGGTCACGTCGAAGACGCCCTGGTACCTGAAGCCCGGGTGGAAGCTGGGCATCACCAGCGTGCCGGACGGGCCCACCACGGTGCGCAGCGCTTCGAGCACGAGCCTCGCCGGATCGGCCGTGGTGGCCAGACCGGCCAGTCCTGCCGCCACGTAGACCGTCTGGCCGGGGGCAACGCCCACCGTGCGCAGCGCCGACACCAACTGCGCCGAGGTCACGGCGGGGAGACGGTCACGCAGCACTGGAGCCGTCGCTGATCCGTCGCAGCTCGTCCGGCCAGGCCGCGGGGTCGGTGCCGTACTGCGCGAGTACCGCGTACGCCCAGCGTTCCAGGCCGAATCCCAGGCAGCAGCTCTGCGCCGGATTCCCGTCGGCCGTACGGATGTTCCAGGCACGGCCGAAGTGCTCGCCGTGGTGGTTGACCGAGCAGCCCGCCACCTCGGAGCCGTCGAAGGGCAGACTGAGCAGCAGTTCGTGCTTGACCTCCATGGCCAGCTGGTAGCTGCGCATCCGGGCGAACGCGTCCACGAAGAACGGATCACTGGCCGTCACCAGCCGTCCGTCGAGGGAGAGTTCGGCCAGCAGGCCGATGGTGAACTCCAGCAGTTCGGCGCGGATGGCGGCCACCTGGGCCGCGCTGCCCACCACGATCAGCTCGCGCACGCGGTACTCGGTGAGCCGGCGCAGGGTCTCGGTCGCACCGCTCTCGTACCGGTAGCAGGACGCCCGTCCGGTCACCACGACCGGCTCCCGCAGCACCTGGTCGGAGAGCGTGCGGTAGAACGGCTGGCAGGCCGCCGGGGCGAGGACGGCGTCCGGCGCGGCCGAGGTGCCCGGGAGCGCCCGCAGGTCCAAGGCGTCCGCCCCGTCGGGGATGCACTCGGCGGCGAACCGGGAGGTGGTCGACAGGCTCTCGTCCAGGTGGAAGACGAAGTGGGCGGTGTGCGCCGCCTCGGGGAGGGCGCCGGTGCGCAGCAGGGTGCCGGGGGAGGTGAGCGAGGGCAGCAGGACGGCCGCGGGGCGGAACCGCCCGAGCCGGCGGCGGAGGAACCCGTCGAGTCCCTCCAGCAGCCCTGCCACCAGGCCCGCGTAGCCGAAGACGCCGGGGGCCTCCGGGAGGACCCAGCGCCGGCTGACGAGGTCCGGGAACGGATCCGCCGCCGGCGCCGAGCGCAGCGGCCCCGCCGAGTGCCGGGCGACTTCCCGGGCGGTGAAGGCCGTCGTGCCCGCGAGGATGCCGGCGACGGCGCGGCCCAGGTCCCGCTCGATCGCGGCCAGGGGGCGCGGGCCCCGGTAGTCCACCACCAGGCACGGACCGTCCGCGCGTTCGACCAGGGCCACCTCCGCGATCTGCGGGGCCACCCAGTAGAGGTGCCGGCGCAGCGCTTGTCGGACGTCGGCCGGGACGTCGCGGGGCAGGGGCAGCTCGATGGTGCTCCGGAGCGACGTGCTGGCCGTCGTCGCCGTGTTCGTCGTTGTCATCCTCGTCTTTCTGGTTCGATCAGCCTGATCGCCTGCACCGGGCAGAACTGCGCGGCTTGCCGTGCCGTCTCGGCCGCCGTGCCGGCAGGTCTCCGGTCGGTGATCAGGACCCGTCCGTCGTCCGGGTGTTGGGCGAAGACGGCCGGGGCGGACAGCACGCACTGGCCGGAGCCGATGCACCGGGCCGGATCGGCGACCACCCGGGTCGCCTCGGCTCCCGCGGTCACCAGGTGACGTCCAGTCGGTGCACGCCGTAGAGACCCGCGTCCTCCTTGAACCGGACCTCCTCGTACGGCACGGCCAGGCGCAGGGCCGGGAGCCGGCGGAACAGGGTGCCGAAGACCGCGTGCAGCTCCAACCTGGCCAGGGTGTGGCCGAGGCAGTGGTGCACCCCGTGGCCGAAGGACAGGTGGCGGCGGGCGTCGCGGCCGCAGTCCAGTGCGTCGGGCCGGTCGAAGACGGTCGCGTCCCGGTTCGCCGAACTCAGCGAGGTGATGACCCCGTCGCCCGGTCGCAGGACGGTGCCACCGACCGTCAGTTCGGCGAGGACCGCCCGGGTCGGTGCGATGTGCACGATCGTCTGGTGCCGGAGCAACTCCTCGACCAGCCGCTCGACCGCCTCGGGATCCGGATCGTCCCGCAGGACTGCCGCCTCGTCCGGGTTGCGGAGCAGGACGAGGACACCCAGGGCGATCATGTTGGCCGTGGTCTCGTACCCGTTCACCAGCAACAGGCGCACCATGTCGACGATTTCGCCGGGGCTCGCCTCACCGGAGTCTCCGTGCTGCGTGATCAGTCGGCTGATCAGGTCGTCCCCGGGCCGTCGGCGCTTCTCGGCGACCAGCTGCTCCAGGTAGCCCATGATCTCCGCGTTGGCGGCGCGCACCAGTTCCGGTGCCCGGGTGAGGTCCATCCGGGCCGCCGTGCGGGTTTCGAAGAACTCGTGGTCCGCGTACGGGACGCCGAGCAGCTCGCAGATGACGAAGGAGGGCACCGGCAGCGCGAGCGCCCGGACGAGCTCGGCCCGGTTGCCCGCCGAGACCATCGCGTCGATCGCCCGGTCCACGGTCCGCTGGACGACCGGCCGCAGCCGGGCGATCCGCTCCACCGTGAACTCACCGCTGAGCATGCGCCTGAACCGGCCGTGCTCCGGCGGGTCCAGGTGGTTGAAGGAGCCGTGCCCGTCCGGCGCGGCGGCCCGTCCGGCGCTCAGGAAGGGGTATCCCGGGCTGCGCGGGTCGGCGCTGACCCGCGGGTCGGCCAGCACCGCGCGCACGTCCGCGTGCCGGGTCACCAGCCAGGCCTCGCTGCCGTCCCACAGGCGCACCGGACAGACCGGCCGGTCCGCGCGCAGCTCGCCCAACACCGGTGGCGGGTCGAGCCGTTCGCCGCGGCGCAGCGGATAGTCGAAGAGCGGGTCGCCCGTCATCCGTGCACCCCGATCCCCGACAGGGCCGGTTCCGCCGCCGGTTCCGCGCCGCTCCCGCCGATGGCCGCGGCCAGCCGGCGCCCGCACTCGGCCCGGCCGAGCACGGCCAGGACGGCGAAGATGTTGGGGCTGCGGACGTCTCCGCAGACGGCCAGCCGCAGGGCCCGCAGCGCCGCAGTGCCGCCCGCGTCGTCCTGCGTGACGGCCTGGACCTGCTGCCGGAGCGCGGCGGCCGTGAAGGGCCGGACCTGCGCCAGGGCCGTCGACAGCGTGCCGAGCAGCCCCGCCAGGCCCAGCAGTTCCGCACGCAGCTGCGGACCGTGCTGCGGTGCCCGGAAGAAGTAGGCGTGCTGCTCGGCGAGTTCGCGGTACGTGCGGCTGTAGGGCTGGCACAGCTCCACGATCTCCCGGCGCCGCTCGGCGGGGGGCACCGGGAGCCCGAGTGCGCGCAGGTGGGGCGTCAGGGCCTCGGCCGCGTCCTGCGCCGGCTGCCTGCGCAGGTGCCGGCCGCTCAACCACCGGAGCCGGTTGGGGTCCGCCGTCCTGACGGACCGTCGGATCGCCTTCAGGTCGAACTCCGCGGTGAGATCGGCCAGGGTGAAGAGCTCCGCACCGCCGGACGGCTGCCAGCCGATGCCGGCGGCGTAGTTCACCACGGCGTCGACCGGGACGCCTTGGTCCCGCAGTTCCCGCACGGGAGTGCTCCAGCCGCCGCGGGAGATGGCCGGGACGTGCGCGAAGACCGGTGGCTCCCACCCGAACGCCCGGTAGAGCAGCACGTGCTTCGGCGTGCTCGACAGCCACGAGTCGGAGCGCACGACATGGGAGATGCCCATCAGGTGGTCGTCCACCACGGAGGAGAAGTGGTAGGTCGGGAATCCGTCGGACTTCAGCAGGACCTGGTCGTCCAGTGCGCTGAGCGGGACCCTCGCGTCGCCGGCGATCTCGTCCGGCACCAGGATCTCGCCCGCACCGTCCTGCGGGACCCGCATCCGCACGACGTTCGCCTGGCCCCCGGCGGCCCGCTCGGCCGCCTCGTCCGGACTCAGCGCGCCGCACCTGCCGTCGTAGCGCGACCGTTCGCCCAGGGCGCGCTGCCGCTCACGGTCGCCGGCCAGCCGCTCGGTCGAGCAGAAGCACCGGTAGGCGGCACCGGACCGGAGCAGGGCCCCGGCGTGCTCCCGGTAGTGGCCGAGCCGCTCGGACTGGACGTACGGGCCGCAGCCACCGCCCTTGACCCCGCCCTCGTGGTAGTCGATCCCGGTCCACTCCAGCATCGCGTAAAGGTCGTCGAGCAGTTGGGCGTTCATCCGGGCCTGGTCGGTGTCCTCGATCCGGACGCCGAACGAACCGCGCCGGCCGACCGCGAAGGCGTAGTTGAACAGCGCCATCCGCAGCGCCCCCACGGACAACGGACGCTTCAGGCTCGGGCCGATCATCACTCGCACCGTCATGGCCGGCTCACTCCTCAATCCCTGATTCGCGCAGGCGCCGCAGACTCAGCGGTGCTCGTTGGTACCCCTCGTAGCGGAACCGCAGGCCGATGGAGAACAGGTGGTTCCGCAGCGCCTCGGACAGCTCGCTGCCGGTCCCGGTCAGTACTCTGCGGCCGAGGTCGAAGACGCACTCGGCGCCGCCCCGGGAGGCCGGCGCGGCCAGGTGCAGCAGGTGGTCCGGGGTCAGCCGCAGGTGCGCCCCGTCCGGCCCGTCGACGGCCCGCTCACCACGGGGACCGGTGCGCCAGGCCGCGGTGGGCCACTGCCGGGCGGTGAAGGAGCCCAACGCTTCGAGCAGGACCGGTAGCGGCGATTCGGGCTGCGGATGGATCCGCAGCGTCCGGGCCGGCACTCCGCCCACCAACGCGCGGGGCGCAACGTCACGCACCACCACCGAGCCGGCCGCGACGGTGGCGCCGTCCGCCACCGTCACACCGGGCGAGACGACGCTGCGGGTGAAGACGGCCACGCCGGACCCCACGGTGACCGGCCCGGAGCTGAACGGGAACCCCTCGGTGGCCGGTTGCCAGTGGGCGTGCGTCGCGATCGTGCAGTCCATGCCGATGGCCGTGTCGTCGCCCAGCACGACGGGCCGTGCGGTGTTGATGTGCGAGCCGCGCCCGACGTGGCAGCGGTCGCCCGCCTGGAACCGCCCGTCACCCGTGCGCCAACCGCCGCCGCCGATCTCGGCGCCGCGGTTCATCCAGAACTCGGTGCCGACCTCGATGCTGCCGGCCTTCAGCACCGCGTCCCGGCTGATCTTGGTGTGCGCACCCAGCCGCACCGTGGTGAGGGCGCGGACGACGACGTCCGGGAAGAGGACGCAGTTCCGGTCGAACTCGACCTCGCGCGCCGAGATGCGGCACCGGTCGCCGATCTCCGTCCCCGCCTCCAGCACCACCCGGTCGGCCTCGATCCGCACGCCCCGGCCGAGGACCACCCCGGCGCCGATGGTGAGCTCGGCCGCGCGGATCCGGCTGCCCCGGCCGATGCGGACGCCGGCCGCGATCCGCGCACCGCCCAGCCGGTGCCGCCAGGCGCCCGCCAGGCCCTCCACCACCGCCGGCCGGGCAGCGGCGTCCCGGCGCGTGCCGGTCACGAGAGCTCCATCCGCTGGACCACGCAGCTGAAGGCCTCCGCGTACCGGCAGCCGATCCGGTCGCCGTGGTAGCGCGCGCGGGCCGTGAGCTGCTCGGTGTACTTCTCCGCGGCTGCCTGTGACAGGTGGCAGGCCACGGCCCGGAGCCGGCGCTCGAACTGCGCCGAGACGTCGACGTAGGTGTCGACCGGGAACGGGGAGGCCGACGGCGCGTACTGGTTCGGCTGCTCGCACATGAACAGGTCGGCGTGGCTGCCCCGCATCGCGGAGATCGCCGCGCGCGCCACCAGCACGTGGTCCTGGTGGGTGTCACCGAGCCAGTGGGTGAAGACCCGCTGCGGTGCCAGCCGTCGAACGTGCCGGTCGAACTCCCTGACGAGCTGGTACGCCGTCAAGTCCTCCACCTGCCAGTGGCCGTCGTGTTCCAGGACGTGCGCCCGGGCGCCCAGCACGTCGGCGCCCCGCTGGACCTCCGCCAACCGCCGGTCCCGGTGGTCGGGCACGGAGGCCACCACGATGTGGACGTCCCACCCGTGATCGGCCAGGGCGGCGAGCGTGCCGCCCAGGCAGATCTCGGCGTCGTCCGGATGAGCAGTGAAGGCCAGCGCCGTGCGGCTCATCACCACTCCCCGAGCATGGCGGGAAGCACGCACCCCGCGCCGAGCGCCGTCTCGACCACGACCTTGATCCATCGGCCGTACGCGTGGAAGGAGGGGTACTCGTGGAGCCGGTAGCGGTCCTCGGTGCGGGTGCCGGCCCGGGACAGCCGCCAGTCGGTGAGCCCGCGGACTTCGGTGACCGCGTCGGGCGTCGCGACGTCGATGTCCATCAGGGAGCGCAGGGCGGTGGTCACCCCGGCGACCACGTGCCCGCGGTGGTGCGCGTGCTCGTTGACGTACAGGCCGCGGGCCCCCAGGTCCTCCGGGGCCGCGGGCGGCGCGCCGTGCTCGCCCGCACCGCCGGCCTTCTTGGCGACCCGGGCCTTCTTCGCCGCGTGGTGCGCGTACATGGCCTTGCGGATCGACCGCAGGTCGCCGACGCCCGGGTACTGGCTGGGGCGGAAGGCGGGGTTGAAGACGACGTAGATCCCGAAGTCGTCCTTCTCGAAGGTCCCGGGCCGGTCGATCCGGGTGCCGCGAGGGCACATCAGGGTCGCGTGGTCGGACGGGTGCCGCGGGTCCGCCACCGCCGCCGCCATGATCGTCTCCAGCAGGCCCATCGGGTGCCCGTGACGGTCGAGCTCGGCCAGGGTGGCCGCACGCAGCAGCGCGCTCACCTCCGTGGCCGGGGGCAGCACCGTGCCGGGGTGGCGGTCCGTCAGCTCCTTCGCCAGGCCCTCGGGCAGCGCGCCCGCCGCGAACTCCTCGGCGGGCAGCAGCAACTCCCTGCGGTGGTAGCTCTGTCCGTCGATCTCCAGGATCCGGGAGTAGTGCCGGTCGATCCGGTCGCGCAGCGCGGGCAGCGCGTCGGCCACCTCCCACCACGGATGGTCGGCCGCTCCCGGCCCCGTCTGCCCGGCGGAGTCGCCCACCCGGGCGAGGGCGGCCAGGTAGTCGGCGTGGAGCTCCCCGAGCCGGGCCGTGACGACCTCCAACTCGGCCGAGACGCCGACCTGCTCCAGGCGGACCCCGGCCCGGCCGACGGCGTAGAGCGCACAGACCAGTCGGAGGTCGGCGGTGGACCACGACTCGACCCGCCGGCCAAGCAACTCTGCGACGTGATCGGCGACTTGGGGAATGGTTCGGGCCGCCCCCGCCAGCTCCAGCGTCAGGTGCCGGCGGTCCAGCGAGGTGACCCGCCGCACCGCCGCCGCCACCTGCTCGACGGGCAGCGCTGCGAGGAACTCGCGGTCACGGTCGATCCCCTGGCCCGGCGCCCTGCCCGGTCGGCCGCCGGCGTAGAAGCCCGGACCGCCGACCTCCAGGTACTGCGGACCGGAGGCCGGGACCCGGCCGCGCCAGAGCCCCAGGTTGTCGACCACGCATTCCGCCGTGCCCAGGTGGACCGACAGCTCGGCCGGTGTGATGTCCAGGTACTCCTGGTGGCCGGTCATCAGGACGACGCCGTCGCAGTCGGACAGTCCGTCGGGGAAGCGCAGCGGCTGCGCGCCGGTGATCGACTCGATCTCCTCGTCCGAGTAGAGCGGGTCGTGCACCAGGACCCGCGCGCCCTGACCGGCGAGTTCGTGGGCCAGCCGGACGGTAGGCGAGCGGGTGTGGACCTTCATGCCCGGTGCGTAGGCCAGCCCCAGCACCCCGACGGTCCGGAAGCTGCCGTGCGCCCGCAGGGCGTTCCGGGTGTCGGTGAACAGCTTCTCCTCCGCCGCGTGCAGCTCGGCGGCCAGCGGCTCCAGGCCGTTCTCGGCCGCCAGGTAGTCCTTGGCCAGCGGCACGCAGTAGCCGCCGATGCCGAGCGAGGGGTGGTACTCCGGCATGTTCCACTTGGTGCCGGCCAGGCGCAGCACGGAGGCGACGTCGTAGTCCGGGAGCGCCGAACCCAGCTCGTTGGCGAGCAGGATGCCCCGGTAGCGGTAGTAGTTCTCCACCACCTTGACCAGCGACGCGTGCCGGGCGTCCGGCGCCTCCAGCACCTCGGTGCAGATCGGGGAGTAGAGCGCCCGCAGCAGCTGGAGGCCGGCCGGACTGTCGGCACCGATGATCTTCGGTAGCGAGGCCATCGTGTGGCCGGGGGCGGTGAGCCAGTCGCGCCGCGGCGAGGCACCGACGTGGTAGTCGGTGCCGTGCCGCAGGCCGGCCCCGGCCATGGTCCGGTGGACGATCGAGTCGATCCAGCCGGGTGCGATCGTCGACTCGATCACGAGGTGCAGCGGGCGGGCCGCACTCTCGGTGGCGATCCGTCCGACCACCGCGCGGAGCACGCTGTCGTCGATCTGTCCGGCGCGCTCGGTGGGGATGCACAGGACGTGCACCGGGTGGTCCGCGCCGAGCAGCTCGGCCGGCTCGGAGGTCGCCCGCAGGAGGCCCGCCCGGACCTCCTCGCGGTAGCTGTGGGGCAGTTCGGGCAGGTGCTGGAACGGCAGCTCTCCCGCGTTCAGCCGGGCCACCCGCTCGGTGTCGATGTCCGCGATCAGGCAGCGCTGACCGACCCGGGCGAGTTCCCCGCCCAACGAGTAGCCGATCAGGCCGAGGCCCCAGACGGCTACTTCCACTCCTGTCAGATCGTCCATGAGATTCCTGTCGAGTACCGGGGGGTGCGGTTGCCGCGGCGCGGGCGGCGGTGCTGGGAGAGCTGCCGGTCCGTCATTCCGCGTGGTGCTGCTGCGAACGGAGGTGGAGGTCGTCCAGGCGGTCGAGCAGCGTCGGGTCGTGCTGGAAGATGGAGTCGAGCAGCCACATCGAGATCTTGGCCAGGTGGCGGTCCACCTCGCACTTGAAGCCGTCGGGCCCGCCGAACAGGTCGCCGTAGAGGATCTCCCCGTCGTGGAAGCAGGAGCCGCCGCAGACGTGCCGGATGTCGCAGCCGGCGCACACGTTCGCACTGGTGACACCGGCGGTGGAGTCGATCTGCTCGAAGAACGCGGTGCCGTCGAGCTGCCGGTGCAGGTGCGCGGGCACCGAGGCGCCGCGCATCTTGGGCTCCTCGCCGGCCAGCTTGAGGGCCCGGATCCCGGGCTGACCGGTCAGCTGGGAGACCTCCGGGCCGGAGGGCACCGAGGCGGAGGTGGCCTGCAGCTGGTCCCGGGTGCGGATCCCGAGCGGCACGTCGACGGTCTTGCTGGTCACCTTGCCGATCCGCTGCGTGCCGTCGGTCGTGAAGCGGTGGCAGAGGTTGACGTTGCCGTCCACGTCGACGTTCACGTAGGCCGTGCCGGCGCCGCACCGGTTGTGCCGCTTCTCCAGGGTGCGGAAGTTGCCGAAGTACTTGTAGAAGTCGGCCAGGTACCAGACGTCGCCGCTCAACAGCTGGTCCCGGTAGGTGACGGCCAGCCGGTCGTAGGCGGCCAGCAGCCGGGCGAGCTTCTCCTCCTTGGCCACCGCGATCTCCGGAACGGCCGTTCCGACCACGGCGAAACGCACCATCTTGACGCCGAGGCTGCGGAAGAGCTCCGCGTACTCGTCCACGTCCAGGTTCTCCGCCGTCAGGGTGGCGTTGATCATGGTGTCCGGGTCCACGGCCAGGAACCGTCCGACGTTGCGCACCACCGCGTCGTAGGTGCCGGTGCCGTTGCGGAACACCCGGAAGGTGTTGTGGGCCGCACGCGTCCCGTCCATGCTGATCGACACCGTCATCCGGTGGTCCGTCAGCATCTTGGCGATGTCGGCGTTGAACAGCGTGCCGTTGGTGTTGATGCTCATGTAGATCCGCTTGCCGCTCTGCCGGGCCTTCTCCTCGGCGTACAGCGCGGCCTCCCGGATCACCGGGACGTTCATCAGCGGCTCGCCGCCGAGGAAGCGCAGGTAGACCTCGGGCTTCTGGCCGGCCTGCTCGAACAGCCAGTCGACGGAGCGCCGGGCGGACTCGCTGTCCATCAGCTTGCGGTCACGGCCGCCGTACAGTCCCTGCTTGGCGAAGCAGTACGGGCAGGCCATGTTGCAGTCGTGCGCGACGTTCAGGGTGATGAAGCTGATCCCGCCGGCCGGCATCGGGCGCAGCACCGGCTCGCGCGTGCTGACCTCCTCGAAGTGCTGGGCGAGGCGGGGGTTGTCCCGGCCGGTCGGCCGGAACTTCAGGGACTTGGGCTCGAACGCGTAGCTCTCGCCCTGGTAGGAGAACTCTCGGAGGTCAGCGAGGGCGGTGCCGCTGCTCACAGGTCGTTCCTTTCACAACATCGGGTGGTGGCTGGATCGGAGGCCGGGCGTGGTTCAGTCGCTCGGCGTGGTGTGGTCGCGGTAGGGCGCGGAGACCCCGCCCGACATGGGTGGCGCGTAGACGTGGAAGGTGACCGCCCGCTCCGGACCGTCGTTGCGCATCCGGTGGTGCGCTCCGCGCGGCGTGACCAGGACCTCGGCAGGGCCGAGGACCCGGGTGGCGCCCTCGCTCTCGGCGGTGATCCGCCCCTCGACCACGATCACCACCGACTCGGAGACACCGTGGTCGTGGTACGAGCTCTGCTGGCCGGCCTCCCAGCCGACGACGATGACGTCGCACTGCTCGGAGGCGTGCAGCCGCTGGACGGCGCGGCCCGCCGGGTCGAACCAGCGCAGGGCGGCCAGGTCCATGCTGGGCAGGGCGAAGTCGGCTCCGGCGGGCTGCCGGTCTTCGCGGGGCGAGCCGGAGTCGTCGGCGGCCGGTGTGGTCGGGGTCGCGGTCATGCGGCGGGCTCCTCCGTGGTCGGGGCGCTGTCGCCCATGCAGATCTCGGTCACCCGGCCCGAGCCGGCACACGCCAGCCGGGCGTGCAGCAGGCGCCAGTTGGAGAAGAGCAGGACGTCTCCCGACTCCAGGCGGACCTGCGGTGCCAGATCGGTCGCGTCGGAGCAGAGGTCGAGGAAGTCGTCGAACAGCCGCTCGTCAGCCGGGGAGAGGTCGAGGTGGCTGCCCTTCGTGGCGCCGTGCCGGTCGAAGATCCGGCACGGCGCCGCCGGGTCGGCGGCGACGGCCAGCTGGGTCGACGCGGTCGCGTCGACCTCCAGACCGCTGCCCTCGACCCAGGGGCCGAGGTGCCTGGCCTCCATCGAGAGCGTCCGACGGGCCGTCAGGAACCGGATGATGTCGTCGCGTCCCAGCTCCCGGAGCCGGGCGAAGACGTCGTCGATGTGCAGCAGGAGGTTCTCCCCGCCCGCGCTGTCCGGGGTGACGCACCGGATGACGGTGAACTCGGGTGGGACCAGGTAGCGCGACATGTCGGTGTGGAAGCGCAGGGTGCGCGGACGGTAGGCGGTGTACACCGGGGTGTCGTCCTCGGCATCCACCACGCAGCGCCAGTAGCCGCCGGCCCAGGACGGGTGGTCCCGCCACAGGCGCATCCACGGCACCGCCTGGCGCACCGCCGGCAGGGTGTCCGGGGCTTCGAGGGCGGCTGCCCGGACCAGCACCGCGCCTTCGCGCAACTCGGCGGCGTCGACGGGGGCCCGGCGCAGCTCTTCGGGAGTTTCGACGATCCTCAGTCGAGACGGGTTCTGGGGCAACGCACTTCCCTCCAAGGTGTTCACTGTGGTGGTCGCGACGTGCGGACGACCGGTCGGCGTGGTTCGGGCCGTGCCGGGTTCGGGCCGTGCCGGGTTCGGGAGGCGCCGGTGGTCAGCCGGTTGCCCGCACGACCCGCACCGACTTCCGGGCGACCAGCACCGCTCCGTCGGCCACCATCGGCGCGAGCAGGAAGTAGCGGCCCGGGCGGGCGTCGGCCGGGGGGCGCCAGCTGAGCGCCAGCGCCAGGTCGTCGTCGACGTCCGTCGCGACCGCTTCCGTGCCCTGATCGCCGAACGGCCACGGGGTCGGTTGGACGAAGAGCCCGGCCCGCGCGTGCTGGACACCTCCCGCGGGGAGCGCCCCGCAGCGGATGGTGAAGTCCGCGGACTGACCGGCCGTCACCTCGTCCGGCCCGTACAGCAGAACGGACTCGAACGCGGCATCCGCGTCGCTGACGACGGTGCAGCGGCCGCAGCGCACCACGGCGCGGGCCGTCGCCCGGCTCGGCAGCTGGTAGACGTCGTACTCCGCCGGAGAGCCGCACAACGGGCAGGCCCGCACCGACGACCTCTCGGGCGCCAACGGCATGTAGGCGTAGTGGTGGTGGATCACGCCACCGACGTGGCGGAGCACCCCGCTCAGGCAGCCGAACAGCTCGTCATTGAGGACCCGCCAGTTCTCGGTCTCCTGCGCCAGCTGCGCCCGGTACGAGTCCAGGTCACCCGAGAGGGCGATGAGCGGGCGCAGCGAGAGCTGCAGGGTGCTCAGGTACCCCAGGGTGGCGCGGACCCGCTCGGTCGTGCTCTCCGGGTACCGGAAGGCGGCGTTGGCGGGATGCATCTGGGCGAGCTGGAAGAACATGTCGGTGAAGGTCAGCCGGTCGACCGCGCCGATCTCGCGCAGCAGCACGGCGAGTTCGCTGCCGGTGGGGCGCACGTCGTCGACCCGGACGGCCGCACCGGCGTCGCGCCTCAGCAGGAGCGCCTGCGTGCCACCGGCCAGCGGCCGCAGCCACAGGTCGGCGACGGCCCCTGGTGCGCTCGCCTCGGCGGGTCGTTGCTCCACCACGACCACGGGGGCACTCTCGTGCTCCGCCGGGCGCCGGTACAGGTGGAGCCCGGCCGAGACCGTCGAGCCACTGCCGACCTCCGACACCGAGCCGGGCATCGGCAGCGACTTCCGGGGGTCCCCGAAGAGGATCCACGGCGGCAGGGTGCCGGCCGGAGCCCCGCTCAGGTAAGCCTCGTTCAGGGCTGCCACGACCGCGCCGAGCGGCTGGCCGGCCTCGACCCGGGCGCAGGCCGCGAGCACCTCCAGGTCGTCGATCTCGGCAGCTCGGATGGTCGTGATGACCTGTGGGGCGCCCGTGGGGCGCTCCAGCAGGCCGGCCAGCAGGCCGCCCCGCGGATCGAAGACGGAATCCGCCATGAGCGCGCCGTAGCAGGTGCCCCAGAAGACGATGTCACCGCCGAGGTCACGGGTGGCGGTCAGTTCGGGTTCGCGGAGTTCGCCGTCGACGGGGCGGCTCCGGACGCAGGGACCGCCCTGTCCGCAGGGCAGGTAGTCGGCGAGGACGTCGGATGGCGCCATGGTGAGCCGGCCGCAGAGCAGACCGTCGCCGAACGGGGCGTCAGCGCCGTTGCCGTGGGTGAGCAAGGCCATGGTCCGGCGGGCCGCTGCCAGGGCCGGGCCGGGCCGTTCGGCGTCGTGCGCCACGATCTCCAGGCCGCCGAACTGTCCGGGCAGGCCGGAGGCGGTGGCCTCGCCGTTCCAGAACGTGATGCCCGCAGGGCGCTCCGACGTCCAGGAGTGGATGGCTCCGGCGTGCCGCTGCGCCGCCGCCGAGCCGCGCCAGGAGTCGATGAAGCCGCACTGGGTCCCACTCTCCTGGGCGACCCGCAGCAGTTCCGAGACCTCCGCGAAGGTGATCTCCGAAGTGAGTGAGAGCAGCACCGGGCCGGTCGACTCCCGTATTGCCTCGCCGACCTCCCGGAGGGTCGGGACAGCGGTCGCCGATAACCCCTCAAGGCCCCCGAAAACTTCTGCGGCTGCCACCCCGGAGTCCAACGCGATAATTCTCAGATCCGAGCGGCCCATTGTTCCTCGGTCATTTCTGTGGCATCAACGAGAGCGGATGGCTCTGGCTGGAAATCTGTTCGTCGAAAATATCCGCGCGGGCGCTGGATGACATTTCCCCTGCGCACCCACCCTGCCGCGGAGCGGGCAGGGTGGGGCGTGCCGCAGTGGCACGGCCGGGTTCTCGGTGTGCTCCGGGCCGTACCGCTACCGCTGTTGATCAGGCGAAGTACATGCCGCTCGGCCGTGCGGTGTCGGCCACCAGGCGGTGTGCCGTCGATGCGGTGGCGTGCGCCGCACCGTGGGTGCCGACGGTCGCCGCGCTGGCCGCGGCCACCGGCGCCATGGTGGCGATCGCGGCGATGCCGGCGATCGCGGCAGCCCGGGCCACCCAGCCGGCAGACTGCGCTGCGATGCGGTTATTCGTGTCCACTCGAACCTCCTCAGGTGTTGCGTCCAGCCTTTTTGGCAAGATCGCCTGGGAAAGGCTAGCCGGGGCTCCTGCCGATGTGCACGGGAAATATATCCGGGAGTGAACTATGGCCGGATTCGATGAGGATCGACTACGCACTGCCAGCAAAAGCACCAGTGCTTCTTGTGGAAATGGATACACCTCCCCCCTCCCGGTGAAATTGTACTGTGACATTTCACACTGCGCAAGCGGTTGGCACACTGACATCCGGGCATCTCGGACGCCGGGGTGATCAGTTTCAGCCAACCGGCCATTCTGTTGCATGCATGACAATCCGCTGGTCCAGCCGGAGCCCTCGCCGAGCCCGGCTGACATCCGTGCGGCGATTCCTCGTTGCCCGCGCCGGCACCGCCGGTCTATCCTCACCGCAACGCGCTGACGGAGCCAAGTATCCGCAGGGCACGCGAGCAGAGAGAGCTGCCGGTTGCTGGGAAGGCGGCCTCGCGTCCTGTGGTGAATCCCCTCCCGAGCGCGGGGAGGAACGGCCGCTCGCGGCCCAATGCCCCGCCGGTTCGCTCCCGTTACCGAGCTGTCGAGGTCGCCACCTCCGGGTGGCGGCGAAGGCGTGGTGGCACCGCGAGTTCCCTTCTCGCCCACGCCCCCAAGGGGTCACGTCGGAACTCCGACTGATCGATGGGACCCGGAATGCTGGACATCACCCTGCTCCGCGAACACCCGCAGCACGTCCAACGCGCCCTGGCGAAGCGGGCGTTGCACATCGACCTCGCCCCCTTCCTCGCCCTGGACGAGAAGTACCGGCGCGGCACGACCGAGGTCGAGAGGCTGCGGGCCGAGCGGAGGCGGATCTCGCGCGAGATCGCGAGGCAGGACCGGGCGGACCCGGACGCCACCGCCAGGCGCGCCGAGGCCACCGAGCTCGGCGTCCGGCTGGCCGCGCTCGAAGCGCGGCTCGCCCTGCTGGCCGCCGAACGCCAGGTGTTCCTCGACCAGTTGCCCAACCTGCCGGATGCGGACGTGCCGACGGGCGGCAAGGAACAGAACCAGGTCATCCGCGAGTACGGCACCCGGCCGGCCTTCGACTTCGAGGCGCAGAGCCACACCGACCTCGCCCGCAGCCTCGCGTTGATCGACTACGAGCGGGGCGCCAAACTCGGCGGCACCGGCAACTGGGTGTACCGCGGCAACGGCGCGCTCCTCGAATGGGCGCTGCTCAACTACTTCGTCGAGACCCACGTGCGTGACGGCTTCGAGCTCGTGCTGCCACCGCACCTGTTGACGTATCAGGCGGGCTACACCGCAGGGCAGTTCCCGAAGTTCGCCGAGGACGTCTTCGCGGTCGAACAGGGGCCGGACGGGCCGCAGCGGTTCCTGCTGCCGACCTCGGAGACCGCGCTGGTCAACCTGCACCGTGACGAGGTCCTGGCGGAGCGGGAGTTGCCCCGGAAGTACGTCGCCTACTCGCCCTGCTACCGGCGCGAGGCCGGCAGCCACCGGGCCGCCGACCGGGGCACGCTCCGCGGGCACCAGTTCAACAAGGTCGAGATGTTCCAGTTCACCCGCCCAGACGCCTCCGACGCCGCCCACCAGGAACTACTGGACAGGGCAGCCGCTTTGGTCGAAGCCCTCGGCCTGCACCACCGGATCACCCGGCTGGCCGCGGAGGACACCAGCGCCTCGATGGCCAAGACCTTCGACGTCGAGGTCTGGCTGCCCAGCATCGACGCCTACGTCGAGGTCAGCTCGGTGTCGAACGCCCGCGACTACCAGGCCCGCCGCGGCAACATCCGCTACCGCCCGGCCGACGGCAAGCCCGCCCACGTGCACACGCTCAACGGGTCGGGGCTGGCCACCAGCCGCCTGGTGCCGGCCCTGCTCGAACAGCACCAGCAGCCGGACGGCACCGTGACGGTGCCGGCGGTGCTGCGGCGGTGGCTGGGGTGCGAAGCACTGGCTCCGGCAACATCCCAATGGGCGAGCCGAGTTGGCGGCTAGAGACCCAGGTCGGCCACGAAGACGGAGAAGGCGGGCGCCACCGTGCGCCACTCGCACAGACGCGGGTCCGTCCAGAAGTCACTGCCGATGACGCGGGGGTCCAACGGATCGGTCCGGTAGTCCAGTGCGAGGGCGACGTCGTCCCCAGGCCTGCTGTTCACCGCGATGTACACCGCCTGCTCGACGTCCAGCCAGGGCAGTTCCACCGGCGCACCGCCGGTGGAACTGCCCCGCGCCTGCCGGAAGAAGGCGAAGGACGGGCCATCGGCGAACATGTCCATCGAGCCGCACTCGAACTCCATCTCCCTCGTACTGGTCAGGAAGTCGAGCGGGTCCTTGAACCACGGAATGACCTTCGCCAGCGTGGCCGCGCCCGGATGCCGCCACCGCCCCTCGGCAAGCAGGGACGCCAACTGTGCGGGAAGGGCCAGTCCACGGACCGTCAGTTGCCCCGTCAGATGCTCCATGACGGACAGCGTGGCACACCCGGCTCAGCCACGGGCAGCGAGCCGTCGGTGCAGCAGCCCGCGCAGCCGGGCGGACGCGCCCGCGAGGGCCCCGAGCTCGCGCACCTCGTCCGCTTCGAGTTCGACCCGCTCCGCCAGCGCCAGCACGGCGGCATACGGCCGTTCGCCCTCCGCGAGCTTCGACGCCGTGGCGTCCAGGACGGCCCGCAGGACGACCCGGTCCGCCCCGGGGTGCTCGGCCAGGAGGTGCAGGAGCCGGTTGTCGTTCCAGGTGCTGTGGCGGGCCGCCGTCAGCTCCAGCAGGGCAACGGGCGGCGTGCGGGGATTGGCGGCCAACTCCTGCCAGACGAAGGGGTAGCAGCACCGCGCGAGTTGGTGCAGGACGGAACCGTCGGTCGAGGCACGCGCCAGATCAAGGTAGTCGGCAGGCGTGGGCACGCGGATCGGCTCCCGGGGATCGCTGAGGACGCCATCGTCCCACCCGGACTTCCACGCCGCGTGCGGCCCCGGCAACCTCACCGAGGCCCTCACGCTGTTCCGCACCTGGGCGACCGCGCACACCCCCTGAGCGCCGGTGAGCCCGGCGGGCGTCAAAACACCGTCAGTGATGGCACCTGCACAGTCAATGACGCGTCAGGAGCGCTTCCCGCGCGGGCGCTCCGGCCTAGGCTCGGTGGAATCACGTTCCCGGGCGATCGGCCCGAGGTCGCGTCGGACGTACGCGCCCGACGATTCCAACGCATCGGACGATGACGATGCTTCACGAAGGTGAGGTCCCCGTGACCGTTCTCGGCGCCTTCCACCGCCGCCCGCTCCTCCCCGCGCTGCCGGCCCGCGGACCGGCCTGCGCGGCCCTGTCGGCCGTCCTGCGGAGGCTGGCCGACAGCCCGCTCGACAGTGCCGTGCTCCAGGCGCTGGGCAGCCCGACCGCCTCCCGTGGCGCCGATCCGGTCCGCCGGACCGTCCGGATGCGCGCGAGCTGGCAGACCGTCACGGCGACGGACGGCACCAGTCAGCTCGAAGCCCGCTGGGTTCCCGAGTCCTGAGCCCCGCCCGGCGGTCGAGCTCAGTGCCGCGCCCTGGTGGCCACCCCGGGAACGGGGGGAGACTGGAAGCAGGTCAACGGGATCGGAGATGGGCCCAATGGTCGGCGTAGCGCTCTTCCTCGCCCTCGGCGGACTGGTCGCCTACCTGGCCGGCGTCACCGGGCTCAACGAGATCCGCCGCCTGCGCCGGGTCGGCGTGCCCGCCCTGGCCTTGGTGCGCTACCGCGTGCTCGGTCCTGACGACCACCCGCCGTCGGCACGTCCGCTGCTGCAGTTCAGCACCCCGGCCGAGCAGGTGGTGGAGGTGTTCTCCCCGGTGCTGTCCAGTCGGGCGCTGCCGCTGGTGCACGGCGGGCAGGTCTGGCTGCGCTACGACCCCGCGGACCCGCGCGAGGTGCTGCTCGAAGGTCGCGAGCGGCGCTCCGTCGAGCGCGCGTTCGTCATCGCGGGCGCCCTCGCGGTGCTGGCCGCCGTCGTGCTGGTGGCCGTCGTCGCCTGAGGCCGGCCGGCGTCGACCAGTGTGCGGAGCCCGGCCCCCACGCCGGGCTCCGCACACCACCCCCTCGCACCGAGGTGCGGTGGGCGCGCGGCACGGGTACGGCCGGTGGCTCGACCGAACCGGAGCCCGTCTCCCCAGACGGGTTCGTCTTCCCCGGTCCGACCGGGCCGGCCGGTCCCCGTTCCTTCATCCGCCGCGCAGTCCCGCACCTGGCCGCCGGTGGTCGTTCGCAGAAGTCGCCACCGGTGAACGGCACCGATCGGATTCCCCCACGGATCGATCCGGGCCCTTCGGGAGTCGACGCTATGCGGGCGGAATCCGGTCCCTCGCGTCCCTGACGCGTTCTTCGCGCTCCCGGGGGTGATCTTGACGCATCGCTGGCGGGCGGGCCGGGCCGACCGCTAGGAACCCGTCAGGGACCGCACCGCGCACGCCAGGAGAGCGTCAGGACGGCGCTGACCACCGGCTGTCCCCGCATAGCGTCAGCTGCGAGACAGGACGCTGCCTCGCCCGCATCCGGTGGGCGGAGGCGGGGTCCGGCCGATGGCCCGTTCTCGGGCCCGGTGGTCCACACCGGGCCGGCATCGGCGGCCAGTGGTGGGGTAGGGGGCGCGGCGGCTCTTGGCGGCTGCGCCCCCGGCACACTTCGCCGGAGCTGCTCGGCCCGGATCACTGACCCGTCGGCGGGGCTACGGTGTCCCGCATGAACAAGTTCACGATGGTCGAGTTCCCGACGTCCTCGGCCGGGCGGTCGGCCCGGTTCCTCGGCGCGGTCTTCGGTTGGGCCGCGACTCCGTACGGCCCCGAGTACCTGGACGTGGACTGCGGAGGTGGCGTCAGCCTCGGTTTCCAGCAGGACAGTTCGGAGGCGCCGGCCGCGCCGTTGGCCGTGATCCAGGTGGACGACCTCGATGCGACGCGGGAGGCCGTGGTCGAGGCGGGCGGCACGGTCACGGTCGAGGCGTTCGACTTTCCCGGCGGGCGGCGCTTCCACTTTCGCGAGCCGGGTGGGAACGAACTGGCCGTCTGGGTGCCCGTGGGCCAGGGGTGATGCGGAAAACCCGTTGCCCTCACGACCGTTGGTGCTGGTAGAACGGGGCATGGACGACAAGATCATTCCCCTGGTCGAGCGCATGCTCGCGGAACGCGCCTGCGAGCGCGTCATCGTGGACTTCATCCACCGGCTCGACCTCGGTGACCCGAGCTCGGTGGCGGAGCTGTTCACTGCGGACGGCTTCTGGTACTGGCCCCACGGGAACCGGCGCATCGAGGGGCGCGAGGCCTTGCGGCGGTACTTCGGCTCCCGGCCGGCGGACCGGCTGTCGCGTCGTCTGATGACGAACATCCTGGTCACGGTGGAGTCCGAGACGACGGCGCGGGCCGTGTCGTACCTGACGACGTATCGGGTCGACGGCTACGCGGGCGGAATGATCGAGCCCAGGCTTCCCGCTAATGTCGGGCATTACGAGGACACCTTCCGCAAGGTCGACGGCGCCTGGCTGCTCGCCGGCCGCACCGTCTTCCTCCCGTTCGGCGCCGACACGGAGCGACTGCGAACCGAGCGGCCCAGTGAAGGGGCTTAACTGTTCGACCGGACCGCGGCATCGGGCGATCATGGCGGTGTGACCTCGAACGAAGCAGCAGCCGATGCCCTGCAGGACCGCGCCGTGCTCTGGAGCATCGGCGCGGCCCCCGCGCACGAGGTCGTCACCGCCGCATGCGATGCCCTCGTCGCCGGACTCGACAGCCCCGCGCTGCTGGCCCTGGCATCACGCACACGAGGCGAAGCCGACTACGAGGTTCCCGGGATCCTCCCGGCGGCCCTCGAAGAACTCGGCCTCACCTACTACGCGCCGGGGAGCCGGGCCGGCGAGGAGGCTGCCGTGCGAGCTCTCGCCAACCAACTGCTGTCGGGCGAACTGACGCCGAGGGAACTCGCCCTCCGGGCCCATCAGCGCTTCGGCCATCGGCTTCCGCTGGCTGAACGGCTCGCCGAACTCGACGACGAGTACGACACCCTCGAATACAGCGGCAGAACACCCGCCCAGCTCGACGCCGACATCACGTCCGAGGCCCACCGCCTGGCTCGACGGCCTCGGAGTTCACCCGAACCCATGGACGCTCCAGCCTGAAGCACATCCCCGGACCCGAAAGCACGGCCTTCGTGCGTGCGAGTGCGTGCCGGCGCGTGACCACCGTGCCGGGCTCAGCCGAGGCCGGGCGCCTGCCGTTCGTCGGTCGGGTACACCGTGTCCAGCAGGTCGGCGACGAAGCGGTCGAGGTCGTCCAGGCCGGCGGCGGGGAGGGTGCTCGGGCCGTTGGCGAGCAGGTGGGGGATGGCGGCGTGCAGGGCGAGGGTGACGGTGGCGGCGCGCTGGGGGGTGACGGGTAGTCCGGCGGCGCGCTGGGCCAGTTCCAGGCCGGCGAAGTCGGCGGCGGCGATCGCGTCGAGGATCTCGGAGAGCCAGGGCTTGCGGGCGGCCTCGGACTGTAGTTCCAGGTAGGCGAGCATGCGGGGGCGGCCCGGGCCGGCGACGTTCGCGAGCAGGGCCCGGAGCAGGGTGGCCAGGCCCGCGCGGTCGGTGGGCGGGCCTGCGGCCGCCAGCTCCGCGGTGATCCGGTGGTACTGCTCCACGCACCGTTCGGCGATCGCCCGCAGCAGGCCGTCGCGGGTCGGGAAGTAGTTCTTGGCGGTGCCCGGCGGCACGTCGGCGGCGGCGTCGACCGCACGGTGCGTCAGGCCGCGTGCGCCCGCTGCGGCCAGGACGTCGACGGCCGCGTCGCGCAGCAGGTCCCGGCGGTCCTGATTCACCCTCAGTGCTCCTCGTTCCTCGGTGCCTTGCCCACCCTACCCCAGCCGTGGTACCACAGTTGTGGTGGTCCACAGACCGGGGAGGCGTGATGACCGGGTTGACCGGTACGGCGGTTGTCGTCGGGGCGGGGGTCGGCGGGCTGGCGACGGCGCTGGGGCTGCGCCGCGCGGGGTGGCGGGTGAAGGTCCTGGAGCGCAGGGCGCAGCCGGAGCGGTACGGCACCGCCTTCGCCCTGCACCCCACCGCGCAGCGCGCGCTCGACCAGCTCGGGGTGGGTGCGGCGGTCGGCCGGCGGGCCGTGCCCTACCGGGGCGCGCGGGTGCGCACGCCGCAGGGGCGGGTGCTGGCGAGCCTGCCGCTGGAGCGGATCGAGCGGAAGTTCGGCCGGCCCGAACTGCTGGTCTCCCGGCCGCACCTGATCGACGCCCTGCTCGGCGAGCTGGTGGCGCACGGGGACGTGGAGCTCACGCTCGGCGAGAGCGTCACCGACGTGGCGGCGCTGGTGGGAGGACACGACCTGGTGGTCGGCGCCGACGGCATCGGCAGCGCCGTGCGGACCGCCTGCTTCGGCGGGCGCAGCGGCCCGCGGCAGGTCGGGACCGTCGCCTGGATCGGCATCGCGGACTTCGAGACCGAGGTGTACGGCGAGACCTGGGGGAGGGGCCGGTTCTTCGGGCTGACCCCCGTCGAGCCGGGCCGCACCAACTGGTACGCCGCCGTGCCCGGGGCCACCACCGCCGAGCAGCTGCGCGGCCTCTTCGAGGGCTGGCACGAGCCGATCCCGCGGATCCTCACCGAGACCGATCCGGCCGGCTGGCTCCGCTACGAGATGCGGCACCTGTACCCCGCGCTGCCGACCTTCGTGCACGGCGGACAGGGGAGAAGAGGCGGACAGGCCGGCCACGTCGCACTGGTCGGCGACGCGGCGCACGCCATGACCCCCAACCTCGGGCAGGGCGCCTGCACGGCGATCCTGGACGCGGAGGCCCTCACCCGCGCCGTGGCCGAACGCGGACCCGCCGACCTGCCGGCCGCCCTGCGTGCCTACGACCGCGAACGCCGGCGCGGCGCCCAGCGGGTCGCCTTCGGCTCGCGGACCCTGCACCGCTTCGTCTCCACCGAGCGCACCGGGCTGCGCGACGCGGTGGCCCGTCTGCTGCCGGGCTGACCCACCGACAGCGGCGGTCGGGTCAGCGGCCCTTGCGCCCCCGGCGCCCCCGCAGGCCGGCCCAGACGACGGCCGCGGCCAGCGGCACGGCGAAGGCGAGGGACCAGCCGGTGTCCTGCCACGGGTGGACGTCCGCCGGGCGGCGGGGGGCGACCGTGCCGTCCGGGTCGAAGACGACCCGGACGGTGTCGCCCGGGTGCAGGAGCTGCGACCTGTCGAGCAGCGGCGGCCCGGGGACGGGGGTGCCGTCGGGCAGGTGCAGGGTCGCCTGCCAGCGCTGGTCGCGGTCCACCACGCTGTGCTGGACGTCGACCACGAGCGCCTCGGTGGTCCGGCCGTGCAGGTCGAGGCGGAGCTGGGTGGCGGCGGAGGCCCCGGGCAGCCAGGCGACGAAGGCCAGCAGGACCACCGCGAACGCCGATTGGCACCCGCTCTCCACCCCGGCCAGCCGGAGCATCCCGACGGTCACCAGCAGCGCGTAGCCGATCCAGAGCAGCGTCACCGCCCAGGAGGCGAGGTACACCTGAGCCAGGATCAGGCCGAGGACGCCGCCGAGCGTGAGCAGCAGCACGGCCGCGGTGCCCATGACCAGGCGCCGGACGCTGCGGGGCTGCCCGCTCATCCGAACGCCGCCCGGATCCGGTCACCGGCAGGAGTGGCGCCGGGCCCGCCGGCGGCCGGCGGGTAGAAGGAGAGCCCGCCCAGCGCCTGCGCCAGCACGGGCAGCCACTCCTCCCAGTACGCCACGTGCTCGGTGCCGAAGACCAGCACGAGCAGGTGGGAGGCGTCCGGGTGGGCGAGCAGCACCTCCAGTTGACGGATCGTCGCCGTGCCGTGCCGCTCGGTGCCGTAGGTGCCGGCGGGGACCGGCACCACCCGGTCCTCGGTGGCGACCAGGGCCCGGCCGCAGGGCAGCCCGAGGACGCCCACCTCGGCGTCCGGGCGCTGCGCCGCGAGCTGTCGCGCGTTGCGCTGGGCGAAGGTGAGCGGCTCGCCGACCGGCTCCGGGCGGGCGAAGAGCTGGAAGGTGCCCAGGATCACCTGGCCGTCCTCGGCCAGGTAGCGGCAGTCGGCCGCGTAGCAGAGCCCCTGCGCCAGTTGGGCGCGCAGCCCGGCCTCGGCGCTGAGCGCGGCGCTGAGCTTCTGCTCCGCGGTGGCCTGCGGGTAGAACGCGTCCAGGCCGTCCAGGACCCGGACCGTGCGGTCCTCGGGGTCCGCGTCGAGCGGCAGTTCGGTGAAGCCGATCGGCGCGTCGAACCACAGCGACGGGCCGGGGCCGTCGGCCGGCCGGTTCACCCGAAGGCCCAGACGCCGACGCCGATCATGTTGCCCAGCGTCAGCAGCGTCCCCGCGGTGCCCTGGACGTGCTGCTTCTTGATGCCGCCGGCCAGCCCGGTGCCGCCGAACAGGTTGCCCGCCCCGGTGGTGTAGTTGACGCCGCTGGTCAGGCCCGGGCCCGGGTTGTTCACGGTGAGCGAGTAGGCCGTCGGCGCGGTGAGGGCCAGGGTGGTGGTCGCCTGCACCCCGTCGGAGATGTCCATCGCAGTGAGCTTGGAGGCGCCGAGCTTCATGGCCGCCCACTCGGTCGGCTTGCTGATCAGCGGGGTGGCCGGGTCGATGCCCCGGGCGCCGAGCCGGATCTCGCTGGCCGTCGTCTTGACCCCGACCTTGACGGCGGCCATGCCGCCCTCGGCCGCGCGGACGCCGTCCGCGGCCTTCGTGCCGACCTGCAGGCCCTTCGCGGCGACGCCCACCCCGGGGATCGCGCCGAGCAGGTCGCCGGCCAGGGTGAGGTCGTTGCCGATGTTCGCCGCGTTCGGCGGCCAGAGCCCGCTCAGGCCGTACTGGCGGGCGTGCGCGGCGGCCGCCGCCATGCTGAGCCCGATCGCGACGATGGCCATGCCGGGGAAGAAGATCGCCGCGACGCCGGCCACCGCGGCCGCCACGGTGAGCAGGTCGCCGCCGTGCTGGTTGAGCCAGTGGCCGATCCGGTGCCACAGGCCCGGCTCCGGCGGCGCCTTGCTGTCGGCCGCGGCCTTGAGCTTGCCCGCCGTGTACCGGGCGTCCTTCTCGTGGGCGCCGGCCAGGTCGTGGCCCTGTCCGACGTAGTGGTCGAGCGTGTCGGAGGCGCTCTGGACCTTGGCGGCCGCGGTGTCGAGCTGCGCCTTGGCCGTGTCGTAGCGGGCCTGCGCGGCGTCCCGGGAGGCCTGGTCGGGGAACTGCTGCCCGGCCAGGCCCAGGTCGGGCGCCGCGGCGGCGGTGCGGTGGCCGGCCTGGGCGTCGGCCAGGGCCTGCCGGGCGGCGGTCGCCTGGTCGTCCAGGGCGACCGCCCGGGGTTGGTTGGCCGTCAGGGAGGCGTGCCACTTGTCGAGTTCCTGGTAGGCCAGGGTGATCGAGTCGGAGGCGTCCTGCAGGTAGCCGGGCAGCTTGCCCAGGTGGTCGGCGAAGGCCTTGGCCGCCTCGCCCGTCCACTCGCCCTGCCCCGCCGCGATCTTCGTCAGCGTGGAGTGCACGTCGATCAGGCGCCCGGCCACCGAACGCAGGCCGGTGCCGAGACCCGAGACCACGGCCTCGTCACCCGGCGCCGGGTTGAAACCCAGCCCCGTCCAGGCCCGCTGCTGCGTCACGTGGTGCCCGCCTTCAGGGAGTCCGCGAGGCCCTGCTCGTTCTGGGCGTAGTTCTGCTGCACCGTGCCGAGGCCCTCGTGCAGGGTCTTCACGCACTCCCGGACCTGTTTCAGCCCGTACTCCCACTTGCTCTGGAAGTGCCGGCACGAGCTGTCCAGGAAGTCGAAGCCGAGCCCGGTGGCGCCGGCGTCGTGCAGGGCCTTCAGCCCGTGGTCCAGGTCGTCGGCGCAGCCCTGGAGGTCCTTCGCGAGCTGGGCCAGCGCGTCCGTGTCCACGCTGAAGTCCGACATGAGTCCCCCTGACTCCGGCCGATCCGGTCATCGCCGAATTCTAGACACACCGTCAGAACGAGTGTGTCACACCGGAGTTAGGGGGTCGTGCGGATTGCTGCCGGGGCTGTGGACCGCTGCCGGTGCTACTGGTTGCAGACGGCGTCGGTGGGCGGCTCGGCCGCGGTCTTGGTGACGACGACCAGGGTCTTGCCCCCGGTGGTGTCCGTGGCACCGGTGAGGTTGCGGCCGGGGAAGGTGTACGTGTACCCGCGGAAGCTGATCCTCCAGTAGCCGACGCTCTCGCGGACCACGGAGGACTGTTCGACCCAGCCGAACTGTCCGGGCGGCACGGTGATGGTCGCGTCCTCGGCGGTGCTGCTCTCGTCGACCCAGGTGTGGTCGGTGGTGAAGGTGACCCCGAGCTTCTCGAAGGGCTGGATGGACAGTTCACCGCCGACCGACCACTCGGAGCCGGTCGTGTGCTCCCACTTGGCGGTGTAGTCGGCGTCGCTGCCGGGGCTCGCGTTGTAGAGGATGTCGCCGACCACGCAGCCGGGTCCGTTGTAGGCGGGCGGAGTGTTGGTGTCCTGGAAGGAGCAGCTGCTGGACGAGTCGCCGGAGGCGCACACCGCGGCGGCGTGCTGGAGGGCGAGTTCGAGGATGCCGGGGGCGCCGACCACGCCGTTGCGGCCCAGCATCCAGGCCTGCTTCTCGTTCGGGTCGCCGACACCGCAGTCGACCCGCTCGACCTCGCTGGCGGGGTGGGCGTACACGCCGTTCTGCAGCGCGGTGAGGCAGTACTCGTCGCCGGCGGGCTTGCCGGCCTGGTGGATGTAGTAGCCGAGCGGCTTCTCGGTGTTCCCGGTGACGATCGGTTCGAGGTACCACGAGGTGAGGTAGCCGTCGGTGCCGCAGTCGCCGAGGCGCAGGTGCCACGGGCCGATGGTCTCGGTCTGCTCGGCGATGCACTGGCCGTTGCCGTTGACGATCCGGAACGTGCCGCCGGTGTCGCCGGGCAGCGGAACGAGGGACCAGCGCTGGCTCGGTGACGATGCGTCAGCTGTGGTGCGGACGAGTTGATTGGTCCCGTCGGTCGGGAGGTCGAGGGCGAGGCCCAGGTCGTAGCTGGTGATGTCGAGGCAGGAGAGCGAACCGGGACCGTCGCAGGGGCCGGAGCCGATCGTGGCGAGGTCGCTCCAGTCGAGCCAGGTCCCCGACGGGGAGGTGGAGGTGCCGGCGGCGAGCTGGTCGCGAGCGAACAGCTTGTTCGAGGCCGTGTCGACGGCGAGCAGGGTGAAGGCGCCGCTCGTGGTGCGGGTGACGGTGAGCGTGTTGGCGTTCGCACCGGTGAGGTGGGCCCAGTCGCCGGCCCAGATCCCGGTGGGGTCGGTGTCCGGGACCGGTGAGAGGGTCTGGGAGCGGGAGACGACGTCGTGGTTGGCGTCGGGGCCGAACACCGACAGGCGCCCGTCGCTGGTGGCGGCGACCACCGGCGGCCCGGTGAGGTTCAGCCCGAGGTCGAACGGGTGGTCGACGTCCCAGGTGCCACCGGGGTGGGCGGTGTTGCCGGGCTTGGACTGGGCCACGATCCACGGGTGGTGGTCGCTGCGGTTGGCGACCGCCTGGAGCAGCGAGCCGGTGGGGTGCTTGCCGGGATGCGCGGCGTCCTCGACGTAGGTGCTGGTCGCCAGCGCGGGGTTGCTGACGTAGCCGCCGCCGAGGTCGGTCCAGGCGGTCCAGTTGTCGGGAGGCAGCGCGTTGTGCTGGGTGCCCGGCTGCTTCTGGCCGGTCGCCTCCAGGTGCCCGTCCGGGGTACGGGCGACCAGCGCGATGCGGCCGGACCCGGTGACGACGGCGGCGGGTGCACCCGCCCACGGGCCGCCACCCAACTGCTCCCACGGGCTCCAGGCCTTGCCGTTGGGAGCGACCTGGGCGCGGTGCCAGATCGCGTTGTCCGCGCCGCGGACGAAGAGCTCCAGCCGGCCGTCGGCGTTCGCCTGCACCAGGCCGCCGGAGTCGGCGGAGGTGGCGGTGTTGTCGTCGGTCACCACGGCCGCCGTGCCCGCCACGGTGGTGCCGGGCGGGGTGCCCATGTCGTCCCAGGCGCCCCAGCCCCAGTCGCCCTGCGCCTGGTGCCACAGGTGGCCGGAGGCGCGGCGGGCGAAGACCTCCAGCCGGCCGTCCAGGCGGCGGCCGACGCTGGGGATGCCGTCGGTCCGGCCCCCGGTGTCGGCCCACTGGCCCCACTGGCCGGTGTCCGGGTCGCGGTCGCGGCGGAACAGGCCGTTGGCGCTGCCGCGGACGAAGACCGTCGTGGTGCCGTCCCCGGCCGTGGCCACGACCGGCGTCGCCGGTTCGAGGTCCGGCGCCTGGGACGAGGCCGGGGTGGCGAGCGGGAGCAGCCCGGCCGCCGTCAGGGCCGCGACGAGCAGCGCGCGCCCGGCGCGCCTGACAGGGCGGTCCGACCGGTGAGGGGAGCGGGGTGGTGGTCTGAGAAATCCGCGCATGACGGACCTTCCGGAGACGACGGGAGGCCGGAGTCGGGCGGGGCTTCCGATGTGGAGGGCGGAAGGCCGGCGCGGAGCACGGCCGCTGTAGCGGCAGAATCATCCGGGCGTCACCCGAAGTCAACGAGCGGCCGGGTCCGCCTCCCGGTAACTCCCCGAACGGGCGAACCCCGCGGGTGCGGTGCGCCCGGGGGCGGGACCGCCGATCGGCTGAGCGGCGCAGGCCCTCGCGCGTGTCGCGGCCTGCGGCGGTCCGCCGCGTGCCAGGGTGGCAGCAATCAGAGGTAGGCCTTCCGGAAGCCGGCCACCGTCAGCCGGCGGAAGAAGTAGTGGATCTCGTTGCGGGAGTGCCGGCCCTCGGAAATCCGGCGCGCGGTCTCCTCGTAACTGCCCAGCGACCTTTCCCCGGGCACCGGTTCGGCCGGGTCGGGAACGCATTCGCGGACCGCCCGCAGGAAATCCTCGTTGCCGGACAACCAGCGCTCCAGCGGCTTGTTGTCGTTGTTCCCGACCTCGTCGCGGCGAATGCGGGATTCCGCGACGTGCGGGAAGTGCCGTTCCAGCAAGGCGCGGTGGAACCGGGCGCCGCGCTGCCACTCGGGCGGCAGGCGCAGCCCGTAGGAGATCACGTCGAGGTCGTCGAAGGGGGAGTAGTGCGGGCGGCCGGCGAAGTCGCGGAACAGCGCGCAGTCCTTCCAGGAGCTGTGCATCCGCAGCTGGCCGAGGTGGCGCCGTTTGCGCAGCGATGATCCGGGCACGTCCCGCAGTTCGGCTTCGAGGCGGGCGCAGACCGGCTTGCGGTGGCCCTCGTCGGCGGAGGTGCCGGCGAACGCGTCGTAGAAGTCCTCGGGGGTGGCCCGTTCCGGGAATCCGCTGCGGAAGTACTGCGCCGTTCCGCGCAGGAAGAGTTCGGCGCGGCGCCCGGAGAGCAGCGCGTCGTAATCGGGCAGGCGGTCCCGGCCGGTGACGTACTTGCACCATTCCAGGTTCGCCATCGGGAACCGGTCGAGCGAGGTGGCGAAGTGCGCCGGGAATTCCCGGTTGCGGCCGGGGAAGCGCACCTCGATGCCGAGTGCGGTGGCCAGTTGGCCGGTGACCGAGCCCGCGTCGGACTCCCGCTCGCCGAAGAAGTAGCCGTGCGGGCGCAGTCCGGCGGTGCGGGCGAGGGCGCCGACCACCCGGGAGTCCAGCCCGCCGCTCAGCCCCAGGCACCAGCGCTCCGGGGCGCTGCCGAGGGCGGCGATCCGGCGGGTCGCCCCGAGCAGCAGCTCGTACATGGCGTCCACCGCGTCGTCGAACCCCTCGACGGCGGGCTCGTGCTGCCACTGCCAGTAGCGCTCGGCGCGGGGCGCGCCGCCGCGGGCCTCGGCGGTGATCAACGCGGCGGGGGAGGCGCGGCGCACGGATCGCGCGAATGTTCGTCCGCCCAGCGCGAATTCGAGTGCGAAGTAGTCCTCGACGGCGGTCTCGTCCAGTTCGTCGGCGGTGGTCGGCAGCGCCCGCAGCAGGGCCCCGAGATCGTTCCCGAGGGCGAAGGAATCCCCGGACTGACGGATGAACACATCGTGCACGCCGAGGTGATCGTTGAACGCGTGGACCGTGCCGCCGGCGGGGTCGAGGTGGGCGCCGGAATACTGGCCCTTCGCCTCGGCGAGCCGTTGTGCCGGCCGCCCGGCGGCGAACTGCTGTGCGAGATCGGCAGTGGTCACCGGGCTGTCCGGGTAGAGGTTTCCCTCGAACAGCAGCAGGGAGCCGTCCGGTTGCCGGATCGTCCGGGCCGAATCGTCGCTGAGCAGCCAGAATTCGCCCTCCGCCGTGGAATTTTGGAGTGGCGTGTTGCTGATGATGAACATGGAGCGACGCCTTCCTGGGGGAACCGCCCGAGTCCTGTCCCGTCCGCGCCGTACGAACTATGCGCCCGCCCGGATCCGCAGGCAAGGGCGCATCGCCCGGACAGCGACGCGAATCCCGAACACCGCGTCACTGGCGTGTTCTTTTCGCACAGTGGCACCGGGTGGTCGGGGCGCCCTTGCCCGGCCAATCCGAAGTCCCCATGATGGGAGGACTTTCGTGGACTCGCGGAATCCGACGTGCGCCATCGGCTAGGCGGAGGAGCGTTATGACGGGCCTTTCCCAGGGGATCGCGGCCGGCCCCGGTGTGCACGAGGTGACGGTGGAGGGGGGTGTCCCGCTGTCCGGCGAGGTCCGGGTGCCCGGGTTCAAGCACGCCCTGGTGACCGTGGTCGCCGCCGCCGTCCTCGCCCGGGCGCCGGTCACCATCGACAACTGCCCGGACATCGAGGAGGCGCGGGTGCTCGCCGCGCTGCTCGGCGTGCTGGGCGGCCGGGTGGAGCGCCGCGACCGCAGCATGACCCTCGACCTCGCCGACCTCGCCGACAAGCCGCTCGACCCCGCCCTGGTGGGCCGGATCCACGGCGCGCTGTACCTGATCCCCGGTCTGCTGGCCCGCTTCGGCCAGGTGCACATGCCCGCGGCCGGCGGCTGCCCGATCGGCGACGAACCGGGCGGCGGCCGCCCGGTGGGCCAGTACGTGGGCGTGCTGGAGCGGTTCGGCGCCACCGCGACGGCGGGGCCGGACGGCTCCCTCACACTGCGGGCCGACCGGCTGACCGCCTGCGACCTGGACCTGCGCGACTTCACGGCGGACCGCACCCTGCGCAGCGGACCGCTCTACTCGGGCGCGACCAAGACGGCGGTGCTGGCCGCGGCCGCCGCGCACGGCACCTCACGGCTGCGCTGCCCCTACCCCAAGGCCGACGTCACCGAACTGGTGCGGGTGCTCCAGGAGTTGGGCTACGACGCGGCCTACGACCCGCACGGCGACCTGCTGATCGAGGGCCGGCCCGACGGCGGCCACGGCCGCCCCGTGCGCCACGCGCTCGTCAGCGACCTGATCACGGTGGTCACTTGGGCCACGGCGGCGGCGCTGACCGGGGGCACCGTCCGGCTGACCGGCCTGACCCTGGACCGGCTGCCCGCCGGGCTCGCGCCGGAGACCGCCGTGGGGCGGGCGATGGGGCTGCGCTGGGCCGTGGACGGGCCGGACGCCCTGCTCCTGCTGCCCGACCCGCCGCGCCGCAGCGTCGACGTGGCGGTCGTCTCGCACGGCATCTTCAGCGACAGCGGCCCCTTCCTCACGCTGGCCGCGACCCTCGCCCCGGGCACCTCCTTCATCCGCGAGACGGTCTGGCAGCGGCGCTTCGCCTTCGCGCCGCAGCTCAACCGGCTGGGCACCGAGATCCGGGTCACCGGGTCGCAGGCCCGGATCACCGGAGGGCGGCCGCCGCGCATCCCCGGCCAGGACCTGGTCGCCGGCGACCTGCGGGCCGCGGCGGCCCTGCTGCTGGCCTCGCTCGCCGTCCCGGGGCCGGTGCGGCTGCGCGGCGTCGAGCACCTGGCCCGCGGCTACGAGGACCTGACCGGCGAGCTGCGCCGCTCGGGCGCGCGCATCCACTCCACAGACTAGAAGCTCCCGGAAGGACGCCCCCGATGCCGCCAACCGCCCGTGTGCTGGTCATCTGGCCGCCCCAGGTGCTCAGTTACTTCAACGCCGGCCACCACCTCGCGCTCTACCAGGTCGCCGGGCACCTGCGCCGCCAACTGCCGGACGCCGAAGTCCGGGTCATCGACGCCCCGGTGGAGCGGCTGACCTGGAAGGACCTGGCGGACGAGCTGTACCAGCGGCAGTACGACGCGATCGCCGTGATGAACGACTTCGACGGCGTCGACGGACTGCACCGCTTCCTCCGCTACGCCGGCCAACTCAGCCCGGCCGCACGGACGGTGGCGTTCGGCCGGCTCAGCGGCCTGGTCCCCGGCGCGTTCCGGAACTTCGGGCTCGACGCCGTCGTGGAGTCCGGGGACTTCGAGGCGGGCGTGGCGGAGGCGGTGCAGCACTTCCTCGGCGCCGCCGGCGCCCCGGCGGGCGTGAGCGTCCGGGACGGGGAGCAGTGGCGCCCGCCCGCCGCACCCGGCCGGCTGCTGCCGCCGCAGGACTGGGTGCTGCCCGCCCCGCAGGAGATCCCGTACGAGCGCTACGACGAGATGTACCGCAACGACGCCAACAAGTTCTGCGGCGTGCCGCACCGCCGCGAACTCGTCGTCCCGGCGGCCCGCGGCTGCCCGGTCGGCTGCGCCTACTGCGAGGTGCCCGAGCTGTTCGGCAAGCGCGAGCGGCGGCTGTCCGTCGAGCGCACCGTGGCCTACATCCGGGAGTCCTTCCGGGCCGCGCCGTTCGAGTACGTCGCCTTCTACGCGCCCACGTTCACCCTCGACCGCCCCTGGGTGCTCCGGTTCTGCGAGCAGCTCGCGCAGGGCCCCCGGATCCCCTGGAAGTGCGCCACCACCATGCACCACCTCGACGAGGCGCTGGTGCGCCGGATGGGCGAGGCGGGGTGCGTGCGGATCAGCGTCGGCCTGGAGACGCTGGACAGCGGCGGGCACCCCGCGCTGCCGCGCGCCAAGCACAAGGCCGAGCAGGATGTCGAGGAGCTCGCCCGGTGGTGCGCCGCGGCGGGCGTGGAGCTCAACTGCTTCGTCATCGTCGGCCTGCCGGGCACCGGCATCGACGGCGCCCGCCGCACCATCGCCAAGGTCCACGAGCTGGGCGGCCGGGCCCGCCCGACCGTGTACTGCCCCGTCGAACGCCTGCACCCCGGTCTGGACGACCGCGAACTCGCCGAGTTCAACCGCCAGTTGTTCGTCGGCGGGTCGCACGCGCTGACACCGGAGGAGCTCTGTGAGGCCTACGCCCTGGTGTTCGGCGCGGCCACCGACCAGACCACCGTGTTCACCCGGATCCCGCAGCGCCGGCCGCCGTCGGACAGGGTGGACGGCGCGGACGGGGCGGCCGCCGAGCCACTGACCGCCGCGGGCGCGGAGCCGCCGCGATGACCGGCGGCCCGCCGCGCGTCGCGGCCGCCGCCGACGTCCCCCGCTACGTCCGGGTGCGGCGCCCCGGGGAGGTCAACCTCAAGACCTGCGAGCTGCTGCTGCCCAGTGTCGCGCGGTTCCACACCGCCGCCCTGCGCACCCTCGACGCCGCCGACGTGCTGGCCTACCCCGGCTTCGAACCCGCCTACGAGCAGGTCGCCGCGCACTTCCGGGTGCCGCCCGAGACCCTGCTGCTCACCCCGGGCAGCGACCCCGCCATCGCCCTGCTGGCCCGCGCCCACGCGCCGGGCCGACTGGTCCTGCACACCCCGAACTTCGAAGGCTGGGAGCGCTACGCCCGGCTGTACGGCCTGGCCACCGACGCCGTCCCGCCCCGCCCGGACGGCCGTTTCGACACCGGCGACCTGCTGGCCGCGCTGCACCGGGGCGCGCCCGCCCTGGTCGTGCTGACCACCCCGCACGGGCACACCGGGCAGGTGCACGACGCGGCCGAACTGACCGCGCTCGCCCGCGGGGTCGCCGAGCACGGCAGCCTGCTGGTCCTGGACACCTGCTACCTGGCGTTCACCGAGGGCGGCGAGGAGCTGGTGCGCCCGCTGCTGGGGCAGCCGCACGTGGTGCGGGTCAACGGCTTCTCCAAGTCCCACGGCCTGGCCGGTGCCCGCGTCGCCGCCCTGGTCGCCCACCCCGAGACCGCCGACTACCTGGCCCGCTTCAACCCCGAGTCGCCGCTCAGCGGCACCGCGCTGGCGCTGCTGCGGGCCGCCCTCGCCGACCCCGCGTTCTTCGCCGCGACCTGGGCGGAGGTCCGGCGGCTGCGGGAGCTGCTGGCCGAGCAGGTGGTGAAGGCGCTGCCCGGGTGGCGGGCCCGGCCCAGCGGCGCCAACTTCGTCGCCTTCGACGCGGTCGACCGGGCCGCCGCGGACGCCGCCTACAGCGGTCTGATGGACCGTCACATCCGCACCCGCAACCTGTCCGGACTGCCCGGCACCCCGGCGGCGGCGCGCATCGCGGTCGCCGACGAACCGGTGATCGCCCGGGTGGCGGCCGCCCTCGCGGAGACGGCGGGCGCCCGGTGAAGCCGTCGACGATCGGGGTGAGCTGCCTGTCCCACGACGCCGCGCTCGCCGCGGTCACCGGCGACACCGTCGCGTTCGCCGCGCACGCCGAGCGCTACAGCCGCCGCAAGAACGACCCCGCGCTGCACCCCGCGCTGCTCGCCGACGCCGCCGCCTACTGGGGCAGCCCCGGCGAACTGGTCTTCTACGAACGCCCCGTGCTCAAGCGGGCCCGCCAACTGCGGGCCGGCCAGCTGCGGTTGGCCCTCACCCCGGAGCGCACCCGCGACCGGCTGCACGGCCTGCCGGGGCTGCGCGGGCTGCCGGTGCGCTACGTGGGCCACCACCTGGCGCACGCGGCCGGCGGCTACTTCACCTCCCCGTTCCGCGAGGCCGCCGTCGTGGTCGCCGACGCCATCGGCGAATGGGACACGCTGACCGTCTGGCACGCCCGCGGCCGCGAGCTGCGCCGGATCCACACCACCCGCTACCCGCACAGCCTGGGCCTGTTCTACTCGGCGTTCACCCAGCGGGCCGGCCTCAAGCCCAATGAGGAGGAGTACATCTTCATGGGCATGGCCGCCTACGGCGAGCCCCGGCACCGGCGGGTGATCGAGCAGGAGGTGCTGGCCGACCAGCGGGCCCCGCGGTTCCGGCTGCGCCGCAACCTGCACCGCGGACTCGGCGACTGGCGACCCGAGTTGCGCGACGGCCCGGACCTGGCCGCGAGCGTCCAGGCCATCACCGAGGACTACCTGGACGGGCTGTTCGCCTGGGTCCGGCGCACCGTGCCCTGCGCCAACCTGGTCTACTCCGGCGGCGTCGCGCTGAACTGCCTGTTCAACGGCCGGCTGGCGCGGACCGGCCGGTTCGACGACATCTGGATCATGCCGAACCCGGGCGACGCCGGATCCGCGCTGGGCGCGGCCCTGGCCCGCCGCCGGGAGTTCGTCGACTGGACCGGCCCCTACCTGGGCCACGACATCCGGCGCCCGCTCGACCCGGCGGCCGTGGCCCGCGCCCTCGTCGACCACACCGTCGTCGGCGTGGCCAACGGCCGGGCCGAGTACGGCCCGCGGGCGCTGGGAAACCGCAGCCTGCTCGCCGACCCGCGCGGCGCCGCCGTCAAGGAGCGCGTCAACGCGATCAAACGGCGCCAGCGGTTCCGGCCGTTCGCCCCGATCGTGCTGGAGGAGCGGGCCCGCGACTTCTTCGCGATGCCCTGCGACGCGACCCCGTACATGCAGTTCGTGGTCGACTGCCGTGACCCCGCGAGCTATCCGGCCATCTGCCACGTGGACGGCACCAGCCGGGTCCAGACGGTCCGCAAGGACCAGAACCCGGTGATCCACGCCGTGATCACCGAGTTCGAACGGCTCACCGGCTGCCCGATGCTGCTGAACACCAGCCTGAACATCCGCGGCATGCCGCTGGTCAACACCTGGCAGGACGCGCTGGACTTCGCCGAGCGCTACCGCGTTCCGGTCTTCTGAGGACCGGTCTTCTGAGTACGGGAGGGAGAGGCGTGCCGACACGCACGAAGCACGTGCCGGGCATGGTGAACATCCGCGACACCGGCGGGCTGCGCGGCCCGGACGGCCGCCGGGTGCGGCCGGGCGTGCTGCTGCGCGGCCCCGCACCGGCGGACGCCGACGCGCTGCGCGCCCTCGCCGCCCTGGGCGTGCGCGGCGTCGTGGACCTGCGCACGCCCGGCGAGCTGCGGCCCGGCGGCGATCCGGCCCGGGAGCTGCCCGGCCTGCCCGTGCTGCGCCGGCCGCTGGACGGGGACATCACGCTGCTGCGCACCGCCCCCTGGCCCGGCCCCGACGCCTACCTCGCCTACTACCGCTCGCTGCTGCCCGCGGCGGCGGCCGTCGCTGCGGACCTGCTCGCCCTGATCGCCGGCGGCGGCCCGCTGCCCGTCTACCTGTGCTGCACGGCCGGCAAGGACCGCACCGGCGTGGTGTGCGCACTGGCGCTGCGCGGCCTCGGCGTGCGACTGGCCGACGTGGTGGGGGACTTCGCGCTGACCGGCCGGGCCTACCGCACCCTGCCGGGCGTCCCGGCGCAGCCGCACTGGGCCGCCCGCTTCACGCCCGCGCAGTTCGCCGCGCGCACCGCCAGCCCTCCCTGCCAGATCCGGACCCTGCTGGCGGAGCTGGAGCACACCCACGGCAGCGTGCGCGGCTACCTGGCCCAGCACGGCCTGTCCCGGCCCACCTGGCACGCCGCGCGCGAAAGCGCCCTGACGACCACACACCTGACGACCCTTCAGAAGTGAGCGCCGATGTACCTCTACGCCAACGGGTGCTCGATGACCTACGGCTCCGAACTGCGCGACGACCCGGTCACCAAGACCTGCTCCGACAACTCCTACCGCTGGAAGCACAGTTGGCCCGGCTCACTGGCCCAGCTGACGGACGCTCAGGGCGCCTTCAACGACGCCTGGCCCAGCGGCTCCAACGACCGGGTGGTGCGCACCACCGTGCAGTTCGTGCTGGAGCACTGGCTGGGCCGGGGCCTGCCCGCCGACGGTCTGCTGGTGGTGATCGGCTGGAGCCACCCCGCCCGCCGGGAGTTCTTCGTCGACGGCGCCTTCCGCCAGGTCGTGCCGCACCACGGCTACGACATCCCGCGGCTGGACGCGCTGGTCCGCCAGTACCGCGCCACCGCCTGGCACGAGGAGGAGTCCCGCTGGCGGTTCGCCGTCCAGGCGCTGACCCTGCGCTCCTTCCTGCGCGACCACGGCATCCGCTACCTGTTCTTCGACGCCCTGTGCACCAACACGCCCCCCGACGGCCTCGAACACGGCGGGCAACTCGCCGACCACTACCTCGGCTTCGGCCGGCCCGGCGCCGCGATGGCCGAGCTGCTGGACGGCGACCCGGCCAACTGGTCCGGCCGGCACCCCTCCGAGGCCGGGCACGCCCGCTGGGCGCAGCGGATCCACGACGCGCTCGGCCCGCTCGACGGCGCCCGGGCCGAGCCCGCCGCGCTGGCCGCCGCCGGCCTGCCCGAGCTCGGCGGCAACGCCACCGTGGCGCGCCACGACGTGAAGGACGGCGACCGCACCGGCATGCGCACCCCCGGCGCCCTGCGCGCGGCCGGGATGCGGGTGCGCCACGCCCTGCGCAAGGACCCCTTCCTCTACCCCTGACCCGCGCGGCCGAGCCGCCGCCGAACGCCCGGAGACGCCGTGAGCAGCATCATCGACGAGCACGCCATCCGCTCCGCCCCGCTGCGCCGGACCCCCTACCGCTACGCCGTCCTCGCCGACAGCTTCACCGACCCGGCGCTCACCCGGCGCCTCGGCGCGGAGTTCCCCCGCGAGGGCTTCGCGCTCAGCGACCGCGAGCGGGCCGAGCCGGGGCAGAAGCGCTACCGCACCTTCGACCACCAACTCGTCCGCCACGACCGGCCGCACACCGCGAACCTGGCCGCGCTCTCGCCGCTGTGGCAGCAGTTGGTGGCCGAGCTGCGCGCGCCCGGCTACCGCGCCGCACTCGCCTCCCTGGTGCCGCAGGCGCCCGACGACCTCGCCCTGGAGGTCCGGCTCACCCGCTACGGCCCCGGCTGCTGGATCGAGCCGCACACCGACCGCCCCGACAAGGTGGTCACCCACCTCTTCTACTTCAACACCGGCTGGCAGAGCGCCTGGCAGGGCGACTTCCGGGTGCTGAACGGCCCGGACATCGAGGACGTCGCCGACCGGGTGCGGCCCGCGCTGGGCACCTCGCTGATCATGATCCGCTCGGACCGCTCCTGGCACGGCGTCCCGCCGGTCAGCGCGGACTGCCCCCAGGACCGGCTGACCCTGCTGGTGCACCTCCACCACCCCGACGGCGCCCGGTGAGCTGCGCCACGGCACGGATCGTGCTGGCCGGCATCTGCGGAGCCGGCAAGACCACGCTCGCCCGCCGGCTCGCCGCGCACCACGGCCTGCGGCACGTCGAGATCGACGCCCTCTACCACGGCCCGAACTGGCAGCCCCGCCCGCAGTTCGAGGCCGACGTCGAGTCGCTCACCCGCGGCGACGGCTGGATCGCCGACAGCAGCTCCTACCCCCAGGTCGCCGACCTGCTGTGGTCCCGCGCCGACACCGTCGTCTGGCTGGACCTGCCGCGCCGTCAGGTGATGGCGCGGGTCCTGCGGCGCTCGCTGCGGCGGGCGCTGGGCCGCGAACGGCTCTGGAACGGCAACCGGGAGACGCCCGCCGCCTGGCTCTCCCGGGCCCACCCGCTGCGGCTTGCCTGGCGGGAGCACGCCGCCCGGCGGCGCCAGGTCGCCGACCGCCTCGCGGCGGATCCACCTCCCGAGGTGCGCCTGGTCCACCTCACCACCGCCCGCGAGGCCGCCGACTGGCTGCACCGCCTCACCTCCGAAACCTCCGAAGGAGCCTTGAGCCCATGACCCGCGGCTACCTCACCCACGCGTTCAATTCGCGCGACGTGGACTACCTGCGGATGGCCTACTGCCTCGCGCTGTCCCTGCGCCTGACCCAGAGCACCGTCGACCGGCTGACCGTGCTGGTCGAACCCGGCCAGCACGTCCCCGCCCACTACCGGGAGGTGTTCGACGCGGTGGTGGAGCTGCCGGTGGCGGACCGCTCCCGCAAGGACGGCTGGCGGGTGGAGAACTTCGCCGAGCTGTACGGCATCTCGCCGTACGACGAGTCGGTCACCCTCGACTCCGACATGCTCTTCTTCGACGACGTCTCCGGCTGGTGGGACGACTTCGCCGGGCAGGAGGTGGTCGCGGCCACCGCCGTCGACTACCGCGGCCGGGCGATCGCCCACAACCCGCTGCGCCGCAACCTGTACGAGATCGGCCTGCCCGACCTGCACAACGGGTTCCTGTACTTCCGCCGCAGCGAGCCGGTGCGCGAGCTGTTCGCGACGATCGCCGCGCACACCCGCAGCTGGCCCGAGACCTGCCGCCGCCACTTCGGCCGCACCGACGTCCACTACTCCTCCGACTGCGCCCTGCTGCTGGCGCTGCGCGACACCGGGATGGAGGCCGGCTGCGTGCGCGCCTCGGCCGGCGGCCACCCGGCCTTCGTGCACATGAAGGCCTGCCTCCAGGGCTGGCCCGGCGTGTCCGACACCGAGCGCGACTGGCGGGCCCACACCGACTACCGGTTCTCCGAGGACCTGCGGCTCACCATCGGCGGCGAGTCCATCGGCCTGCCGTTCCACTACCACGTGCGGGACTTCGTCGACGACCGGCTGCTGGCCGCCTACGAGCGGTCGGTGTGACCCCGTGCCCGGCGCCGCCTACCGCGAGCGGATCGTCCGCCGCCGCTTCGCCACCATCGCCGCCGACTACCAGGCCACGGTGGGGGAGCGGCGCAGCGCCTACAACGACGCGGTCGACGAGATCGTCCACGCCGCCGTGCGGAACCTGCCCGGCGCCGTGACCGTGCTGGACGCCGGCTGCGGCACCGGGGCCCGCTGGAGCGCGCTCAAGCAGCGCCTGGGGAGCGTCGTGGTGCGGGGCGTGGACGCCAGCGCGGAGATGGCCGCCCTCGCCGCGGCCGCCGGCCTGGACGAGGTGCGGGTCGCCACCCTCGACGAACTGCCCTGCCCGGACGGCTCCTGTTCCGTCGTCACCTGCCTGTTCTTCGTGCTCTGCTACACCACCTCGCACCGGCAGCGCCGCCGGGCCGCGGCCGAGCTGTTCCGGGTCACCGCCCCCGGCGGGCTGCTGTTCGTCGACGCGATCAACACCTGGCACCTGGGCGAGGGCCTGGCCTACCGCCGCGGCCCGCTCGCACTCGGCTGGGACTACGCGCGCTCGCTGCTGGACCCCCGCCTGCTGCCCGGCGACAAGCTGTACGCGACCCGGCACCACGGCCGCCGGCTCGCCGGGTTCCACCACAGCTTCACCCACCGGTCGCTGACCCGGCTGATGACCGGCGCCGGCTTCCGCCCCGTGCACCGCCACACCCTCGGCTACAACACCGGCCGCCCGCACGAACGTGCGGTGCGCGGCCAACTCGTCCACGTCTACCGCCGCCCCGCGAAGTGAGGTCGCCATGCGTGTCCCCCGGTTCGACGCCGCCGGCGAGCTGGTCCACGACGGCCCGCTCATCGGTGCCGCCCTCACCCGCGTGCTGGCCTCCGGCCGGTTCATCGCCGGCGCGGAGGTGGACGCCTTCGAACGCGAGGCGGCCGGCTTCCTCGGCGCCCGGCACGCGGTCTCGGTCGGCTCCGGCACCGACGCGCTGACCATCGCGCTCCAGCCGGCGGCCGACCGCCACCCCGGCGGCGAGGTGGTCACCTCACCGCTGACCTTCGCCGCCACCGCCTCGGCCATCGTCCGGGTGGGCCTGCGCCCGCGGTTCGCCGACGTCGACCCCGACACCCTGACCCTGCGCCCCGACCTCGCCGCCGAGGCCACCGGCCCGCGCACCGCCGCCGTGCTGCCGGTGCACCTCTACGGCCGGGCCGTCGACGTCACCGCGCTGCGCTCGGCCGTCGGCCCGGGCACGCCCATCGTGGAGGACGCCTGCCAGGCCTTCGGCGCCCGCGACGCCGCGGGCCGCGCCTGCGGCACGCTGGGGGACGCCGCCGCGTTCAGCTTCTTCCCGTCCAAGCCGCTCGGCGCGCTCGGCGACGGCGGCCTGATCACCACCGGCGACGCCGAACTCGCCGACGAGTACCGGCTGATCGCCCGGCACGGTTGCCGGGAGCAGTACCGCACCGAGCGGGTCGGCTTCAACTCCCGGCTGGACGCGCTGCAGGCCGCCGTGCTGCGGGTCAAGCTCGCCCGGGTCGACCAGGGCCGGCGCCGGCGCGCCCAGATCGCCGCGCTGTACGCGGCCCGGCTCGACTCGGTGCCCGGCCTGCGGCTGCCCGCCGACGCGCCCGGGCACGCCTGGCACGCCTACACCGTGCGGATCGCCGGCGGGCGCCGGGACACCGTGCTGGCCCGCCTGCGGGCCCGGGGCATCGACGCCGCCGTGCAGTACCCGGTGCCGCTGCACCGGATGGCGCCGTTCGCCGACCCGCGCCCCTGCCCGGTCGCCGAACGGGCCTGCGCCGAGCTGCTCTGCCTGCCGATCTGGTCCGGGCTCGGCGACGACCGGATCGACTACGTCGCGCAGGAGCTGCGCGACGCGCTGCGCACCGCACCCGTCGCCTGACTCTTGACGGTGGGTCAGGCCCCGAGCATCCCCGACCGGAGGAGAACGCGATGAAGCGATTCGCAATCATGGGTGTGGCGGGGTTCGTCGCACGTCGCCACCTCGAAGCCATCCACCGCAGCGGCGGCCAGGTGGTCGCCGCCTACGACCCGCAGGACTCCGTCGGCATCCTCGACCAGCACTTCCCGCACGCCCGCTTCTTCGCCGACGGCGCCACCTTCGCCGCCTACCTGCGCACCCACCGCGACCAGCTCGACTACGTCTGCGTGCTGACCCCCAACCACCTGCACGAGGCGCACTGCACGCTCGCCCTGCAGGCGGGCGTCGACGTGATCTGCGAGAAGCCCCTGGTGATCGACTCGGCCGGGGTCGACCGGCTGGCCGCGGTGGCCGCGCGCACCGGCCGCACCATCCACCCGATCCTCCAGGTGCGCCTGCACGAGGCGATGCTGCGGATGCGCGAGGACATCCAACAGCGCATCGGCCAGGGCGAGTACGTGCGCGTCGCCACCTCCTACGTGACCCGCCGGGGCCCCTGGTACCACGTCTCCTGGAAGAGCGACCCGCTGCGCAGCGGCGGCATCCTCTTCAACCTGGGCATCCACCTCTTCGACATCCTGGCCTGGACCTTCGGCGAGCTGCCCGCGGAGCCGGACGCCGTCGAGGTCGACGGCCCGTACGCCGACCGCGCCTCGGGCGTGCTGCGGTTCGCCCGGGGCGAGGTGCGCTGGCTGATCTCCGCCCGGGAGGACGACCTGCCCGCGACCGTCCGCGCCGCCGGCGGGTACGCGCACCGGGTCTTCGAGATCGGCGGGCGCACCGTCGCCGACTACTCCGGCGACTACTCCCACCTGCACCACTGCTTCTACCGGGAACTGGGGACCGGCCGGGGCGCCCGTTTGGCGGACAGCAGGCCGGGGATCGCGCTGATCGAGCGTATCCTCGCAAGCTCCCCCGGAAACCGTCAGCGGGCCCTGTGGCCCGGCGGAAGCGAGGCCAACGCATGGGCGCAGCGCGTCAACCCGTGATCGTGCAGGAGTACGACCCGTCCTGGCCGGGGCAGTTCGAGCAGCTGCGGGCCCGCGTCCTGGATGCCCTCGGCGACCTCGCCGTGGGCGTCGAACACGTGGGCAGCACCGCCGTGCCGGGCCTGCCGGCCAAGCCGGTCATCGACCTGGACGTGGTCGTCGCGAGCGCCGAGGACGTGCCGGCCGCCGTCGAACGGCTGGCCGGCCTCGGCTACCAGCACGAGGGCGACCTCGGCATCCCCGGCCGCGAGGCGTTCCGCTGGCCGTCCGGCAGTGAGCGCCACCACCTGTACCTCTGCCCGCGCGACAGCCCCGAGTTGGCGCGCCACCTGCGCTTCCGTGACCACCTGCGCGCCCACCCGGAGGTGGCCGCCGCCTACGCCCGGCTCAAGCTGGACGCGGCGGCGGCGCACCGCGACGACCGGGACGCCTACTCGGCCGCGAAGAGCGGGTTCGTCGAGCAGGTGCTCCGCGCCGCGTCGGCGTCCTGACGGACCGTCAATTCAGTTGTCCCGCTCGGGTCTCCCGTTGGGCGGGGACACCGGAGCGGTCGTGCTGGAGGTCCCACAGCTCGCGGAACTTGCCGCCGCGCTGCGCCACCAGCTCGTCGAAGCTGCCCTGTTGGATCACCCGGCCGTCCTCCAGCACGACGATCCGGTCGGCGACGGCGACGTTGGTGAGCCGGTGGGTGACCAGCACGACCGCGCGGTCGCGGGCCACCTCGCGCAGGTTGGCGAAGATCTTGTGCTCGGCGCGCGGATCGAGGGCGGCGGTCGGCTCGTCGAGCACGAGCAGGCCGCTGTCCCGGTAGAACGCCCGGGCGATCGCGATGCGCTGCCACTGCCCGCCGCTGAGCTCCTCGCCGCCCATCCACTCGACGGCGAGCAGGGTGCCCAGGCCCCGGCGCAGCTTGGCGACCACCTCGTCCGCGCCGGACGCGGCGGCGGCCCGGACCACCGCCTCGTCGCCGTCCGGCGCGGCCCGGCCGAGGGTGATGTTCTCCCGGGCGGTCAGCGGCCAGCGGGCGTAGTTCTGCGGCACCACGGCGACGTGCTGCCACAGGGCGTGCGGGTCCAGCTCGCGGGTGTCCCGGCCGTCCCACAGCACAGCGCCGTCGTCGGGCAGGTAGAGGCCGGCGATCGCCTTGGCGATGGTGGTCTTCCCGGAGCCGTTCTCGCCCACCAGCGCCAGGATCTCGCCGGTCTCGACGTGCAGGCTCACCGCGTCCAGCGCGGCGCGCTCGGAGGACGGGTAGCCGTAGCTGACGTCCTTGAGCTCGATCCGGGTGGGCCGCTCGGGCAGCGCCGGGCCGCGGTGCAGCGCGTGCCCGCCGGCCTTGTCGAGGAAGGCGCTCCAGTCGTCCAGGTACATGCCGGTCCGGAACAGGTCGGCGCCGTAGCCGACGATGCCCCGCAGCGCGGAGCCGACCGCGCCGAGGGCGACGACCGCCGCGCCGCCGCGCGGCAGGCTCATCCGGCCGGTGCTCACCAGGTAGAGCATGACCAGCCAGACCACGGCGGTGCCCAGGCCCGAGGCGGCCGCGCCGAGCACCGACACCCGGGCGCCCTCGCGCGCGGCGCGGCGGGTGGTGACGTCGAGGCGGCGCCCGATCAGCTCGTACTTGTCGAGCAGGAACGTCCCCATGGTGTCGGAGCGGACCTGGTCGGCGTGGCTCTTCTGGTGGATGTACCAGCGCAGGTTGAGCAGGATCCGCCGGTCGCCGGAGGTCGCCTTGTTGGCCAGGAACTGCACCCGGGCCGCGTACACCGAGGCGAAGCCCTGCGGCAGCGCGGCGAGCACCAGCAGCGGGAGCAGCAGCGGGTGCAGGACGGTCAGCACGCCGGCCGCGCCGACCAGCGAGCCGACCGAGGAGACCAGGTTCTGGGCCTCCCCGATGACGTCCACGGCCGCCTCGGCGCCGCGGTCGGCGGCCTCCAACTCGTCGGCGTACCCGGCGCGGTCGTAGGCCGTCAGCTCGGTGGCCACGGTGGCCCGCAGCACCGCCGCCGACGCCTCGCGGGAGATCCGCGGCGACAGGTAGACGGTGCTGGCGCGGATGGCGATGCCGAGCACCGCCCGCAGCGCGGCCGCGGTGGCGATCACCGCGATCGACGGGGCGGCGTGGGCGAGCCGGTCGGCCACCCGGCCGGGGCCGAAGACCGCCGCGATCGTCCCCGTGGTCGCGTACAGGCCGGCCGCGCCGAGGGCGGCGGACAGCAGCAGGCAGCCGAGCAGGGCGGCGACCGCCAGGCGGTCGACCTGCCAGCCCAGCTTGACGGCCCTGACGACCAGTTGCGGGAGGCGGCGGGCCATCGCGCTGACGCTGATCGCCTCGATGACCTCGATCCGGCGCTGGTCGCCGTGCCACTGGAGTTCTTCGTCGGCGAGGTCGGTGGGTTGGTCGGAGGGATGCTCGGTGGACTGGTCGGTGGCCGTGCTCACGCGGTATCTCCGATGATGCGTAAAATAAGCTCGCTGATGGGGAGTTGGCGGTTGGTGGGTTGACGCGCCGGACGCGGCGGTCCGTCAGATCCTGCCGCTGTTCGAATGAATTGATCAATCCAGGAGGTTCTCGGCAACTCCGCCCGATTCCGCTGGTTTCGATTCCGCCCGGGGCATGCGCCCCGCCCTGGCGGATGCCAGGTCGAGTGGTCATTCCGTCGGGCTAGTGCGAGGCGTGGGTGCCGGGTCTCCTGGCAGGCGCGCCCTATGCTCGGTGCCGACCGCTCGATCTGACGCCCGATCATGTCCGATCCGATCAGGGAGACCCCCATGGTGAGCCGCTCCATCACCGCCGGCGCCGTCGCCGGTGCGCTGCTCGTGCTCGGTGCCTGTTCCTCCGGCAGCTCGAAGCCGGCCGCCTCCGCCTCGCCGTCCGTCACCGGCACCGTGACGGTCTTCGCCGCCGCCTCGCTGCAGAACACGTTCACCGAACTCGGCAAGATGTTCGAGGCCGACCACCCGGGCAGCAAGGTGCAGTTCAACTTCGGCGGCAGCGACACGCTCGCCGCCAGCATCGTCAACGGAGCGCCCGCCGACGTCTTCGCCGCGGCCAGCCCCGCGACCATGAAGACCGTCACCGACAAGGGCGACGCGGCCGGCGCCCCGGTCACCTTCGTCAGCAACGAGCTGGAGATCGCCGTCGAGCCGGGCAACCCGAAGCACATCGGCACGCTCCAGGACCTCGCCAACTCCTCGCTGAAGGTGGTGCTCTGCGCGAAGACCGTGCCGTGCGGCGCCGCGGCCCAGACCGCCCTGACCGCCGGCCACGTCACCCTCACGCCCGCCAGCTACGAGCAGGACGTCACCTCCACGCTCAACAAGGTGGAGCTGAAGGAGGCCGACGCGGGGATCGTCTACCAGACGGACGTCAAGGGCGCCGGCAGCAAGGTCGACGGCGTGAACTTCCCCGAGGCCGCCTCGGCCATCAACAACTACCCCATCGCGCCGCTCGCCCACGGCCCGAACCCGGCCGGGGCGCAGGCGTTCGTCGCCCTGGTCGAATCGCCGGCGGGGCAGAAGGTCCTCACCGACGCCGGCTTCAAGAAGCCCGCCCCGGTCTCCCCGTCGTAGCCGCCGGGCCGGCTCGCCTCACGAGCGCCCGAGCGCCTCGGCCGCCGCCTTGCGCCCGGCGGCCTTGAAGACCCGCTCGTTCGAGTCCACCTCGTGCCACCGGGCGTCGTGCAGCCGCACCCGGAACGCCCGGAGCGGCAGCCGGCCGTCCGGCGTCGCGTACAGCTCCTCGCGCAGGCCGCGCTCGAACGCGTCGGCGAAGTCCAACGGCAGCTGTTCCTCGGGCACCTCGTTCACGAACTCGAAGAGCAACTCCCCGTCGGCGGGCAGCGGTTCGAAGTCGGCGGTGGCGATCGCGAAGTGCCCGCACATCGTCTGGTTGACCAGCCGCACGTGCACGTCCCGCACGGCCGCCGGTGCGTCGGTGGTGGGCCCCTGCGCGCTGAGCAGCCGGCGCGGGCCCACCCGGTGGTGGAAGCACTCCGAGAACTCGTGGGCCGCCTGCTGCCCGGCCGTCGTGAAGCCGGCCGCCGTCGACTCCCCGGCCCGCCAGCGGGCGTGCCGCAGTCGGACCAGCACCGCGTAGGGCAGGGTCTCCCCGTAGGACCAGGAGCGCAGTTGACGGTGCACGCCCTCGCCGAAGGCGGCGCCGAACTCCGCCGGCAGCTCGGCCTCGGGCACCTCGTTCACGAACTCGAACGTCGGCAGCGCCGGGTCCCGGTCGGCGGGCAGCGGCTCGAAGTCGGCCGAGGCGAAGGCGAAGGGGCGCAGGCCGCCCCGGCCGGACAGCTGCGCCTGGACGTCCCTGATCGGACGGTCGAGGCCTTGTGGGTAGTCGCGGACGCCGGGCATTCCCAGATCATAGGACTTGCCCAGGCCGTGGGCCGTTGCCGGTGGGTGTGGCGCGAACGCGACATGTCATGTTCTCGCCAGTCAACTTGGGTTCCCAGTGGACGTCGGGAGCGTCACCATCCGTCTGCCCCGTGTCGGCAGCAGCCGACGACCCCCGGTACCGCTCGATGTGTCAGGAGAAGACATGTCCGGACTGGCTAGAAAAGGCTCCCTCCTGCTCGCCGGCGCACTGGCCGCCGCGACCACGTTCAGCGCTCCCGCCCTCGCGTCCACCGCCCGGGCGGCCTCCCATCCCACCGCCGCTCCCGCCCTCACCCAGGTCAGCACCGACCCGTACACCGACGCGCAGGCCCAGCACGCCACCGAGGTCGAGCCGGACACCTTCGGCTACGGCAGCACCGTCGTCTCCGCGTTCCAGGTCGGCCGGGTCTCCGGCGGCGGCGCGTCCAACATCGGGTGGGCGACCTCCACCGACGGCGGCCAGACCTGGACGCACGGGTTCATGCCCTCGTCCACCACCAACACCGGCGGCTCCTACGTCGCCGCCAGCGACGCCTCGGTGGCCTACGACGCCAAGGACGGCGTCTGGCTGGTCTCCTGGCTGGGCATCACCTCCGGCAGCGACGTCGACGTGGTGGTCAGCCGCTCCACCGACGGCGGCCACACCTGGGGCGGTCCGGTCGTCGTCTCCACCGGCACCTTCGACGACAAGAACTGGACGGTCTGCGACGACCACGCGGCCAGCCCGTACTACGGCCACTGCTACACCGAGTACGACGACGCCAACTCCGGCGACGCCGAGCACATGCGCACCTCCGCCGACGGCGGTTTGACCTGGGGCGCCGAGGGCAGCCCGGCCGACAGCCCCAGCGGGCTCGGCGGCCAGCCGGTCGTCCAGCCCTCCGGCACCGTCATCGTGCCGTTCTCCTCCGGCAGTTCGAACGCCGAGGACGCCTTCACCTCCACCGACGGCGGCGCCAGCTGGACCGCCAGCGTGCAGATCGCCGCCGTCTCGCACCACACCGTCGCCGGGCTGGAGAACGACGCGGCCGCGAACGACATCGCCAAGCTGCCGCACGACACCCTGCGCGAGAGTCCGCTGCCCTCCGCCGAGATCGACGCCTCGGGCAAGGTCTACACGGTCTGGTCCGACTGCAGCTTCCGCGCCAACTGCGCCAGCAACGACATCATCATGTCGACCTCCACCGACGGCACCACATGGAGCACACCGGTGCGGGTGCCGATCGACCCGGTCACCAGCACCGCCGACCACTTCACCGCGGGCATCGGCGTCGACCCGAGCAGCTCCGGCGGCACCGCCCGGCTCGGCCTGACGTACTACTACTACCCGAACGCCAACTGCACCGACACCACCTGCCAGTTGGACGCGGGCTTCGTCTCCTCCGCCGACGGCGGCAGCACCTGGAGCACCCCCGTCCAGCTCGCCGGGCCGATGACGCTGGCCTGGCTGCCGAACACCAGCCAGGGCCGGATGTTCGGCGACTACATCTCCACCTCGGTGCTCGCCGGCGGCAACGCCGTCCCGGTGATCCCGATCGCCCACGCCCCCAACGGGAGCACCTTCGACGTGGCGATGTACTCGCCGACCGGCGGCCTGCCGGTGGGTCAGGCCACGGGCGGCAACACGGTCACCGTCACCAGCCCGGGCAATCAGACCACAAGCGTCGGCACGGCCGTCTCCCTCCAGCTCTCCGGCACGGACTCGGCTTCCGGCCAGAGCCTGAGCTACTCCGCGACCGGCCTGCCGGCCGGCCTGTCCGTCTCCGCCGCCGGCCTGATCACCGGAACCCCGACCACCGCGGGCACCTCGAACGTGACCGTCAAGGCGACCGACGGCACGGGCGCCTCCGGCCAGGCCTCGTTCACCTGGACCGTCAACCCCGTCGGCGGCTGCACCGCCCCCGGCCAACTGCTCGGCAACCCCGGCTTCGAGACCGGCACCGCCTCGCCGTGGACCGCCACGGCCGGCGTGATCAACAACGACACCGTCAGCGAGCGGGCCCACTCCGGCAGTTGGGACGCCTGGCTGGACGGCTACGGCAGCACCCACACCGACACGCTCGCCCAGACCGTCACCGTCCCGGCCGGGTGCAGCGCGACCCTGAGCTTCTACCTCCACATCGACACCGCCGAGACCACGACCACCAAGGCGAACGACACCCTCAAGGTCCAGATCGGCAGCACCACGCTGGCCACCTACTCCAACCTCAACGCGGGCAACGGCTACACGCTGGACTCCTTCAACCTGTCGGGCTACGCGGGGCAGACGGTGACCCTCAAGTTCACCGGCACCGAGAACGCGTCCCTGCAGACCAGCTTCGTGATCGACGACACGGCGCTCACCGTGTCCTGACGACTCGCAGTGCTCGGCGCGCGGCTACAGCGCCGAGCACTGTCCCAGCCGCTGGCCGGACACCGTGTTCGGGTGGCCGTCGTCGCCGGGCGGCGGGGTGTTGTCGGTGCAGGAGAGCGACCCGCCGATCGTGTTGCCTTCGAGCTCGGCGCGGGTGTCCTCGGGGAACGGCCCGGCGCCGGTGGTGCCCTGGACCTGGACCTCGCCGCCCACGTGGTTGCCGACCGCCTCCAGGCCGGCCTGATTGCCGCTCAGCATGAGCGAGCCGTCGATGCGGTTCCCGGCGCAGCCGTCGTCGCCGGGGTCGCCCACGACCACGAACCCGGTGGCGCCGTGGACGTTCACGGTGCTCGTGACGGTGCTGCCGCACAGGCCGAACAGCGTGCCGTCGGTGGACAGGACGGCGCCGTGGATCGTCGAGCCGCTGATGAAGAGGGCGCCGTCGCCCGCGTCCCGCACGCTCCCGTTGACGGTGGCGCCCACGATGCAGGTGCTCTCGCCACCGGTGAACAGGCCGCCGGTGGTGCCGGTGATCGTCCTGGCGCAGGCCACCGTCTGGGTGATCGACTCCGGGGCGCCCGGCAGGTAGTCGCCGTCACCGCCGTACCGGGCCGTGACGGTGTGGCTGCCGGGCAGCAGGTGGGCGAAAGCGACCTGCGCCTGCGCGCAGTTGGCGCCGCCGCCGGGGGAGAGGGTGCCGGTGCCGAGCAGCGTGCTGCCGTCCGAGACGCTGACCGTCCCGGTGGGCGGCGCGGTCGGACCGGTGCTGGGCGAGGCCGGGCAGACGGTGTCGGTGAAGGTCACGGCGTGACCGAAGGAGGACGGGTTGGCGGAGGAGACCAGGGTGGTGCTGACCGGGGCGCGGTTCACCTGCTGGGCCGGGACGAGGGTCTCGGTCGCGGCCCCGGTGTAGTCGGTGTCGCCGGCGTAGTCGGCCGTGATGCTGTGCGGGCCCACCGCCAGGGCCGCCGTGGACAGCTGGGCCCGGGCACAGCCGGCCCCGCCGCCGGGGCTCAGCGTCGGGGTGCCGAGCACGGTGGTGCCGTCCGAGAGGGTGACCGTCCCGGCGGGCGGCACGGTCGCGTTGGTGCTGGCGCCGGTCGGACAGACGGTGTCGGTGACGGTGACCGGCTGGCCGAAGACCGAGGGATCGGGCGCGGAGGCGAGGGTCGTGGTCACCGGTGCCTTGCCGACGTCCTGAGTGAGCGTCATCGCCGTGTCGCCCACGTAGTTCGGGTCGCCGCCGTAGACGGCGGCCACGGTGTGCGGGCCCGGGGCGAGGGTGGCGATGGCGGCGCTGGTCGCCGTGCCGGTCGCGCTGTCGACCGCGACCGGGCCGCCGAGCTGGGTGCCGTCGACCTTGAAGGTGACCGTGCCGCCGTCCGGCGGCGGCACCACGCTCGCGGTGAAGGCGACCGGCTGGCCGAACACCGAGGGGTCGGCGGAGGAGCCGAGCGTCGACTTGGTGGTCTGCGGCACGGCGAAGAAGACCGCGTCCGTCGGCTGGGCCACGGTCTGGTTCAGCCCGTTGAGGTTGCCGATGAAGGCGCCGTAGAAGGTGTTGCCGAGCGCCTTGAGCTGCTCGTAGTCGCCGAAGAGCCGCAGCGAGGGGTGCTGGGCGTTGCCGGCGGTGGTGGTGAACGACTGCAGCACGGTGTCGGTGAAGGTCGCGCCGTGGTCGGTGCTGCGGGCGAGGTGGGCCGAGAACTCGGGGAAGCCGCTCGCGTTGGTGCCGTCGTTGCTCAGGTAGAGGACGCCGATCGTTCCGTCGTCGAGGACGGCGACCGAGGGCAGGGCCGTGTCGGTCGAGGCCGACACATTGACGGCGGCGCCCACGTTCATGCCGCCCGCGCCGTTGTCGGTGAGCCGGCGGATCCGGATCCGGTTGTTGCCGGAGGCGTCGGCGCCGTAGGCCACGTACACGTCGCCGTTGGTCGGGTCGACGGCGAGGTGGTCGATGCCGCCCTGGAGGAAGTTCACGTTGCCGAAGCTGTAGCCGCCGTTGCCCTGGCGGGTGTCGTCGGTGGAGACGGCGATCCCGTCGGTGCTGCCGCCCAGCGTCCAGCTGGCCCCGGCGTCGGTCGACCGGTTGAGCATCAGGGTGACGTTCTCCGGCTGGGTGCCGCCGCCGCCCTGCTGGTAGAGCGCGTACACGGTGCCGTTGCGCCGGTCGGCCGCCACCCGCAGCCCGCCGTTGATCACCCCGCCGCTGAGCGCGCCGGTGCCGGCCGGGTGGTCCCGGGTGATGTCCACCGGGCTGGCGCTGCCGGGGGAGACGGCCACGTGGTCGTGCGGGACGTTGGTGCGGAAGTCCTGGTAGCCGACGTAGACGTCGTCCTTGCTCGCCGTGCCCGGGTCGCGGTTGACGACCAGCCAGGGCTGGTCGGCGTTGGTGCCGGAGGCGCTGGTGAGCTGGGTGGTGGTGGGCGTCGGGTTGTTCCACTTCCACGACGCGGCCTTGGTCGGGTCGGTGGTCGAGCCGGTGACGATCTGGTTCCCGCCCGTCAGGAACGTGCCGTAGAGCGTGCCGTCGCGGCCGAAGTCGATGGTCTGGTCGTTCGGCCCGCCGGCGGTGTTCGCCACCCCCGGCGGCGGCGGGATCGTCGCCTCGTCCGTCCAGGTCACCCCGCCGTCGGTCGAGTACACCAGGTCGGCGTCGTTGTTCCACGGGAAGGTGAACCGGGTGATCGCGATCTGCTGCGGATTGGCCGGGTTGACCGCGACGGACGCCTCACCGGCCGACGTCGCCCCGACCTGCGCGTCCACGTCCACCACGTAAGCCCCCGGGGCCCGGACCGACGGGTGCACCTTCCGGGGTGCCTTCGGGCGCACCCGCGGCGAGCGGTCGAGGGGCTGGTCGCTGCCGCCCTGGACCGCTCGCGGTGACGGAGTGTCAGCCGCCCAGGTGTGCCCGGACGCCACCACCGGGCCGGCGGCCAGGGCGAGCGCGAGCGCCAGCGCCGCGCTGAGTGATCGGCCGAGCGGGTTCGATCGTGGCCTCGTGGGTACCACCGGTGGCTCCTCTCGTCCGGACACACTTGGCCACAGTGTGTGGAGGAGCCGGGGGAGAAGGTCACGGGGCACGGGCTCGGCCCACCCGTTCGCCCGCCGGAATGCCTTCGTTCGGCGGATCGGGCGGGCCGAGCTGAGGCGGTGTCAGCAGCAGCCGCTGCCCGTGGCGGTGACGGGCGTGGTCGCGGGTGCGCCGAGGCCGATGGAGAGCACCTCGGGCGCGGCGGGGATCGAGCAGCAGCCGCCACCGCCGCCCTGCGCGGCGTCGGGCTGGTCGTAGAGACCGGCGCCACCGCACACCCCGGTTTCCGGGAGGACGAGCTCGACCCGGGCGGCCGCCTCGCGGTCTCCGGCCAGTGCGGCGGCGACCGAGCGCACCTGCTCGTAGCCGGTCATGGCGAGGAAGGTCGGCGCGCGGCCGTAGGACTTCGCGCCGAGCAGGTAGAAGTCCCGCTCGGGCTGGGAGAGTTCGGCGGCACCGTGCGGGTAGACGGTGCCGCAGGAGTGCTGGTTGGGGTCGATCAGCGGGGCGAGCGCGGCGGGGGCCTGGAGGCGCTCGTCGAGGCCGAGGCGGACCTCGGAGAGGAAGGACAGGTCGGGGCGCAGGCCGGTCAGCACGACGACCTGGTCGACGGGGTCGCTGCGGTGGCCCTCCTCGGAGACGAGCACCAGCCGCTCGCCGGCGCGCTCGACGGCGGCGGTGCGGAAGCCGGTCAGCGCGGTGGCGTGGCCGTCCTCGACGGCGGCCTTGGCGCGCAGGCCGAGCGCGCCGCGGGCGGGCAGCTCGTCGGCCGGGCCGCCGCCGTAGGTGGAGCCGGTGATGCCGCGGCGCAGCACCCACACGGTGTGCGTGCCGGGGGTGTCCGCCGCGAGGTCGGCGAGCTGGGCGAGCGCGGTGAACGCGGAGGCGCCGGAGCCGACCACGGCGGTGCGCCGGCCGGCGTGGCGGGCGCGCACGGCCGGGTCGGTGAGGTCGGGGACGCGGTAGGAGATCCGGTCTGCGGCGGCGCGCTCGCCGAGGGCGGGCAGGCCGTTGGCGCCGAGCGGGTTGGGGGTGGCCCAGGTGCCGGAGGCGTCGAGGACGGAGCGGGCCAGGATGCGCTCCGCGGAGCCGTCGGCGTGCTCGACGTGGACGGTGAAGGGCTGCTCGGCCCGGCCGGCGTCGACGACGAGGTCGCGCCCGGCGCGCGCGACGCCGGTGACCTGGCGGCTGTAGCGGACGCGGGCGCCGAGGGCGTCGGCGAGCGGCTGGAGGTACTGCTCGACCCAGTCCGCGCCGGAGGGGTAGGTCGCCCCGTCGGGTCGGGTCCAGCCGGTGCGGGCGAGGAGCCGCTCGGCGGCGGGGTCGATGACCTCGGCCCAGGGCGAGAACAGCCGGACGTGGCTCCACTGGCGCACGGCCGCCCCGGCGGCGGGGCCGGCCTCCAGGACGAGCGGTTCGAGGCCGCGCTCCAGCAGGTGGGCGGCGGCGGCCAGACCGATCGGGCCGGCGCCGATCACGACGACGGGCGGCTGGGCGGCGTGTTCGCTCATGACGGGCTCTCCGGGGTCGAGGACGGTCATTGATTCGACAGATGTCTATATAGAGGAGCTTGCTGCGCACATCGATGGATGTCAACATAGACGCATGTCGAATTCGAGCGTGGTGGAGCTGCCCGTCCTGCAGGAGGACGCGCCCTGCTGCCCGCCGGTGACCTCGGCCGCGCTCTCGGAGGCCGACTCGGTGCGGATGGCCGCGATGTTCAAGGCGCTCTCCGACCCGGTCCGGCTGCGCCTGTTCTCGCGGGTCGCCTCGCACGAGGGCGGGGAGGCCTGCGTGTGCGACATCCAGGACGTCGGGGTGTCGCAGCCGACGGTCAGTCACCACCTGAAGAAGCTGCGCGAGGCCGGGCTGCTCTCCTCGGAGCGGCGCGGCACCTGGGTCTACTACCGCGTCGAGCCGACCGCGCTGGCGGCGATGGCGGGCCTGCTCGCGGGCGGCGGCGCGGTGTGAGCCCGGCGCCGCGCCTCCCCTCAGGCCAGTAGGTCCTGGGTGCGCCGGGCGGTCGTCACTTCGCCACTGCCCGACGGCGGCCGTCGAAGATCAGCGCCACCAGGGCCAGTCCGAGCGCGCCGCCGAGCAGCTGCATGCCGATGAACCCGGCCAGCGAGCCGGGTGCGATCCCGGCGAACGTGTCGGTGAAGGCGCGCCCGATGGTGACGGCCGGGTTGGCGAAGGAGGTGGAGGAGGTGAACCAGTAGGCCGCGCCGATGTAGGAGGCGACGGCGGCGGGGGCGAGGCGCAGTTGGTCGGTCCTGGCCAGGCCGAAGATCAGCAGCACCAGGCCGGCGGTGGCGACGACCTCGCCGAGCAGCAGGTGCCCGGCCGAACGGTCGTGGGTGGACCACTTCACCAGCGCCTGCCCGAACATCGCGTCGGCCAGCACCGCGCCGCCGATCGCTCCGGCGATCTGCGCGGGGAGGTAGGCGGCGACCTCGCGCGCGCCGAGCCCCGCCGGGTCCTTACGGCCGGTCCACCACTGGGCGAGCGTGACGACCGGGTTGAAGTGCGCGCCGGAGACCGGGCCGAGCAGCAGGATCAGCACGCCCAGGCCGAAGACGGTCGCGAGGGAGTTCGCGAGCAGTTGCACGCCCACGTCGTGCGAGAGCTCGGTGGCCTGGATGCCGGAGCCGACCACGATGGCCACCAGTGCGGCCGTGCCGACCAGTTCGGCGGCGGCCCGGTTCAGCAGCGGTATCGCGTTCGGCTCGCTCGCCCGGGGTGTGACGGCGCCGTCGAGGTCGGGGCCGGCCTCGGCCATGGTGCTCACGGGTACTCCTGGTGCGAAGAGGCGGTGCGGGGTGGGGGTGAGGGGTCTGAGGGCGGGTCAGCAGGCGCGCTTGCGGTTCGCCTCGGCGCTCTCCTGGGCGGTGTCGGCCAGCGCCGCGAACTCCTCGGCGAGGGCGCGCAGCGCCTCGGGGCGCAGCTTGTAGTAGGTGAACCGTCCGCAGGGCTCGGTGTCCACGAGCCCGGCGTCCCGCAGGATCTTCATGTGGTTCGACAGGTTGGTCTGCTTGGCGCCGGTCTCCTCGACCAGGTGCGTCGTGCACAGGGCCTCGCGGGCCAGCAGTCGCACGATCCGCATCCGCAGCGGGTCGGCGAGGGCCTTCGTCGCATCACTATCGACTGACATCACCATGCGCTGATACGTTACCGGTGTCGGGCCCGCTTGGCGAGCCCCCTCCGCCCCGGCAACTCGCGCCCCGAAGGGACCCCGCCCCCCATGACTAGCGCCCCGATCGCCTCCGTGCTCTTCGTCTGCATCCACAACGCCGGCCGCTCGCAGATGGCCGCCGGCTTCCTGCGCCGACTGGCCGGCGACCGCGTCGAGGTGCGCTCCGCCGGCTCGCTGCCGGGTGACCGGGTCAACCCGGCCGCCGTCGAGGCCATGGCCGAGCTGGGCATCGACATCAAGGACCAGACGCCGAAGGTCCTCACCACCGAGGCCGTCCAGGCCTCCGACTACGTGATCACCATGGGGTGCGGCGACGCCTGCCCGTTCTTCCCCGGCAAGACGTACCTGGATTGGCAGCTCGACGACCCGGCCGGCCAGGGCGTCGCCGCCGTCCGTCCGATCCGCGACGAGATCAGGACGCTGATCGAGGGCCTGATCGCCGAGATCGACGCCAGGCAGCTGGAGAGCTGACGGGGAGTCAGTGCGCCCCGGAGAAGATCTCCCGGACCTCGCGCACCGCGTAGAGGACGAGCACCAGGGAGGCCACCGGGTCCGCCCACCACCAGCCGAGCGCGCTGTTGAGGACCAGGCCGATCAGGACGGCCACCGCCAGCAGCCCGTCGACGAGCGTCACCCGGCCCTCGGTCCTGAGCACCGGGTTGTCCAGCGCGGCACCCGTCCTGGCCTTGCCCGCCGCGAGCGCGAACATCACCCCCGCGGTCACCGCCGTCCACCCGATGCCCAGCGGGGAGTGGTGCGGATGAAACCCGGTGGCCAGCACCACGGCGGACTGCGCGAGCAGGTAGAGCGCGAGCAGGCCGAAGCCGACGCCGATCAGCCGCAGCGCCCGCCGCTGGCGGGCCTCGCCGGTGCCTGACAGCTCCCAGATCACCACGGTCGACGCACCGATCTCGATCAGCGAGTCCAGCCCGAACCCGGCCAGCGCCACCGACCGGGCCGCGATCGCGGCCACCGCCAGCACCACGATGCCCACGACGTTCCAGCCCAACGTGGCGTACTCCAGGGCGAACCCCCGGCGGACCAGCGCCCGGTGGGAGGCCGACACGCCCTGCTCGGGATCATTGCTCGTCACACGTGGAGCATAGCGGCCACCGGGATCCCGCCCTGCGCGCCGGCAGTGCCCCGCTCAGCACGGGGCGCCGAACATCCGCTCCAGCCGCTCGCCCCACTCGGGTTCGCGCTCCTGGACCCGGGACCACCACTCGGTGCGCAGCATCGACCAGTGGTCCCGGGTCGCCTCGGTGGCGGCGAGCAGCCGGTGCGGCGTGACCCCGTACACCGGGGCGGCCCACGCCTCCCACGGCACCCGGCCGCCCGGCTCGGACTCGAAGCGGGCCTCGGCGGACCGGGGCAGCCGTCCGGTGGTCTCCACCCGCAGGTACGTCTCCCCGGACAGGCCCAGGGCCTGCGCCATCGCGACCTGGTTCCGCCCGGACCACACCCGCAGGTGCACCAGGCGGACGGACCCGACCGTGCACAGGTCCGCCGGTGCGACGCCGAGCGCGGCCGCCAGGAATGGCAGGGCGCTGGGACGAGGGGCGCGCCCGGCGAGGTAGAGGCCGATCGCCCGCCGGGACAGGCCGGACCGATCGGCGATCCAGGACACCGGAGCACCACAAGCGGCCCTCGCCGCACGGAGCTTGGCGACGTCGAAGCCGTACGGAATCTCGCTCACCGGTCGCTGCCGACCACGTGGGTGTGGTGGCGTTCGATCATGGTGCGGAGGGTTTGTTCGCCGGGGGTGTTCCAGATCTGCTCGTTGAAGATCTCGACTTCGATCCAGCCGGTGTAGCCGGCGGTGGTGAGGTGGTGGGTGAGGGTGCGGAAGTCGATGTGGCCGTCGCCGACGTGGCCGCGGCCGAGGAGGGCGTCGGCGGGGAGGGGGAGGGTCCAGTCGCAGACCTGGTAGGCGGCGATGCGGTCGGCGGCGCGGGCGATCTGCTGTGCCAACTGGGGGTCCCACCAGGTGTGGTAGCTGTCCACGACCACGCCGACCTGTTCGGTGGGGAACTGTTCGGCGAGGTCGAGGGCTTGGGCGAGGGTGGAGACCACCGCCCGGTCGGCGCAGAACATCGGGTGGAGCGGCTCGATCGCCAGGCGGACGCCGAAGTCCTGGGCGTGGGGTGCGAGTTCGGCGAGTAGGTCGGCGACTCGGGTGCGGGCGGCGGTGAGGTCCCGGCTGCCGTCGGGGAGGCCGCCGACGACCATGACGAGGGTGTCGGTGCCGAGTTCGGCGGCTTCTTCGAGGGCGCGCAGGTTTTCGGCGAGGGCGGTGCGGTGGCCTTCGGGGCCGGGGGTGGTGAGGAATCCGCCGCGGCACAGGCTGCTGACGGTCAGTCCGGCGTCGCGGACGAGGCGGGCCGATTCGGCCAGGCCGGTTTCGGCGACCTTGTCGCGCCACAGGCCGATGGCCGGGATCCCGGCGTTCACGCAGCCTTGGACGGCCTGGGGGAGGGTCCAGTTCTTGGTGGTGATCTGGTTGAGGGACAGGCGGTTCATGTCGTCACCCCTGCTGCGACGGTCAGGTAGTGGCGCATGCGGTGGGCGGCGAGGTCGGGGTCGGGCAGTGCTCCGGCTTGTTCGGCGAGGCGGAACAGCTCGGTCAGGTGCGGCACGGAGCGACCGTTCTGCGCGCCGGCCACCATGGTGAAGTGGTCCTGATGGCCTGCCAGCCAGGCGAGGAAGACGATGCCGGTCTTGTAGTGGTAGGTCGGCGCGGCGAAGAGGTGGCGGGCCAGGGGGACGGTGGGGGCGAGGAGCGCGTTGTAGCGGTCCGGGTCGCCGGCGTCGAGTGCGTGCAGGGCTGCGGCAGCGGTTGCGGCGATGGGGTCGAAGATGCCCAACAGGGCGTGGCTGTGGCCGTGTTCGTCGCCGCGGATGAGCTGCGGGTAGTGGAAGTCGTCGCCGGTGTAGAGCTTGACGCCTTCGGGTAGGGCGCGGCGCAGGGCGATCTCGCGGTCGGCGTCGAGCAGGGAGATCTTGATGCCGTCGATGAGCTTGGGGTGCGCGTTGATCAGGGCGAGCACAGTGGCGGTGGCCTTGTCCAAGTCCGTGGAGCCCCAGTAGCCGGCCAGCGCGGGGTCGAACATCTCGCCGAGCCAGTGCAGGATGACGGGCCGTCGGGCCTGGCGGATCAGCTCGCCGTAGACGTGCAGGTAGTCGTCGGGGCTCTGGGCGGTGGCGGCGAGCGCGCGGCTGGCCATCAGGATCGGCTGCGCACCGGCCGATTCGACGACTTCCAGCTGCTCCTCGTAGGCGGCGAGGATCTGCTTCAACGATGGCTCTGGTGTGTCGAGTTGGTCGGTTCCGGTGCCGCAGGCGAGGCGTCCGCCTGTGGCTTTGGCTTCGGTGCCGGTGCGGGTGATGAGTTCGCGGGTGGTGGGCCAGTCCAGGCCCATGCCGCGTTGGGCGGTGTCCATGGCGTCGGCGACGCCGAGGCCGAGGGACCACAGGTGGTGGCGGAAGGCGAGGGTGGTGTCCCAGTCGAGGGCGGCGGGTGTGCCGGGGGTGTTGTCGCGCTGGGGGTCGGCGACGACGTGGGCTGCGGCGAAGACCGTACGGCTGGTTGGGGTGGTCACAGGGTCAGCTCCGGGACGTCGAGGCGGCGGCCTTCGGCGGCGGAGCGCAGGCCGAGTTCGGCGAGTTGGACGCCCTTGGCGCCTTCGAGCAGGTCCCAGTGGTAGGCGGTGCCACTGGCGACGTGGTGCAGGAAGAGTTCCCACTGCACCTTGAAGCCGTTGTCGAACTCGCCGTTGTCCGGCACCTGCTGCCACTGCGAGCGGAACGACTCGGTCGCCGGCAGGTCGGGGTTCCAGACGGGTTTGGGGGTGGCGGCGCGGTGCTGGAAGCGGCAGTTGCGCAGGCCGGCGACGGCGCTGCCGTGGGTGCCGTCGATCTGGAACTCGACGAGTTCGTCGCGGTCCACGCGTACGGCCCAGGAGGAGTTGATCTGCGCGGTGACACCGCCCGCCAGCTCGAAGATGCCGTAGGCGGCGTCGTCGGCGGTGGCGGGGTAGGTGCGGCCCTGCTCGTCGACGCGTTCGGGGATGTGGGTGGCGGTGTGGGCGTAGACCGACTGTACGGGGGCGATGAGGTTGTCCAGCACGTAGCGCCAGTGCGGGAACATGTCCAGGATCATGCCGCCGCCGTCCTGGGTGCGGTAGTTCCAGGAGGGGCGCTGGGCGGCCTGCCAGTCGCCTTCGAAGACCCAGTAGCCGAACTCGCCGCGCACGGACAGGATCCGGCCGAAGAAGCCGCTGTCGACCAGGCGCTTGAGCTTGAGCAGGCCGGGCAGGAACAGCTTGTCCTGCACCGCGCCGTTGCACACCCCGGCATCGCGCGCCAGCCGCGCCAACTCCAGGGCGGAGTCCAGGGTTTCGGCGGTGGGCTTCTCGGTGTAGACGTGCTTGCCGGCGGCGATGGCGGCGCGGATGGCGTGCTCGCGGGCGGTGGTGACCTGGGCGTCGAAGTAGATCTCGGCGAGGGGGTGGGCCAGCGCCTCGTCCAGCGAGGTGGTCCAGTGCTCCAGGCCGTGCTGCTCGGCGATCTCCTTGAGCTTGTGGGCGTTGCGGCCGACGAGGATGGGTTCGGGCCACAGGGTGCGGCCGTCGGCGAGCGGCAGTCCGCCTTGTTCGCGGATGGCCAGGATGGAGCGGACCAGGTGCTGGCGGTAGCCCATGCGTCCGGTGACACCGTTCATCACGATGCCGATCACCTTGCGGGACATACGGTGCTTCTCTCCTCGGAGTCGGGGTCGGGTCTTCACGGGTACTGAGCTCGAACTGCGCTGCGCTACGCGCGGGCTGCCCAGCGCAGGCCGCCCAGCAGGTGCTCGCGGAAGGCGTTGGCCTGGTACGCCTCGGCGGCGTGGCCCAGCGCGGTGTAGAAGGAGCGGCCGGCGCCGGCTTCCCGGCACCAGGCCACGGGGTGGTCCGCGCCCATGCCACCGCCCTGGTAGCCGGTCTCGTCGACGGTGGCGAGCACGCGGACGCGGGGGCGCGGGTTGCTGCGGAAGTCGTACCACTCGTCGTGCCAGTCCCAGTGCGGCGGCAGGTGGGCGGTGGCGGGGTGGTCGGCGTCCGCCACCCGTACGGTGGCCCGCTGGAAGGCGGGGTGGCCGGCGAAGCGCGCGCCGAGCAGTTCGCCGTAGTACGGCCAGCTGTACTCGGTGCACGCGGCGGAGTGGACGCCCACGAAGCCGCCGCCCGCCGCGACCCAACTACGCAGTGCAGAACGGCCGTTCGTGGTGAGCACGGTCCCGCTGGTGGAGAGGAAGACCACCGCGCTGCGGCCCGCGAGGGAGGCGTCGGTGAAGACCGCGGGATCCTCCGTGGCCTCCACGGCGAAGTCGTGCGCCTGGCCGAGTTCGCGGATCGCGGCGATCCCGGCGGGGATGGAGTCGTGGCGGTAGGCGGTGGTGCGGGTGTAGAGGAGGACGTCCGACAGTCGGCCGGGCGGGGGCACGGGCACTCCTTAGCTGGCTGCGAGGCGCTCTCAGGCCGAGACGGCCAGTGCGGCGCGGGTCACGGGATGGGCGAACTCCGAGCCCGCGCAGTACCGTTCGACCTCCTCGATGGCGCTGATGGTGATCCGCCGGAGTTCGCCGCCGAGCGAGCCGGCGATGTGCGGGGTGAGCAGCACGTTCGGCAGTGTGTACAACGGCGAGGTCGCGGGCAGCACTTCGGGCTCGGTCACGTCGAGGACGGCGTGGATGCGTCCGGACGAGACCTCGGCGGTGAGGGCGTGTTGGTCGACCAGGGAGCCGCGCGCGGTGTTCACCAGGGTGGCGCCGTCCGGCAGCAGCGCGAGCCTGCGGGCGTCCAGCAGGTGGTGGGTCTCGGGCAGCGCGGGGGCGTGCAGCGAGACGACGTCGCAGCCGGCGAGCAGCTCGTCGAGCTCGACGAGTCGGGCGCCGAGCGCGCGGGCGGTGGCGTGGTCCAGGAGCGGATCGGCCAGCAGGAGCTCGAAGTCGAAGGGCCGGAGCAGCTCCAGCACCTTGCGCCCGACCAGGGAGGCGCCCACCAGTCCGACCGTCCGGCGGTGGTTGCCGAAGCCGGGGAACCGCAGCGTCCAGTCCTCGACCGCGTGGTGCTCGCGGTAGTGCCCGGCGATCTCCAGCACCCGCTTGTTGGCGAACAGGACGGCGGCGACGGTGTACTCGGCGACGGGCACGGCGTTGGCCGCCGCCGCCGTGGACACCAGCAGGCCACGGTCCCAACAGGCCTGTGTGACATGGTGCTTGACGCTGCCGGCGGCATGCACGACGGCCTTGAGTCGCGGCATCCGGGCCAGTACAGCGGCGTCCAATGGTGGACATCCCCAGGACGTGATCAGCAACTCGACATCATCGAGGCCCGCTAGCCCCGGCACCTGGGCGAAGTCCTCGACGAGGAGCTCCGGATCGATCTCGCAGCTGAGCGACAGCCGCCGCACCGCCTCGGGCGGGAAGAGCGCGTCGCGGTGCGAGCGGCCCATGGCGAACAGGGCGCGTGGGCGGAGCGGGGTGGTGGGCATGGAAATCCTCATGGCAGTGGCCTACTTGACGGCGCCGGCGGTCAGGCCGGACTTCCAGAACCGTTGGAGCATCAGGAAGAGGACGACCAGCGGGGCGACGGACACCAGCGATCCCACGATCGCCAGCAGGTAGTCCTGCGGGTGCCCCTGCGAGAGGGCGGACGAGTACCACTCGTACAGGCCGAGGTTGACGGGGAAGAGGCGCTGGTCGGAGAGCATCACCAGGGGGAGGAAGAAGCTGTTCCAGATCTGGGTGAACTGGAAGAGGAAGATGGTCACGAAGGCGGGCGTGAGCATCGGGAAGGCGATCCGGCAGAAGGTCCGGATCTCGCCGGCCCCGTCCATCCGGGCGGCCTCCAGCACCTCGTCGGGCACGTAGGAGGCGCTGAACACCCGTGCCAGGTAGACGCCGAACGGGTAGACCAGGCCGGGCAGGAAGACGCCCCAGAAGGTGTTCACCAGTCCGACCTGGGCCGCGATCAGGTACAGCGGGATCGCCAGCGCGGTGCCCGGCACCATCACGCCCAGCAGCACCAGTCCGAAGACCCGCTCCTTCCCGGGGAACGCCAGCTTGTCGAAGGCGTACCCGGCGGCCACGCTGAACGCGGTGGCGAGCAGCGCGCCGAGGCCGGCGTAGAGCACGGTGTTGAGCAGCCAGCGCAGGTAGATGCCGTCGTCGACCTGGAAGAGGTGGCCCAGGTTGTCGAGCAGCGCGAAGTGCCGGCCCGGCGCGAAGCCGTTGGTGGCGAACAGGTCCTGACGGCTCTTCGTGGCGGACAGCACCAGCCAGAGCAGCGGCAGCAGCGTGTAGAGGGCGGCCAGGCCGAGCATCGCGGTCACGCCGGTCCTGGACAGCAGGGCGGAGGCCCGCTGCCGGGAGCGGGGGCGGCGACCGAGCGTCGCGGGTTCGGTCACGACTGGCTCCTGCTGCGCGAGATACGGGTGACGAGGAAGGAGAGCACCGCGGCGAACAGTGCGATCAGCAGCGAGGCGGCCGCCGCCAGGCCGAAGTCGTTGCGGGTGAAGGCGGCGGTCTGGACGTACAGATTGGGCGTCCAACTGCTGCCGATGGCGCTGGAGGCGCTGTAGATGACCTTCGGCTCGGTGAACAGCTGCACCGATCCGATGACGGTGAACAGCACGGCCAGGGCGACCGCGGGCCGGATCATCGGCAGCTTGATCGACAGGGCGGTGCGCAGACCCCCGGCGCCGTCGATGCGGGCCGCGTCCAAGGTCTCGCCCGGCACGGCCTGGAGCGCGGCGTAGAAGATCACCATGTTGTAGCCCATCCACTCCCACAGGGCGATGTTCGCCGCGGAGAACACCGCGTTGTCCGCCGAGAGGAAACTGACGTGCAGGTCGAGGGAGTTGAGCAGGTCGACGACCGGGCTCAGCCCCGGCGTGTAGAGGTATACCCAGATCAGTGCCGCGATCAGGCCGGGCACCGCGTGCGGCAGGAACAGGGCGAGTTGGAAGAACGAGCGGGCCTTGACCAGGGCCGAGTCGAGCAGCAGGGCGAGCGCGAGCGCGCCGCCGATCATCACCGGGACGTAGACCGCGGCGTACACCGCGATGGTGACGAACCCGTCGCGGAACGCCGGGTCGGACAGCGCGTTCGCGTAGTTGGCCAGGCCGGTGAAGACCTGCCTGGTGCCGCCGAAGCCGAGTCCGGAGGTGCGGGTGGTGAACAGGCTCATCCAGCCGGCGTAGCCCAGCGGGGCCAGGGTGACGGCGGCGAAGAGCACGGAGAAGGGTGCCAGGAGCAGTGCGGCGGTTCGCCGCTGGGCACGGGCTGACGGGCTTGCCATACCGGCTTCCTCAATGTTGCGGGGACTACGGCGATTTGGGGGACTGCGGCGCTTGCGAGGACAACGGCGGTTCCGGGGACTACGGCGCGACCTGCATGCCGCGGTGCTGGATGTCCTTGACGGTGGTCTGCTGCGCGCCGTTCAGGACGTCGGACAGGCGCACGCCGCCGTCCGCGACCTTGGGCAGCTGGTCCACGATGGCGGTGTTGGTGGTGCCCATGTCCGGGCCCCACATCCAGCCGGGCGGGATCGCGTCGTAGGAGGCGCTGCCCAGCGCGTAGACGTCCTGGCCGCCGAAGTAGGCCGTGGGGTAGGCGGCCTTGGCGACCGGCACGAGCTGGGGGTCGGCGGGGAACATGCTGCTGGTGCCGGAGGAGACCCAGGCCTTCATGCCGTCGGGGTCGGTGGTGATCCACTTGATGAACTCGGCTGCGGCGGCGCTGTTCTTCGCGCCCTTGGGGATGACGAAGGAGGAGCCGCCGTACATCGCGGAGGCCGGCTTGCCGTCCCAGCTCGGGACCGGGGCCACCGACCACTTGCCGGCCTGGTCGGCGACGGTGGCCTGGAGGGAGCCGGCGCACCAGCTGGCGCAGACGAAGGCGACGGTCCGGTTCTGCTGGACGCTGGTCCAGAACGGGTCGAGGGTGCTCAGCGACTGGACGAGGTCCTGGTGGGCCAGGTCGCCCCAGTAGTCGGCGACCTTCTGGGAGGGGGCGTCGGTGAGCGAGACCTTCCAGGCGTCGCCCTGGGTGGCGAACCAGTGCGAGCCGGCCTGCCAGGCGAGGGCGGTCAGCAGCCCCGGGTTGTCGGTGAACAGCACGCCGCCGCGGGCGTTCGGGTCGGCCTGCTTCACCTGCTCGGTCATGGTCCGGTAGTCGTCCCAGGTCCGGGGGACGGCGATCCGGTGCGCGGTGAAGAAGTCGTTGCGGTAGTACATCAGCAGCGGGGCGGCGTCCCGGGGCACGCCCCAGGTGTGCCCGCCGAGCTCGACCAACTGCTGTGTCTGCTGCGGGAACTGACTCTTCACCAGGGGGCCGAGGGTGTCGTCCAGGCTCTGCAGTTCGCCCAGGGTGGCGAACTCCGGGAGCTGGGGGTACTCGACCACGGCGACGTCCGGGGCGGTGCCGGCCTTCACGGCGTTGGTGAGCTTGGAGTAGTACTCCTGGCCCGAGGGCACCGTCTCGAAGTTCACCTTGATGTCCGGATGGGTCCGGTTGAAGGCCGCCGCCACCTGGTCGGAGCCCTTGACGAAGGACCAGAAGGTGACCGTCCCGGTCTTCTGCCCGGCCGCGGGCTGCTGGTCGTTCGAGCTCGCGCATCCCGCGACGAGCAGGCCGAACGCCGCCGCGGAACAGGCCAGCGCTGTCAGGCGTCTGGAAAACATGCCGTGCCACCGATCGTTTGCTTGGGTGTCACCGCAATCATTCGGTAGATACGACAGCTAGTCAACACATTCGCTTTCGTTCGTTATAAACGAAAGCGATGCGCCGTCACCTGATCGGTCACTCGGCCCCGCAGGACGCCCGCACCCGCAGCTCCGGGCGGAGCAGGATCTCGGCCAGCGGCGTGCCGGGGTCGGCGAGCCGGCGCAGCACCAGGTCCAGGGCCCAGGCGCCGACGGCCTGCTTGGGCGGGGCCACGGCCGTGAGCGGGATCTCGCTCAACTCGGCGACCTCGTCGTCGTAGCTGACCAGGGCCAGGTCCTCCGGCACCCGCAGCCCCTTGGCCCGCAGCGCGCCGAGCAGGGCGATGGCGTCGATGTCGTTGTGCACCAGCGCCGCGCGGACCTCGCCGGCCTGCACCGCCCGGACCACCTCCTCGAACCGCGCGTCGGAGGCGGCCGCCTCCCCGCTGGTGGTGATGCGGTACTCCGGCCCCGGCGCCAGCCCGAGGGCGGCCGAGGCCTCGGTCCAACCGGCGCTGATCAGCGGCGTGTTGGGGCTCTCGACCCGGGCGACCAGGGCCACCCGGTCGTGCCCGAGCCCGGCCAGGTGACGGACCGCCAGGGCCGCGCCGTAGGCGTGGTCGGAGGTCACCTGCTCCACCCGACCGGCTCCCAGCCCGGCCCGCCGCTCGACCAGGACGGCCGGCAGGTCGAGGCCGCCGAGCCACTGCTCGGTCCGGGCCGGCGGGCGCAGGCCCGGGTGCAGCATCAGCAGCAGCCCGTCGGCGCCGCCGGCCGCCAGCCGGCGGACCTGCTCCTCGTGCTCGGCCAGCGACTCCCCGGCGACCGCCAGCACGACCCGCACGCCACGGGCGCGGGCCGCGTCCTGCACGCCGCTGATCACCTGCGCGTAGTAGTAGCCGCCCGGCGGCACCACCAGCCCGACGGTGGGCTGCTCGCCGACGGCCGGACGCGCGGCGGGCCGGGCGCCCGTCCGCGCGCCCGGCGCCTCGGCCGCAGCGGTGTCGGCCCCGGCCAGCACCCGGGCGCCGCCGTGCACCCGGTTCAAGAGCCCGCGGTCGGCCAACTCCCGGACGTCCTGGCGCAAGGTGACGGCGGAGACGCCCATCTCCGCCGCCAGTTCCTTCACCGTGATCGAGCCTTCGCGCTCCACCGCGCGCAGGATCGCCTGCCGCCGCTCGTCAGCCAACACCTTCGGTCCCCTCTCGGTAGCGAGTGAATCGTCCTCCTTCACTCGACAACCGAAAGGTATCAATCAAAGGTCAACAGTGGCTGGGATCGCGGACATCCCGCACCCGGGGCAGGCAGACCGCCGCTCAGTGCGCCGGCCGGTCGTCCACCTCGACCAGGTTGTGGGCGCGCAGCGTGTAGAGCTTGCCGTCGTGGGCGTTCACGTGCGGGCCGCTGTACCAGATGCCGTTGATGGCGGGCACCACGGTGCTGACGGCGAAGGTCTGCGGGTGGAACCGGAAGAGCGTGGTGTCCGAGACGCCGTACACCGTGCCGCGGTTGGTGACCATGGCGGCGAAGCCCGTGCAGACGGCGCTCACGTCGGCGGTGTGCACCAGCTGCCGGGTGCGCAGGTCGATGACGAACGCCTTGCCGTCGCGGCTCAGCCCGTAGAGGTGGCGGTCCCGCACCGCGAGCGCCGCCACCCCCTCCCGCTGACGGGTCTCCAGGCGCCAGCACTCCCGGCCGGTCCGCGGATCGACGGCGACGACCGTGCCGCGCGGGCCCGTGCCGGTCGCGTTGTCGCCGCCCAGGTAGGCGACGCCGTCCCGGTTCGCCACCGCGCGGACCAGCTGCACGGAGTCGATCGGGTTGAGGTAGGAGGCCGACCTCCCGGTCCTGGGGTCGTAGGTCCACAGGGCGCCGCCGCCCTCGGTGTCGGACTGCACGGCGACCAGCAGCAGCCCGTTGGCCCGGTCCCAGGACGTGTTCAGCGGGCGGTTCTGCGCGCTGGGGAAGTGCGCGGCCTGGTGCGGCTGCCCGCCCGCGGCGGGGTCGTAGGTCCAGATGCCCTGCGCGTCGTACTGGCCGGTGAACAGGCGGCCGTGGATCACCTCGGCGTCCTTCGCCTCGCCCGGCGCCCGCAGGTTGAGCACCGTCCGGTCGCGCAGGCGGTGCCGGGCGATCGCGCCGTTCCCGCCGAGGTAGACGTAGCCGTCGCCGGCCGCGATCCCCATGCCGGCCTGCGCGTCGGCCTGCGCGCCCGCGGTGCCCAGGTCGGTGACCACCGAGGTGCCGGCGGCCAGGTCGATCTCGGCGACGAAGCCGTAGCCCGAGACCACCTCCAGCTTCCCGCCGGTGTAGTCGAGCCCCCAGATCTCGCCGAGGTCCGGCCCGGTGAACCGCACGGGCGAGATCGTCCGGGCCGCCTTCGAGTAGGTCTGGAGCCCGGTGTCGGTGGCGAAGTAGATGGAATCCGCGTCGGCGGTGAAGGACTTGACCGTCGTGCCCTGGGTGCTCAGCAGGGTGTAGGAGGAGAGGTCCGCCAGCTCCAGCACGGCGAACTTCGCGGGCTGGACCCCGCCCGAGGTGCTGACGACCAGTCGGTCCCCGATCACCGCGAGGTCCCGCAGGCTGGGGTCCTGCTCCATCTCCTTGGGCACCACGGAGGTGAAGGTGCGCCGGGCCCGGTCGTAGGCGTAGAGCGAGGCCTTGCTGGCGCCGCCCCCGCCGGCCAGGATGCTGCCGGCCCCGAAGAACACGGTGTCCGCGGTGGCCGCGACCGCCCTGGCCAGGGTGGCGTTCGGGTCGGGCACGCCGAGGTTCGTCACGGCGCCGGTGGCGGGGTCGTACTCCCAGAGCGCGGGCGCCTTGCCGGGCAGGCCGCCCACCGCATACACCGTGCCGTCGGGGGCGACCGCGAGGGCACGGATGTCGCGGTCCTCGGTCCGGCCGATGTCCACTGCGGGCTCGTTCGGCGTCGTCAGGTCCCACCGGAAGAGGTTCGGCTTGCCCTGGTCGGCCTTGAGCAGCACGCCGATGTAGAGGTACCGGCCGGTGGGGTCGGCGGCGAGCGCCTGGATCGAGGGCTCGGGCCCGGCGTCGAGCTCGGTGTGCGAGACGACCGTGCGGGTCGGCAGGTGGAAGCCGACCACCCGCGCGGGGTTGAGGTTGCGCGAGCCGATGTAGACGGTGTCGCCGACCAGCACCCCGCTCATCAGCGAGAACTGCACCAGCCCCGGCCCCAGGTCGGTCACCGTCGTGCGGGGCGCCGCCCCGTCCGCGGCCTGTGCCGGGCCGGCCAGCGCGGGCGCGGCGGCCAGCGCCAGCCCGATCGCGCCGCCGGCCCGCAGCAGGTGGCGTCTGCTCAGGAAGGAACTGTCGGTCATCTGTACTCCTCGGGGGGTGCGTTGCGGCGCCGGGGTGGGGTGGGGCGGCGCCGGGGGTGGGGGCGACGCCGGGTCAGGACAGGTCGAAGACCCGGATGTTGTCGTGCTGGACGATCCGGGTGGCGACGTCGTCGTTGGCGAGCGACTCGGCGGGACGGTAGAGGCCCCACTTGAGGTAGCCGTAGTCGGCCGCCGAACTCGGCTGCCAGGTGGCCACGTCGGTGTACGAGGCCATCTGCTGGTAGTCGGACTGCCCGGGCAGCCGCACCGAGACCTGGAAGTAGCCGGTCTGGTCGGTGGCCCACTTGGCGTCCACCCGGAAGTCCAGCCACTGGTTGACGTACGGCCGGAAGTCGGAGACCACGGTGGTCTGCCGGCTCATCTGCGGAGAGCGGAACGCGATCGCGTTGCGCTTGGTCATGAAGTAGAAGGCGGGTGGTTGGCCGCCCGAGTACTTGCCCTGGAAGATGATGTCGCCGGTGTCGCTGTCCCCCGGCTGGTAGGGCTGCCAGTCCTTCAACAGCACGCTGAACTCGTAGCGCTGGGTGTCGCCGATGTGGAAGACCCCGTTGGGGAGTCGGTCGGTCGCGCTCTCGCTGCGGGGTGCGCCGTCGGAGAAGTAGCCGGGGTCGCCGAGCGTCACCTTGTGCTGGATGGCGTACGCGCTCTGCTCCCCGGGCCGCACCACGGCGGCGGCGTCCGGCGCGGTGGCGTCGGTGCTCGACAGGCCGGGCAGGCCCGAGTCCGGGGTGCCGCTCTCGTAGTCCACCTGGAGGATCTGCGTGGCGGTGAGGTGGGTGCGGCCGTGGCCGGGGTGGGCCGGGTGGGCCGGCGGGTTCCCCCGGCCGCACGCCAGCAGGGCGGGCACCAGGAGCGCCGCCGCACCGAAGGACGTCACCGTCTTGTTGAACGTGGCCATCTGACTCCTCGACATCGAAGGGGTTGCGGGCCGGACCTCCGCGCGGACCCGCACCGGAGGGGCCGCGCGGGGCCTCGGGCGTCGTCCGGCTGCCGCGCTGCCGAGCATGCTGGCATGTTTCGAGTGATATCGAAAGACTGTCGGCGGGGGTCAATGGCCATCGTTCGATGAGAATCGACAGAGAAGGGTCGTGGTGGGCCCGAGCATGGCCCCCGGCGCGACGGCGCCGACCGCTCAGCGCCCGATGTACCGGCGGCCGAGCAGCGCGATCAGCAGGAAGCAACCGACTCCGATCGCGAGGTCGGTGCGCAGGCCCGTGACCCCGTCGGACCCGCTCAGCACGGCGCCGAGCACGGCCACGCCGACGGCGAGGCCCATCTGGCGGAAGGTGTTGAGCACGCCGGAGGCGATCCCCGCGTACCGGCTGTCGGCCTCGGCGAGCGCGGCGCCGTTGATGCTCGGGGCGAGGATGCCGCCGCCCAGCCCGGTGACGGCGAACCCGGCGGTGAGCAGGAGCCAGTCGCGTTCGGCCCCGGCGGCCAGGCAGACCAGGGTGCCGAGGGCGGCGACGGTCGAGCCGACCAGCAGCAGCCAGCGCATCCCGCGGGACTGCCAGCGGCGGTTCAGCAGCGAGGTGCCGAGGGTGAGCAGCAGCGCGTACGGCAGCAGGAAGGCGCCGGCCCGCGCGGGGGAGTAGTGCCACTGCGTCTCGACGAAGACCGCGATGACGAACTGCAGCCCGAAGGCGCCGAACTGGAAGGCGAACCCCGCGGTGACCGCGGCGACGAAGGCGGGTCGGCGGAACATCGCGAAGGGCAGCATCGGCGCGGCGGCCCGCCGCTCCACGAGCACCAGGACGGCCAGCGCGAGCAGGCCCGCGGCGCCGAGCGAGAGCGTGTACCGGTCCGTCCAGCCCCGGGCGCCGCCCTCGATGAGCGCGGCGACGGTCAGCGCCAGCCCGGCCGTGGTGGCGAGTTGGCCGGGCAGGTCGTACGAGCGGGCCACCCGGCGCTCGGTCTCGCGGGCGAACCGCCAGGACAGCCACAGGGCGAGGGCGCCGACCGGGACGTTGACCAGGAAGATGGACCGCCAGCCCAGGTAGTGGGTCAGCAGCCCGCCGCCGATCGGCCCGACGACCAGCGCGATCCCGCCGGTCGCGCCCCAGGCGGTGATGGCCCTCGCGCGGTCGGCCGGCACCGGGTGGTTGCGGGCGATGATCGCCAGCGTGGTGGGCAGCACCCCGGCGGCGGCCACGCCCTGGAGTGCCCGGCAGACGATCAGCGTCCCGAGGTCCGGGCTGAGCGCGCACATCAGCGAGGTGAGGGCGAAGCCGCCCAGCGCGCCCATGAACACCCTGCGGGAGCCGGCCCGGTCGGCCAGGGCGCCGGCGGAGAGCAGCAGGCCGGCCAGCGGGACGGTGTAGAGGGTGACCAGCCACTGGAGGGTGGCGAAGCTCCCGTGCACGTCGGCCTGGACGGCCGGTAACGCGATGTTCAGGGCGCTGCCGTCGAGCAGCACCATGAAGTACCCCAGGCACACCGACAGTAGCGCCCACCTCGCTCGGCGCGGCTGCCGCGCCTCGACGACCCCGGATTCCCGCACGAGCACACCCATGCTTCCGTCCCTCCCCAAGGGGCCCCGCCCGTGCCGGGCGCGCCCAGCTGTTCTGTACTTCGAAGTACACTGTACTTCGAAGTACAGAACGTACCCGCGATTCGCTGAAGGCTGTCTCGTGACTCGGCGGGCAGCGTTCCCTCCCCACACCGGATGGCGGACCGGCGGGGGCGCCCGAACCGCGCCGAGCTCTGCATCAGCCACCTGCGCAGGAACGTGTACACCCCGTTCGGGAGCAACGGCATCGAGACCGTGCGCAGGCCGGAGCGCGCAGAGCGCCGGGGCGGATTTCGGTGATTCCCCGGAGAAGGTGATTCCCCGGAGAAGGTGTTCAACTGCGGCCGTCGACGCCCCGCAACAGGTCGGCTACCGTGGCGAATTGTCGATCCGTCGGGAAAAGCTGGCTCTCCATCGGCGGACGGCACTTTGAACGTTCACCTGTCGTAGGAGGGGACACCGATGAGAATCCGCAACGCCATTTCCGCAGCGGTCGTCGTGGCGAGCGCTGCCGCCGGCATGATCACCGCGTCCGGTGGCACGGCCCAGGCCCAGACCCCGGCTGTCTGGGTGCCGCCGTTCCAGAAATGCACGCCGTTCGATCAGAACGGATTCAAGGGCGACGTCTGCGTGAACCGGATCGGCTGGGGTCCACAGGAATTCCTCGGCCTGGGCGACATCCAGGCATTCCCCGGCAACTGCGCCAAGTTCCGGGTCGATGTCGTTGACCCCGATGGCACGGCGGTGCATTCCGTGGACAACATCCCCTGCGCCACCGGATCGGTCGGCACCGCTCGGTACCTCGCCGAGCTGCACGTGAACGGCAGGGCGTATGCCCGCCTGGTCGGCTTCGACAGTGCGGGAAACACGCTGCTGTCGGTCAACTCCGAGATCATCGTCTCCCCGTACGACAACCACTGAGGAGCCGACGCGGTTCTCGTCGAGCCGCTCCTGCTGGACCGTACGCCTCGGCGTGACGGACGGTGGCGGGATCACCGACAGATGATCCCGCCACCGTGTTCGAGTACCGCACCGGCACGCGTCCGTGCAGGGCCGCCCGGGCCCCCGGTTAGGCTGCCACCCATGGCGAGGTCGAACACGGGCAAGGGCGGCGACACGGGGGAGCGGCTGATCGACAGCATGCGCGAACTGCTCTGGGAGCGCGGCTACACGGCCACCAGCCCGGCCGCCGTGCAGCAGCGCGCCGGGGCCGGGCAGGGCAGCATGTACCACCACTTCCGCAACAAGGCCGGTCTGGCGCTGGCCGCCGAGCGCCGGATGGGCGAGGACCTGCGCGAGGAGGTCGAGCAGCGCTTCGCCGCAGCCGCCACCACGCACCAGCGGATCGAGGCGTACCTCGCCCCGGACGCGCACGTGACCCGCGGCTGCCGCCTCGGCCGGCTCATCCAGGACGAGGAGGTCGCCGGCAGCGAGGAACTGCGCGAGCCGATCGTGGAGACCTACGCCTGGATCCAGGAGCGGATCCGGCAGGTGCTGGACGAGGGCGTGGCCCGCGGCGAACTGCGCGCCGACGTGGACACCGAGAGCCTGGCCGTGTCCATCCTGGCGATCCGGCAGGGCGCCTACGCGCTCGCCCGGCTCGCCCGCTCCGAGGAGCCCTTCCGGCAGGCGGGGCGCGGGATCGCCCAACTGCTGGCGCTGGCCGCACCGGAGGGTGCGCCGGGTTCCTGAACGCGCTGTTTTTGATGATGCGCAGTCAATCAGGCGCGAGTGGCCTACCGTTGGGCGGGTCGTTGTCCGCACTCACCCTGCCGAGGACCGCGCATGAGCCCGCTGAACCGCCGTCACTTCCTGGCCGCCACCACCGCCACCGCCCTCGCGGCGACCGCGGCGCCGACCGGAACCGCGCAGGCGGCACCCGCGGTACCCGCGAACGACGCTGCGGCGGGCACGGCCGAGGCCGAGGAGTACCGCGACGTCCTGGACCTGCACGGCGTCCCCGGCGCCGCCTACCCCGGGGACGCGAACGACGACAACCCCATCACCGTCTTCGCCGACCTGGGCGCCTGGCACGCCTACGCGCTGCCCACCGTCGAGGACGCCACCGCGCACGGCGGCTTCACCGGCCCGCTCTACCTCGCCCAGGAGTACCCGTGGTGGCTGAGCGCCGGGTTCAGCCGGATCGAGGTCGGCGAGCACGGCCGGCCGCTCGACCTCTGTGCCGGCGGACCGCCCGAGCTGACCGCCCTGCCCGGCCGGCTGCGCCAGTCCTACGACCTCGGCGCCGGACTGAGCCTGCGGCTGGAGCTCTGCTTCGCCGGCAACCGCAGCGCCCTGGTCGGCGCCCGGCTGGCCAACTCCGGCACCGCGCCGCGCACCCTCGACGTCTCCTGGCACGGCACCCTGCTGCGCCCCGAGCAGCAGCCCCAGCACGCCGCGCCCGCGCTCGGCGCGACCGGCACCGGCGTGCGGGTGGACTTCGCCCGGGTCCGGGAGACCTGGGACTTCCTGACCGACGGCACCGAACGCTTCGAGACCGTCCACGCGAGCCAGGTCCGGACCACGGTGGACGGCGACTCCTACCGCTCGGCGCTCGGCGCGCCGCTCACCCTCGCCCCGGGCGGCGCCCGGAGCCTGCACTGGGTCGAGAGCTACACGTTCACCGACGCCGAGCGCACCCGTGAGGCCGCCACCGTCGCCCGCGCCCTGGCCGACCCCGACGCCGTCCGTGCGGCCGGCGCCGCCCGCTGGGCGGGCTACCTGGAGCGCGCGACCGAGGGCGTCCCCGCCGAGCGCCGCCGACTCGCCGTCAAGTGCGTGCAGACCCTGGTCGGCAACTGGCGCAGCCCGGCCGGCCGGATCCAGCACGACGCGATCACCCCCTCGCTCTCCAACAAGTGGTTCAACGGCGTCTGGGCCTGGGACACCTGGAAGCAGGCCGTGGGCACGGCCCGGTTCGCGCCCGACCTCGCCGCCGCGCAGATCCGCGCGATGTTCGACCACCAGGTCCGGCCCGACTCGCCGACCCGCCCGCAGGACGCCGGGATGATCCCCGACTGCATCTTCTACAACGACCCGAGCACCGGCGGCGGCAACTGGAACGAGCGCAACTCCAAGCCGCCGCTGGCCGCCTGGGCGGTCCTGGAGGTCTTCCGGCAGGGCGGCGACACCGCCTTCCTGCGCGAGCTCTACCCCAAACTGACGGCCTACCAGGACTGGTGGCACCGCGACCGGGACCACGCCCGGGACGGCCTGGCCGAGTACGGCGCCACCGTCGACCCGGGCAACGCCACCCCCGAGGACTGCCGGCAGGCCGCCGCCTGGGAGAGCGGGATGGACGACGCGCCGCGCTTCGACGCCGCGCTCGGGGCCGCCGTGGTCCCCAACCGGGCCGCGGACGGCACCCTGCTCGGCTACTCCCTGACCCAGCACTCCGTCGACCTCAACGCCTACCTGGCCGCCGACCGGCGCCACCTCGCCGCCATCGCGCAGACCCTCGGCGACCACGCCGCCGCGACCCGGCTGCGCGCCGCGGCCGACCAGCTGGACCAGGCCGTCCGGGCGACCATGTACGACCCGGCCACCGGCTGGTTCCACGACACCGACCTGGCCACCGGCGCCCGCCTGACCGCCCGGGGCCGGGGCATCGAGGGCGTCGTCCCGCTCTGGTCCGGCACCGCGACGCCCGCCCAGGCCGGGGCCGTCCGCGCCCGGCTGCTCGACCCCGCCGAGTTCGGCACCCGGCTGCCCTTCCCGAGCGTGGCGAAGAGCTCCCCGTACTTCGATCCGGAGGGCTACTGGCGCGGCCTGGTCTGGCTCGACCAGGCCTACTTCGCGCTGGAGGGCCTGCGCCGCCACGGCTTCGCCGCCGACGCCCGCGAGCTCACCGCCCGGCTGCTCGCCGTCGCGGCCGGGCTCACCGGGTCCGAGCCGATCCACGAGAACTACCAGCCGCTGACCGGCGCCGCCCGCAACTCGCCGAACTTCAGCTGGTCCGCCGCGCTGCTGCTGCCCCTGCTCCGGGGCTGACCCCGCGCCGCGAGCCTCCGGGGACCCGCACCAGCAGGGCGGCCGCGAGGCCGACCACGGCGACACCGGTGCCGACCGTCCACGCCGTCAGGTAGGCCTGGTGGCCGCCGCCGTGGGTGGTCAGCACCGCGGCGGTGACGGCGGAGCCGACCGCGGTGCCGAGGCTGACGAGCAGTTCGAACAGGCCCGCGCCGGCCGCCGTCTCCTCGGCCCGCAGGCCGTCGACCACCAGGATGCGGGCCGCCGCCGAGATCAGCCCCGTCCCGGCGCCGCAGCAGGCGAGGGTGACCGCGAGGTCGGCCGCCGTCGAGTGCCGCAGCAGCAGCCCCACCGCGCCGAGCAGGACGAGTGCCGCGCCCAGCACCATGACCCGGCGCAAGCCCATGGCCCGCCCGAGCCGGTTGGCGCAGGCGCTGAGCAGGGTCATGCCGCAGAAGGCGGGCAGCAGGACCAGGCCGACCGAGGACGGCGGCAGGCCGAGCCCGGCGGGCGAGGTCAGGTAGGTGGAGTAGGAGACCTGCCCGCCGAGGACGATGGCGTGGACGCAGGCGCCGACCGCGAAGACCGGCAGCAGGCGCGGCCGGAGCAGTCGGCGCACGTCGATCAGCGGTGCCGGGGTGCGGAGTTGGACCACCACCCAGGCGGCGAGCAGCAGCGCGCCGGCGGCGAGGCAGCCGAGCGTGCCGGGCGAGCGCCAGCCCCAGGCCGCGCCGTCGTGCAGCGCGAGCAGCACGAGCACCAGGGCCGTGGCGAGCAGCCCGGCGCCGGGCCAGTCCACCCGCCCACCGGCCGCTGGGCGCCCGGTCGGCTCACCGTGTCCCGCGCACAGCAGGCCGAGGCCCACCGCGGTGCCGGCGGCCGGGACCCACAGCACCGCGCCGACGCCCGCCGTGCGCAGCAGCAGTGAGGAGCAGGCGCTGCCCAGCAGCACGCCGAGCATCAGGGCCGCCGAGAGGTAGGCGATGGCCCGGCGGGTGTCCCGCATCCCGTGCCGCTGCCGGACCAGGCCGGCCATCAGCGGCAGGAAGCCGGCCAGGCAGCCCTGCAGCACGCGTCCCGCCACCAGCAGCGGGTAGCCGGGGGCGAGCGCGATCAGTGCGGCGCCGGCCACCACCGCCGCCGTGGTCAGGCGCAGCACCCGCAGGTGTCCGTGGCGGTCGCCGAGCGCGGCGAGCAGCGGGGTGGCCACCGCCGCCGTCAGGGCGGGGCCCGTCACCGTCCAGGACAGGGCGGTGACGCCCGCGTGGTACCGGTCGCCCAGGGCCTGGAAGAGCGGTGTGAAGTAGCTCTGTTGGAAGCCGCTGAACAGGACGATCAGGAGCAGCACGGCGAGCGTGCGCCGCAGGGCCCGCCCCTCGGCGGCGCTGTGGCCGCTGCCGGTGTCGGCGCGGAGCACCGCGGTCATCCGGTCGGGGCCTGGGCGTCGCGGGCCAGCCGGCGCAGCGTCAGTTCGGCCAGCAGCGCGGCGCCGTCGGGCAGCACCGAGTCGTCGAAGACGGCCTGCGGCGAGTGGTTGTAGGCCGCGGTGGTGTGGTCGAGGTGCGGCGGGCAGGCGCCGAGCATCAGGTAGGCGCCCGGCACCCGCTCCAGCACGAACGCCATGTCCTCCGCGCCCGGGGTGGGTGCGGCGGCGTCGAGGTAGCGGTGCGGGCCGAATAGTTCGGTGACGGTGCGCGCGGCGAGCGCCGTCTCTGCGGGGTCGTTGACGAGTGCGGGGTAGCCGTCCCGGTAGTCCACCTCGGCGGTCAGCCCGTGTGCGCCGGCGATGCCGGTCAGCAGCGTGCGGGTGCCCTCGCGCATCCGCTCGCGCGCCTCGGCGGAGTAGGTGCGCACGGTCGCCTCGAAGGCGGCGTGGTCCGGGATCACGTTCGCCTTGCTGCCGCCGCGGATCAGACCGACCGTCAGCACCACCGGGTCGTGGACGTCGAAGCGGCGGGTGACGAAGGTCTGCAGCGCGGTCACCATTTCGCACAGGACGGGGATCGGGTCGGCTGCCTTGTGCGGGGCGGAGCCGTGGCCGCCCTTCCCGCGGACCGTCACCCGCAGCGTGTCGGAGGCCGCGGCCGCCGTGCCGGCGCGGGTGGCGAAGAGGCCGAGCGGCAGCCGGTTCGAGGCGACGTGCAGGGCGAAGGCGGCCACGGGCTGCTCCCCGGAGGCCTCCAACAGGCCTTCCGCCAGCATCGGTCGGGCGCCGCCGCCGTCGGTGCCCTCCTCGTCGGGCTGGAACATGAACACCACCGACCCGGCCAGTTCCGCCCGGCGCGCGCAGAGCAGCCGGGCGGCACCGACCAGCATGGCGGTGTGCAGGTCGTGGCCGCACGCGTGCATCGCGCCGGGGACCCGGGAGGCGTACGGCAGGCCGGTGGCCTCGGTGACCGGGAGCGCGTCCATGTCCGCGCGCAACAGCACGGTGGGGCCCGGCCGTTCGCCGCGCAGCACGGCGGTCACCGAGGAGAGGGACGTCCCGGTGCCGATCTCCAGCGGCAGCGGCGCCAGGGCGTCCAGCACGCGCCGCTGGGTGCGCGGCAGGTGGCGGCCGAGTTCGGGGTCGGCGTGCAGCTCGTGTCGCAGGGCGGCCAGCTCGGCGGCGATCGCCTGGGCCTCGTCGCGTACGGACATGCGGTACTCCTGGGGGAGGGGTGGGGGTGGTGGTGCACGGGAGTCAGTCGGCGAGCCACTGTGCCAGGACTTCGGCGGTGTGCTCGCCCGGCGCGGGGGCGGGTCGGCGGAAACTCTCCAGGCCCTGCCCGAACCGCACCGGGAAGCGGACCTGCGGCGGCCCGGCGTCCGGCGGGTCGGCGAACAGATCGCGGGCGCGCGCGTGCGGATCGTCCAGCAGCTGCCGGGCGTGCGTGTGGACCGGGGCCCACGGGGCGTTCAGCGCGTCCAGGCGCGGCTGCCACCAGGCCAGTTCGCGGGCCCGGAACACCTCGCCGAGGAGCCGCCCGACCTGGTGCCTGGCGGCCGTGCGGTGCGCCCGCGCGTCCCAGGCGTCGTCGGCCAGGGCGGGGAACTCGGGGGCGAGCGCGGTGCGGAACGCGTGCCAGAACTTGTCCTCGAAGGTGGCCAGCGAGAGCAGCCGCCCGTCGGCGGTCTCGAACAGGTCGTTGTCGCCCTGCACCAGGGAGCTGTCCGTGGGGTCGGCCAAGTCCCGTGCGGCCAGGGCGAAGGGCGCGCACCAGGCGGTGGCGGCCTCGGTGAGCGACAGGTCGAGGTGCTGGCCCCGCCCGGTGCGCCGGGCGCCCGGGACGGCGACGGCCAGGGCCAGCGCCGCGTACATCGCGCCGATCAGGTCGCCGACCCGGGTACCGGGCCTGGCCGTTCGGCCGTCGCGGCCACCCGGTGTGGCGAAGAAGCCGGACAGGCCGAGGAAGTTGAGGTCGTGTCCGGGCTTGTCGGCGTAGGGGCCGGTCTGCCCGTAGCCGGTGAGCGAGCAGAGCACGATCCGCGGGTTGGCGCGGCTCAACTCCCGGTAGCCGAGCCCCAGGGCGTCCAGCACGCCCGGGCGGTGGTTCTCCACCACCGCGTCGGCCGCCGCGACCAGCCGCAGCAGCTCGCGGCGGCCCGCGGCACCGTGCAGGTCCAGGCTGACGGAGCGTTTGTTGCGGTGCAGCCGGGCGAACGCCTCGCGGTCGTGCCGGACGGGGTCGGGGCGTCCGGGATCCTCCACCTTCACCACGTCCGCGCCGAGGTCGGCGAGCAGCGAGGTGGCGAACGGGCCCGGCAGCAGCCGGGACAGGTCCAGGACGCGGGTGCCGACGAGTGACGACCAGTCAGGGGCGCTCACGGCGCGGGCCGCAGCAGCAACTTGGCGATGCCGTTCTTCTGGATCTCCGAAGTGCCGGTCAGCACCCGGAACATCCGCACCTTGCGGAACAGGAACTCGACCTCGTTCCCCTGGCTGAGCCCCTCCTTGCCGTGGATCTGCACGGCGTCGTCGAGGATCCGGAACGCGCTCTCGGCGACGTTCAGCTTGCACATGAACGCCTCCAACCGCGGCACCGTGCCGGTGTCCAGCGCGGCCAGCGCCGCGTAGGTCATGGCGCGGGCAGCGTAGTAGGAGGTCGCCATGTCGGCCACCTTGTGCTGGATCGACTGCAGTTCGGCCAGCGGTGCGCCGCCGACGGTGCGGGTGGCGACCCGCTCCAGGGTCAGCTCCAGTGCCCGGCGGGCCATCCCGAGCACGCTGGGGCAGTGCAGCAGCCGGTTGACGTTGACCCGGCCGAGCCCGAGCAGCAGCCCGTCGCCCTCGCCGCCGAGCAGGTTCGCCGCCGGCACCCGGCAGCCGGAGAGCACGATGTCGCTCTCGATGTGCTCGCCGGACATCGGCGTCGCCCCGTCCAGCACCTGGCAGCCGGGGCTGTCGAGGTCGACCAGGAAGGCCGAGTAGGTCTTCGCGGTGCCGTCCATCCGGGCGATCACGATGGCGAAGTCGGCCACCGGACCGGCACTTGAGAAGACCTTGTGGCCGGTCAGCAGGTAGTCGCCCGAGGATTCGTCCCGGACGGCGGTGGTGCGCATGGCCCGCACGTCCGAGCCGGCGTCGGTCTCGGTCAGCGAGAAGCAGCAGGCCCGTTCGCCGCGCACCACGGGCAGGAAGTAGCGCTCCAGCTGGTGCGGCGTGGCGGCGGCCAGGATGTCGCCGACCCGCAGCGGGCCGCCCATCTCGCCGAGCACGCTGTGCCCGAGGACCCGGCCGCTGGCGGCGACCTCCTCCTTCAGGGCGGCGAGTCGGGTGTACGTCAGGCCCCGGCCGCCGAGCTCGGGCGGCAGGTGGACGCCGTAGAAGCCGAGTTCGCGGCTGCGCCGCCAGACCGGCTCCAGCAGGGCACGGGTGATCGGGGTCGCGGGGGTGACGGCGTGTTCGGCCTCGTAGGCGGCGAGTTCACCGTCCAGGTAGTCGCGCAGCGCGCGCACCAGCTCGTCCAGGAGCGGGTCGGCGGCGTAGTCGGGGCGGAGGGAGAAGAGCATGACGGTCCTTCAGTTGACGCGCCGGTCGGAGCCGGCCCAGTAGGTCTCGCGCACGGCCTTGCGGTCGAGCTTGCCGTTGCGGTTGTGCGGGAGGGCGGCGGTGAAGTCGACGGAGCGGGGCTTCTTGAGGCGGTCCAGGCGCTCCGCGCAGAAGTCGATGAGCTCCTGCTCGCCGACCCGCGCACCCTCGCGGAGCACCACCACGGCCTTGACGGCCTCGCCCCAGCGCTCGTCCGGCACGCCGACCACGCACGCCTCGCGGACGGCGGGGTGCTCGTCGAGGGCGGCCTCGACCTCGGTCGAGTAGATGTTGAAGCCGCCCGAGATGATCATGTCCTTCCGGCGGTCGACGATGAACAGGTAGCCGTCCTCGCGCATCCAGGCCAGGTCGCCGGTGCGCACCCAGCCGTCCACGAAGGTCTCGGCACTGAGCTCCGGTTCGCGCCAGTAGGCCCGCACGCAGTCCTGGCCGCGCACCACGATCTCGCCGATCCCGCGCGGCGCGACCTCCCGCCCCTGCTCGTCGACCACCCGGACCTCGGTGTCGTACCCGGCCCGGCCGCAGGACTGCAGCAGCTCCGGGTCCGCCTCGACGGCGTGGGCGATCTCGGCCGCGCTCAGGCCGGCGACCACCGAGGTGGTCTCGGCCAGCCCGTAGCCCTGGCCCACCACCGGTCCGAAGGCGGCGACCGCCTCGCGCAGCCGCTGCGGGGAGACGGGGGCGCCGCCCACCCGCAGGTCGGTCAGGCTCGACAGGTCGCGCTCCGCCAGGTGCGGGTGGGCGAGCAGCGCGGTGAGCATGGCCGGGACCAGGAAGGTGGCGTCGATCCGCTCGCGCTCGACGGCGGCCAGGAACGCCTCCGGGTCCCAGGCGGGCAGCACGTGCACGGTGGTGCCGGCGAAGGCGCAGGCCAGCAGCGGCATCCCGGTGGCATGGGTGATCGGGCCGCAGGCCAGGTAGCGGGAGCCGGCCCGTGGGCGCGGCTCGGTCATCAGCTGCTTGCGCAGGTTGGCCAGCCGGTTGCCGAAGGTCTGCACCGCGGCCTTGAGCGCGCCGGTCGAGCCGGAGGTGAAGTTGAGGACGCACGGATCGTCCTCGGCGACCTCCACCAGCACGGGGCCGGCGTCGCCCCCTTCGGCGAGCAGGGCGGGGTACTCGCCCTCTAACTCGACCGCGAGGCAGTCTGTCCCCGCCGCGTCCAGCGCGGCCAGGGCGTCCGCGCGGTGGGCCGCGTCGAAGAGCAGCGCCTTGACCGGCGCGTAGCCGAGCAGGTGCGCGATCTCGCCGCGGCCCAGCCGCGCGTTGATCGGCGCCCGCATCAGCCCCGCCTTGTAGAGGGCGAACTCGACGACGACCAGCTCGCCGCGGTTCCAGGCCAGGCTGGCGACCGCGTCGCCGGGCCCGAGCCCGCGCGCCAGCAGCGCGGCGGCCAGCCGGTTGGCGTCCTCCTCCAGCTGCCGGAACGTCCAGCGCCGGCCTTCGCAGACCAGGGCCGGCGCATCGGGACAGTGACGGGCACTGCGGGTCAGGTACACACCCAGATTCACGAGACACCACCGCACTCAGGAGCCACTGTTCGACACAGTGGCTATTTCCGGACAGCTTGTCCAGTAATGGAGGGGGTGTCAAGAGTTGCTAGACTCGCCCGGCGGACCGGACGGACAGCTGGAGGAGAACGATGGCCGAGGACAGGCGCACCCGACGGACCCGGCGCGCGCTCCGGGACGCCCTGGTCGCGCTGATCCTGGAGCGCGGCTACACCGGCCTCACCGTCGAGGACATCGCCGAGCGCGCCGACGTCGCCCGGGCCACCTTCTACAGCCACTACCGCGACAAGGACGACCTGTTCACCAAGGTCACCGGCGACCTGCTGCGGGAGCTCGACGAGCGGCTGCACCCGCTGGCCGAGGAGACCGGGACCGGCTTCACCGGCAAACCGCTCCTGGAGCTGTTCCGCCACGCCGAGGAGGAGCGCGACCTCTACCGCGTCATCCTGCGCGGCGAGGGCGACGGCAAGGCGCTGCGCACCTTCGGCGACGAGTCGGTCCGCCGGGTCGCCGCCGTCTTCACCGCCCGGGCCGAGCACTCCCGGGTCGCCCCCCGGATCCCGGCGGACCTGCTGGCCCGGGCCTGGGTCGGCGAGCAACTCGCCGTCCTGCACTGGTGGCTCGAACAGGACACCCCGCCGATGCCGGCCGCCGAGGCCGCCCGGATGCTCCTGGACCTCGCGATCCACGGCCGCTACTGGGCCAGCGGCCTCACGCCGCCGGCGTCCTGACGGTCCGGAGGCTGTCGCTGTTCTGACGGCCCGCCAACTGTGGGGCTGGCCCTACCCGGAGAGGGGTGGTGGCCCCATCGCGGGGCGCCGGGCCGCTCCCTAGCGTGGCCATTGCACCGCTGCCGCGGTGTGACGGCCGATCCGCCAGGAGGCAACCATGCGTACCAGGAACCCGCGTCGCCGAGGGGCGGCGGTGCTCGTCGCCGCGCTGGCCGCGTTGGCCGCGCTGACGTGTGCGCCGGCGGCCGGCGCCGCCACCGTTGAACCGGGCTCGCTGCAGGGCGAGGTGAACGCGATCAGGGCCACCGGGTACGACGGCGTGGTGGCCGAGGCGACCGGCCCGGGTGGTCACCACTACGCCACCGCCGGCCAGGCCGACACCGCCACCGGCGCACCCGCGCGGCCCGACGACGCCTTCCGGATCGCCAGCGCCACCAAGAGCTTCACGGCCACCGTGCTGCTCCAACTGGTCGGCGAGGGGCGGCTGTCGCTGGACGACACCGTCGAGCACTGGCTGCCCGGCGTGGTCTCCGGCAACGGCAACGACGGCAGCCGGATCACCGTGCGCCAGCTGCTGCAGCACACCAGCGGGATCTACAACTACACCGACGACCTGCCCCAGTTCTCCTCGGAGGCGGGCTTCCTGGCCAACCGGTTCACCACCTACACCCCGGCCCAGCTGGTCGCCGTCGCCATGCGGCACGCGCCGGCCTTCGCCCCCGGCACCGGGTGGAAGTACTCGAACACCAACTACATCCTGGCCGGCATGATCATCGACCGGGTCACCAGGCACAGCTGGCAGGACGAGGTACGCACCCGGATCATCCAGCCCCTCGGGCTGCGGCACACCGACATCCCGGGCACCGACCCCTTCATCACCGGCCCGTACCTGCACGGCTACTCCGGCTTCGGGACCGGCCCGACGATCGACGTCACCGCCTTCAACCCGACGGCGGGAGACGCCGCCGCGGAGATCACCAGCACCACCGCGGACCTGACCAGGTTCTACACCGCCCTGATGCGCGGCCGACTGCTCGCCCCGGCCCAACTGGCCGAGATGGAGACGACCGTGCCGGCCCCCATCTGGCCGGGCGCGCGTTACGGCCTGGGCCTGTGGTGGGTGCCGCTGTCCTGCGGCGGTGGCTACTACGGCCACTCCGGCGGCGCGCCCGGCTACAACACCCTGGTCGGCGCGACGCCGGACGGGCGGCGCGCGGCCGTGGTCGCGAGCACCGGCGACGGCGGCGCGGGCAGCCAGGCCGCCGTGGACACCCTGCTCGACCGGCAGCTGTGCCAGGCGGGCCCGGCGTAGCCGCCGGTGGGACGGCCGCGCATGGTCACGGATCCGGTACGGGCCCGGCCGGCCCCGGGTCACGGCGGCGGCCGCGGCGGTGGGAGCGGCTGGCGACGCGGTGCCAGTGCCAGCTGAGGAGCAGACCGGCGAGGGCCGTCACCACTGCAGCGGCCTCGGCGATGGCGGAGGCGGTCTTCTCGGGGAACCACACGGGTTCGTACATGTTGGGCAGCGGGCCGAGCACGCCCACGTCCACGTACCGGTAGAGCAGCACCGCGCCCACTCCGGCGGCCGCCACCAGGAAGGCGTACCCCCAGACCACCACCCGGCGTCCGGCCACCACCAGCAGCGCGGCCGCCAGCGCGGCGGCGCCGGCCTCGATCCGGAAGAGCGTGCCCTGGCTGATCCCCTTGTTGATGGAGTCGTAGCCCGCCGCGAGGTCGGCGTGCACATAGGCGTCCACGGCCAGGGCGGCGGCGGTCACCAAGCGCAGCAGCCACAGGCCGAGGAGCGCCCCGGTCGGCAGCGCGGCCCGACGGTGGTCCGTGCTCATCTGCGTGAGTGTCTTCGAGATGGCCATGCCCATCAGTACGCATACGACGGTCCGGTCGTTCAACGGCCGCCGGCGGATATCGCGGATGGATATTTCCGAGGATTTTACGGAGTAGGTTGGAACGTGCCGGAAGGCTTACCGGCGAGGCGATTCCCGGAGGTGCGCATGGAACTCGGCACGATTGGACGGCTGGTTCCGCACCTCGCGGCCGCGAAACTCTCGCCCGGCTCATCAGCGGGAAAACAATAGGACCCTCATGTGGTCGCGAGCGCAGGGCCGGCCCTCCGCCCGATCGGCGTTGACGCGGGTCGCAGGCCGTTTCCGCAGCGATGCGGGGGCGGCCTCTTGGCGGGCCGACCGGCCCAGGACCCCCGGCCCCGGACTCCCGGCCCCGGACCCTCGGCCCGGCCCCGCGACCCGCTGCGGCGAGCCGCGAACGCCGCTGTCCGGCCGCGGGGAGCGGCCGGACAGCGGGCGGAGCGATCGAATCGGTCGGTCAGCCGACCTTGGCCGTCCAGGGCTCGCGCCCGGCCTCGTAACGGGTGATCAGGTCACCCCGCTCCAGGGTCGAGTCGATCTCGTCCGCCCCCGTCAGGAGCAGCTCGCGCGCCCGGCCGTCGATCTCGAACTCCCAGGTGTGGCCGGCCGCCTCGACCTGCCCGGCCGCCAGGTCGACGGAGATCGGCGCGGCCGGGTCGGCCGCCGTGCGGCCCAGCAGCAGGTTCAGCCCGTCGGGTGGCAGGGTCACCGCGAGCAGCCCGTTGTTGAGCGCGTTGCGCAGGAAGATGTCCCCGAAGCTCGACGCCAGCACCACCCGGAAGCCCCAGTCGCGCAGCGCCCAGACGGCGTGCTCGCGGGAGCTGCCGGTGCCGAAGTTGCGGCCCGCCAGCAGGACGGTGGCGCCCGCGTACGCCTGGTCGGAGAGCGGGAACCCGCTGAGCCCGCGCCAGTCGGCGAACAGCGCGTCGTCGTACCCGGTGCGGGTGATGCGCCGGCAGAACCGGGCCGGCACGATCTGGTCGGTGTCCACGTCGTCGCGGCCGAGCGGCAGTCCGCGCCCGGTGTGCTGCACCAGTGGTGCGCCCATGTGAGGTGACCTCAGATCTCGTCGGGCGCCGCGATCCGCCCGGAGACGGCGGTGGCGGCGGCGGTGGCCGGGGAGACCAGGTGGGTGCGGGCCTTCGCACCCTGGCGCCCCTCGTAGTTGCGGTTGGAGGTGGAGGCGACCCGCTCGCCGGGGCTGGCCTGGTCGCCGTTGATGGCCACGCACATCGAGCAGCCGGGCAGCCGCCACTCGGCGCCGGCCTGCTGGAACACCTCGTGCAGGCCCTCCCGCTCGGCCTGCCGGCGCACGGCCATCGAGCCGGGCACCACGAGCATCGTGGTGTGCGCCGCCACGGTCCGCCCGCGCAGCACCTCGGCGGCCTCCCGCAGGTCCTCGATCCGGCCGTTGGTGCACGAGCCCAGGAAGACGGTGTCGATCCGCACCTCGCGCATCGGCGTGCCGGGGCGCAGGTCCATGTACCGCAGCGCCTTCTCGGCGGCCGCGCGGGCGGCCGGGTCGGCCAGCTCGCCCGGGTCGGGCACGGCCGCGTCGATCGGCACCGCCTGCCCGGGGTTGGTGCCCCAGGTGACGTACGGCACCACGGTGGAGGCGTCGAACTCCAGCCGGCGGTCGAACGGTGCGTCGGGCCCGCTGCGCAGCCCGCGCCACTGGTCGAGCGCCTGCTCCCAGTGCGCGCCGGCGGGGGAGTGCGGCCGGCCCTCCAGGTAGCGGAAGGTGGTCTCGTCGGGCGCGATCAGGCCGGCCCGCGCGCCGGCCTCGACAGTGAGGTTGCAGACCGTCATCCGGCCCTCCATGGAGAGCCGTTCGACCGCCTCGCCGCGGTACTCGACGACGCAGCCCCGGGCGCCGTTGGCGCCGATCCGCGCCATCAGCGCCAGCATCAGGTCCTTGGCGGTGGCGCCCCGGGGCAGGGTGCCGGTGAAGTCGACCGCCATGCTGAGCGGTTTGGCCAGCGAGATGCTCTGGGTGGCCAGCACGTGCTCGACGTCGCTGGTGCCGATGCCGAACGCGAGCGCGCCGAACGCGCCCAGGGTGGAGGTGTGGCTGTCCCCGCAGACCACCGTCATCCCCGGCTGCACCAGGCCGAGTTCGGGGGCGACCACGTGGACGATGCCCTGCCGGGAGTTGCCGAGCCGCAGCAGCGTGACGCCCTGCTCGGCGCAGTTGGCGCGCAGCGCCTCGACCTGCTTGCGGCTCAGCTCGTTGCGGATCACCGTGCTGTCGGTCGGCACGTTGTGGTCCTCGACGGCCAGCGTGAGGTCGGGCCGCCGGACCCGGCGCCCGGCCAACCGCAGGCCCTCGAACGCCTGCGGCGAGCTGGCCTCGTGCACCAGGTGCAGGTCGACGTAGAGCAGGGCCGGGTCGGATTCCTGAGGCACCACCAGGTGACGGTTCCACAGGTGCTCGAAGAGCGTCGTCGAGCCTGTCGTCGGGCCCGTCGTCGAGAATGTCGTCGAGAGTGTCATCGGTTCACCGCTCCCCGGTGCCGCGCCGCCAGTCGGCCGCCTCGGCGGCGACCACGGCGGCCAGCTCCTCGATGGTGGTCACCTCGCGCTGCCCGCCCGCCACATGGCGTTCGTAGAGCGCGGCGATCAGCTCCGGGTCGGGCGCCCGGCCGGCCTGTTCGACCAGGTGGCGCAGCACGGCCCGGCCGGAGTGACGGCCGATCAGGATCTGCCGGCGGCGGCCGAACCGCGCCGCCTCGACGTACTCGTAGGTGGCCGGCTCCTTGATCAGCCCGGCCTGGTGGATGCCGGCGGCGGTGGAGAACACGTACTCGCCGACGATCGCCTTGTTGCGCGGCCAGGGCATCCCGATCGCCTGGCACAGCTGGTCGAACGCGGCGAACAGGCCGTCGGTGCGCACGCCGCAGGAGAGCCCGAGCTGGTCCCCCTTGTAGTGCAGCACCGCCGCCAGCTCCTCCAGCGGCGTGTTGCCGGCCCGTTCCCCGATGCCGCCGATGGTGGTCTGCACCGCCCCGGCGCCGGCCAGCAGGCCGGCCAGGGCGTTGGCCAGGCCCAGCCCGAGGTCGTCGTGGCAGTGGGTGGAGAGCACGACCTCGGGCGGCGTCCAGGCCCGGACCCGGCGCACCAGGTCGCCGAACTCGGTCGGCAGCAGCCGGCCGGTGGTGTCGGCCAGCACCACCGTGGTGACCCCGGCCGCGACGGCCTCCGTGACCAGCGGGCGCAGCAGCTCGTCGCTGCCCCGGGAGGCGTCCTCGACGCCGAGCGAGACGTCCCGGAAGCCCAGCTGGCCGGCGAGCCGCACCGCGGCCACGACCTCGTCGATGCCCTGCTGCCGGCTGATGCCGCGCTTGTGCGCCAGGTGGAAGTCGCTTCCGGTGGCCATGATCTGGATCTGGTGCCGGTCCACCCCGCCGGCCTCGGCGGCGGCCTCGATGTCGGCCGGGACGGCGCGGTTGAGGGTGGACAGCTTCGCCGTGGTCAGTGCCTGGGCGACCTGCTGGACGGCCTTGAAGTCCTCCGGCGACGAGCTCGGGAACCCGGCCTCGATGACGTCGACGCCGACCTCCTCCAGCGCCAGGGCCAGCGCGACCTTGTGCTCCGGCGACATGGCGTTGCCGGGGGCCTGCTCGCCGTCGCGCAGCGTCGAGTCGAAGACGGTGATCTGACGGTGGTGCGGCACGGTCTCTCCCTTCGGGGCGGCGGTCATCGCGCGTCGAACCAGGTGCGCACCCGGGGCTTGTCGACCTTCCCGACCGGAGTGCGCGGCAGCTCGTCGAACTCCCGGACGTCACCGGTCAGTTCATGGGCGGCGAGGGCCTGCCGGACCGCCGTGGCCGCCGCGTCCGGGGCCGTGCCGGGCACCGGGTGGACGGCGACCAGCAGCTCGGCGCGGTACTCGCCCTGGACGGCGGGCAGGCAGACGACCTCCGCGACGCCGGCCAGCGCCAGCAGTTCCTCGTCGAGTTCGGGTGCCAGCAGCGGGCCCTTGGCGGTGGCCAGCGCCTCCGAGACCCGGCCGAGCACCCGCAGTCCGCCGTCGCCGAGGCGGCGGGCCATGTCCCCGGTCCAGTACTCGCCGTCCCGGAAGGTCCGGTCGTGGTCCTGGGGGTCGAGCGGGTAGCCCTCGCCGGAGTCGGCCGAGCGCAGCACCAGTTCGCCCAGGTCCGGGTGGTCAGGGGTGAACGGGACGATCCGGGCACTCACGCCGGTGTGCGGCACCAGCGGCCGGCCGGGCGGCGACCACATGGCGACCCCGAACTCGGTGGAGCCGTAGGCGCCGACGAGCCGCACGCCGAGCACCTCCCGGCAGCGCTCGGCCAGCGCCGGGCTGACGTAGGCCCCGCCGCAGATCGGGTAGCGCAGGTCGGGCAGCCGGGCTCCGCGGGCCGCCGCCCGGGTGGCCAGCAGTGCCTCGTAGTGGCTGGGCAGCGCGCTCAGCACCGTCGTCCCGGTGGACCGCAGCAGTGCGAGCAACTGCTCGCCCGAGGTGCGGGGGTCGGCGAGCAGCACGCTGGCGCCGGACAGCAGGGCGGGCATCACGTGCAGGTCGGTGGCGTGGGCGACGTCCAGCGGGTGGCGGCACAGGAAGCGGTCCTCGGGGCCGATCCCCAGGTCCGCGCACCAGCGGCGCCGCTCGGCGACGTAGCGGTCCTGGCGCCAGGCCGCCGCCTTCGGGAACCGGGTGGTGCCGGAGGTCCAGAGCAGCCGGAACACGCCGTTCTGCGGCGGCAGTTCGGAGGCCCCGGCCGGACCGTCGGCGAGCTCGGCCTGTGCGGCCGGCTCGGTCAGCTCGGCCAGCTCGACGGACGGCAGCGCGGCCGGGGCCGGGGCCGGCTCCGCCCTGGTCCCGTCGGTCACCAGCAGTCGCGGCGTGAGCCGGGCCAGCACGTGGGCCTGGTCCTCGGGCCCGAAGTTCTCCAGCAGCGGCACGTAGCGGGCGCCCAGCCGGGCCACGGCGAGGATCAGCGCGACGTACCCGATGCCGGAGCTCAGCCGGACCGCCACCGTGTCGCCGGGGCCGACCCCGTGCCGGCGCAGCCCGGCGCTCTGCCGGTCGGCCAGCGCGATCAGCTCGCGGTAGGTCACCGCGGCACCGCCCTGGGTGCGGACGGCGATCGCCTCGGGCCGCAGCTCGGCGCTCTCCCGCACCGCCTGGTAGAGCCCGGCCCGCTCGGCACGGGCCGTCATGCGCTCTTCCAGCCCGCGTAGGTGGCGAACCGCCAGTCCTTGGCCAGGCAGTCCACGCTGGCGAAGCCGACCTCGCGCAGCCAGTCGAGCTGCGCCATCACGTCGGTGCAGACGTCGAACTTCATCCGCTCCTGCCCGGCCCGCCACTCCTCGAAGGCGCCGGTCTGCTCGATCAGCATCTCGTGGCGGCGGTGGTACATGGCCTCGACGGCGGGCGTCGGGCCGAGGATCTGCTCGCAGTTGACGAAGACGCCGCCCGGCCGCAGCACGTCGAGGATCCGGGCGAAGAGGTCGCGCTTCTCCTCGTGGCTGAGGTGGTGGATCGCCAGGCCGGAGACGACCGCGTCGAACGGGCCCTCGGGCAGCGGGTCCAGCAGGTCGCTGATCACGGTGTCGACCCGGTCGTCGTCGGCGAAGCGGAGCTTGGCCTGGCCGAGCATGCCGGTGGAGCGGTCCTGCAGCACCAGGCGGGCCTGCGGCAGCCGGTCGCGGACCACGGCGCTCACCAGGCCGGTGCCGGCGCCGAGGTCCAGCACCCGGGGCGCGCCCGGGGCGGTCATCGCGACCGCGTCACCGACGCTCTGGTACACCAGGTCGAAGGAGGGGATGATCTGGCGGCGCAGCGCGTCGTACTCGGTCGGGTTCCACAGCTCGGGGACTGCCATGATGGTGAACTCCTCTGTTGTAAGCAGTGATTGATGGATGGTCAGGAAGACTGCAGGTGTTCGGACTTGAGGTCGTAGCCGGCGATCACCGCGCGGGCCGCCCGGTGGACGGCTGCGGCCGAGTCCCCCTTGAGCCGGAAGACCCCGCCCGGCCGGTCGAAGCCGCCGGTGCCGTCCAGCACGGTGCCGACCGCGGGCAGCGCCTCGTGGTAGACCTCGGGCACCACGCCCCGCATCGAGTTGCGGGCCAGCACCCGGCTCGGCAGCGGCCGGGGCTCGGGCATCAGCAGCCAGCCGCCGCCAGTGCCGGTGAGCGGCGGGTCGGCCGGGACCCGCGGCGGCAGGCCGATCGCCGCCCGGAACGACTCGGCGTGCAGGTCGATGCCGAACAGGTCGCGGTGCAGGAAGGCGACCGGCCCGCCGCCGACCCGCAACCCGACCTCCAGGAAGTGCAGTTCGCCGCCGGGGTGCCGGATGAGCTCCAGGTGGAAGGCGCCGTCGGCCAGGTCCAGGGCGTCCAGGCAGCGGTCGGCGAACCGGATCGCGGCGGTGCGCTGCGGTCCGTCGTCCAGCAGGACCGAGCCCAGCGGTTCGCCGTCGGCGGTGTAGGCCAGGCAGGTGTTGATGTACTCGGAGGCGGTGGCGAGCCGCAGCTGGCCGGCCCGCCGCAGGCCGTCGACGTGCAGCACGGCGCCCGGCACGAACTCCTCGCACTCGTACCCGGCCGGGTCCACCGACCGCAGCGCCTCGGCCAACTCGGCCGTGCTGCCGATGCGTTGGATACCCCGGGCGGCGACCCCGGTGCGGGGCTTGAGCAGGAGCGGCAGGCCCAGGGTGTCGGCGATCCGCTGCGGGTCGGCGGCGGAGCCGGCGTCCAGGGTCAGGAAGCGCGGGGTCCGCAGGCCGGCCGCCTCGACCAGGCCCTTCATGACGGGTTTGTCGCGGAACCGGCGGACCAGGTCGAGCGGATGGCCGCCTGCGACGCCGAGCTCCTCCCGCACCTGGGCGGCGGCCAGCACGTCGTACTCCGCGAGGGCCGCCACCGCCGCCGGCCGGCCGTGCGCGGCGGCGAGCCGGCGGGCCGCCGCCAGCACCGGTTCCGGGTCGAGGGTGTCCACCACCTCGGTCCCGACCGCGCGGTCCGTGCGCAGCCCGGCCAGGCCGGCCGGGGTGGTGATGTACGCCAGCCGGCAGGCGGCCGGATCGACGTAGCGGTGGTACTCGGCGAACTCGTGTTCGAACCTGTTGATGACGAGGTAGAGCGGGGCGTGCGACATGGGTGACCTCGGGAGTGACGGGGCGGACGGGTTCACTGCTCCACGAGTTCGGCGGCCTCGGTGGCGGGCGGCCCGGCGGCGGCCCGCGGCGGGCGCGCGGCCAGGCAGACCAGCGCGCCGAGGACCACCACCGCGATCGGCAGCGCCAGGGTGGTCTGGACGGCGGACTGGGGCGTGCCCGCGGCGGCCAGCCGGTTCTGCAGCAGCGCGCCCACCATCGCCGTCCCGACCACCGAGCCCACCTGTTGCAGCGAGCTCATCACCCCGGCGGCCGCGCCGGCCATGTCGGTGGTGACCTCGTGGAAGGCCAGGGCGCCGATCGGGGTGACCATGAACGCGTTGCCCAGGCCGATGACCACCATCGGTGCCAGGAAGGCCGCCCAGGGCGCCGCCGGGCCGATCACCAGCGCCGACCAGAGCACTCCGGCGGCGGTCAGCAGGAACCCGGCGATCAGCAGGATCCGCCCGTCCATCCAGTCGGCCAGCCGCCCGGCCAGCGGCGACAGCACCATCGAGACCGCCGAGGCGGGCGCGATGATCAGGCCGGTCTTCAGCGCGCCGAAGTGCGCCACGTCCTGGAAGAACACCGAGAGCACCAGCACGCAGCCGAGCACGCCGATCGTCACGGCCACCGAGGCGGCGTTCATCACCGCGAAGTTGCGGTCCCGGAAGAGCGCGAACGGCACCAGCGGCTGCCGGTCCTGCACGCCGCGCTGCTGGCGCACGAAGGCGGCGAAGAACACCGCCGCGACGCCGAGCAGCGCCCAGACCCAGCCGTTCCAGTGGTAGTGCTGCCCCTCGCTGACGGCGAAGGTGAAGGCGGTGAGCGCGACGGCGACCAGCAGGGTGCCCAGCAGGTCCAGCCGGGCGGCCCGCACGGGCTCGATCCTGGGGATGATCAGGAACGCCCCGGCGAGCACCGCGATCCCCACCGGCACGTTGATGAAGAACACCCAGCGCCAGTTCAGCGCGCTGATCAACAGGCCGCCCAGCACCGGCGCGGAGACCGCCGCGGCGCCCGCCACCGCACCGCGGATCCCGAGCGCGGAGCCGCGCCGGTCGGCCGGGAAGACGGACACCAGGATCGCCAGGGTCGGCGGGCTCAGCAGCGCCGCCCCCAGCCCCTGGACCGCCCGGGCCGCGATCAGCTCGGGCGCGTTGCGGGACAGGCCGCCGAGCAGGCTGGCCACGGTGAACAGCGCCACGCCGGCCACGAACACCCGGCGCTGTCCGCGCAGGTCGCCGAGCCGCCCGCAGACCACCACCAGCACGGCCATCACCAGGACGTAGGCGTTGAGCGCCCAGACCACCGCGCCCAGCGAGGTGTGCAGGCCGCTCACCAGGTCGGGCACCGCGATGGAGATGACCAGGATGTCGAGCTGGGTCATGAACAGGCCGAGCGAGAGCACCACCAGCACCGCCCACGGGTGCCCCTTGAGCCGGCTCACGCGGCCCGCCACAGCGCGGGCGGCACCTTTCCGGTGCGCTCGACCCGCTCCAGCCGCGCGGCCCGTTCGACCCGTACGGCGTCCGGCTGCTGGAGGGCGACGTCGCGCAGCTCCTCGAACTCGGCGATCAGGGCCTGGCGCACCACGTCTGACGGTGCGTCACCCGCGTACCGGGCGGTGAGCGCGGTGACCGTGCGCAGCCCGCTGTTCTCGCCGGTGAGCAGCAACTGGGCCTCGTCCACCCCGGGGAGGCGGCGCACCGCGTCCAGCATCGCCCCGATGCCGAGCAGCGAGCCGTGGAACTTCACCGAGTCGTCCGCCCGGCCGAGCACCCGCAGCCCGTCGGGCCGCCCGCACCGGCACTCGGCGGCGGCGAGCCGGTCGCCGAGCCGGTAGCGCACCACCGGGATGGTCCAGCCGCCGCCCACCCGGGTCAACAGCGCGCCCTCCTCGTCGAGTTCCACCAGCTGGTCCGGCAGCAGGTGCAGCACGCCGACCTCGCAGGCCGGGGCGCTGGTCGCGACGATGTGGGTCTCCGAGGAGCCGTAGTTGCCCCAGAAGCCGATCCCGGGGAAGGCCTCCCGCACCACGGCGAGCTTCGCCTCGGTCCACGGCTCGGCCATCCAGACCAGCGAGGAGAGCTGGAGCCGGCGGCCGTTGTCGAGCACCCCGCGGGCGAAGTCGGCGAGCACGCTCGGCGTCCCGGCGACCGCGTCGGCGCCCATGTCCTCGCAGGTGGCGAGCCAGGAGGCGACCTCGCCGGGCTCGAACGGGCCCATCGGGGCGGCGGCGCAGCCGCTGTGCTGGGCGAACGCCTGCATGTAGTAGTGCGATCCCCACAGCCGGCCCGGGTTGAACAGGTTGAGCAGGGTGCCGCCGGGCCGCAGCGGGCGCCACTGGGCGGACAGCCGGGCGAAGGCCTGGTGGTAGGCCATGAAGGTGAGCTTCGGCCGTCCGGTGGTGCCGCCGCTGGACATCACGATGCTGCCGCCGTGCTCGGCGGACGCCTGCCGGCTGACCGCCAGGATCTCCGCCGCCCCGCTGAGCGGCAGGTCGGCGAGCTCGCGGGCCCCCTCGGGCACCGGCGCGCCGCCGCGACCGGCCAGCCGGCGGGCGTGCGCGAGCAGCGCGGCCGGCTCGGGCGCGGTTCCGAGCAGCGCGGTCACCGCTCGGCCCGCCGGGCCAGCCAGGCGTCGTGCCCGGCGCGGTAGGCCTGGAAGCGGGCCTGCAGGATGGTGTGGCCGCGGCGGGCCATCTCCTCGTCCTCCTCGAAGCCGACCGCGCCGTCCACCTCGATCTCGGAGAGCCAGAACCGCTCGCCGTCGAAGAGGAAGTCGACCGTCAGGAAGGGCAGCGGCAGCCGGGAGACCACGTAGTCGACGGTCTCCGCCAGCTCGGGCAGCGGGTCCTCGTAGCCGCGCCGGCGCTTGCCGCCGGTCGCGCGGCTGGCCATCAGGTTCGGGCCGTCCTTGACGCTGTGCAGGACGGTGTGCGGCTTCCCGTCGACCACGTAGACGCGGTAGTCCTCGACGTTGCTGAAGTAGGGCTGCACCACCAGGACGGTGTCCGAGGCGCCGGCCAGGCCGACGATCCCGCGCAGCTCGTTGAGGTTGTGCACCACGCAGACACCCAGGCCCATGCCCCAGGTGGCGGGCTTGACCAGCAGCGGGTACTCCAGGCCGGCCAGCGCCTGGTCGTACTGGGCCCGCATGCCGTCGCGGCCGGTGGCGATCCGCACGGTGGGCACGGCGCTGACGGGGCTGTCCGCCAGGTGCAGCAGGGTGGTCGTCTTCTCGGTGCCCAGGTAGGCCGTGCTCGGCGGGATCGGCAGGTAGAAGCCGGCCCGTTCGAGCAGGGTGTAGAGGAAGAGCTGGCTGCCGACGTCCTGGAGCTGGTGCGAGAGGGAGTAGATGTCGGTGACGAAGACGGTGTCCTCGGGGGTCACCGGCTCGCCCTCCAGGAAGAACTTCGGCCGGCGGCTGTCCGTGGCGTCCACGGCCAGCGACTCCGGCTTGTGGAAGGAGAGTTCGAAGCCCGCCTCGCGGGCTATCCCGGCGTACCGGTCCCAGACGTGTTCCTGCTCCAGGCCCCGCTGCCAGGCGGTGCCGCGGTCCGGGTAGATCCAGCACAGCCGGCGGGTGCGGCTGTCCAGGGTGGTAGACATGGTGTGGATCCCCTAACGGGTCGAGGTCTGACGGTCCGTTCGTTGCTGGTCCGCGTGCGGGCGGCCCGTGTGCCGGGCGGCGAACCCGCGCACCACGGCGGCGAACCGCTCGGTCTCCTCCAGGAACGGGAGGTGCCCGCTGTCCGGGAACGGCGCCACCGCGGCGTCCGGCAGGGCCGCGGCCAGCCAGTCGGCGACGGCGGGCGGGTAGACCGCGCTGCGCGCTCCGTGCACCAGCAGGGTCGGCACGGTGACGGCGGTGATCCGCTCGCGCCAGTCCTGGGCCAGCGCGTCGGAGAAGAGCGAGCGCAGCGCGGCCGGGTCGCTCGCCGCGCCCTGCGCCACCAGGTGCTCCAGCAGGGCCGGTTCGGGTTCGGAGCCGGCCGCGAAGGAGCCGCGCACCAGGTTCGCCACCGCGTCCCGCCCGCCGGCGCCCAGCGCGTCGGCGAACTCCCGGGCCGCCTGCGGGGTCAGCCCGCCGAAGGCGCCGTAGGCCCAGTCGTCGCCGCCCAGCAGGCGCGGCGTCTGCTCCACCGAGACCAGCGCGGTGACCCGGTCGTCGCCGTGCTGCTCCAGGTAGCCGTAGGCGACGGTCGCGCCGAGCGACCAGCCGATCAGCACGGCGTCGCGCACGTCGAGCGCCAGCAGGACGGCGCGCAGGTCGTGGACGGCGCGGGCGAGGGTCGAGGGCTGTGCGCCGGTCGGGCTCAGCCCCTGCCCGGCGAGGTCCAGGGTGATGACTCGGTGGTCGCGGGCGAGGTCGGTGACGAGCGGGTCGAAGAAGCGGGTGGTGGCGGCGAGTCCGGGAACCAGGACGAGCGCCGGGCCCCGGCCGGTCTGCTCGAAGTGGATCAATCTGACCTCCTGCCTAAAATAGACGTGATCATGACAACCAACGTTTCGCAGTGCTTCGCTGCACACGACCTTAGAAGGCATATGCCGACGCAGGCATGACACGCATTCAGGTGACACGGGGCCAGGTGACACCCGCTCAGTCGGGCGCGCAGCCGACCGTGATCAGGCCGTCCTCGATCGCCCGGGTCAGCAGCTCCGCCTTGGTGTGCGCCGGCCGGCCCGCCTGCTCGTACTTGTGCCGCACCCGGCGCAGGTACATGTCCACCGTGTGCGGGGAGATCCGCAGCTGCCGCGCCACCACGTGCTTCGACGGCGACCGCAGCCACAGCACGGTGGTGTCGATCTCCCGCGCGGACAGGCTCGGGCGCTCCTCCAGCTCCGGCTCCGGCTCCGGCTCCGGCTCCTCGCGCTCCTCCGGCTCCGGTTCCGGTTCGGCGCCCGCCGCCCGCGGCCCCCGGTCGCCGCGCGCGGCGAGCAGGGCCGCGAGCACCGGGACCAGCGCCTCGCGCCCGTCCGTGGTCGAGACGCAGCACAGCGCGCCCGCCCCGGTCACGGCCGCCGCGGTCGGCCGGTCGACCGAGCGGGTGTACACCACCACCTCCCGGCCCGCGTGCGCCAGCCGCCCGATGTCCGGCAACCGCGCCCGACCCCGGTACACCAGCTCCATCACCAGCACGTCGGCCAGCGCCCCCACCCGGCCGTACGGCTCCGCCACCTGCTCCGGCGGGGCCACCACGACCCGGGCCCCCGGCAGGTCGTCGAGCCAGGACGCCACCCCCAGCGCGGTCGCCTGGCACTCGTCCACCACCCCGATCAGCACGGGCCCGTCACCGGTGTGCCCCGGCACCGCCCTCGCCCCCTCCGACATTGCACCCTCCGATCTCGTCGCTGTGCTCCGAACTCCGGTGGTGCCCCGGCTGCCCCGGTCGGCCGGGACGCCGGGAGGACCGGGAAACGCCCAGGTCCCGCCGCACTTGAGCAGCCGCAGCCGCCCGCACCGGCGTTGATCACAATGGCCGGAAGGGGCCAGCGCGGCACAGTTTCCCGGGCAAGTCCGGGCACCTACACTCGTCGACGGTGATCAAGACGGAAGTGGGGGGAGTCAACTCTTGAGCCTGCTGCGACACGAGGTTGCCCCGGATCCCCGCCGGGCCGCCGATCTGGCCGAGTTCATCGGACTGCTGGGACACCTGCGCGCCTGGGCCGGCCAGCCGTCGTACCGCACCCTCGCCAGACGGGTCGGCCCGCTGCTGCGGCCCGCGCGCCAGGTGTCGCAGTCCACCATCACCGACGTCTTCCAGCTGCGCCGCCGCCGGCTGGACATCGACCTGGTGGTCGGGATAGTCCGGGCGCTGGGCGTCGACGAGCCGGCCGTGGCCCACTGGCGGGCCGCCTGCGTGACAGTGCACGCCAACGCCAAGACCGGCGGACCCACCGGCGTGCTGCGCCAACTCCCGTCCGCGCTGCCGACGTTCACCGGACGTGAGGAGGAGCTGGCCTGGCTGCTCGGCCAGGCCAGGCCCCGTGATCCGGCCGCCGCACTGGTGCTCACCATCGAGGGCATGGCCGGCGTCGGCAAGACCCAACTGGCGCTGCACGCCGCGCACAAGCTGGTCGGCGCCGGACGGTACGCCGAGGTGCAGCTCTACGTGAACCTGCGCGGCTTCGAACCCGACCAGGAGCCCGCCGCCCCGGCGGCCGTGCTGGACACCTTCCTGCGCTCCCTCGGGGTGCCGGCCGCCCAGATACCCGACGGGGAGGACGCCCGGGCGGCCATGTTCCGGGACCGGATGCACGGCCTGGACGCGCTGATCCTGCTGGACAACGCCGCCGGCGAGGAGCAGGTCCGCAGCCTGATCCCGGCCTCCGCCAGCTGCCTGGTGCTGATCACCAGCCGCCGCAGCCTCGCCGGGCTCGACGGCTCCTCGCCACGGCTGCTGGACGTGTTCAGCCCCGCCGAGGCCGTCGAACTGCTGGCCAGGATCGCCGGCCACGACCGGGTCGGCGCCGAGGCGGCGGTGGCCGAGGAGATCGCCGACGCCTGCGGCCTGTTGCCGTTGGCCGTCTCGCTGGCCGCCTCCCGGCTGCGCGCCCGGCCGGCCTGGAGCCTGGCCGACCTCGCCGCGCGCCTGCGGGCCGCCAGCCTGGACGCGGCCCGCGCGGGCAGCCGGTCGCTGCGGCCGGTGTTCGACCTCTCCTACCGTGAACTGCCCGAGCCCGCCCGCCGGTTGTTCCGCCTGCTGGGCCGCTACCCGGGCCACGACCTGACCGTCCCCGCCGCCGCCGCGCTGGCCGGCACCGCCCCCGCCGACGCGGAGGCGCTGCTGGAACTGCTCCAGGACGAGCACCTGCTGCAACAGAAGACGTCCGGCCGCTACGAACTGCACGACCTGCTGCGCCGCTACGCCGCCGAACTGGCCGACCGCGAACGCGACGGCGGCAGAGCGCTCGCCCGGCTGGCCACCTGGTCCCTGCACACGGCCCACAACGCGGCCACCGCGATCGACGCCACCGACCTCCCGGTGCTCACCTCGGTGCCCGAGGTGCCACCCCTGGACTTCGCCTCCCGCGCCGACGGACTCCACTGGCTGGACCAGGAGCGGAAGAACCTCGCCGCCGTGCTCCAGGCCAGTGCCGGCGCCGGACTGCACGAGACCGTCTGGCAGTTGGCGGTCGTCCAGGGCGCCTTCCTGCTGCTCCGCCGCCACCTGGACGACCTCGCCACCTGCTACCGGCTCGCCCTCACCGCCGCCCGCACCCTCGGCGACCCGGCCGCCGAGGCCCGCATCCTGGCCGGCCGCGCGCCCGCCGCCGACCGGCTCGACCGCCTCGGCGACACCCAGGGCGCCGACCCCCCGACCGACCCCCCGACCGACCCGGCGGTCGGCTGACGCGGCACTAGCATGGGAGGAAGGCTCCGTCCCCGGGCCCGCGCGCCGCAGCGGCAGGGAGGCCGACATGGCGTTCTCCACGACCGGCTTCGACACGACCGGTTTCGCCTACCGCGACAGCGGCCGGTACACACCGATCTCCGAACACGGCCTGATCGGCGACCTGCGCACGGCCGCCCTGGTCGGCACGAACGGCACCATCGACTGGTACTGCTGCCCGCGCTTCGACGCGCCCAGCGTCTTCGGGGCCATCCTCGACGCCGACCGGGGCGGCTCGTTCGAGCTGGCCGCCGAAGTCCCGACCCGCACCCGCCAGTTCTACTTCCCCGACACGAACGTGCTGATCACCCGGTTCTTCGCGGCCGACGGGGTGGCGGAGATCCAGGACTTCATGCCGGTGGTCGACGACTCGCGCGAGGCGGCCCGGCACCGGCTGATCCGCCGGGTGCTGTGCGTGCGCGGCACCCTCCCGTTCCGGGCCAGGATCGCCCCGCGGTTCGGCTACGGCACCGAGGCGCACACCACCCACCTCGAAGGCCACCACGCCGTCTTCCGCGCCCCGTCGCTCACCCTCGCACTGACCTCCACCGCCCCGCTGGAGAGCGACGGCACCGACGTCTGGTCGCACTTCAAGCTCCTGGAGGGCGAGTCCAACGTCTTCGCACTCGACCAGATCGGCGACGAGGTGCCGACCCGGGCCTGTCCGCGGGCCGAGGCCGAGGAGCAGGCCGACGCGACGGTGCGGTTCTGGCGCCGCTGGCTGGCCGGCTCGCAGTACCACGGCCGCTGGCGGGAGATGGTGAACCGCTCCGCGCTGGTGCTCAAGCTCCTCACCTACGCGCCGACCGGCGCGATCATCGCCGCACCGACCACCAGCCTCCCCGAGCAGCTCGGCGGCGAGCGCAACTGGGACTACCGCTACGTCTGGGTCCGCGACGCCGCCTTCTGCCTCTACGCCATGCTGCGCCTGGGGTTCACCTCGGAGGCCGAGGCGTTCATGGGCTTCCTCGGCGAGCGCGGCATCATGCGCGGCACCGGCGCGGGCGGCCCGCTGCAGATCATGTACGGCATCGACGGGCGCAGCGAACTGCCCGAGCGGGAGCTGGCGCACCTGGAGGGCTACCTCGGCTCCGCGCCGGTCCGGATCGGCAACGCGGCCACCGGCCAGCTCCAGCTGGACATCTACGGAGCCCTGATCGACTCCCTCTACCTGTACGACAAGTGGGGCCAGCCGATCAGCAGCGAGCGCTGGGACGAGGTCGGCGCGATGGCGGACTGGCTCTGCGAGAACTGGGACCAGCCCGACGAGGGGATCTGGGAGACCCGCGGCGGCCGCCGCAACTTCGTCTACTCGCGGCTGATGTGCTGGGTCGCGCTGGAGCGGGCGATCCGGATGGCCAACCGCCGCGGCCTGCCGGCCGACCTGCCCCGCTGGCGCGGCTGCCGGGACGCGATCTACCGGCAGATCATGGCGCGCGGCTGGTCGACCGGGCGAGGCGCGTTCGTCCAGGCGCTGGACGAGGACCAGTTGGACGCCTCGCTGCTGATGATGCCGATGGCCAAGTTCGTCTCGCCCACCGACCCCAAGTGGCTCGCCACCCTGGACGCCCTCACCGCCGACCTGGTCTCCGACTCCCTGGTCCACCGCTACGACCCGGCCACCAGCCCGGACGGCCTGAGCGGCCCCGAGGGCACCTTCTCGATCTGCTCCTTCTGGTACGTCGAGGCCCTGGCCCGGGCCGGCCGGCTGGAGGAGGCCCGGCTCGCCTTCGAGAAGATGCTCACCTACGCCAACCACCTCGGCCTGTTCGCCGAGGAGATCGGCCCCACCGGCGAGCAACTCGGCAACTTCCCGCAGGCCTTCACCCACCTCTCGCTGATCAGCGCCGCCTTCAACCTCGACCGCGCGCTGGGCTGACGGGGCATCGGGCCGCGATTTCTGTGAGGCTGTCCCCAACCCCCGAACAGGAGAGCCCCGCACATGACCGAGACGCCCGTCGCCGTCGAACAGATCCTGGCCCGCATCGCCGGCTACGAGCAGCGGTTCGGCGCGCTCTTCGAGGAGTACTTCCGGGGCCTGGGCGCCGACCTCGACATGCCCGCGTTCAGCAGGTTCACGCCCGACTGCGTGCGGCTGCTGCGGGAGCTGTCGCTGCGCGGGGGCAAGCGGATGCGGGTGGTGCTCCTCTTCGAGGCGGCTCGCCTGGTGACCGCCGAGCCCGTCGAGGGGCTGGACGCCGCCGCGCTGAGCGTCGAACTGCTGCAGACCCACGGGCTGATCCACGACGACATCATCGACGACAGCCCCACCCGCCGCGGCGGCCCGTCGACCTACTACGCCTACCGCGACCAGTTCCCCGACCGGCCGCAGACCGCCCTCGGGCTGGCCCTGCTGGCCGGCGACCTCGCGCTCGCCCTCTCCCTCCAGGTGCTGCTCGACGCCAAGGCCCCCCTCGCGGTGCGCCACGCGATGGTCGAGGCCCAGACGCGGGCGGCCTCGGCCACGTTCCTGGGCCAGATCGCCGACATGGAACGGGACTTCACCCCGGTGCCGGACGAGGAGGTGCTGAACTGCGTGGCCGACTACAAGACTTCGCGCTACTCGGTGCTGGCCCCGATGCAACTCGGGCTGCTCGCCGCGGGCGGGCAGCCGGCCCGCTACGAGACCGAACTGCGGCGCTACGCCCGGCTGGCGGGCATCGCCGGGCAGCTGCGCGACGACTACCTGGACCTGTTCGGGGACCCCGCGACGATGGGCAAGCCCACCGGGACCGACATCCGGGACGGGCGGCGCAACTACACCGTGGCCGCGATCCTGCGGGTGGCCACCGACGCCGAGCGGGCCGTGGTGGAGTCCGCGCTCGGGAACGGAGAGTGCTCGGCCGAGGAGGTCGACGCCGTCCGTGAGATCGCCCGGCGCCACGGGGTGCCGGAGACCATGCGCGCGCAGCTGCGGCGCCTGGCGGAACTGGCGTCCGCCGAGGCCGCCGGCTGGCGGCCCCGCTGGCGGGACGAGGCCGTCACCTTCTTCGAGTACCTGCCGCTGTGGAACCTCGACCGGATCCGCTGACCGTCGGTTCGCTCCGCTGCGCCGGTCGCGGGCCCAGCGCGCTGCGGTGGGCGGAGGGCGTGGTGCCGAAGTGGGCCAGGAAGGCCTGGCGCAGCGTCTCGGTGGAGCGGAACCCGCAGCGCCGGGCGACCGCGGTCAGCGGCAGCGCGGTGCTGGTCAGCAGGGTCGCGGCGGCCTCGGCGCGGGCGGTGCGCACGTAGCGGGCGGGCGGTTCGCCGAGCTGGTCGAGGAAGAGGCGGGACAGGTGCCGCTCGCTGACCCCGCACCGGGCGGCCAGCGCGGCGCCGGACAGGTCGGCGTCCAGGTGGCCGGCGATGTAGCACACCACCTGGCGCAGCAACTGGTGGGCCGGCGGCGCGTCCTGCACGTAGGGCGACAACTGGGCCTGGTTTCCCGGCCGTTGCATGTAGGTGACCAGCCAGCGGGCGATCGAGCGGGCCAGCTCGGGCCCGTGGTCGTCCTCCACCAGGGCCAGCGCCAGGTCGAGGGCGCTGGTCACCCCGGCCGAGGTCCAGACCGGGCCGTCGACGAGGTACAGCGGGCGCGGGTCCACCGCGACCTGCGGGTACCGGGCGGCGAGCTCGCGGGCGTACGACCAGTGGGTGGTGGCGCGGCGCCCGTCGAGCAGGCCGGCCGCGGCCAGCACGCCCGCCCCGGTGCACACCGAGGCCACCCGGCGGCTCGTCGGCGCCAACCGTCGTATCTGCTCCAGCAGTTCGGGATCGGCTGCGGCGGCGAGGTGGCCGATCCCGCCGGCTATCACCAGGGTGTCGAGCGGGCCCCGGACCTTCTCGACGGCGGCCTGGCTCATCAGCGCCGGCCCGCCGGACGACCGCACCGGGCGGCCGCGCACGGAGGCCAGCCGGACCCGGTAGGCGGGGTCCGCGCCGAGTCGGTTGGCGGCGTCCAGGGTGTCGCTGACGCAGGCGATGTCGAGGAGTTCGGAGCGGTCGTAGCCGATGATGACGACCTGTCGGGCGGGGGCGGGCATGGCGCTCAGCCTACGCCGCCGCGTCCGGCGGACAGGGATCGCAGGATTCCGGACAGGACAGCCCGGTCCGGCCGGGGGTGGCGGGTGCGGTGGGTGACGGTGGGTCGGGCGGTCCGCGCAGGCCGCCCGACCCACCGTCACCCACCACACCGAGGAGCCGAACCGTGTCCGAGGACGCCATGGAGCAGACCCCGCTCCGGACCATCGCCTTCGCCGTCTACCCGGGCCTGACCCTGCTCGACCTGGCCGGCCCGTTGCAGGTCTGCTCCGCGCTGGAGCAGCTGGCGCCGGGCTTCCGCACGGTGGTGCTCGGCGAGCGGGTCGAGCCGGTGGACACCGACACCCCGCTCGCGGTGGTGCCGAGCCACACCTTCGACGAGGTCCCCGAGCCGTTCGTGCTGGTGGTCCCCGGCGGCCTGGAACCGACGCTCAAGGCGCTGGCCGACGAGCGCCTGCTGGCGCGCCTGCGGAAGGCGGCGGACGGGGCCCACCTGGTCGGCTCGGTCTGCACCGGCTCGCTGCTGCTGGGTGCCGCCGGCCTGCTGGAGGGCCGCCGGGCCACCACCCACTGGTGGTACCGCGACCTGCTGACCCGCTTCGGTGCGACGCCGGTGGCGCAGCGCTGGGTCGAGGACGGCCGCTACGTCACCGCCGCGGGCGTCTCGGCCGGCATCGACATGGCGCTCCAACTGGTCGCGCGGGTGGCCGGCGAGGAGCTGGCGCGGGAGATCCAGCTGCTCATCGAGTACGACCCGGAGCCGCCGTTCGGCCCGATCGACTGGCCCGCCGTGGACGCCGACCACTACCGGCCCCGCTCCCAGCAGGCGCTCGCCAGCGCCCTGGCCGACCACCCGGAGCTACTCGCCCGCCTCACCTCCTGACCGGACCCGTTCCCGCCCCGGCTGCGTCATCTCAGCGGCCGGGGCTAGGTGCTCGGCACCTCGTCCGGTGTCGGCGGGCTGATCACCCAGAGCACCTCGGCCGGTCCCTGGCCCGAGTTGACCAGGCGGTGCGGGGTCGAGGTGGCGTACTCGATGCTGTCCCCGGTGCGCAGGGTGTGGCGCTCCTCGGACAGCTCCAGGGTGACCTCGCCGGAGATCACCAGCAGTACTTCCTGGGCGTCCCCGTGGGTGTACTGGCCGTCGCCGGTGGAGCCGCCGGGGCCGAACTCGCCCGTGTAGATCTCCAGGTGACGCAGCGGCGGCTGCGCGATCATGAACTTCCGCGACCCGGCGGTGACTTCGACCTGCGGCCGGTCGGCGCGCCGGAGCACCGCGTGCCAGGCGCGCGGCGCGGGCTCGAACAGGTCGGCCATGCTGACGCCCAGGGCCATGGAGATCCGGCGCAGCGAGCCGACGCTGGCGTCGGTGCGGCCGTTCTCCAGCTGGCTGAGGAAGCTGGGGCTCACCCCGGCCGCCTTGCCGAGCGCGCGCAGCGTGAGCCGCCGCATCAGCCGGTACTCGCGCACCCGGGTGCCCACGTGCGGGTCCCGGCCGCCCGGGGCCGGGGCGTCCGGAGAGGCCACCTGTGTCATCCCGCCCCCTTCGCCACCTGATCTGGACCGCCTCGCCGAACATCCTATTCAGTGGTGTTCACCGACCGGTCCCTCCGGTGCGGTCCGGGTCGGACGGTCGATCAACTGTCCGATAGCTCGGTCGACTTGCCTCCTCGTGAACCCGCTCCCGGACCGTCACCGGGCCGACACCGAGTCGAGTCCTCCGCCGCTTGTTCGCCAGGATGGCCGGTGGTAACTTCCTCGAACAATTTGTTCAGTGGTAGTTAACTCTCCCCGCTTTCCGTCCGATGCCCCCCACATCCGGAGAGGTCAATGTCTTCCACTTCGATCAGTTCGCCGACCGACCCGCCCAGCGGCGCCAGCGGCGGCAAGGGACTCAAGGACGGCGCGCTCGGCCTGGCCTCCAGCGTCGCCATCGGCCTCGCCTCCACCGCCCCCGCCTACAGCCTCGCGGCCACCCTCGGCCTGGTGGTCGCCGGAGTCGGGCTCCAGTCGCCGATCGTGATGATCCTCGCCTTCATCCCGATGCTGCTGATCGCCTACGCCTACCGGGAGATGAACGCGGCCGACCCGGACTGCGGCACCACCTTCACCTGGGCGGCCAGGGCGTTCGGGCCGCGCACCGGCTGGATGGGCGGCTGGGGCATCATCGCCGCGGACGTCATCGTGCTCGCCAACCTGGCGCAGATCGCGGGCCAGTACGGTTTCGAGCTGATCGGCGCCAACGGCTTGGCGAGCAGCACGCTGTGGACCACCACGGCCGGTGTCGTCTGGATCGTGCTGATGACCTGGCTCTGCTACATCGGCATCGAGATCTCCGCCGCGCTGCAGAAGGTCCTGCTGGGCATCGAGGTCGTGATGCTGGCGGTGCTCTCGGTCGTCGCCCTGGCCAAGGTGTACACCGGTCACGCCGCCGCCGGCTCCGCGCACATCGCGCTCTCCTGGTTCAACCCGCTGAACATCGACTCGCCCAGCGCCTTCACGAAGGGCATCCTGGCCGCGATCTTCATCTACTGGGGCTGGGACACCGCCGTCTCGGTCAACGAGGAGACCGAGAGCCGGGCGAGCACCCCGGGGCGGGCCGCGGTGATCTCCACCGTGCTGCTGCTGGTGATCTACGCCGTGGTCTCCACCTCGGCACAGGCCTTCGCGGGCATCGGCACCAGCGGGACCGGCCTGGCCAACAAGGCGAACGCCGGTGACGTGTTGTCGGGCCTGGGCAACGAGGTGTTCGGCAGTCACGGGATCGGGTGGTTCCTCTCCAAGCTGCTCATCTTCATGGTGCTCACCTCCTCGGCCGCCTCCACCCAGACGTCGATCCTGCCGACCGCTCGGACCACCCTGTCGATGGCCGCCCACAAGGCGATCCCGGCGCGGTTCGCCCGGATCCACGCCAAGTACCTGACGCCCACCTGGTCGACCGTCGGCATGGGCGTGGTCTCGGCGGTCTTCTACGTGGTCCTCAGCAAGGTCAGCACGGCGGTGCTCACCGACTCGATCGGCTCGATCGGCCTGTCCATCGCCTTCTACTACGGCCTGACCGGCGCCGCCTGCGTCTGGTACTACCGCAGGGTGCTCACCCGCAGCGCCCGCGACCTCTGGTTCAAGGGCATCCTGCCGGGCCTCGGCGCGCTGATCCTGTTCGGGCTGTTCGTCTACGCCGCCTTCTTCGTCTACGCCGACCCGGGCTACGGCACCGGCAGTGTCGACCTGCCGCTGCTCGGGCAGGTCGGGCGGGTCTCGGTGATCGGCATCGGATCGCTGCTGTTCGGCGCGCTGGTGATGATCGGTTACTCGCTGGTCCGCCCCGCCTACTTCGCCAAGCGGGTGATCACCGTCTCGGCGGCCGAGCCGTCCTGAGCCCGTGTGTTGACGTCAGCCGCCACCCCGGCCGGGGCCACCCCGGTCCGGGGCGCCGGCGATCCAGTCCTGGACGCGTGTCAACAGCCGTTGCCAGTGGCCGTCGTGGCGTGCGGTCTGCCGGGTGGCGCGGTCGAGCTTGGCCGGCTTGTCCGCGTAGAACCGCTTGGCCCAGGGGGAGGCGGGACGGGCCAGCCGGACGGCGGCGACCAGTCCGATGACCGGGACGAACAGGCCGAGCACACCCATCCGGATCTTGCCCTTGGCGAACGCGACGACCGTGTAGAGCAGGTCGGCGACGATCGCCAGGATCCACACCGTCCAGCCCACCGTCGCGCGCTGCCCGGCGTCGCCGATCCCGAACGGCACGCTGCCGAGCAGCACCATCAGCAACGCCGCGGTGGTCAGCGTGATCGCCTCGACCGAGGCGCGCCCCTCGTCCGTCCAGTAGACGTCGGCGAGGTGGATGATCAGTGCGAACTCGTCGAGCACCAGCCCGGTCCCGACACCGAACACCATGCAGGCGGCGATCTTGGCCGCGCCCGTGCCGGGGATGGCGGCGAGCGCGAAGCCCCCGGCCACCATGAGCAGCACCCCGGGCACCGCGTGGTGGATGTGGACGCCGCCGGGAGTGACGTTGTCGCGGAACGGCCCCCGGCCGGCCCGGATCAGCCGGGTGATGCCCCGGGTCACCAGGAACGTGAGCAGGAACGCGAGCAGCGCGGCCAGCAGCGGCAGTCGCCCGGTGTCCACCACGGCCTGCTGCCACCACCCGGCAGCCGACAGCCGCACCCTTCAGCACCCATCGGTGCGAGACGAGCCGATCACGGAGCAGATCACGGGGTCCATCACGGGGTCGATCATGCCCGAGGCCCGCACCCCGCCGACGCAGACACGCGAGGCTGAGCATTCCCTGAGCAGTTACTGCGCAGTTCTGTTGACTAGACGCCTTCAATGAGCAGATTATGTCACCCACTCCGCGAGTCCCGCCGCCCACGCGCACCCCCAACAGCGCGTCGGCGGGCGGCCCGTGATGCCCACGCAGCACCCGGAACGACCCATCCCCCCACAGTCGTCAGATGGAGGTCGGTCACGTGACCGAGCCAGGCTTCCCCCTCACCCGTCGCCGCTTCCTCGGCGGAGCCGTCGCCGCCGGCGCCCTGTCCGTGCTGCCGCCCGGCATGGCGCAGGCGCTGGCCGCCCCGTCCGTGCCCGGATCCCTGGCTGACGTCAAGCACGTCGTCGTGCTGATGCAGGAGAACCGCTCCTTCGACCACTACTACGGCACGATGAGCGGCGTCCGGGGCTTCGGCGACCGCACCGCGGTGACCATGCCGAACGGGCTGGACGTGTTCCACCAGCCCTCCGCGAGCCGGTCGGACGGCCACCTGCTGCCGTTCCGGATCAACACCACCCAGGTCGACGGCCAGGACGACGACTACCTGCCGCACGCCTGGAGCGACCAGCACCAGGCGATCGACGGCGGCAGGTGCGACCAGTGGATCGCCGCCAAGGGCGAGATGACGATGGGTTACCTCACCGAGCAGGACATCCCGTTCCACCGCGCGCTCGCCGACGCCTTCACCATCTGCGACCACTACCACTGCTCGGTGCAGGGCCCGACCACCCCCAACCGGGTCTACCTGTTCTCCGGCACCATCGACGCGGCCGGGCAGCACGGCGGCCCGGGCAACAACAACCCGGCGGACTACCAGCCGGTCTACTCCTGGCAGACCTATCCCGAGTTCCTGGAGCAGCGCGGCGTCAGCTGGCGGGTCTACGCCAACAACGAGGTCGGCGACGACGGCAACCACCCCTGGGTCGGCGACTACGGGGACAACCCGCTCTGGCTGTTCAGCGCGTTCCACGACCCGGCCAACTCCGCCCTGGCCCAGAAGGCCGGCATCACCCCGTGGCAGCCGGACTCCGGCCTCGGCAAGGATCCGGCGCACGTGCTCTCCGCCTTCACCGCCGACTGCGCGGCGGGCACCCTCCCCGAGGTCTCCTGGATCGTCGCCCCCTCCGGCTACTGCGAGCACCCGGCCGGGCGCCCGCTCAACGGGGCGGTCTACATCCAGGAGGTGCTGAAGGCGCTGTGGGCCGACCAGGAGCTCTGGTCCTCCACCGTGCTGCTGATCAACTACGACGAGAACGACGGCATGTTCGACCACGTGCCGCCGCCGATGCCGCCGGCCGGCGCCACCGACGAGTACGTGGGCGGCCTGCCGATCGGGCTGGGCGCCCGGGTGCCGATGACGGTGATCTCCCCCTGGAGCAAGGGCGGCTGGGTCAACTCCCAGGTGTTCGACCACACTTCGGTGATCCGCTTCATCGAGACCTGGAAGCACCCCGACCAGCCGTTCCCCAACATCTCGCCGTGGCGGCGCTCGGTCTGCGGCGACCTGACCAGCTGCTTCGACTTCACCGCCGCCGACCCGGCCGTGCCCACCGGCCTGCCCGTGATGCCCGATCACGCCATCGCGCCCGGCGACCCCGACGACCCCGAGAAGGGCCTGCCCGCCGCCGCCCCGCCCGCGACCGGCCCGACCGCCGCGCCCGCGCAGGACCCGGGGACCCGGCCCGCCCGGCCGCTGCCGTACCAGCCGCTGGCCGCGGCCTCGCTCAGCGCCGACCGGCAGCTCCTCACCACCACCTTCGCCAACCAGGGCGCCGCCGCGGTGCAGTTGGCGGCCTACCGGGCCGACGGGCAGACCGACGGGCCCTGGGGCTACGACGTGGCGGCCGGCGCGACGGTCAGCGACACCTGGCACGTCCAGGCCTACGGCGGCGGCGAGTACGACATCGCCGTCCACGGCCCCAACCGGTTCCGCTGGCAGTTCGCCGGCGACGCAAACAGCCCCGGCGCGGGCGTGGAGGTCACCGCCTCCTACACCGCCGCGCCCCGCCTGCAACTGGTGCTGGCCAACGCCTCCGCCCAGCCTGTCACCATCACCGTGACCGCCAACCAGTACCGGGGCGACGGGCCCTGGACGTACGCCGTCCCGGCCGGCGGTTCGACCACCGACAGCTGGGACCTGCTCTCCTTCGACGGCTGGTACGACCTCTCGGTCACGGTGAACACCGACCCGACCTTCCTGCGCCGCTTCACCGGGCACGCCGAGAACGGGCTGCCGAGCCGGACCGGCTGAGCCGCCGTCAGGATCCGGTGGGCGGGGCCGGCCCGACGGTCCTTCACCAAGTGCCCACAGGATGCCGTGTCATCTCTCTGTACGGACGCTTTACCCATTGGTAACTTACTCGCCAGTCAGGAGTGTGACCCGCCTCACTACCTCGGGGGAAAGCCATGTCCAGAAACTCCGTCCGCCGCCTGGCCGTCGCCGTGGCCGCCGCCACGGTGACGGCCCTGGCCGCCGCCCCGGGCGCCTGGGCCGCGACCGCGAGCGGCAGTACGGGCGATTCCTTCGCCACCTACACCGGCAGTGCGCCGCTGTCCTCCTTCGCACCGGGCACCGTGCTCAAGACCCGGACCCTGCACTACCACATCGAGGGCATCCCCACGCCGGTCACCGCGATCCAGCTGCTCTACCGCACCACCGACGCGCAGGGCCGACCGGCCGCGAACGTGACCTCGGTGGTGCGCAGCCTCACCGGCAACACCACGACGGCGGTCTCCTACCAGTCGTTCTACGACTCCCTGAACCCGCAGGACGAACCGTCCCGGGCCATCGCCGGGAACGTGACGCTCGGCGGCACCATCGCCAACTTCGAGTCCGTCGCCCTCTCGGCGCTGCTGCTGCAGGGCGACAACCTCGTCATCCCGGACACCGAGGGCCAGGGTGCGGACTTCGCGGCCGGCCCGGAGTACGCCTTCAACACCCTGGACTCGATCCGGGCCGCGACCAGCTCCCCGGCGACCGGCCTGAACGGCGCGACGAAGTTCGGCCTGATGGGCTACTCCGGCGGCTCCATCGCCACCGACTGGGCCTCGGCGCTCGCCCCGGGCTACGCGCCCGACGTCAACAAGAACCTGGTCGGCTTCGCCGAGGGCGGGGTGCTCGTCGACCCGGCGCACAACCTGAAGTACGTCAACGGCTCGCTGGTCTGGTCCGGCGTCATCCCGATGTCGATCATCGGGGTCTCCCGCTCCTACGGCGTCGACCTGACGCCCTACCTGAACGGCTACGGCCTGCAGATCTACGACCGGCTGCAGAACGGCTCGCTGCTCGACGCGCTCGGCCACTACCCGGGTCTGACCTGGCAGCAGATGGCCAAGCCCCAGTACGCCGACCCGGACTCGGTGGCCGCCTTCGTCGACGTGGTGAACAAGATCAACCTGGGCTCGGCCCCGACTCCGACCATCCCCGGCTACATCGCCCAGGGCGACGGGGGCGTGCTGGAGGGGACGTTCGCCAACCCGTCCGGCATCGGCACCGGCGACGGCGTGATGGTCGCCGGCGACGTGCGGGCGCTGGCCAACCAGTACTGCGCCACCGGCAACCGCTCGATCAAGTACGACCAGTACGACCTGCTCAGCCACTTCGGCACGGCGCCGGCCTGGGCGCTCAACGCGGCCTCCTGGTTGAACGACCGCTTCGCGGGCAGGCCGGCCCCGTCCGACTGCGGGCACATCCCGGCGGGCAACTCGCTCGCGCCGGAGCGGACGGTCTCCTGATCCCTGACGCCTGAGCCGCGCGGTCACAGGCGCTGCGGGCGGTGGGGTGGGCGGCGGACGGCGGGGCAGGGCCAATAGTGAAATGAAATCCGTTTTCATTTAGAGTGGCCCTCGCACCCGCCACCGCCGCTCCGGCGCGCCCCTGAACCGTGAACGAGGACCACTGTGACCGCACCCCGGATATCCCGTAGAACCCTGCTGCGCACCGTCGGTGCCGGCCTCGGCGCCGCGGCCGGCGCCGGCCTGCTGGCCGCCTGCGGCTCCGGCGCCGCGCACCCCGCGGCACTGGATGCCGACGCGCCGACCGCCTCCGTGGCGCCGAAGCGCGGCGGAAAGCTGCGGGCCGCCTTCGCCGGATCCAGCGCCGAGTCCACCAACGTGCTCCAGGCCACCGGCAGCGCCGTCGACTACGTGCGGGCCCGGCTGATCTGGGACACCCTCGGCGAGCTCGACGGCAGCAAGGTGATCTGGCGGCTCGCCGAGTCGGTCGAGCCGAACGCCGACGCCAGCCGCTGGACGGTCAAGCTGCGGGCCGGCGTCAGCTTCAGCGACGGGCGCCAACTCACCGCCCAGGACGTGCTGTTCAGCCTCCGCACGCTGGCCGCCAACCCGACCGTGCAGGCCGGTGTGCTCGGCGGCCTCGACCCGAACGCCTCCGCCGTCCGCGACCCGCGCACCCTGGACCTCCAACTCAAGGCCCCGGACGGGTTCTTCGACCTGGTGCTGGCTCAGTCGATGTTCGTCTTCCCGGACGGCACCAGCGACTTCGCGCACGCCCTCGGCTCCGGCCCGTTCCTGCTGAAGAGCTGGAGCGCCGGCGCCAGCAGCCTGCTCACCGCCCGCACCGACTACTGGGACGCGGCCAACGGCGGCCCCTACCTGGACCGGATCGAGCTCTTCTCGGTCGCCGACGCGGGCGCCCGGCTGAACGGCCTGAAGGCCGGTCAGTTCGACTACGCCGGCGGCCTCACCCTGGCCACCGCCCGCGCCGAGCAGGACAACAAGGCGCTGCGGGTGCTCACCGCCCCCAAGGAGCTCTGGAGCGACCTGGCCTTCACCATGAACCTGGGCACCGACCCGTTCACCAAGCCCGAGGCCGTCCAGGCGCTGAAGCTGGCGATCGACCGGGACGCCATGGTCCGCACCGTCACCCTCGGCTACGGCGAGGTGGCCGGTGACGCGCTCGGCAAGTACCAGACCTGGTACGACACCACCCTGCCGGCCCGCCCCCACGACCCCGACCAGGCCAGGCGGCTCCTCCCCGGCGGCAAGCTCTCGCTGCGCACCAGCGACTACGAGTACGGCACGCTGGAGAGCGCGAGCGCCTTCGTGCAGCAGGCCCAGGCGGCGGGCATCCAGGTGGCGGTGGACAAGGTCCCGGCCGCCGACTACTACGCCGACGTCAAGACCCTGCTCAGCACCCCGCTGCAGACCAACCTCTACCACGCCCAGCCGCTGCCGCTGCAACTGTCCATGTACTACGGGCCGCAGGCCATGTACCCGTTCACCGGCCCGGCCGACCCCACGCTGACCGGCCTGCTGGCCGCCATGCACACCGCCGTCGGCGACGACCGGCGCACCAGCGCGGTGCACGACGTCCAGCACTACCTCTACGACCACGGCGGCGACGCGGTCTTCGCCCGGATCCCCCCGCTCGCCGCCTCGACCCCGGCCGTGCACGGCATCCAGCCGCGCGGCGTGTTCGACTACCCGTGCCTGCGCGACGCCTTCCTCGCGTGAGCGGTGCGCTGCGCCGCCTGGCCGCGGCCGCCGGGACCCTGCTGGCCGCCTCCGTCCTGGTGTTCGCGGCCACCGCGCTGGCGCCCGGTGACGCGGCGTCGGCCCGGCTCGGCGGCCGGGCCGGGCCCGCCCAGGTCGCCGAACTGCGGCACCGGCTCGGGCTGGACCAGCCGGCCTGGAGCCGGTACGGCCACTGGCTCTGGCGCGCGCTGCACGGCGACCTCGGCACCTCCTACGCCAGCGGCCGCCCGGTCGCCGACCTGATCGCCGAGCGGGCGGGCAACTCGCTGCTGCTCGGCGCGGTCGCCGCCGTGCTGCTGGTGCCCTCGGCGCTCGGACTGGGCCTGTGGGCGGGGGTGCGGGCCGGGCGGGCGGCCGACCGGGTGGTCTCCACGGCGACCCTGGCGCTGGTCAGCCTGCCCGAGTTCGTCACCGGCACGCTGCTGGTGCTGGTCCTCGCCGTCGGCCTCGGCCTGCTGCCCTCGGTCTCCGTGCCCTCGGCCGGGCAGAGCCCGCTGACCCAGCCGCAGATCCTGGTGCTGCCCGTGCTCACCCTGCTCTCGGCCTGCCTGGCGCAGAACGTCCGGCTGGTCCGCGCCGGGGTGATCGAGGCGAACGGCTCCGAGGCCGTCCGCACCGCCCGGCTCGGCGGCCTGCCCGAACACCGGGTGCTGCTGCGCTGGGTGCTGCCGGCCGCCGTGGTGCCCGCCGTGCCGGTCTTCGCCCGCTACCTCGCCTACCTGCTCGGCGGCACCCTGGTCGCCGAGACCCTGTTCGGCTACCCGGGCCTGGCGGCCGCTCTGGTGGACGCCACCGCGAGCCGGGACGTGCCGGTGGTGCAGGGCGTCACGCTGCTGGTGGCCGGCCTGACGATCACCCTCAACCTGCTCGCCGACCTGCTCGCCAACGCACTGAACCCCGCTGCCAGGAGCCACAGTTGACCGAATTCCGAATACCGCGGTGGCGGACCCTGCTGGCGGGCGGCGCACTGCTCGCGGTGGTGCTGCTCGCGCTGCTCGGCCCGGTGCTGGCGCCGCACCCGCCCGGCGAGGTGCTGGACATGCCGTACGCGCCGGCCGGCGGCGCCGCGCCGCTCGGCACCGACCACCTCGGCGCGGACGTGCTCAGCCGCTTCCTGGCCGGCGGGCGGTCGCTGGTGCTGCTCTCGCTGGCCGCGCTCGCCGCCGGCTACGGCATCGGCGGGACGGCCGGCATGGCCGCCGCGCTGCGCGGCGGCCGGCTGGACCGGGCGGTGCGCTGGAGCGCCGACGTGCTGCTCAGCCTGCCGGCCCTGCTGCTGCTCAGCCTCACCGTGGTCGCGCTCGGCCGGGGCGCGCTCGGCGTCGGCGCGGCCGCCGCGGTCGTGCTGCTGCCGGAGATCGTCCGGCTGGTCCGCGCCGCCACCCTGCAGGCGCTCCAGCACGACTACGTCGAGGCGGCCGCGGCGCGCGGGGAGGGCACGGCCTACCTGCTGTTCCGGGAGGTGCTGCCCAACCTCGCGCCGGTGCTCGCCGCCGACGCCGCGGTGCGGTTCGTCGGCGCCGTGTTCGTGGTCGCCACCGCCGGGTTCCTCGGCTACGGCGCCCAACCACCGGCCGCCGACTGGGGCTTGATGATCCTGGAGAACCGGGACGGGCTGGCCCTGCAACCGCTCGCGGTCGCGGTGCCGGCGATCGGCGTGCTGGCGCTGCTGCTCTCGGCGAACCTGCTGGTGGACGCCGCGTTCCCGGCGGTGGCCCGACGGCGCCGCACCGGCCCGGCCGCGCCGCTGGAGACGGGCGCGGTGCTGCGGGTGCGCGGCCTCACGGTGACGGCGGGCGGGCGCACCGTGCTGGACGGGATCGACCTCGACCTCGCGCCCGGCCGGGTGCTGGCCCTGGTCGGCCCCTCCGGCAGCGGGAAGACCACGCTCGCGCTGGCCGCGCTCGGCGAACTGCGGCCCGGGCTCGCGCTCGCCGGCGGAGAACTGCACCTGATGGGCCGTCAGGTGCTGCACCTGCCGGACCGTCAGCTGCGCCGACTGCGCCGCGAGCACGCCGGCTACGTGCCGCAGGACCCGCGCACCTCGCTCGCGCCGACCATGCGGATCGGCCGCCACCTCGGCGAGTTCCTGCGGGCCCGCGCCGTGCCGGCCGCCGAGCGGCCCGAGCGGATCAGGGCCGCCCTGCGGATGGTCCGACTGCCGGACGACGACGCCTTCCTGCGCCGCTACCCGCACCAGCTCTCCGGCGGCCAGCGCCAGCGGGTGGCGCTGGCCGCCGCGCTCGCCCACCGGCCCGACCTGCTGGTGCTGGACGAGCCGACCAGCGCCCTGGACCCGGCCACCGCCGCCGCGCTGCTCGCCGACCTCAAGGAGCTGCGGGCCGACGGCGGACCGGCCGTGCTGCTGGTCGGCCACGACCTGGCCCAGGTCGCCGGGGTGGCCGACGAGATCGCGGTGCTCGACGGCGGCCGGGTGGTGGAGCGCGGACCGGTCGCCGGTCTGCTCGCCGACCCGGCCGGCCCGACCGCGCGCCGGCTGGTCGAGGCGGCCCGGGCGAGCTGGCGGGGCCCGGCCGCCGAGGAGACCGCCCGGCCCGTCCTGACGGTCCGTGGCCTCCGGGCCCTGCGCGGCCCCCGGGCGGTGCTGGGGGAGGTGGAGCTGACGGTCCGGGCGGGCGAGTGCCTCAGCGTGGTCGGCCCCTCTGGCGGCGGCAAGACCACCCTGCTGCGCTGCCTGACCGGGCTGCACCCGGACTGGTCGGGGCACCTCCAGCTGGACGGCGCGCCCGTGCCGGCCCGGCTGCGCGACCGCACGGCGGCGCAGCTGCGCCGCCTCCAGCTGGTGCCGCAGGACCCGCACGACTCGCTCAACCCGCGCCACCCGGTGGGCCGGATCATCGCCCGCCCGCTGGCCCGCCACCGCCCGGAGCTGGACCCGCGGGCCCGGCGCGCGGAGGTGCACCGGCTGCTCGACCGGGTCGGCCTGACCGCCGAGCACGCCGAACGCCGGCCCGCCCAGCTCTCCGGCGGGCAGCGCCAACGCGTGGCACTGGCAAGGGCGCTGGCCGCCGAACCGGCCGTGCTGCTGTGCGACGAGGCGACCAGCGCGCTGGACGCGCCGACCGCCGACACCGTGCTGCGCCTGCTCGACGAGCTGCGCCGGGAGCTGCGGATCGCGCTGGTCGTGGTCACCCACGACCTGACGGTGCCCGCCCGCCTCGGCGGCCGGCTCGCCGTGCTGGCCGACGGCCGGATCCGCGAACACGGGCCGACCGAGCGCCTGTTGACCAACCCGACCCACCCGGTGACGGCCGAACTGCTGGCCGCCGTGCCGGAGTTGCCGATCTCTCCGACCTCTCCGACTTCTCCGACCTCGTCCGCCCGCTCGACCCGAGGACCGCACTGATGCCCGCTCAGCACTGGCTGCGCCGACCCCGACCCCGGCCCGACGCCGAGCTGCGGCTGCTCTGCCTGCCGCACGCGGGCGGCTCGCCCGGGCTGTTCCGAAGCTGGAGCTCGCTGCTGCCGGCGCAGGTGGACCTGCTGCTGGCCTGCCCGCCCGGGCGGGAGGACCGGCTGGACGATCCCGAACCGGCCGACCTGGCCGGGCTGGTCGGCGAACTCGCCGGAGTGCTAGCGCCGTTGCTCGACCGGCCGTGGGCCGTCTTCGGGCACAGCATGGGCGCGGCGGTGGCGCACGAGCTCGCCCTGGAGGTGGTCCGCCAGGGCCACCGGGCGCCCGTCCACCTCTTCGTCTCGGCCCGCGAGGCACCGCAGCACCACCGCGGCGGGGCGGTGCACCGGCTGGACGACGACGCGCTCTGCGCCGAGCTGCTGCGCCTCGGCGGCAGCAACGCCGCCGCCCTGGCGATCCCGGAGCTGCGGGAGCTGGTGCTGCCGGCCGTGCGGGCCGACTACCGGCTGATCGAGAACTACCCGGCCACCCCGAGCGGCCTGCTGCCGTGCCCGGTGACGGCGCTGATCGGCCGCGAGGACGGCGAGCTGACGGAGCGGGAGGCGGCCGGCTGGGCGCGCTGGACCCGCGCCGAGTTCGACCTGGAGGCCTTCCCGGGCGGGCACTTCTACCTCACGGAGCAGCCCGAGCGCGTGGTCGCGGTGATCCGCCGCCGCTGCCTGACGCGGCATTAGGCAGCACAGCGAGAGGCTTCCGTGCACGAGCCGTGCACGGAAGCCTCTCGCTGTTGCCTCTACCGCCGAACGAAGTGGTGGTGCACCTCGGTCACCTTCGGCGCGCCCTTCGGGTCCGGGAAGCCCGCCTCCTTGGTGATCGGCAGCATCCGTCCCATGAACGCGTCGAGCTTCGCGCGGGACTCCCACAGGTCGACCACGTGCAGGCCCTCGCCGGACACGATGGCGCTGTGGAACAGCAGCCCGTCCGGGGCCTGCGGGGCGCGCGAGCCCGCTCGCTTGTCCACCTCGTCGTACTGTTCCGCGGTCACGCCGGGGAAGTCGAGCTGCAGTAGCACTGCCATGGCTGATCTCCTTCTCTCGCTCGGGTGCGCGATCAGCTCAACAGCAGCGTCGAGGTGCCGCGCGGCGTCGCGGCCGATCGAGTGGGTCACCCGCTGCTATCGGACCTCAGGTCCCGCTCGCGCACCAGCACCAGGCTGGCGGCCGCCGCCAGCAGGGCGGCGATCCCGGCGACCAGGAAGACCGTGGAGAGCGCCCCGGTGTAGGCGGAGCGGGCCAGGCCCACCACCTGCTCGCGGGTGGCGGCCGGCGCGGCGGCGCGCAGCGCGTCGAACTGGCCCGCGGCGACCAGCCGGCGCAGCGGCGCGCCGTCGGCCTGCGGCACCTGGAGCCTGGCGAGCGCGGGGCCGGAGAGCACGGTGTTCACCTTGGCCGTCAGCAGGGTGCCGAAGCCGGCCACCCCGGCGGCCGTGCCGAGCGGGAAGAAGGTGTTCGCCGTGCCGGAGGCGGTGCCGGCCTGGTCGGGCGGGACCACCTCGACCGCCAGTGAGAGCAGGTGGGGCATCGTCAGACCGGCCCCGGCGCCGAGCAGCAGCAGGGTCGGCAGCACGGCGGTCCAGCCGTCGGCCGGGCCGAGCCCGGTGCCGAGGAACATCCCGACGCCGACCACGGCCGTGCCCAGGGCGAGCACCCGGGAGACCGGCAGCACCTTGACCAGCCGGCCGCTCACCGCCGCCGTCACCACCAGGGCCGCCGACTGGGCGAGCAGCACCAGCCCGACCCGGAACGGCGAGAGCCCGAGCATGCCGCCCAGCCACAGGGTCAGGAAGGGGAGCAGGCCGAAGCTGAAGATCCGGGCGGCGAAGCTGAGCAGCACCGCCCCGCTGAAGGTGGGGACGGTGAACAGCCGCAGGTCCAGCATCGCGGCCGGGCCGAGCCGCCACTGCACGGCGGCGAAGGCCACGGCCAGCAGCGAGCCGGCGATCAGCGCGGCCAGCACGTCCGGCCGGCTCCAGCTCTGCTGAGCTCCCGTCAGCAGGCCGTAGTTGAGCGCGAAGAGGGCGAGCACGGCGAGCACCGCGCCGGCCCAGTCGATCCGGCCCGCCGCCCCGGCGGCGACGCTCTCGGGCACCCGGCGCGCGGTGACGAACAGCACGAAGAGCCCGATCGGCACGTTGACGGCGAACAGGAACGGCCAGCTCAGCCACTGCACGATCGAGCCGCCGATCAGCGGACCGAGCGCGGCCGAAACCGCGCCGCCGGCCGTGAAGAGGCCGATCGCGGTGGTCCTGGTGCGGGCCGGCGCGTCCTGGTAGGCGCCGGCGATCAGCGCCAGCGCCGTGCCGAACGCGAGGGCGCCGCCGACGCCTTGGGCGGCCCGGGCGGCGATCAGCAGGCCGACCGAGGGGGCGAGGGCGCAGCTGGCCGAGGCGGCGGTGAAGACTGCCACGCCGGCCAGGAAGATCCGCCGCCGACCGATCCGGTCGGAGACCGAGCCGGCGGTGAGCAGCAGCGCGGCGAAGGCCAGGGTGTAGGCGCTGACCACCCACTGCAGGCTCTCCAGCGAGGTGTGCAGGTCCGCGCCGATCCGGGGCAGCGCGACGTTCACCACCGTGATGTCCAGGGTCATCATCGCCGCCGCGAGCGCGGTCGCGGCCACCGTCCAGCGCCGGCCGCTGAGCACCTCTGGCGGCACCGGCCGCTCCGGCGCCATGGTCATGGTCTCTTCCATCCCTGCGTCCTCCGTGGGGGTTCGTCGGTGAAGGGGCTTGCAAGCTCCCTCCGCTTAATGCATATGATAACCATTGCCAATAAGGCGAGCGGACCAACCAAGGAGTTCAGGTGCCCGAGGATCGAGGGATCGTTCCAGTCGAACTGCCCGAGGCCGTCGCCGAGTTGCTGGGTCGGCCGGGCGAGGCGATCGACCCGGACGAGAACCTCATCGCGCTCGGCCTGGACTCGCTGGCGATGATGAGGCTGGCCGGCCGGCTGCGCCGCTCCGGCCTGGAACTCGGCTTCGCCGACCTGGTCGCCGAACCGACCCTGGCCGCCTGGGCCAGACTCACCGGCTCGGCCCGGGCGGCGGCCCCGCCGGTGAGCGCGCCCGCGCCGGTGGACGAGAGCGAGCCCTTCGAGCTGGCGCTGATGCAGCACGCCTACTGGGTCGGCCGCTCGGCCGAGCAGCAACTGGGCGGCGTGGCCTCGCACTTCTACAACGAGTTCGACGGCGCCAGCCTCGGCCCCGAGCGCCTGGCGGCCGCCCTGCACGCGCTGGTCGCCCGGCACGGCATGCTGCGCGCCCGGATCCTGGACGACGGCCGGCAGCGGATCGAACCCACCGGCGGCCCCCGGCTGCGGGTGCACGACCTGCGCGGGCACACCGCCGAGACGGCCCGGTGCGAACTGGACGAGCTCCGGCGGCAACTCTCGCACCGTCAGCTGGACATCGCCGCCGGCGAGGTCTTCGACCTGCAACTCTCGCTGCTGCCCGACGCGATCCGGCCCGCCGGCACCCGGCTGCACCTCAACCTGGACATGGTGGCGGCCGACGCGCTGAGCGTGCGGATCCTGCTCGCCGACCTCGCCCGGCTCTACGCCGGCGAAGAACTCCCGCCGCTGGACTACGGATTCGCCCGCTACCTGGCCGAACGCCGGGCCGCCCGCGCCACCCCGGCCCGCACCGAGGCGCTCGCCGCCGACCGCGACCACTGGCGCCGCCACCTGCCCGACCTGCCCGGCGCCCCCCGCCTCCCGCTGGTGGAACCCGCACCGGACGCCGTCGCGCACCGCCGCCACCGGCAGCTCGACCAGGACCAGGCCGCCCGACTGGGCGAGTTGGCCAGGACGCACGGCCTGACCCCCGCGATGGCCCTGGCGGCCGTCTTCGCCGAGACCCTCACCGCGTTCAGCGCCGAGCCGCGCTTCCTGCTCAACCTGCCGCTCTTCGACCGCGAACCGCTGCACCCCGAAGTGGACCAGGTGATCGGCGACTTCACCTCCTCGGTGCTGCTGGCCTGGGACGGCAGCGGGCCGGGCGGCTTCGCAGAGCGGGCCGCCCGGCTGCAGGCCCGGTTCCACGCCGACGTCGCCCACGCGGGCCACTCCGGCGTCGAGGTGCTGCGCGACGCCTCCCGCCTGCACGGCGAGCGGGTGCTCGCACCGGTGGTGTACACCAGCGCGCTCGGCCTGGGCGAGCTCTTCCCGGCCCGGGTCCGCGAGGCCTTCGGCGAGCCCAGCTGGGTCGTCTCGCAGGGCCCGCAGGTCTGGCTGGACGCCCAGGTCACCGAACTGGCCGGCGGACTGCTGGTCAACTGGGACTTCCGGGCCGACGCCTTCGCCCCCGGCGTGCCGGACACCATGTTCGAGGCCTACAGCGGCCTGCTGGACCGCCTGCTGGCCGGACCCGGGGCGTGGACCGAACCGGTGCCCGCGCTGCTCTCCCGCGAACAGCGCTCCGTGCGCGACACGGTGAACGACACCGCCGGCCCGCGCCCCGAACAGCGCCTGCACGACGGCTTCTTCGCCCGCGCGGCGGAGCAGCCCGAGCGGGTGGCGCTGCGCTGGGGTGCGAGCGAGTTCCTGACGTACGGTGAACTGGCGCGCCGTTCACTGGGGTTGGCCGGCCGGCTGGTCGAGCAGGGGGTGGGGCCCGGGGACCTGGTGGCGGTGTCGCTGCCGAAGGGTCCGGACCAGGTGGTCGCGGTGCTGGGCGTGTTGGCGGCCGGCGCGGCCTACCTGCCGCTCGGCGTGGACCAGCCCGAGGCGCGGCGCGAGCGGATCTGCGCGGCGGCGGGCGTGCGGCTGGTGCTCGATCGGCTGGTGGTCGGCGAGCGGTTGGCCGCGCCGGTGGCGGTGGGTGCGGACGAGCTCGCGTACGTGATCTACACCTCGGGTTCGACGGGTGAGCCGAAGGGTGTGGAGATCACCCACGCGGCTGCGGTGAACACGGTCGCGGACGTCAACGAGCGTTTCGAGGTCGGCGAGCGGGACCGGGTGCTGGCCGTGTCGGCGCTGGACTTCGACCTGTCGGTCTACGACCTGTTCGGGCCGCTCTCGGTGGGTGGCTCGGTGGTGCTGATCGAGGAGGACGAGCGGCGGGACGCCCGGCGCTGGCTGGAGCTGGTCCGCGAGCGGGGGGTGACGCTCTGGAACACGGTGCCCGCGCTGCTGGACATGCTGCTCACCGCTGCCGAGGCCGAAGGGGCGCCGGATCCGCTGCGGCTGGTGCTGGTGTCGGGGGACTGGGTGGGGTTGGACCTGCCGGGGCGGTTGCGGGCGCTGCGTCCGGGCTGTCGGTTCGTGGCGCTGGGTGGTGCGACGGAGGCGGCGATCTGGTCGAACGCGTTCGAGGTGGCGGAAGTTGAGCCTGGTTGGCGGTCGATTCCGTACGGGTTCCCGCTGCGCAACCAGTGCTACCGGGTGACCGACGAGCTGGGTCGGGACTGTCCGGACTGGGTGACCGGTCAGTTGTGGATCGGTGGGGCGGGGGTGGCCCGGGGCTACCGGAACGCGCCTGAGTTGACGGAGCGTCAGTTCGTTGGCGGCTGGTACCGGACGGGTGACCTGGGGCGCTACTGGCCGGACGGGACCTTGGAGTTCCTGGGTCGGGCGGACCGTCAGGTCAAGGTGCGCGGCCACCGGATCGAGCTGGGTGAGATCGAGGCGGCGCTCACCGAGCACCCCGGTGTGGGCCAGGCCGTCGCCGTGGTCGGCGAGGACGGGCGCCTCGGCGCGGTCGTCACCGGCTGCGCGCCGCAGCCCGTGCCCGACTGGCGGGCGCTGGCCGAGGCTGCCGGCGGTCAGCGGGCCGAGGAGCAGGAACCCCTGGACCTGGCGGAGTTGCGGGCCTTCCTGGCCGACCGGCTGCCCGCCGCGATGCTGCCCGAGCGGCTCGCCGTGCTGCCCGAGCTGCCGCTCACGCCCAACGGCAAGGTGGACCGGTCGGCCCTGCGCCGTGTGCTCGCCGCCCGGCAGGTGCTCCGGTCCGGGCCGGCCGTCCCGGCCGGGCCGGCCGTCCCGCTCGTCGGCGAGGTCGAACGGCGGGTGGCGGCCGCCTGGGCCGAGATCCTCGGGGTGCCCGAAGTCGGCCGGGAGCACGACTTCTTCGCGCTCGGCGGTGACTCCCTGCTCGCCACCCGCCTGATCGGCCGGCTGAAGGCGGACGGCTTCGGCGAGGTCAAGCTCGCCGAGCTGTTCCGGCGGCCCGCGCTCGCCGACTTCGCGGCGACGCTCCACCAACCGGTGCCCGCCCGGCCCGCAGCGGCCGCACTCATCGCCGACCCGGCCCGCCGGCTGGAGCCGTTCCCGCTCACCGAGGTCCAGCGGGCCTACTGGCTCGGCCGGGGCGAGGAGTTCACCCTCGGCGGCGTCGGCTGCCACTTCTACCGCGAGTACGACGTGGCCGAGCTCGACCTGGCCCGCCTGGAGGCCGCCGTCGACCGGCTGGTGCGGCGGCACGAGATGCTGCGTGCGGTGGTGGACGAGCGGGGCGACCAGCGCATCCTGCCCGAGGTCCCGCACTACCGGATCGAGGTCACCGAGGCCGGGGCGGACGTCGAGAGCGCCTTCGCCGAGCTCTGGGAGCGCGGCTCCCACCAGGTCTTCGACCCCTCGGCCTGGCCGCTCTTCGCGATCCGCGCCGTCCGCACGCCCGACGGCACCCGGCTCGGCATCGGCGTGGACAACATCGTGCTGGACGCGCTGAGCGTGCTCACCTTCTACGCCGAACTCGGCGCGCTCTACGACGACCCGCAGGCCGAACTGCCCTCCGTGGACGTGTCGTTCCGCGACTACGTGCTGGCCACCGACCCGGCGCCGGAAGCCCTCGCCGCCGCCCGGGAGTACTGGGACACCCGGCTGCCCGAGCTGCCGCCCGCCCCCCAACTCCCGCTCGCGGTCGACCCGTCGGCGGTGCGCGGGCCGCAGTTCACCCGGCGCGAGGCGATGATCGGCGGGCGCTACTGGCGAGCGGTCGCCGACCGCGCCCGGGAGCACGGACTCACCCAGTCGGCGGTGCTGCTCGCCGCCTTCGGCGAGGTGCTCGGCCGGTGGAGCGCCCGCGCCGACCTGACGCTCAACCTCACGCTCTTCGACCGCCAGGAGGTGCACCCCGACATCGCCCACGTGCTGGGCGACTTCACCTCGCTGCTGCTCGTGCCGTCCCGGCCGGAGCCGGGCGGGCACTGGCTGGCGCAGGCCCGCCGGGTGCAGCAGGAGCTCTGGGGCGCGCTCGACCACCGGGAGGTCTCGGCGGTCCGGCTGCTGCGCGAACTCGCCCGGCTGAACGGCGAACCCGAGGTCGCCATGCCGGTGGTCTTCACCAGCGCGCTCGGCGTCGGCGGCGAGCCCGCCTCGGCGCTCTTCGCCGACTACGTGGCGGGCGTCTCGCAGACGCCGCAGGTCTGGCTGGACCACCAGGTGACCGAGACCCGGGACGGCGGCGTCCGGCTGCACTGGGACGCGGTCGAGGAGCTCTTCCCGAGCGGCCTGCTCGATGCGATGTTCGACGCCTACCTGGCCCTGCTGGACTGGCTCGGCCACGCGGACTGGGACGCGCCGCTGCCCGACCTGCTGCCGCGCGAGCAGCGCGAGGTGCGGGCGGAGGTCAACGCCACGGCCGGACCGCGCCCCGAACGGCGGCTGCACGACGGCTTCTTCGAGTGCGCCCGGCGCGACCCCGCCGCCATCGCACTGCGCTGGGACGCGGAGGAGAGCCTCGACTACGGCGAACTGGCGCGACTCGCCCTCGGGTTGGCCGGCTGGCTGGTCGAGCAGGGGGTGGGGCCCGGGGACCTGGTGGCGGTGTCGCTGCCGAAGGGTCCGGACCAGGTGGTCGCGGTGCTGGGTGTGTTGGCGGCCGGCGCGGCCTATCTGCCACTGGGGGTCGACCAGCCGGAGCTGCGGCGCGAGCGGATCTGCGCGGCGGCGGGCGTGCGGCTGGTGCTCGATCGGCTGGTGGTCGGCGAGCCGCTGGCCGCGCCGGTGGCGGTGAGTGCGGACGAACTCGCGTACGTGATCTACACCTCGGGTTCGACGGGTGAGCCGAAGGGCGTGGAGATCACCCACGCCGCTGCGGTGAACACCGTGGCCGACGTCAACGAGCGTTTCGAGGTCGGCGAGCGGGACCGGGTGCTGGCCGTCTCGGCACTGGACTTCGACCTGTCGGTCTACGACCTGTTCGGGCCGCTCTCGGCGGGTGGCTCAGTGGTGCTGATCGAGGAGGACGAGCGGCGGGACGCCCGGCGCTGGCTAGAGCTGGCCCAGACGCACGGCGTGACGGTGTGGAACTCGGTGCCGGCCCTGCTGGACATGCTGCTGACCGTGGCCGAGGGCGTCGGCGGACTCGACGCGCTGCGGCTGGTGCTGGTGTCGGGGGACTGGGTGGGGTTGGACCTGCCGGGTCGTTTGCGTGCGCTGCGCCCGGACTGTCGGTTCGTGGCGCTGGGTGGTGCGACGGAGGCGGCGATCTGGTCGAACGCGTTCGAGGTGGCCGAAGTTGAGCCTGGGTGGCGGTCGATTCCGTACGGGTTCCCGCTGCGCAACCAGCGCTACCGGGTGACCGACGAGTTCGGCCGGGACTGTCCGGACTGGGTGGCCGGTCAGTTGTGGATCGGTGGGGCGGGGGTGGCCTGTGGGTACCGGAACGCGCCGGAGTTGACGGAGCGTCAGTTCGTCGGCGGCTGGTACCGGACGGGTGATCTGGGGCGCTACTGGCCGGACGGGACCTTGGAGTTCCTGGGGCGGGCGGACCGTCAGGTCAAGGTGCGCGGGTACCGGATCGAGCTCGGTGAGATCGAGGCTGCCCTCACCGACCACCCCGGCGTGGCCCACGCGGTCGCGGACGTCACCGGAGCCGCTCGCCGCATGGTCGCCGCCGTGGTGCCCGCACGCCCGGTCTTCGAGGGCGGGATCATCGGCGTCGCCCCGGACGCCGACCGGCTCGCCGCCGAGGCCGGCGCGATCGAGCTGGAGGGCGCTGCCGTCGCGAGCGTGCTGGTCGAGCTGCTCGGACTGAACGCGCTCGGCGACGGGGTGCGCCTGTCGGCGCTGGCCGCGCGGCTGGAGCTGGCCGAGGAGCAACTGCCGGTGCTGCGGGTGATGCTGGGCTGGCTGGTCGAGCGGAAGGTGCTGGTCGAGGAGGCGGACGGCTTCCGGGCCGGACCCGAGCTGGCCGAGATCGCCGAACCCAGCGCCCCGACCGCCGAGTTCGGCCGACTGGTCGAGCAGGTGCGGGCCCGGGCGGTGGAGCGGCTGGCGGACTACCGGCGGATCCTCGCGGGCCGGCTCGACCCGGCGGTGCTGCTGGACGACGAGCGGCTCTCCCCGCTGGCGCTGGCCGAACTGGACCCGGGCGCGGCCGAGGTGCGCACCGAACTCGCCAGGCGGATCGCCGAGTCGGCCCGCCGGGCCGGCCACGTGCTGGAGGTCGCCGTGCTCGGCGGCCGGGACGGGCGCGGCGCCGCGGCCCTGCTGCGGCTGCTCCCGCCGGAGCGGATCCGGCTCACCCTGCTCGACGCCTCGCCGACGATGCTGGCGGCCGCCACCGCGCGGCTCGCCGAGCTGCCGCACCAGACCGAGTGCCGGCGGCTGGTGACGGTGCCGGACGACCTGCGCCACCGGTTCGACGTGGTGCTCGCCGACAACGCGCTGCACCGCTACCCCGACCCGGCCCAGGGCCCGGCACTGGCCGCGCTGCTGACCCGCCGGGGCGGCACGGTGCTCGCCGTCGAGCGGGCCGCGCTCACCCCGCTCACCCTGCTGACCGGCGCGGTGCTCGACCGGGGCTACGCGGCGTTCGACCCCGAGCGCCGCAGGGCCGGCAGCCCGATGCTGCCCGCCGCGCGCTGGGCCGAACTCCTTGGGCGGGCCGGACTGCGCGGCCTGGGCCACCGGCCGATCGGCTCGGCCCACACCGAGCTGCTGTGGGCCACCCGGCCGGCGACCGCGCCCGATCTCGACCCGGCGGCGGTGGCCGCCCACGCGGCCGGCCGGCTGCCGGGCCCCATGGTGCCGGAGCGGATCGAGGTGCTGCCCTGGCTGCCGCTGAGCGCCAACGGCAAGGTCGACCGCAAGGCGCTCGCCGAACTGCTGACCGTGGCACGGGAGGACGAGCCAGAGGAGCCACCGCGCAGCGGCCTGGAGAGCGAAGTGGCCGCGCTGTGGGCCGAGTTGCTGGGCAGCCCGGTGACGGGCCGGGAGCGGGGCTTCTTCGCCCTCGGCGGCGACAGCCTGCTGGCCACCCGCTTCGTGGAACAGGTGCGCCGGCGCTACGGCGTCGAGCTGCCCATGCGGCGCCTGTTCGGCGGCCGGAGCCTGGCCGGCGTTGCCCAGGTGCTGGGCGAACTCGTAGCGCCCGGGAGCGAGATGGAGGACGGCGAGCTGTGATCGGCGACGGAACACCGAGCGGCCGGCGGATGACCGGCTGGCGGCTGCGGATCGGCAGGGGACTCGCCGTGATGGTGCGGGAGTTGGAACGCGGCCTGGCCGCGAAGGAGGGGGACTCGTGATCGGCGTGCTCGGCGGCTACGGCGCCGTCGGCAGCGAGGCCGCGCGCCTGCTGGCCGCTTGGGGCATCGGGCCGCTGCGGATCGGCGGGCGGGACGAGGAGCGCGCCCGGGCGAGCGCGGCGGCGCTGCCCGGGCCGGCCGAGGGCGTCCGGGTCGACCTGGCCGACGACGCCTCGCTGGAGGCCTTCGTGCACGGCTGCGACCTGGTGGTCAACTGCGCCGGACCCTCGCACCGCACGGCCGCCCGGGTGGCCCGGGCCGCGCTGGCCGTGGGTGCGCACCACGTGGACGCGGGCGGTGACGGAGTGCCGGAGTTCCCCGCCGACCGCAGCGTGGTGCTCGCCGCCGGCGCGGTGCCGGGCCTGTCCGGCCTGCTCCCGCGCCGGCTGGCCGCCGAGTTCACCGCCGTGCACCGGCTCACGGCCCACACCGCCGTCTTCGACCGGTTCACGCCCACCGCCGCCGCCGACTACCTGCACGGCGTGCTGGGCGGCGGCACCGAACCGCTCGCCGCCTGGCAGGACGGCCGGCGCCGCTCCCGGGCGCTGCCCAGGCGCCCGGCCACCCGCCTGCCGCACCTGCCGCGCGAGGTCACCGCCACGCCCTACCTGGACGCCGAGGCCGAGCGGCTGGCCCACCGCCTCGGCCTCGCCCACGGCTACTGGTACAGCCTGCTGGACGGCGAGCAGCTGCCCGCGGCCCTCGAAGCGGCCCGCACCCTGCCCCTGCCCGAGGCCGTGCGGCGGCTGTGCCGGGCCACGGCGCTGGACACCGCCGGTCGCACCCCCTACCTGACCCTGCTGGTCCAGCTCGACGGCACCATCGGCGGCCGCGCGGCCACCCGCACCGCCGTCCTGCGCGCCCCCGGCGTGGCCCGGCTCACCGGCGCGGTGACCGCCGCCGCCGTCCCGCAGGTGCTGGCGGGCCGGGTACCGCCCGGCGCCCGCCCGGCCGCCGAGGTGCTCGACCCGGCGGCACTGCTCGAACAGATCGGCGACCACGTGGAACTGACCATTCACCAGACGACGATCGACCAGCTCGCGCTGGTCGAGGAGGGAGCGCTGTGACCGGGCGCAGACTGCGGACGGTGGTCTGCGGCACCACCTTCGGCCAGTTCTACCTGGCCGCCCTCGCCGCCCTGCCCCAGGAGTTCGAGCTGGTCGGCCTGCTCGCCAAGGGCAGCGACCGGTCCGTGGCGTGCGCCGAGCGGTACGGCGTGCCGCTGCACACCGACGTCGACCAACTGCCCGACGGCATCGACCTAGCCTGCGTGGTGCTGCGCTCCGGCGTGCTCGGCGGCTCCGGCACCGAGACCGCCCTGCGGCTGCTGCGCCGGGGCGTGCACGTCGTGCAGGAGCAGCCCGTGCACCACGAGGACCTGGTGGCGTGCCTGCGCGAGGCCCGCCGGCACGGCGTGCACTACCGGGTCGGCGACCTCTACCCCCGGCTGCCCGCCGCCCGCCGGTTCACCTCGGCCGCCCGCGCCCTGCTCGCCCGGCAGCCGGCCGAGTACCTGGACGCGGCCTGCGCCGTGCAGGTCGCCTTCCCGCTGCTGCACCTGCTGGGCGACGCGGTCGGCGCCGTCCGCCCCTGGCAGCTGACGGCGGCCGGCCCGGCCGAGGGCCCGCTGGCCCTGGTGACCGGGCGGCTCGGCGGCGTGCCGCTCACCCTGCGGGTGCACCACCGGGTCGATCCGGCCGACCCCGACAACCACCTGGCGCTGCTGCACCGGGCGACCATCGGCACCGCCGCCGGCAGCCTCACCCTCACCGACACCCACGGCCCGGTGCTCTGGACCCCGCGCCTGCACATCCCCGAACGGGCCAAGCACGACCTGGACTTCGCCGCACCCGGCACCGAGCACCTGGCCGAGCCCGGCTCCACCGTGCTCGGCCCGGCCGAACCACCCGGCTACCGGCACATCCTGGGCGAGCTGTGGCCGGCCGCGATCGGGCGCGACCTGCTGGACCTGCGCGCGGCCATCACGGGCGAACAGGCAGCGAGCCGACCGGACCAGTACCAGCTGGCGCTCAGCCGCCTCTGGCAGGACGTCACCACCCAGCTCGGCTACCCCGCGCTGGCCGCGAACCAGCAGCACCAGCCCGTCCCGGTCGCCGAGTTGACCGCCGCCGCGGCGGGCGTCCCGGACGACCGCCCGGCCGACCCGGGCGCGTTGACGCTGCACGGCGTGCTCGCCGGGGCGCTGCCCGCCGCCGAGGCCCACGTCCGCCACCTGACGAACCATCAGGTCAGCACGTTCGTCGACCGTTTGGACCAGGCCGTGCTGGCCGCGATGCAGCGCGCCCTGCCCACCGGCGGCACCAGTGCGGAGCTGCTCGCCGGGGTGGACCCCGCCCACCACTGGCTGGTCGGGCGCTGGCTGCGCGCCCTGGCGGCGCACGGACGCGCCGTCCCCGCCGGCGAGCCCTGCGAACTCGCCCCGCCCGCAACCCCGGAGCGGCTCTGGCGCCGCGCGGCCGAGGCCTGGACGGACCGGCTCGGGCCGGCCGCGTTCGTCGACTACCTGGCCGACAACGCCGACCGACTGCCGCAACTGCTCGGCGGCGAGCAGAGCGCCACCCTGCTGCTCTTCCCGCAGGGCAGCAGCGAGCTGGCCGACAGCATCTACCGCGACCCGGTCACCGCCCGCTACCTCAACACCCTGATCGCCGCCACCGTCCGCACCGTCGCCGCCGCCGGGCCGCGCCCGCTGCGCGTCCTGGAGGTCGGCGCGGGCACCGGGGCGACCACCGAGGCGGTGCTGGCCGCGCTCGGCGAGCAGCCGGTCGACTACCTGTTCACCGACCTCTCGCAGTTCTTCCTCACCGAGGCCCGCAAGCGCTTCGCCCACCACCCCGGCCTGCGTTACGAGGTCCTCGACGTGGACGACCCGGCCGGCGCGCCCGGCTCCGCCGACGTGGTGATCGCGGCGGGCGTGCTCAACAACGCCCGGGACGCCGTCGCCAGCGTCCGCGCGCTGACCGGGTGGCTGGCCCCCGGCGGCTGGCTGCTGATCACCGAACCGGTCCGCGAGCACCTGGAGATCCTCACCTCGCAGGCCTTCATGATGACCGCCCCCGAGGGCGCCCGGGCCGAGGCGGACGCGCTCTTCCTCTCCCGCCGCCAGTGGCTGGAGGTGCTCGACGCGGCCGGCCTGGCCGAGGTCCTGGTGCTGCCCGGCGAGGACCACCCGCTCGCCCCGCTCGGCCAGCGGCTCTTCGCGGCGCGGCGGCCCGCATGCTGAGGTGCAGTCACCTGGTCCACAAGGTGGACGACATCCGCGCCGCCGTCCGCGACCTGACCGAGCTCGGCTTCACCGTCGAGTACGGCAGCGACCCGGCCAAGGCGCACAACGCGCTGATCTGGTTCGCCGCCGGCCCGTTCCTGGAGTTCTACCAACTCCACCCGGCCGCCCGCCTGTTGCGCGGGCCGATGGGCCTGGCCTTCGGCCGGGCCGCCGGGCAGCGGCTGGCCCGCTGGGCCGAGTCGGGCGAGGGCTGGCGCGATCTGGCCCTGGAGACCGACGCGTTGACCCTGGACGCCACCCGGGCCGACCTGCGCGCGGCCGGCCTCCCGGTCTCCCGGGTGATCAAGGGCTGCCGCACCCGCCCCGACGGGCAACCGGTCCGCTACCAGTTCCTGGCGCCCCGGCCCGCCCACCTGCCCTTCGTCGTCTCCGCCTACGACCCGCCGCAGCGCCCGGCCCAGGTCACCCACCCCAACGGCGCCCTCGGCATCAGCACGGTCCGCTACGGCGTGGCCGAGGCCGACCGCGCCCGGTTCGCCGCGCTGATCGGCCCGGACGACCCCTGGCTGCGCACCGAACCCGCGCCCCGCACCGGCCCGCTCCGCGTCGAACTCGCCGGGCTGGCCGCCGAGCTGGACCCCGAGAAGCTGCACGGCGCCGCGTTCGCCCCGGCCACCACCAGAACAGAAGGTCGAGTCCAAGCATGAGCACAACCGCACTGATGGCCGAACTGCGCGGCGCCGGCGCCGTCCTCTGGGAGGAGGACGGCCGACTGCGCTACCGCGCGCCCAAAGGCGTCCTGACGCCCAATCGGCTCGACGCCCTGCGCGCGGGGAAGGAGGAGGTGCTGGCACTGCTGCGGGCCGAGCAGCGCCCCGTCGCCCTGGTGCCCGACCCGGACGCGGCCCACGAACCCTTCCCGCTCACCGACGTGCAGACCGCCTACCTGCTCGGCCGCAACGACGCGTTCGGCCACGGGGGAGTCGCCTGCCACGCCTGCCTGGAGGTGGCCTACCCCGACCTCGACCCCGAGCGCACCGAGGCCGCCTGGAACCGGCTGGTCGAGCGGCACGCCATGCTCCGCGCGGTGGCCGAGGCGGACGGCTACCAGCGGGTGCTGCCCGCCGTGCCGCACCTCGACGTGCCCTGCGTCGACCTGCGTGAGGCCGACGCCGCCCACGTGGAGCGGGAGTTGGCGGCGGTCCGCGAGGAGCTGGGGCACAAGATCCACCCGGCCGACCGCTGGCCGCTCTACGAGCTGCGGGTGACCCGATGTCCGGATCGCGCCCTGCTGCACCTCTCGCTGGACTTCCTGACCGCCGACTGGGCGAGCATCCGGCTGCTGCTGAGCGAGTTCGAGGCCCTGCACGCCGACCCCGAGCACGAACTCCCGCCGCTGACCGCCGGGTTCCGCGACTACCTGCTCGCCGAGCGGCAGCTGCGCGAGGGCCCGCGCTACCAGCGCGACCGCGCCTACTGGTGGTCCCGGCTGGACGAGCTGCCGCCCGCGCCCGAACTCCCGCTCGCCGCAGGCGAGTCCGCTCCGCGCTTCACCCGCCGTCAGCTGCGCCTCGACCGGTCCGCCTGGCAGCGGCTCAAGCAGCAGGCCCAGCTGCGCGACCTCACCCCGTCCGCCGCCGTGCTCGCCGCCTACGCCGCCGCGATCGAGCGCTGGAGCCGCACCCCGCGCTTCTCGCTCAACCTGACCGTGCTCAACCGGCAGCCGCTGCACCCCGAAACCGACCGCATCGTCGGCGACTTCACCTCCGTCAACGCGCTGGCCGTGGACTGGACCCGGGGCCGCAGCTTCGCGCAGCGGGCCGCCGCCCTCGGCGAGCGGCTGTTCGAGGACCTGGACCACCGGCTCTGCTCCGGCGTCGAGGTGCTGCGCGAACTCGCCCGCCGGCGCGGCCGGGCGCAGGCGCTGCTGCCGATCGTCTTCACCAGTGCCATCGGCCTGGGCGAGCCGACCGGCACCGGCCGGCTGGACGGCTTCGGCATCACCCAAACTCCGCAGGTCTTCGTCGACTGCCAGGCGATGGACGACGCCGACGGCCTGCTGGTCAACTGGGACGCCCGCGACGGCGTCTTCCCGGACGGCCTGCTGGACGACATGTTCGCCGCCTTCGAGGCCCTGCTGCACGACCTCGCCGACGGCCCGCAGGCCTGGGAGGCCGCCGAGCCCGTGCCGCTGCCGAGCTGGCAGGCCGAGGAGCGCCGGCGCGCCAACGACACCGCCGCCGAGCTGCCCGACACCCTGCTGCACCAGCCGTTCTTCGCGCAGGCCGCCCGCACCCCGGAGCGCCCGGCCGTGCTGGGCCCGGCCGGCACGCTGAGCTACCGTCAACTGGCCGCCCGCGCCACCGCCGTCGCCCGGGCGCTGCGAGCCGCCGGCTGCACGCCCGGGGCGCACGTCGCCGTGGTCATGGACAAGGGGCCCGAGCAGGTGGCGGCCGTGCTCGGCACGCTCCTCGCGGGGGCCGTCTACCTGCCGATCGACACCACGCAGCCGCCGTTGCGGCGCGCGGCGATCCGCGAGGACGCGGGGGCGCACCTGGTGCTCACCCAGTCCTGGCTGGAGCCCGAGGGCACGGCGATCGCCGTCGACCTGCTGGCGGACGCCGAGCCGGGCAGCCTGGATCCCGGCAGCCTCGATCCCGGCCGGCCTGAGCCGGGTGACCCGGACGCGCCCGCTTACCTGATCTACACCTCCGGCTCCACCGGTAAGCCCAAGGGCGTGCTGGTCAGCCACCGGGCGGCCGGCAACACCATCGCCGACATCAACCGCCGCTTCGCCGTCGGCGCCGAGGACCGGGTGCTCGCCCTGGCCCAGCTCGGCTTCGACCTGAGCGTCTACGACGTCTTCGGGCCGCTCTCGGCCGGCGGCGCCCTGGTGCTCCCGGCGGCCGACCGGCGCACCGACCCCTCGCACTGGGCCGAGCTGATCGCCGAACACCGCGTCAGCCTGTGGAACTCGGTGCCCGCACTGATGCACCTGCTGGGCGGCTACCTGGCGGGCGAGCCGGCGATCGGGCTGCCCAGCCTGCGCCTGGCCCTGCTCTCCGGCGACTGGATCCCGCTCACCCTGCCCGACGAGATCACCGGTCGGCTGCCCGGCCTGCGGGTGATCGGCCTCGGCGGTGCCACCGAGGCCGCGATCTGGTCGATCCACCACCCGTACCAGGGACTTGAGCCGGGCTGGCGCAGCATCCCGTACGGGCGGCCGCTGGCCAACCAGGGCTGGCGGGTGCTGGACGCCCACGGCCGCGACTGCCCGGTGTGGGCCGTCGGCGAGCTGTACATCTCCGGCGCCGGCCTGGCCCAGGGCTACTTCGGCGACCCGGACACCACCGGGTTCCGGTTCGTCGACCACCCGGACGGTCAACACCTGTACCGCACCGGCGACTTCGGCCGCTACCTGCCGGGCGGTGAGATCGAGTTCCTGGGCCGCGAGGACACCCAGGTCAAGCTGCGCGGCCACCGGATCGAGCTCGGCGAGATCGAGGCCGCCCTGCTCGACCACCCGGCGGTCGCCGCCGCCGGCGTGGTGCTGGACGGCACGGACGCCGACCGCGCCCTGCTCGCCGTCGTCGAACCCGCCCGCACCAGCCCCGCGCCGTTCGCCCCGCCCGTGCTGGACGAGCCCGCCGAGGGCCCGACCCGCAGTCAGGTGGAGATCTACGTCGAGCGGCTCGACGCGGCCGTGCTCGCCTCGATGGCGCACGCCCTCGACGAGCTGACCCGCACCGGCGCGACCGTGGACCCCCGGCACACCTGGCTGGTCGGCCGCTGGTGGGCCCTGCTCGGAGACCGGACCCGGGCCACGGCGGCGGAGGTCCAGCGGGCCTGGGCCGAGTTGGACGCCGCCTGGACCCCCGAGTTGGGCTCGCCTGAGTTCCTCGCCTACCTGCGCCGCAACGCCGAGCGACTGCCGCAGCTGCTGACGGGTACTCAGAACCCGGTGGAACTCCTCTTCCCCGAAGGCGGGTTCGACACCGCGCGGGCGCTCTACCGCGAGCACAGCATGGCCCGCTACCTGAACACCGCCGTCGCCTCGCTGCTCGGGCAGCTCGCCGCCGGGGCGGCGCGCCCGCTGCGGGTGCTGGAGGTCGGCGCCGGCACCGGCGGCACCACCGAGGGCGTGCTCGCCGCGCTGGACTCCGCACGGCCGGATGGACAGCGGCCCGACGGCCAGCGGTCCGATGGAGAGCGGCCCGACTACCTGTTCACCGACGTCTCGCCGTTCTTCCTGCCCGAGGCCCGCACCCGCTTCGGCGACCGGCCGTGGGTGCGGTTCGGCGTCTTCGACGTGGACCAGGACCACCGGGCCCAGGGCCTCGCGCCCAACTCCTTCGACGTGGTGCTCGCGGCGGGCGTCCTGGAGAACGCCCGCGACACCGCCGCCGCGCTCGCCCGGCTGGCCGACCTGGTCGCCCCCGGCGGCTGGCTGGTCCTCACCGAGCCGACCCGCGAACACCCGTGGATCCTCGCCTCGCAGGCCTTCATGATGCAGCGTCCGCAGGACGAGCGCCGCAGCGCCGGCGCCAGCTACCTGGACCGGGCGGAGTGGCTGGAGCTGCTGGCCCGGTCGGCGGGCGCCGAGCGGGTGCTCTGCCTGCCCGCCGACGACCACCCGCTCGCCCCGCAGGGCGTGCACCTGTTCGCCGCCCGGCTGAAGACCGACCGGGTACCCGTCACCGAGGCGGAGCTGCTCGCCCACCTGAGCGAGCGGCTGCCCGGCCACATGCTGCCCGGCCACCTCCAGTTGGTCGACGCCCTGCCGCTCTCCGGCAACGGCAAGGTGGACCGCCGCACCCTGGCCGGCTGGCGCCCCGCCCGCACCGAGGCCGCCCGCACCGCCCGCACCGACGACCTCGCCGACCCCTTCGAGGCCCGGCTCGCCGCCCTGTGGGCGCAGGCCCTGGCGGTGCCCCAGGTCGGCCGCACCGAGGACTTCTACTCGCTCGGCGCCGACTCGCTGATCACCGCCCGGATGACCGGCCGGCTGCGCGCGGAGGTGCCGGAGGCGGCCGCCGTGCCGTTCGACAGCCTGCTGCGCCGACTCCTCAACCACCCGACCGTCGCGGCGCTGGCCGAGTTCCTGCGGGCCTTCGACGGAGCCCCGGATAGCGTCCCCGACGACTCGGGACGGCGGGCCGAGGGCAGCAACGCCGTGCTGGTGCCGCTCGGTCCGGCGAGCGAGGGGCCGGTCCGGGTGCTCTTCCACGCGGGCCTGGGCACCATGGACTGCTTCCGCCCGCTCGCCGCCCAGCTGGCCGCCCAGCGGCTCGGGCCGGTGCTCGGCATCGTGATCGACGACCCCGAGGTCTACACCGCCCAGCCGCCCGCAGGGGTGGTCGAGCGCCTCGCCGACGACTACACCGCCCGCCTGCTCGCCGAGGGGCACACCCGCTTCCAGCTGGTCGGCTACTGCCTCGGCGGCCTGTTCGCCGCCGAGGTGGCCCGGCGGCTGGACGAACGCGGCGCCACCGTCGAGGACTTGGCGCTGATCAGCAGCCACCCCGTGGTCATCGACGTCGAGGACGACCTGATGATCGAGCTGCTCTTCGTGCCCAACCTGCACATCTCGCTCCAGCAGGCCGGCTTCGGCGAGGTGGCGGCCGACGAGCTGCTGCGGGCCTTCCTCCAGGTGCTGGAGCGGCACGGCGGCCGGGTGCCCGAGGGCGAACTGGCCAAGGTCGGCGGCGATCCGGGGCTCGACGCCGTCGCCGGGTTCGTCGGCCGGCTCGGCGCGGTCGGGCGCGAGGAGCGGTTCGAGCGCTACGCCCGGGCCGCGAGCGAGGCCTCCGGCCAGCACATGCCGGCAGAAATGGTGGCCGGCATGTTCCGGGTCTACCGGCAGAGCTTCCTGGCTGCCAGGTTCACCCCCGAGCCCTACGCCGGGGACATCCGCTTCCTGCGCCCCACCGCCTCCTCCGGCTTCGCGCCCGGCATGGACGAGTCCACCCTCGCCTTCTGGCGCGAGGTCGGCATCGGCGAGCTGGCCGTCGCCGAGATCGAGGGCAACCACTTCAGCTGCATCGAGGAGTCGAACGCCCGTGCGGTCGCCGAGCTCCTCGCCGAAGGGATCACGCGATGAGACAGCAGTACCTCCAGGCCCGGGTCGACGGCCCGTTCGACCCCCTCGCCGTGGTCCACCAGCTGGTCCGCTCCGGCCTGTTGACCGAGCACGTGGTCTACGAGCGCGAGGCGCACTGGTACGTCGCCGCGAACCCGCTCGGCCGGATCGAGGTGACGGAGCGTCAGGTCGCCAGCAGCTTCGGCACCGTGCGGCCCTGGACCGGGGCACCCTGGCGCGGCATCGAGGAGGCACTGGCCGCCGTGCCGGTCGCCGACTGGCACGCCTACGGCTGGACCTGCTTCGAACTCGCCAGCGGGGACGCCCGGTTCGCCGGCCAGACGCTGGCCCACCTGATGGTCCCGCAGCTGGAGTTCACCGTCTCCACCGAGCGGGTGCTGATCCGCGCCCTGGACCGGGAGGCGCTGGAGAGCGCCCGCAAGGTGCTGGCCGAACCCGCCGAGCTCCCCGACCCGAGCGCCGTCGCCGTGGAGACCCGGCTCGACGGCGAGCGGTACCGGGCGGGCGTCGCCCGGGTGGTCGCCGAGATCGGCGCGGGGCGGCTGCAGAAGGCGATCCTCTCCCGGCCCGTGCCGGTGCCGTTCCCCGTGGACCTGTGCGCCAGCTACCTGCACGGGCGCCGCCACAACACCCCGGCCCGCTCCTTCCTGCTCGACCTCGGCGGCTGGCAGGCCGCCGGGTTCAGCCCGGAGACCGTGCTGGAGGCGGACGGCACCGGTTGCGTCACCACCCAGCCGCTGGCCGGCACCCGGGCGCTCACCGGCGACCCGGCCCTGGACAGCGCACTGCGCGCCGAACTGCTGGCCGACCCCAAGGAGGTCAGCGAGCACGCGATGTCGGTCAAGCTGGCCTTCCAGGAGCTGGCCGGCGTCGGCCGCGACACCCGGATCGGCGAGTTCCTGACCGTCAAGGAGCGCGGCAGCGTCCAGCACCTCGCCTCCCGGGTCGCCAGCACGCTCACCGGGCCGCACACCGCCTGGGACGCGTTCGGCGCTGTCTTCCCGCCCGTCACCGCCTCCGGCATCCCGAAGGCCGCCGCCTACCGGCTGATCGAGGAGCTGGAGCCGGAGCCGCGCGGGCTCTACGCGGGCGCCGTGCTGATGGCGGGCGCCGACGGCGCCTTGGACGCCGCCCTGGTGCTGCGCGCCGTCTACCAGCGCGACGGCCGGGCCTGGCTGCGGGCCGGCGCCGGAGTGGTGGGCGCCTCCCGCCCCGAACGGGAGTACCAGGAGACCTGCGAGAAGCTCGCCGCCGTCGCGCCCTACCTGGTCCCCGCCCAGATCTGACCAACCATCAGGAAGACCGTGATGCTGAACGGATTCACCCCCTGGCCGGCGCAGTTCGCCGCCCGCTACCGCGAGCGCGGCTACTGGCAGGGCCGCACCCTCGGCTCGGTGCTGCGCCGCGCCGCCCTGGCCCGCCCCACCGCCACCGCCGTGGTGGACGGCGAGCGCCGCTGGAGCTACCGCGAACTCGACGAGCGCGCCGACCGGCTGGCCGCCGGGCTGGCCGCGCTCGGGATCGCCCCCGAGGAGCGGGTGCTGGTGCACCTGCCCAACACCGCCGAGTTCCTGGCGCTCTCCTTCGCGCTCTTCCGGCTCGGCGCCGTCCCCGTCTACGCCCTGCCCGCGCACCGGGAGACCGAGATCGTGCAGCTGGCCCGGCTCGCCGAGGCCGTCGCCTACGTCGCCCCCGACACCCACCTCGGCTTCGACCACCGCGAGTTGGCCCGCAGCGTGCGCGCCCAGGCGCCGAGCGTGCGGCACGTCCTGGTGGCCGGCGAGCCGGCCGAGTTCACCGCCCTGGCGGCCGTCGACGCCGAGCCGGATCCGCTGCCCGGTCCCGAACCGTCCGACGTCGCCCTGCTGTTGCTCTCCGGCGGCACCACCGGCACCCCCAAGCTGATCCCGCGCACCCACGACGACTACGCCTACAACCTCGCGGCCGCCGCCGAGGCGGCCGGCCTCGATGCGGACACCCGCTACCTCGCCGCCCTCCCGGTGGCACACAACTTCCCGCTCGCCTGCCCCGGGGTGCTCGGCACCCTGCACGCCGGCGGCACCGTGGTGCTCAGCCCCACGCCCAGCCCCGAGGACGCCTTCCGGCTGATCGAGCGCGAGCGGATCACCGTGACCGCCCTGGTGCCGCCGCTGGTGCTCCTCTGGCTGGAGGACGCCGCGCACAGCGCCGCCGACCTCACCAGCCTGCGCCTGCTCCAGGTCGGCGGCGCCCGGCTGCAGCCGGAGACCGCCGCCCGGATCGCCCCGGTGCTCGGCTGCCGCCTCCAGCAAGTCTTCGGCATGGCCGAGGGACTGCTCACCATGACCCGCCCGGACGACCCCGAGGACCTCGTGCTCACCACCCAGGGCCGGCCGCTGGCCGCCGACGACGAACTGCGCGTCGTGGACCCGCAGGACCGCGAGGTCGCCCCGGGCGGCACCGGCGAGCTCCAGGTGCGCGGGCCCTACACGCTGCGCGGCTACTACCGCGCCGAGGAGCAGAACCGGGCCGCCTTCACCGCCGACGGCTACTTCCGCACCGGCGACCTGGTCCGCCAACTGCCGGGCGGCCACCTGGTGGTGACCGGCCGGACCAAGGACGTGATCAACCGGGGCGGCGACAAGGTGCCGGTCCAGGAGGTCGAGCAACTGCTGCTCACCCACCCGGCCGTGCACGAGGTCGCCCTGGTCGGCCTGCCCGACCGGGAGCTGGGGGAGCGCAGCTGCGCCTGCGTGATCGCCCGCGGCGCCCCGCCGAGCCGGGCCGAGCTCACCGCCCACCTGACCGCGCTCGGCCTCGCCGCCTTCAAACTGCCCGACCGCCTCGCCGTGTTGGAGCGCCTGCCGCGCACCGCGCTCGGCAAGGTGGACAAGCGCGCGCTGGCCGAGCTGCTCACCGGAGGTGCCCGGTGACCGGCCTGCGCAGCCTGCTCGACCTGGTCGGGCTCGCCCCCGCCGTGCGGGCCCGGCTCGGCCGGGCCGCCCTGCTCGGCCTGCTCGGCGGCCTCGCCGCCGTGGCCGGGTTCCTCTGCGTCGCCTACGCGGTCGGTGCTGTGCTGGCCGGCCGCTCCGCCACCGGCTGGACCGCCGGCGCGGCGGCCGGGCTGGTGCTCTCCTTCGCGCTGCGCTGGCTGAGCGAGAACCTCGCCCACGAGGCCAGCTACCAGCTGGAGGTCGAGCTGCGCGGCGAACTCGCCGACGCACTCGCCCGGATGCCGCTCGGCGAGGTGCAGCGGCTCGGCTCCGGAGCGATCCGCAAGATCGTCCAGGACGACGTCAAGTCGCTGCACAACGTGGTGGCCGACAGCCTGCCGTTCGTCGGCGTCGGCCTGGCCCAGCCGCTCGCCGCGCTGCTGGTGCTCGGCACCGTGCAGTGGAAGCTGCTGCTCGCCGTGCTGCTGATCCTGCCGATCGCGATGCTCTGCCTCTCCTTCCTCTCCCGCGACCACACCCAGCAGCGCGAGACCTACAACCGGGCCAACGAGCGGGTCAACGCCGCCGTGGTCGAGTTCGTCCAGGGCATGCCGGTGGTGCGCACCTTCGACGACGGCAAGCACTCCTTCGGCCGGTTCGCCACCGCCGTCGAGGAGTTCACCGAGGCGGTGGCCGGCTGGCTGGCCACCTCCCGGACCGCCGGGCTGCTCACCAAGCTGTTCATCGTGCCGCTGCCCACCCTGCTGCTGGTCGCCACCGCCGCCGTGCCGCTGCGCGCGGCCGGCTGGATCTCCGACACCGACCTGCTGCTCGGCCTGCTGATCGGCACCCTGCCGATCGAGGCGGTGGCCCCGCTGATGCACCTGGTCAACCACATCAACGACAGCAAGGCCGGCGCCGTGCGGATCGCCGACCTGCTCGCCGTCCCGGCCCTGCCCGAACCCGAGCACCCGCGCGAGCCCGCCGACCGCAGCATCACCCTGGAGCGCGTCCGGTTCTCCTACACCCCCGACCGGCCCGCCCTGGACGGCCTCGACCTGGAGATCCCGGCCGGCACCGTCTGCGCGCTGGTCGGCCCCTCCGGCTCCGGCAAGTCCACCGTCGCCCGGCTGGTCCCGCGCTTCCACGACGTGGACGAGGGCGCCGTGCGGATCGGCGGCGTGGACGTGCGGGAGATGAGCAGCACGGCGCTGCTCAAGCAGGTCGCCCTGGTCTTCCAGGACCCCTTCCTGGTCACCGGCAGCATCGCCGAGAACATCCGGCTCGCCAAGCCCGACGCCACCGATGCCGAGGTCGAGGCCGCCGCCGAGGCCGCCGCCGCCCACGAGTTCATCGTCAACGAGCTGCCCGCGGGCTACGCCACCCAGGTCGGCGAGCGCGGCGGGCTGCTCTCCGGCGGCCAGCGCCAGCGGATCACCATCGCCCGGGCGATCCTGTCCGACGCGCCGATCGTCATCCTCGACGAGGCCACCGCCTTCGCCGACCCGGAGAACGAGGCCCTGATCCAACGGGCCGTCGCCCGGCTCACCGCCGGCCGCACCGTGCTGGTGATCGCCCACCGCCTCAACACCATCACCGGTGTGGACCAGATCGCCGTGCTCGACGGCGGCCGGGTGGTCGAACGCGGCCGGCACACCGACCTGGTCGCCGCCGGCGGACGCTACGCACAGCTCTGGGCGAACCACGAGGCCGCCGCCCGCTGGGGCCTGACCACCGATCTGGAGAACGCACGTTGAGGCGAATCCTGCGCCTGATGCTCACCGCCGCCGGCCCGTACGCGCCGCAGTTCCGCCGCACCCTGCGGCTGTCCGCCGCCGCCTCGCTGGCCCAGGCCGCCGCCTACGCCGTCTTCGTGCCGCTGCTCGCCGAGCTGACCCGCCGTCAGATCCGCGCCGAGCGGGCCTGGCTGTGGGTGGCCCTGCTGGCCGCGCTCACCGGCGTCGAGGCGCTGCTGAGGGTGCGTGAGACGGCCTTCACCTACGACTACTGGCACCTGGTCACCAGGGCCACCCGGCTGCGGCTCGGCGCCCAGCTGCGGGCCATGCCCCAGCAGGAGCTGTCCCGGCGGGCCGCCGGCGACCTCACCTCCGTGGTCGGCGGCAACACCACCACGGCGGCTGGCGCGATCTCCTCGCTCGGCACCCTCTTCGTCCAGCTGGTCACCGTCCCGCTGGTGCTCGGCGCGGTGGTGCTGGCCGTCGACTGGCGGCTCGGCCTGGTGCTGGCCGCCGCAGTGCCGGCCGCGCTGCCGCTGGTGCGCCGGGTCCAACGGCGCGCCAACTCCGGCTTCCACCAGGTGGACTCGGCCGACGCCGAGCTGTCCGACCGGATCGTCGAGTACGTCCAGGGCCTGCCCGTGCTCAAGGCCACCGGGCAGGCCGGGGCCGGCTCCCCGCGGCTGGGCCCGGTGCTGGCCCGCCAGCACCAGGCCCAGCTGACCGCCAACCGCTCGGCCGCGCTGCCCGTCGCCGGGACCCAACTGGTGGTCCAGATCGCCCTGGTGGCGCTGGTTGCGGTCGGCGCCGACCTGTCGCTCGGCGCGCACCTATCGCCCGCCGTGCTGGCCGCCGTGGTGGTCGCCGCCGCCCGGTTCGCCGAACCGCTGGGCCTGGCCACCGTGATGACCAAGCTGTTCGAGCAGGCCGAGGCCGCCCTGCACCGGATCGACGAGGTGCTGGCGGTGCCGCCGCTGCCGGTCGAGCCCGGCGGCTCGGCGCCCGCCGGCTCCGCCATCACCTTCGAGGAGGTCTCCTTCGCCTACCAGGGCCAGGGCGAACCCACCCTGCGCGGCGTCTCGTTCACCGTCCCCGAGCGCTCGCTGACCGCGCTGGTCGGCCCCTCCGGCTCCGGCAAGACCACCGTCACCAAGCTGATCGGGCGCTACGCCGACCCGCAGCACGGCACCGTCCGGCTCGGCGGCACCGACCTGCGCACCCTGGAGCCCGACCAGGTGCTGCGCCACCTCGCGGTGGTCTTCCAGGACGTCCACCTGTTCGACGACACCGTGCGGGCCAACATCGCCCTCGGCCGTTCCGGCGCCACCGACGCGGAGATCGAGGACGCGGCCCGGGCCGCCAACGCGCACGAGTTCATCGCCCGGCTGCCGCAGGGCTACGACACCCCGGTGGGCGAGATCGGCTCCGCGCTGTCCGGCGGCGAGCGCCAGCGGATCTCGATCGCCCGGGCCCTGCTCAAGGACGCCCCCGTGGTGCTGCTGGACGAGCCGACCGCCGCCCTGGACACCGAGTCGGAGCGGGTGGTCCAGCAGGCCGTGGACCGCCTGGTGGCCGGCCGGACCGTGGTGGTGATCGCCCACCGGCTCTCCACCGTGGTCGGCGCCGACCAGATCCTGGTGCTCGACGGCGGCCGGATCACCCAGCGCGGCAGCCACGCCGAGCTGCTCGCCGACCCGGCCGGCCGGTACGCCCGGATGTGGGCCGCGCAGCTCGCCGCCCGGGAGTGGGCGCACGCCTGACGCATTGTCAACGGCCGGGCCGCCCGGCGGTGTACGGTCGACTGGGCGACGGGAGGCCAGGTGGGCGGAGCGAGGCGGCGGCGGTCGGGGACGCGCTGGGCCGTGGCGGCCGTGGTCCTGGTGAGCCTGCTGCTGGCCGGCTGCGGCGGCGCCACCCGGCGCCGGGCGGTCCCGCCGGCGCCGCTCCCGCCGACCCGGCCGGTCACCGGGATCGCCTACGGCGACCGGCTGGTCTGGATGTCGGACGCCGACCTGGCGGCCGCGCTGGACACCGCCGTCCAGGTCGGCGCCACGCTGGTGCGCGCCGACCTGTCCTGGGACGACATCCAGCACGACGGGCCCGGCAGCCACGCCTGGTACCTGTTCGACCGGGTGGTCGCGGCCGCCGCGGCGCGCGGGCTGACCGTGCTGCCGGTGCTCACCGGCACGCCGCCCTGGGCCCGTTCGGCCGGCTGCACCGTGCCCGCCTGCGGCCCGCACGACGCGGCCCGGTTCGCCGCCTTCGCCGCGGCCGCCGCCGACCGCTACGCGCCGCGCGGAGTGCACGACTGGGAGCTGTGGAACGAGCCCAACCTGACCACCTTCTGGGCTCCCGCCGCCGACCCGGCCGGCTACGCCGCCACCGTCGAGGCGGGCGCCGCCGCCCTGCACCACGCCGACCCGCACGCCTTCGTGGTGCTCGGCGGCCTGTCCCCGGTCGGCAGCGGGCACGGCGACCTGGCGCCGACCGTCTTCCTGGACCGGGTCGCCCGGCAGGGCGCCACCCGGGCGGTCGACGCGATCGGCTACCACCCCTATAGCTATCCCTACCTGCCCAGCGCCACCACCTCGTTCGGCACCGCCTGGGAGCAGATCGACCGCACCAAGGAGAGCCTGCGCAGCGTGCTGGAGCGCGACGGCACGCCCGGGCTGCCGATCTGGCTCACCGAGGAAGGCGCGCCCACCGGCGGCCCGGGCGCGGCCTCCGACGGCGCCCCGGGCGACATCGGCCCCGACACCACCCACGTCACCGAGCAGCGCCAGGCCGAGATCGCCGCCGACGCCGCGCGCACCGCCGCCGCCGACCCCGGCATCGGCGCCCTGGTCTGGTACACCGACCGGGACGCCGCCGCCGCGACCGGCGCCGGCCAGGGCACCAGCACCGAGGACTGGTACGGGCTGCGCCGGGCCGACGGCAGCGCCAAGCCCGCGCTCGCGGCGCTGCGCACGGCCATCGCCCAGCTGCGCGCGGCGCAGTCCTCCGGGGCCGCGACGCCCGCCGTGCGCACCGCCTCGCTCCCGCTCAGCCGGGGGACAGCGCCCGGAACAGCTCCAGGTAACGGTCCGTCAGGCCGGGCCAGGCGTAGTGCTCGACGACGTGGCGCCGGCCCGCGGCGCCGAGGCGCTCGGCGGTGCCCGGGTCGGTGAGCAGCCGCCGGCAGGCCGCCGCGAGCTCCCGCTCGTCACCGGGCGCCACCAGCAGGCCGGTCGCGCCGTCGTCCACCACGTGCGGGATGCCGCCGACCCGCGAGCCGACCACCGGGGTGGCGCAGGCCATCGCCTCGATCAGGGTCATGCCGAAGGACTCGGCCGGGCTCAGCGAGGGCAGCACCAGCACGGCGGCGCGCTGGAGTTCGGCCACCAGCGCCGGGCCGGTCAGCACGCCGGTGAACTCGACCCGGTCGGCCAGGCCCAACCGGGCTGCCTCGGCGTGCAGTTCGGGCCGGGCGTCGCCGTCGCCGACCAACCGCAGGCGGGCCTGCGGCAGGTCGGCCAGCAGCGCGAAGGCGCGCAGCAGCACCGGGACGCCCTTCCAGGCCGAGGTGAGGTCCATCCGCCCCACGTACAGCACGGTGGGCGGGCGCTCGGCGGCCGGCGGGCCGGGGGTGAAGAGCTCGGTGTCCACCCCGGGCGGGATCCGCAGCGCGCCGCGGTGCCCGGCCGCCAGTGAGACGGGGGAGACCGCGACCAGGGCCCCGGCCCGGCCGAACAGCCGTGGCAGCAGCAGCCGTTCGTAGCCGCCGATCAGCCGGTCCACGCCGGGGCGGCCCTTGGCCATCGAACCGGCGTGGTAGGTCAGCACCGCGGGCCGGGCGCCGCCGAGCGCCATCGCCAGATCGGCCAGGCCCGGCACGGGGGCGTGCGCGCTGACCACGTCGATGTCCAGGCGCCGCAGCCAGTAGGGGAGTTGGAGCAGCCAGAGCGGGTTGAGCGGGGTGTTGGAGAGGCGCACCCAGGTGCCGAGCCGGACCACCGGCACCCCGTCCTCGACCCGGACCGTGGTGCGGCGCCCCGTGGTGTTGGTGGTGATCACGGCGGGCCGCGAGTCGGGGTCCGCGCCGAGGGCCCCGGCGATCCGGGCCGCGTAGTTCTCCACCCCGCCGATCTTCGGCCGGAAGTAGGGCGCGACCACCGCCACCCCGCGCCGGCGCCGGCCGGCCAGCGCCCGCTCGAACACCTCCGTCGTCCGGTCGGCCTGCCGCTCCCAGGAGAGTTCGGCAGCCGTGCGGCGCCGGCCGGCGGCGCCGAGCCGCCGGGCCAGCGCGTCGTCGGTCAGCACGGCGGTCAGCGCCGAGGCCAGGGCGGGCAGGTCGCCGGGGTCGGTGAGCAGGCCGTCGCCGTCCTCGGTCACCAGCGAGGGGATCCCGCCGACCCGGGTGCTGACCACCGGGCGCCCGCTGGCCATCGCCTCCACCAGCACGCTCGGGAAGCTGTCGTAGTGGGTGGGCAGCGCCAGCACCCGGGCCCGGCGGTAGGCGGCGGCCAGCTCGCTCCCGCCCAACCGGCCGGTGAACCGCACCAGATGGCCGATCCCCAGCCGGTGCGCCTGGCGCTGGTAACCGGCCGCGGCCGAGCCGTTGCCCACCACCTCCAGGCTCACGCCCGGCACCCGCACCGCCAACTCGGGCAGCACCCGCAGCAGATCGGCCAGCCCCTTGTAGGAGGTGGCCCGCTCCAGCGAGCCGGCGAACAGGATCCGCGGCTCGCCCGGCACCGGACTCGCGGTGAAGCGCGCCAGGTCCACCCCGGGCGAGACGGTGACGGCCCGGCCGGCGAACAGCCGGGCCAGGTCGGCCCGGACGTGGTCGGAGGAGCAGATCAGCTCGCCGGCCCGGCGCACGGTGCCGGCCAGCAGGGTGCGCTCGTAGAGCGAGCAGACGGCGCTGCCCAGCGGATCGGCCTTGCGCATCCGCCCGGTGTGGTAGGTCAGCACGAACGGCAGCGGCCCGCAGGCCCGGGCGGCGGCGTCGGCGAACAGCGGCACGGGCGCGTGCGCGTTCACCAGGTCCACCCGCTCCTCGCGGATCAGCGTGCGCAGCGCGGCGCGCCAGCCGGTGCCCAGCCGGGTGCGGGAGATCCGCAGCGGGGCGGGCAGCCGGTGCACCACCAGGCCGTCCTGCCCGTGGTACCGGCCGGCGCCGCAGCCGCGGTCGCCCACGGTCGCGGCCACCACCACCCGGTAGCCGTGGCGGGCCCGCAACTGCCGGGCCAGCTCCCAGGTGTACTGCTCGACGCCGCCGGTGTCGGGCGGGAAGTAGGGGGTGGCGAGCAGCACGGTGCGCCCGGTCATCCGGCCACCCCGGCCCGCTGGCGCCCGGTGGCCGCGCGCAGCAGCTGCGGCAACTCCTCGGCGCGGGCCACGTAGTCGGGCAGTCGCTCGGCCAACACCCGCAGGTACTGGGCGCGTTCCGTCCGCAGTCGGTCCACCAGCGCGCCCAGGCTCTCGGCCGAGGCGTCGGCGATCGGCAGCACCCAGGACTCCAGCCCCAGGTCCCGCATGATCCCCCGGGTCTTGTGCTCGTACTCGATCGCGATGCACGGCACCCCGCTGGTCAGCGCGAAGATCACCGAGTGGAAGCGGGTGCCCAGCACGTAGGCGCACTCGGCGTACAGACCCTTGAGCTCGCGGAAGTCGACCTGCTCGTCCACCCGCAGCGGCGGGGTGGCGCAGTGCGCCGCGATCCGGCGTTCCACGATCCGGTCGTCGTCGCCCAGGTAGTCGGTGGTGACCTGGGGGATCAGCACCACTTGGGCGCCGGTGGCCCGCACCGCGTCGATCGTGGCAGCCAACGCCCGCTCGTAGGCGTTCTGCTGGTCGGCCGTCAGCCACTGACGGGCCGTCACCCCGACCAGCGGAACCTCCGGCCCGACACCCAGCCTGGCCCGCCAGTCGAGCCGCGGCGGCGGCGCGAAGGCGAAGCCGGAGTCCACCGCCCGGCGCACCGGCGCGCCGCGCACCCCGCAGCGGGCCAGGATCTCCACGCTCACGTCCTCCCGGGCCAGCGCCAGCGCGGAGCGGCGCACCACGTGGGCGGCGAGGCGGCGTTGGGCCGGGGCCGGGAACGGGCCGAAGGACTGCGGGGCGAGCACCACCGGCACGCCCCGCCGCTGGGCCAGCAGCAGCGGCAGCACCACGTAGAAGACGTTCTGGTAACCGTCCAGCCCGGGGCGGGCGTTGAAGTAGCCGCCGCCCATCGACACGACCAGGTCGGCCCCCGCCACCGCGTCCGCCTCGCGGCGCACCTCGGCCGGCAGCAGCGGGCGCAGCAGCCGGGCCAGCGGGCGCGGCGCCAGCAGCAGCGGCGCGGCGAGGAACCCGACCGCCTTGCGGAGCACCCGGCGGGCGGTGCCGACCCCGGCGTCGGCCACGTAGCGGCGGATGGAGCCGATGTTGGCGGCGCCGTCGAAGGCCGGGTGCACCGCCCGGTCCTCCATCCCGGCCACGGTGATCCGGGCCGCGGGGAAGGCGGCGCGCACCTGGCGCAGACAGACCGCCAGCAGGGCGGCGTCGCCCGCGTTCTCGCGGACGTAGGCGTTGACGACCAGTACCTTCATCGTTGCGGATTCCGTTCGGGGGCCGGTGGGACGGGCGGGGACGGGTGGACGGCAGGCAGCCGGGTGCGGAGAAGGGCCAGCGCGGCGACCAGCCCGGAGGCCAGGTTGCCCAGGCCCCAGGCGTAGCCGAACCAGACCAGGCCGCGATCGGCCCAGGCGGCGGCCAGCCCGGTGGTCACCACGGCGTAGACGACGTTGCTCCACACCAACGGCGCCATCCGGCGCACCAGTTTGAGCGCGAAGCTGGTGAGCGTGTTCAGGGCCACCGCGACGGTGCCCACCGCCAGCACCACCAGCAGCCCCTGGGCCCGGGCCGGGTAGGCGCCGCCGAACAGCCGCAGCAGCAGCCCGCTGCCGGCGGCCAGCACCACCGCGGCCGGCAGTTGCAGCACCGCCAGCAGCCGGGCCGAGCGGCGCAGCACGGGCACCAGGCGCGACTCGTCGGCGGAGACCTCGGCGAACATCGACTCGCAGACCGCGAACGAGACCGCGTTGGCCAGGTTGGCGATCTGGAACGCCACGAAGTAGTAGGCGGCCGCCGCCGTGCCCAGGCGTTGCAGCACGATCAGCGGCAGCACCAGCAGCGGCACCAGGTTCAGCAGGCTGGACAGGTAGCTGCCGGCCGAGAACCCCAGCTGTTCGCGCAGCCCGGTGGCGCCGCCGCCCAGCACCCTCGGGCGCAGGCCGATCCGGCGGCGCAGGAACCACAGCGAGGCCAGCACCGCCACCGCGTAGCCGCCGCCGGTCGCCGCGACCAGCCCGAACGCGCCCAGACCGGTGAGCAGGAACGGCAGCCCCAGCTTGGTCAGCCCCTGGATCACCCCGTCGACCAGGGTGTTGTACTGGGCCAGCCGGGCGCCGATGAACACCGCGTCGGTGAGCAGGTTGACGGCCGACAGCGCGCAGAACAGCACGATCAGCACCGCCTGCACCGGATCGGCCCGCACCGGGAGCAGCCGGGCGGCGTACAGCGGCAGGCCGAGCAGGTACCCCGTGCCGAGCAGGCAGCCGACGCCGAAGACCAGCAGCAGCGCGCGGTTGATCTGCGCGTCCCGCCGCTCGGGGGCGGCCGGGAACCGGACCAGGGTGCTGTTCAGCCCGCACAGGCTGAAGTAGGCGATCAGCGAGACCGCGTTGGTGAGCGAGGTGGCCGTGCCGACCTGGCTCGGCGAGTAGAGGCGGGCGGCCGCCACCCAGAACAGGAAGCCCAGGCCCGCGGTGCTGACCGTGGCGCTCATCAGGTACACGGAGCTGCGGGCCAGCTGGTCGCGGCCGCCGATGCGGGCGACCGCCGGGCCGGCGCTCGTCGCGGCGGGGGGCGTCACGGCGTGGCTCCGTTCCCGGGCTCGCCTGCGCGCAGCCGTAGGGCAAGCAGCGCGGCGGCGGAGAGCGCGAAGCAGGCGACGGCCGTGGTGCCCTCGGTCGGGACGGGGGCGAAGTGCGTCAGCTGACGGTCGATCGTCTGCGGGTGCGTCAGCGAGTTGACGCACAGGTAGGCCCAGACCAGCAGCGGGTAGCCGACCAGGGTGCGCAGCACGGCCGCCACCCGGTCGCCCGGCTGCCCCGGCCCCGGTCGCGTCCGGTCGCGCCACGGCGGACCGGCCGGGCGCAGCCCGCGGACCAGGTGCGCGGCGGCCGACAGGGCGAAGCACAGCGCCCCGAAGGTGTCCCGCCGCAGCGGCAGCCAGGAGCTGAGCTCACCGGAGAGCGTGCCGGGCCGGGTGGCGGCCCACGCGGCGACGTAGAGCCAGCCGAGCAGGCCGTGCACCAGCGCGACATCGAGCAGTGGTCCGCGCGGGTCGCCGAACGGCCGGCGGGCACGGGGCGCCGGGGCGGGTGTCGGCACGGGCGCCAGGGCACGCGGCCGGGCGGGCGTCCTCATCCCGCCCCCGTCCCGCCGGCGGCCCGCCCGGCGCCGCCCGCGCCCGCCGCCGCGTAGTGGCCGAGCAGCGCGCGCACGTGCTCGGGCCAGCCGAAGCTGCGCTCCGCGTAGCTCCGCGACCAGCGGCCCATCCGCCGCCGCCGGGGCGGGTCGGCGGCCAGCGCCACCAGCTCGGCCCGCAGCCGCCCGGCGTCGCGCGGCAGCAGGCTGACCGCCTCCCGGTCCAGGGCGTAGGGCGTGTAGCCCGGGTCGTCGGTGGTGACCACTGGCAGCCCGGCGGCCATCGCCTCCTGCACGGTGAGCGGGAAGCCCTCGGCGGTGGAGGGCAGCGCGAAGACGTCGCAGGCGCGGTAGACCTCGGCGACCTGATCGGGCGTCAGCGCGCCGAGGTGGTGTGCGCCCTCGGCGGCGTCCTGGCCGTCGGCCGCCGCACCGGTGCCGACGAAGACCAGGTCGTAGGCCGGGTCGGCGGCCTTGCGCAGCAGCTCGTAGCCCTTCTTCGGCACCAGTCGGCCGACGAACAGCACCAGCACCCGGTCCGCCGGCAGGCCGTAGCGGTCCCGCAGCCGGGCGACCTCCTCGGCCGATTCGGCCGGGCGGAACCGTGCCGTGTCCACCCCGTTGGCCAACTGCCGCACGGCCTGCGGGCGGGCGCCGTGCGCCCGGGTGAAGGCGCGCACCGTGTCGTTGAGCACCAGCACCCGGCGGGCCCGGCGCAGCAGCGCCCGCCCGAACACCGCGTACACCGCCCGCTGCACGCCCCGCACCAGGGGCGAGGGGTGGGCCACCAGGGCGACGTGCTGGGTCAGCACCAGCGGGGTGCGGGTGAGCACCGAGGCGGCCCAGGCGGCCCAGGAGGTCGGGTAGAGGCAGTCGTGCAGGTGGATCACCTCTGCTCGGCGGGCCTCGCGCACCGCGTCGACCAGCAGCCGCGGCGAGGGCACCGGGAACGGCACGCCGGTGCGCCGCTCGATCCCGTTCCAGGCGGCGCAGCGCAGCACCCGCACCCCCGCCTCCAGGTCGGCGGCGGCGCGCCGCCCGCCGGTGGTGAGCACCGTCACCGAGCCGCCCCGGCCGGTGAGTTGCGCCGCCTCCTGGTGCACCACGTTCTCGATCCCGCCCACGTGCGGCGGGTAGTAGTGGCTGACCAGCAGCACCCGCCCGGGCGGCCGGGACCCGGTGGTCCCCCCGACCCCTTCGGTCGCCTCGATTGCCTGGGTCACCGGAAGATCTCCGCTCCGTCGCTGCTGTAGATCTCGTTCTTGGTGGCGTCGAGCAGGGCCGTCGGGTAGCGGTAGGTCACCAGATCGCCCCGGTAGAAGGTGGTCGCCTCGTCCTTGGTCACCGTGGTGGTGCCGAGGAAGACGTAGGAGTCGGTGCCGATCAGCGTCGGGTAGATGTCGTCCAGCGCCCGGCCGTGGATCAGCGTCTGCAAGCGGCTGAAGGTGTAGCGGTCGGTCTGCACCTCGGACTGGACGTCCTGCCCCTGGTCGTCGGCGGTGCGCTGCTCCAGCCAGGCGATCGCGGTGCGCTCCTGCGGCTGCACGTAGTAGATGTCGTAGTACTGGCCCGCGTTGTTGAGGTTCAGCTGCGGCGGGTAGCCGCCGATCAACTGCGGCACGGCCCCGGTCAGGTCCAGGAAGAACGCCACCGCGAGCGCCCCGGACAGCGGCAGCGCCCACCGCCGGGCCCAGCGGAACAGCCAGAGCGAGCCGGCCGCGATGAACGGCGCGAAGAAGAACAGCCCCTGCTGGAAGGCGCGCAGCACGCCGTAGTCCACCGACAGCTGCGGCAGCACGGTCAACAGCCCGATCACCGCCACCATCGCGACGGACAGCGTGACCTGGTCGCGGGCCGGGCGGAAGGCCCGCCGCCGCTTCGCCCACAGGCAGACCGCGAGCCCGACCAGCAGCAGGAGTTGGAGCAGGTCGGCGGCCCACTGGCGGACCAGCTTGTTGGCGCCGGACACGTCCAGGCCGGTGCGTTGCAGCGCGCGCCCCAGCGCGGTGAGCGGCAGGTCCGGCTCGGCCACCGCCCGCACCGGGTAGGCGGCGACCTGCCGGGCCGACAGGTAGTCACCGTTCGCCCGGCTCCCGGCGGTCAGTTGCAGGGTGTCCGCCTGGTACTGGGCCAGCCGCTGCTGCGGGGTGACGGCCTGTCCGCCGAGCAGGCTGTAGGAGGTGTCCGAGGAGCCGGCCTGTGCCTGCGCCGGGTCCACCGCGTCCTGCACGGTCGCGCTGACCGTGCTGCGCAGTTGGCCGCCGGTGCCGGTCAGCGGCCCGGTCCAGAGCATCGCGGCCACCGCCGTGACGAGTACGATCCACCAGGTCACGAACCCGGTGGCGGTCGGGCGCGCCCGGCCCCGGCGCCGGGCCAGGAGGCGGGACAGCAGCCGCCAGCCGTGGTCGGTGAGCAGCGCGATGGCCAGCACCAGCACCACCACGAAGGTGGTCGAGTAGTGCGAGAGCACCACGCCGCCCAGCAGGCCGGTGAACACCAGTCGGCGCCGGCGCAGCGGCCGACCCTGGTCGGTGAGCACCACCAGTGCTGCGCCCAGCAGCACGAAGGCGATCTCCTGGCGGGCCAGGAAGGTCATGTCGGTGAAGAAGGTGGGGAAGGCCACGAAGTACAGCGCCGACAGCAGCGCCACCATCCGCTGCGCCAGGTTGCGCACCGAGCGGTACACCAGCGGCGCGCTGAGCGCGAAGAGCAGCGGGAAGACGGCCTTGAACACGTACAGGCCGCCGATCCCGGTCAGCCGGACGAACGCGGTGGGCAGCAGGGTGATGCTCAGGCAGGCGTTGTACGGGTCGCGGAAGGCCGCGATCTGCCAGCGGTCCGCACCGGCCGCCAACTCGAAGACCTCGTACTCGCGTTGGATGTCGTGGCCGGTGATGAACCAGCCGCGCAGCGAGGTGAGCAGCAGCAGGGCGGCGGCCAGCAGGAACAGGCCCAGGCAGAGCACCTCCTCCGGGTAGCGGCGGCGCCCGCGCACCAGTTGGACGAAGAGCAGCGCCATCGCGGCCAGGGCCAGCAGCGCCATCGTGGGGCCCAGGCCGTTGTTCAGCCGGATTGCGCCGCCCACGCTGAGCACCAGGCAGCCGGTGCCGAGCAGCAGCACCGGGCGCAGCCCCGGCACCCGGCGCAGCCCAGACACCCGGCGCAGCCCAGACACCCGGTGGCGGGCCCGGGCGGGCTCAGGCGTCGGATCCGGCTGGGGAGTCGGGAGCGCCCAGGCCAGCAGGAGCACCGCCAGCGCCGCCGACAGCGCCAACGGGCCCCGGCGCAGCGGGTGGTCGTCGCCGAGCGGCGGCAGCACGGTGTTCAGCAGCAGCTCGGTGACCAGGTCGCCGCCGAGCGCCAGCCCGACGGCGACCAGCGCCCGGCCGTCCCTGGTGCTGACGAAGGCGGCGCCGTAGCGGTACCAGAGCAGCCAGGGCGCGCCGAGCAGCAGCCAGCAGCCGAGCGGCACCAGCAGCGGGGTCGGCACGCCGGGCACCAGGTCCGCGGCGGCGGCCAGCGCGGTGCCGACCAGCAGCAGCCGGCGCGCCCGGCTGCGCCCGGCGATGGCGGCACCGGTGCGCCGCAGCGGGGCGACCGGGCGCCTCATCGGCCGCCCTCCCGCGATCCGGTGGCGGTGGTGGTCATCCGAGCACCTCCGCGTAGACGCGCTCCACCCGGCGGACCACCGCGTCCCAGGCGAACGCGGGCGCGGCCGCGGTGCTCCGCTCGGCGAGCCGGCGGCGCAGCCCCGGGTCGGCCGCCACCCGTTCGATGGCGGCCGCCAGCGCGGCGGGCTCCGGTTCGGCCAACAGGCCGATGCCGTCCAGCAGTTCCCGGTTCCCGGGGACGTCGGTGGCGATCACCGGCAGGCCGGCGGCCATCGCCTCCAGCGCCACCAGCGGCATGCCCTCCTTGTCCGAGGGCAGCACGAAGGCGTCGGCCTCGGCGTAGGCGCGCAGCAGCTCGGGGCCCAGCTTGGCCCCGGCGAACTCGACCTTGTCCAGGGCGAGTTCGCGAGCCTGGCGTTCCAGCTTGCCGCGCAGCTCGCCGTCGCCGACGATCCGCAGCCGGATCGGCCGGCGGATCAGCCCGAGTGCGTCCAGCAGCCGCCCGACGTTCTTCTGCGGGCTCAGCCGCCCCACGTAGAGCAGCTCCAGCGGCCGGTCCCGGGGCTCGCGCGCGGGCATGAAGTAGTCCTGGTCCACGCCGTTGGGCACCACGTGGATCCGCGCGCCCGGCACCCGGTAGGTGGTCCGGACGAACTCGGCCTGACGGGGCGTCAGCACGATCACGGCCGCCGCCGCCCGCAGCACCGGGCCGAAGACGTGCTTCTTGTAGGCGGGCAGCAGCCGGCCGAGCCGGCCGGAGGCGTCCACGTCCAGGTGGAAGTGGAGCACGAACGGCTGGCGCCGCAACCGGGCGGTGAGCGCGACCAGTTCGGGCAGCAGCGCGTGCGCGGAGTGCAGGTGCAGCACGCTGTCGCGCCGGCTGCGCAGCAGCGCCAGCGGCAGGCCGGGGACCACCGGGGTGTGGGCCAGCTCCACCGACCGGTGCCGGTGCACCGTCACGGCGCCCTGGGTGCTGCGGCGCGGCGCGCCTTCGGAGCCGATCGTGGTGGTCAGCACCCGCACCTCGTGCCGGTCGCCGAGGCCCGCCGCGAGGTTCTCCACCACCCGCTCCAGGCCGCCCAGGTGCGGCGGGTAGTAGGGCGTGATCTGCAGGATGGTGGGCATCAGGCCGCCAGTCCGAGCAGCTCGCCGTTGGTGCGGTAGGCCACCTGCGGGTGGCCCGCGATGTGCGCCAGCACCCGCTCCAGCCGGGACCAGTCGCCCCGGGCGTCGACCTCCCAGCTGTGCCCCCACAGGTGGTAGACGCCGCCCTCGCGCAGGCAGCGGTCGAACCAGTGGATGGCCAGCTCGTCCCAGGACAGGAAGAGCCGGGCCGCGCGCCACGGCCGCCCGGCGGCCAGCCGCAGCGCCAGCGGCCCGTCCACCCGGTGCGCGTAGGCGTTCACCGTGGTGTCCAGCTCCAGCGCCCGGCCGGGGGTCAGGCTGCCGCGCCGCACCGTGCGGGCCAGGGTGAAGCCGGCCTGCTCGACCAGGTGCACCTGGCGGGCGGTGTACTCACCGCGCGGGTAGCAGAAGCTGGTCACCGGCCGCCCGGTGATCGCCTCCAACTCCGCCCGGCCGCTGCGGATCTCCGCGGCCGCGGCGGCGTCGGTCAGCCGGGGGAGGCGCTGGTGGGTCAGCGTGTGCCCGCCGATCTCGAAGCGCTCGGCCAACTCCCTGATGCCGACGGCCGGCAGGCGTTCGGCCGGGCTCAACTCCAGGTTCCGCGGGGCGATGTAGAAGGTGCCGGGAATCCGGTGGCGGTCCAGCAGCGCCGCCAGTCTGGGGTCGAGGACGTGGCCGTCGTCCCAGCTGGTGGTCACGGTGACGCGCGGCCGGTCGGTCGAAGTGGTCGAAGCGGTCGAACCGGTGGTGCCGGTGGTGGCGTTCATGGTGTCGATGCCTTGGGGTCGGGGGAGGCGGTGGCCTGGAGGCGGTAGTGCAGGGTCTGGTCGTGACCCAGCAGTGCCACCCGGACCTCCGCGTCCGGCTCGGTCAGCGGCAGGCGGACGGTGGTGCCCACCGGCGTGTCCGGCTCGGGTGCGAGGGTGACGGTGGTGGTGCCGAGGACGGTCCCGCTCGGGGCGGTGAGCGAGACCTGCAACCGCAGGCCCGGCCCGGGCGTGCCGTGCTGCACCACGGTGAGCGGCACCACCACCTGGCCGCCGGCCGTGGTCGGCAGCTGGGTGAAGTACAACTCGTCGTAGTCGGCCGGGATTTCGGTGAACGTCTGACGGACCGCCAGGCGCACGGCCGGCTGCGCCCAGAGCAGCGGCAGGGCGACCGCCGCCGCCAGCAGTGCGGCCAGCCCGGCGCCGACCCGCCGCCGGCCGGGGCGGCGGGCGCCGGGGTCCCGGCCCCGGCGCCGGTCCGCCCGGTGGCGGGAGCGGGCCGGCGCCGGTTCCCGGACCTGGGTTTCTCCCAGGAGTTCGGTCATGCGGGGTCGTACTCCCGGGCGGGGTTGGACAGCACCGGGCGGCGCACCGGATGGGTGCGGCGGAAGTTGTGCTCGAAGAGCTGGCGCAGGTTCTCGGTGCCGTCCCGGAAGGCGTTCAGCTTCACCTGGCCGCCGCGCTTGCGGTACTCGATCGGAATCTCCAGGTACCGGTAACCGGCCCTGGTGGCCGCGTTCTTGATCTCCTGGGAGAAGGCCATCCCGGTGGAGCGGACGTCGAGGCGCTGCCACACGTAGCGGCGGAACACCCACATGCCGGACTGCGAGTCCCGCAGGTCGTTGCGGAACAGCGTGCGGCTGATCGCGCTGAGCAGGTAGTTGGCCAGCGAGTGCGAGGTCTTCATCGCCTCGCTGTTGCCGTCGACCAGCCGATTGGTCGTCATGAACTCGACGTCGTGCGAGACCAAGGTGCGCAGCAGTCGTGGTAAGGCGTCGAACGGATAGGTGCGGTCGGCGTCACCGGTGGCGATGACGTCGCCGGTGGCGGCCTCGAAGCCGGCCCGGTAGGCGTTGCCGTAGCCGCGCGCGGGTTGGTGGACCACCCGGGCGCCCAGTGTGCGGGCTACCTCGCCGGTGCCGTCGGTGGAGCCGTTGTCGACGACCACCACCTCGGTCTGCCAGCCCTCGTCCTTCAGTTCGGCGAACGGGATGGACGCCAGCACGGAGGGCAGGTTTTCGGCCTCGTTGAGCGCGGGTATGACGATGGACAGTGTGTTCATGTGAGCTCCCTGTGGCATGCGGAGATCAACGCTGGATGGTCCGGCCCCACGAGAGCGCGTGGGGTCGGGGTGGGCCGCGCCTGGCAGCGCGGTTGACGTAACCCTTCGGCACCGGCGCGCAGTTGTGCCGCGACGGCTGGGATCCGCAGGGGTGCTGTGAGCACAGTGAAGGGCGGCCGGGCTCGCCGGCGGATTCTCACCGCCGCGTCGCAGGGGTCGGCAAACCCCGGCGCCGAGTGGGCACGGCCGCCCGCCCGGACGATGACGTCGGTGTGCAGCGACGTCGAGGTGCAGGGATGTCGGTGTGCGGGGACGCCGGTGTGCAGCGACGTCCGGGTGGAATACGTGCGGGTGGAGAAACGTGCGGAAAATCGGTGCGAGAGCCGGCTCGGAAGGCAGCTCGGCCGCGGGTCGGGCCGCCGGATCGATGTCCGGCCGCAGACCGCCGCCGTGCCCCTGGGCTACGCCGAAGCGTCTACCGGTTCCCCCGAACCGATCGAGCAGGGCTGGTTCTTCGGGCCGCGCGAGCGGCACCGGAGACGGCCATGTTCCCCCTCAGGCAATGGATGGCTGTGTGCCAGCGCGTTGCTGTGTGTGACGAACACACTAGCCAGAGGCGTGACGAGTTGTGAAGCATAATCCGGTTTCCGCGTCCGATTTTAAGCGGCAGTCCGTTCGGACCTGGGCTTTTTTGTGAAGCCCGATGAATAGCTGAGAAGTCTTAACGCCGGCTGACAGACCGTCAGGCGCGAACCCCGCCGCAGGTCAACGGAGCTGCTCGGAAAGCCTCCGTTCGGGTGGTCGACGGGCGCCGGGAGAGGAACGGCGACCGAACGGTGCGAGTCGGCGTGAATGGAAGGTCAAGGGGGCGCAGAGTGCTAATCACGCGCCCCCAGTGCGTTCCTGAACGCGCCCGTGGTTGATTGGTCCGGCCATGGATTGACGGCAGGTCAGCGGGGGTAGTCCGTTCACGCTGCGCACTCGCCAGGGCCCTGTCAGCTCCCCGCCGCGAAGCGCCCGCAGAGGCCGCCGGGGCCCCGCTGCGCCGGGCCGTCCACCCCGCCCCACCAGTGGCGACGACGCCGGCGCCCGGCGTCCGCGGCGGTGCGCGCATATGCCGGACCTTCGCAACCGGTTCGGCGAGCTGATTACCAGCAGCCAGCCAACGGGCAAAGGCTGAACGTTTCTCCGGCAATCGCCCGGGCAATGGCCTCGAACGGGGGAGCTTTATCCGCTTTCACTGGGAAAGCAGGTCTAGACAGGTGCGGCGGACCCAGTGAACTCCCAGCGTTCACCCACTTCACAGCGGGTAGCGCCGCCAAGATCCCTGCTCCGCCGCCGTGGTGAGTGGGCGGACGATCCGATCACCCGAGTGCACCGGATGTCGGCCGTGTTTGCCCATGGGGGATCGTGGTTAACACTGCGTTACTTATTGGCCGTTCGCGTTTGTTCCGCCTGAAAGCCCGTCACGCGGTGCGCCGGCGTCCCGCAGGGCGGGTGGGCCGGTGTCGGAGAGTGGAGGCGGTGGGACAGTGGGTGGCGGCGGGTGCGAGGATGGTTGGCACTGTGACGGTCTGCCAGCTCCGGACGCTCCGCGCCGCGGTCTTCGCCACGCTCTGCGTGGCGGTGTCCGCCACCGCGCACTTCAGCATGTCCGGCGCCGAGCTGTCGGCGCCCGCGCTGGTGGCGGCGTTCGCCGGGACGGCCGGCGGCACCTGGCTGCTGGCGGGCCGGCGGCGCGGCCTTCCGGCCGTCACCCTGTGGATGGTGACGGCGCAGAGCGCGCTGCACCTGCTCTTCGAGAGCACCGCGGTCGCGCAGGCACCCCGGAGCGCACCGGACTGGGCGGGCCTCCTGCTCTGCACGCCAAAGGGAGGCACGGCCGGCATGACGCCCGCCGCGCTGGCCCGGATGGCGGGCCTGGACCCTGACGCGCCGTCAGCAGGCGGAGCCATGGGGCAGATGCCCGCCATGCCCGGAATGCAGGGCATGGCGGGCATGCGGGGCGGCGCGACGGCGATGCCGCTCGGGCTCTCCCCGGGCATGCTGGCCGCCCACCTGGTGGCCGCGCTGCTCTGCGCGGTGGTGCTCTGGCGCGGAGAGGCCGCGATCGCCGGGGTCTTCGAGCTGCTGCGCGTGCTGGCCGCCGTCTTCCTGCCGGTGCTGCTGCTCCTCGCGCCGCACGGCCCCGGCCGGGTGCCGACGGTGCGTCGGCGGCCTACCCGCGACCGGCTGCCGCGCCTGGTCAGCCTCTCGCACGTCCTGTCGCGGCGCGGGCCGCCGCCGTTCGCCCTCGCAGCCTGAAGCGCCCGCACACCCCGGCCGGTCCATGGCCGGCGCGGTGCTGCGGGCAGGTCACCCCTGCGGCGGCTCGGCCCTCCGAGCGAGCCGGCCGCCCTGGGGTTCGGGCCGCTCCGTCACCCTGAACGAGGCACCGGGCTGCGCCCGGAGCCGGTGTTCCGCTCCGCCGTGCCCTGATCCCCGGGAACCCACGGCGTGCCGCGACGTACCCGCGGGCGGGAGCAGGGGTGCCCGGGGCTGACGCCCCCTCATGCCTTCCGGCCGGTGCCGCCGACGCGCGCACCGCGCTCCGACCTGCTCTCAGGAGCTCCCATGAGCGACTCCATCCGCTCCCGTCCGCGGCTCCGGCCGCCCACCACTACTGGCGGCCTCCTCCACCACCCGGGCGACCAAGCGCCGCGACCACTCCTCGGAGGGGCCCGGGGCGGCCAGCGACAGCGCCCGCAGCCGCCGGGCGGCGGCGAGCCAGGCGGCGCACTCGGCGCACCGGGCCAGGTGCTCGGCCGGCGTCCGGTCCGCGTCGAGTTCGGCGTCGGTGCCGGCGTCACGTTCGCCGTCGAGTTCGGCCGAGGCCGCGGCGCGGTAGTCGTCACAGGTCACCCGCCCATCGTCCCGCAGCGAGATGAGCGAACGGTGAACCCGCCCCGGCGGAACCGGCCGGCGGGGGCGCCCCGTGGATGACGACCGACTGACCGCGCTCGCGCTGGCCGCGCGGGCCGGCGACCCGGCCGACGTCGAGGCGTTCGTCCGGGCCACCCACCGCGACGTCTGGCGCTTCGTCGCCCACCTCACCGAGGTCGAGTCCGCCGACGACCTGGCCCAGGAGACCTTCCTGCGGGCGCTGCGGAGCCTGCCCGGCTTCGCCGGCCGCTCCTCGGCGCGCACCTGGCTGCTCGCGATAGCCCGCCGCACCGTGGTGGACCGCTACCGCACCGCGGCGGCCAGACCGCGCCACGCCCCGCTGACCGACTGGGAGGAGGCCGTCGAGCGGCAGCGCCCGCCGGCCACCGGTTTCGAGGACCAGGTGGTGCTCGCCGACCTGCTGGCCCGGGTGCCGACGCAGCGCCGGGAGGCCTTCGTGCTCACCCAGGTGCTCGGCCTCAGCTACGCGGAGGCCGCGGCGACGGCCGACTGCCCGGTCGGCACCGTCCGCTCCCGGGTCGCCCGCGCGCGGGACGAGCTGGTCGCGCTGCTGCGGGCGGCGGAGCTCGACGGCGGCACCCACCCCGCCACCCACCTCGCCCCCCCATCCCGCCCCCTGACGATCCGTCACTAACGCATGATCACAAAGGAAGTTCGATGAACTTGGTCACCTCGCCCGACTCCGGGCGCCCCGCCCGGACGCTGCTCGGCTTCGTGCTGCTGCTCGCCGCGCTGTTCGGCGCCTCCTACGGGGTCGGCCGGCTCGCCGGGCCCACCGCGCCCGCCACCGGCGGTCCCGACCGGCCGGTGCAGCAGACCGACATGCCGGGCATGCGGATGGACGGCCTCGCCACCCTGGAGACCGCCCGATGAGCCGCGTCACGCAGGACACCGCCACCGACCTGGTGACGACCGACCTCGCGGTCGGCGGGATGACCTGCGCCGCCTGCGTCTCCCGGGTGGAGAAGAAGCTGTCCCGGCTCGACGGCGTCCGGGCCGGCGTCAACCTGGCGACCGGCCGGGCCCGGGTGCTGCACCCCGCCGGCGTGCCGGTGGCCGACCTGGTCGCGGCCGTGGAGTCCGGCGGCTTCACCGCCGAACCGGTGCCTGCCGAGCAGCCGCCGACGGTGGCACCGGCCGAGGATCCGACGGAGGGGCTGCGGCTGGGCCTGGTCGCGCTGCTCGCCGTCCCGGTGATCGCGATGTCGATGGTGCCCGCGCTGCAAATGCGCGGCTGGCAGTGGATCTGCTTCCCGCTGGCGGCCTTCGTGGTGACGGCCGGTTCGCTGCCGTTCCACCGGCGGGCCTGGCGCGCCCTGCGGCACGCGACCGCGACCATGGACACCCTGGTCAGCCTCGGCGTGCTCGCCTCCTTCGGCTGGTCGGCCTACGCCCTGTGCTTCGGCGGGGCGGGTGCGCTGGGCATGCGGATGCCGTTCTCGTTGACCGCCGCGGCCGGCGGTGGCGCGCACATCTACCTGGAGGCGGCGGTCGGCGTGCCGCTCTTCGTGCTCTGCGGGCGGCGGCTGGAGGGGCGGGCCCGTGAGCGGACCGGCTCGGCCGTGCGGGCGCTGGCCGAGCTCGGCGCGAAGGAGGTCTGCGTCCGGGTCGGCGAGGTCGAACGGATGGTGCCGATCGAGCAGTTGCTGCCCGGTCAGCTGTTCGTGGTGCGGCCCGGTGAGAAGGTCGCCACCGACGGGGTGGTGGTCGAGGGCAGCTCGGCCCTGGACACCAGCCTGCTGACCGGCGAGAGCGTGCCGGTGGAGACCGGCCCCGGCGACCGGGTCACCGGCGCGACGCTCAACGTGGGCGGCGCGCTGGTGGTGCGGGCCACGGCGGTCGGCGCCGACACCCGACTGGCCCGGATCACCGCCCTGGTGGTGGAGGCGCAGGCCGGCAAGGCCAAGGCGCAGCGGCTGGCGGACACGGTGGCCGGGGTCTTCGTCCCCGTCGTGCTGGCCATCGCGGTCTGCGTGCTCGGCTACTGGCTGGGCGCGGGCGCCGGCCGGCAGCAGGCGCTGACCGCCGCCGTCGCGGTGCTGGTGGTCGCCTGCCCCTGCGCGCTCGGACTGGCGACGCCGACGGCGCTGCTGGCCGCCACCGGGCGCGGGGCCGAGCTCGGCGTGCTGGTGCGCGGGCCGCAGGCGTTGGAGAGCCTGCGCCGGGTGGACACGGTGGTGCTGGACAAGACCGGCACCCTGACGACCGGTCGGATGGCGCTGGCCGTCGCCACGCCCGCCGCCGGGGAGCGCGCCGAGGAGGTGCTGCGGCTGGCCGCGGCGGTGGAGCAGCGCTCCGAGCACCCGATCGGCCGGGCCCTGGCCGAGGCGGCCGGGCAGCCGCTGCCGCCGGTCACCGGCTTCCGGGCCGAGGCCGGCCTCGGGGTCGAGGGCACCGTGGCGGACCGCCGGGTCCGGGTGCTGCGGCCGGACGCCGCCGCGCTCCCCGGCGAACTGCGGGAGGCCCTCGCCGCCGCCGAGGGCGCGGGGCGGACGGCGGTGGTCGTCGAGCTGGACGGGCGCCCGGCAGCGCTGCTCGCCCTCGGCGACAGCCTGCGGCCGGGCAGCTACCGGGCCGTGCACCGGCTGCGCGGCATGGGCCTGGAGACGGTGCTGGCCACCGGCGACCAGCCCGGCGCGGCCCGCGCGGTGGCCGAGCAGCTGGGCATCCGGGAGGTGCACGCCGGCGCCTCCCCGCAGCGCAAGGCCGAGCTGGTCGAGGAGTTGCGCGCATCCGGGCGCACCGTCGCGGTGGTCGGCGACGGGGTGAACGACGCGGTGGCGCTGGCCTGCGCCGACCTGGGCATCGCGCTCGGCTCCGGCAGCGACGCGGCGATCGGCGCGGCCGGCCTGACCCTGGTGACCGGTGACATCGAGTCCCTGGTCGTCGCGGTCGCCCTGGCCCGGCGCACCCTGGGCACCATCCGGGCCAACCTGGTCTGGGCGTTCGGCTACAACGCGGTGCTGGTTCCGCTGGCGGCGGTCGGGCTGCTGAACCCGATGCTCGCCGCGCTCGCCATGTCGGTGAGCTCGCTGCTGGTGGTGGGCAACAGCCTGCGGCTGCGCACCTGGCGGCCCGGCCGGCGGCGGATCTGACGGCGGGGGATCTGACGGCGGCAGATCTGACGGTCCGGCAGGCGCGGGCCGAGTGAGGCGGTAGGAAAGGTTCCGTTGATTCGGCAATCCGTTCGGAACTTTCCGTGCTCCGCGCCCGACTGCTGTGACGGTTGCCGTCGCCCGACGGCGACCGTCACGACGGGGGGAAGCGGAATGAGCGGACCGGCGGACACCGGGACGCCGGTGCGGCGCGACCGCTGGGACCTGGTCGCGGTCGCCGGGATGCTGTCCTTCGTGGCGATGCTGGACATGAACATCGTCAACATCGCCCTGCCCGACCTGGCCCGCAGCCTGCACGTGTCGCTGGAGACCGCGCAGTGGGCCGCCCTCGGCTACCAGCTCCCGGTGGTGGCCCTGCTGCTGCCCGCCGGGCGCTGGCTCGACCAGGTCGGCACCAGACCGGCGCTGCTGCTCGCCACCACCGGCTTCGGGACGTGCAGCGCGGCGGCCGCGCTGGCACCCTCCGCGCCCTGGCTGCTCGCCGCCCGGATCGCCCAAGGCGGCTTCGGGGCACTGCTGTTCGTGCTCATGCCGGTGCTCGCCGCCCGCTCGGTGAGCCCCCGCTTGCGCGGGCGGGCGATGAGCGTGCCCGCCACCCTGGGCCCGCTCGGCGCCGTCACCGGCCCGGCGGTCGGCGGGCTGCTGCTGGACCACCTGGGCTGGCGGGCGATCTTCCTGGTCAAACTGCCGGTCTGCCTGGCCGCCCTGGTGATCGCCCACCGCTCCGCGCCGCGCGGCGGCCGGCTGCGGCCGCCCGACCGCAGCGCGCTGGCCGAGGCCGGCCTGATCGGCAGCGCCACGGGCGCCGTCCTGCTGGCGCTCACCTTCGCCCCGGGCTCCCCGCTCTGGCTGCTGCTCGCGGCCGCCGCCGTGCCGCCGCTGGTGCGCTGGCTGCGCGGCCCCGCCGGGCGCTCGCTCACCGCGCTGCTGCGCGACAGCGGCACCGCGGGCGTGCACGGCACGGTGCTGTGCGTCGCGGCCGGCTTCGCCGTGATGCGCTACCTGGTGGCGCTGCACCTCCAGGACCAGGACCGGGTGAGCGCGACCGTCACCGGGCTGACCCTGCTCGCCTTCCCGCTCGGCATGGCGCTGGCCGGACCGCTCGGCGGCCGGCTCGCGGACCGGTTCGCGCCGCGCAAGGTGGCCGTCGCCGGCACCGCCGTCACCGCGTTCGGCCTGCTCCTGCTGGTCCCGCTGGGCGACAACTGGTCGCCCCCGGACGTCGCCTGGCGGCTCGGCCTGGCCGGGCTCGGCATGGGCCTGTACGGCGGACCGGTCCAGAAACTCGTCATGACCGCCGCCCCGTCCGAGCGGATGGCGGCCGCCGGCTCGGGCGTCCAACTCGCCCGCAGCCTCGGCTTCACCCTGGGCCCCGCCCTCGCCACCGCCGCCTGGGGCCTGGCCGGCGGCGGCACCGGCGGCGTGCGCGCCGGACTGGTGCTCGCGGCGGCCATCGCCTGGCTCGCCGTGCTGCTGCTCGGCGCCCGGCGCCGAACCCGCGTCAACTGAACAACATTTAGCGACGATTGAGGACTCCCATGCCCGTGCCCGTGCCAGTGCCCGAACCCCGCTGCCCCGTCACCGGAGCCGCGCTGCCCGAGCCGGTGCCGCTCCACGGCGCCGCCTACAAGAGCGACCCCTACGACCTGTACCGCGAGCTGCGCGAGGCCGGGCCGGTGCACCGGGTGCGCTTCCCCAGCGGGATCGCCGCCTGGCTGGTCACCGGCCACCAGGCCGCCGAGCAGACGCTCAACGACCCACGGCTGGGCAAGAACCACGCGCTCGGCAACGACTACTGGCGCAGCCTCGCCTCGATCATGCCCGAGCCCCAGCACTCCCAGCTCCAGGTCCACCTGCTGCACCAGGACCCGCCCAAGCACACCGCGATGCGCCGACTGGTGTTGGACGCCTTCGCGCCGCGCCGGATCGACGCCCTGCGGCCCCGCCTCCAGGAACTCGCCGACGCCCTGGTGGACCGGCTGCCCGAAACCGGCGGCGCCGACCTGGTGCGGGACTTCGCCGCCCACTACCCGTTCCAGGTGCTCGCCGAAGTGATCGGCCTGCCGGAGGAGTTGGCACAGCGCTTCGACCGCGACTGGGGCAAGGTGGTGCAGCCGGTCGGCCCGCAGGACCCCGGCCGACCGGCGTACGAGGGCCGGTTGCGCGCCCTCCAGACGTACATCGCCGACGTCGTCGCCGACAAGCGCGGGGGAGCGGCGGACGACCTGCTCGCCCGGCTGGTCGCCGCCGAGGGCGCGGGCGAACTCGCGCCGCAGGAGCTCGACTCGATGATCTTCCAACTGCTGATGGCCGGCCAGGAGCCCGTCACCAACCAGCTCTCCACCATGCTGGTCACTCTGCTCCGCCACCCCGGGCAGCTCGCCCGGCTGCGCGACGAACCCGCCCTGCTGCCCCGCGCGGTCGAGGAACTGCTGCGCTACGACAGCGCGTTCGAGCTCACCACCTGGCGCTTCTTCGCCACCGACAGCGAGCTGCACGGCACCGCGATCCCGGCCGGCGACTCGGTGATCGTCTCGCTCTGCGCCGCCAACCGCGACCCCGAGCAGTTCCCCGACGCCGACACCCTGGACCTCGAACGCACCCCCAACCCCCACCTCGCCTTCGGCCACGGCATCCACTTCTGCCCCGGCGCCGCCCTCGCCCGCACCGAACTCCAGGTCGCCCTCGGCACCCTGCTGACCCGCCTGCCCGGTCTGCGACCCGCCGGCGACCTCGACGAACTGGCCTGGATCCCGGCCGTGTTGGCGCGCGGCGTCAACCACCTGCCGGTCGCCTACGACAAACGCCACTGAACCGCCCACCGCACGCGCCCCGGCACCGAGCACACCGCCGGGGCGCCCTGCCGTCATGCCTTCCCGGAGGACCCGCATGCCGCTCGCCACCTGCACCGAGACCGTCGACCGCACCTGCGCCGCCGTCCTGGACCTGCTGCTCGCGCACCGCCGCGCCACCGATCCGCAGGCCCCGGCGCCCGCCTGCGCCTTCCCGGTCCAACTGACCAGACTCGCCGGCTTCGTGGCCGCCGGCGAGCCGATCACCTTCACCCTGCCCGGATTCCCCTGCAAGTCGCCCAGTCCCGCCAAAGTGCTCGGCCACCTGCCCGACGAGGGCGAACGCCGCTCCCTGGCCTTCCTCGACCGGCTCTGCGCCGCCGTCGGCGAGGTGCACCAGCCCGGCGCCCGGATGGTGATCTGCTCGGACGGGCACGTCTTCGGTGACCTGATCGGCGTCCCGGACCACCACATCGACGCCTACGCCGACGAGCTCGCCGCCCTGATCCGGCGCGAACGCCTGCGCCACCTCTCGGTGTTCGACCTGCGCGCCGTACTCGGCGAGCTGCCGCACGAGGAGAAACGCGCCCACGTCCACGCCCGCTACGCGCCCACCGTCGAAGCACTGCGGGCCGAACTGCGGGCGGACCCGGCCACCCTGGCGCTCTACCGGGGCATCACCCGCTTCCTGGCCGAGGACAGCACCGGCTTCGAGGGCACCCGCTCCGCCCTGCAACGCGACTGCCGGCAGCGCGCCTACGGCGTCATCCAGCGCAGCCGGGCCTGGGGCGCACTGATCGCCGAGCAGTACCCCCGCGCGGTCCGGCTCTCCATCCACCCGCAGCCCGTCGGCGCCGGCAAGCTCGGCATCCGCCTGCTCGACGCCGACGATGCCTGGATCACCCCGTGGCACTCGACCGTCCTGCGCCACCCCGACGGCAGAACGGAGCTGATGCACCGTCAGCAGGCGGAACGACTCGGCCGCCTCGTCCTGCGGGACGGGCGGCCCAGCCACTACGAGGCGCGCTGACCGGAGCTCAGCCCCTGACCGGGCTCCGGTGGTCGAAGGCGATCAGCGGATCCCCGGTCAGGGGATGCTCCAGCACCGCCGCCCGGACTCCGAACACCTCCTCCAGCAGCTCCGGGGTGAGCACCTCGCGCGGCGTGCCCGAGGCGACCAGCACGCCCTCGTGCAGCACGTGCAGCCGATCACAGAGCGAGGCCGCGGCGTTCAGGTCGTGCAGCGAGATCAGCGTGGTGCGGCGCTGGGCACGCAGCAGGGCGAGCAGCTCGACCTGGTACCGGACATCGAGGTGGTTGGTCGGCTCGTCCAGCACCAGCACCTCCGGCTGCTGCGCCAGCGCCCGGGCCAGCAGCACCCGTTGGCGCTCGCCGCCGGACAGCGCATCGAAGCCGCGCTGCTCCTGGCCGGCCAGTCCGACCTGGTCCAGCGCCTGCGCCACCGCCCGCCGATCGGCCGCGCCCTCGCCCGCGAAGGCCCGCTGGTACGGCGAGCGGCCCATCGCGACGATCTCCCGGACGGTGAACTCGAAGTCGCCGCCGCGCTCCTGGGGCAGCGCGGCGACGTGCCGGGCCGCCTCGGCCGGCGCCATCGCCCGCACGTCCCGCCCGGCCAGCAGCACCCGGCCCGCCCGCGGCGCCAGATGGCGGTAGACGGTGCGCAGCAGGGTCGACTTGCCGCTCCCGTTCGGGCCGACCAGCCCGGCGATCTCGCCCTCGGCGGCGACCAGTTCGACGCCGTGCAGCACGTCCCGGCCGGCCAGCGTGACGGTCAGTCCCTCGATCGCCGTCCTCATCGCGGCTCCAACCGGCGGTCCAGCAGGAAGAGCAGCACCGGCGCCCCGATCAGCGCCGTGACCACGCCGATCGGCACCTCCTGGGTGTCCAGCGCCGTCCGGGCCACCGTGTCCACCACGACCAGCAGCACCGACCCCGCCAACGCGGAGACCGGCAGCAGCCGCCGGTGGTCGCCGCCGACCAGCAGCCGGCAGACGTGCGGCACCAGCAGGCCCACGAAGCCGATCGCCCCCGACACGGCGACCATGACGCCGGTCAACAGACTTGTCACCGCGAACAGCTCACGCCGCAGCCGGACCACGTCCACGCCGAGACCCGCCGCCGTCTCATCACCCATCAGCAGGGCGTTCAGCGCCCGGGCCCGAGCCAGCAGCACCACCAGCCCGCCCGCCACCACCACGGCCGGGACGGTCAGTTGGCTCCACTGGGCACCGCCGAGGCTGCCCATCAGCCAGAACAGCACGCCCCGGGTCTGCTGGTCGTCCCCCGCCCGCAGCACCAGGAAACTGGTGAAACCGGAGAGGAACTGACCGATCGCCACCCCGGCCAGCACCAGGCGCAGCGGCGCGAACCCGCCACCGCGCCGGGCCACGCTCCAGACCAGCGCGAACGCCGCCAGCGCCCCCGCGAAGGCCGCGGTCGACACGCCGAACCCGACCCCCGAGCCGACGCCCGCGCCCAGCACGATCATCGCGACCGCGCCCAGCGAGGCCCCGGAGGAGATGCCGAGCAGGTAGGGGTCGGCCAGCGGATTGCGCACCAGCGCCTGCACGGCCGTGCCGACCAGCCCGAGCCCCGCGCCGACGATCGCCGCCAACAGCGCGCGCGGCACCCGCAGTTGCCAGACGATCAGGTCCCGGGTGCCCGGTGCGGGCGGATCGCCCGCCAGCCGGTGACCCACCACCCGCCACACCTCGCCCACCGGGATGTCCACCGACCCGAGCGACACGGCGGCGGTCAGCGCGGCCGGCAGCGCGAGCGCGAGCAGCGCCGCCACCCGACCGGTCCGGGTCACCCCTTCACCAGGTCGGGGTGGATGACCGCCGCGATCCGGCGCACGGTGTCGGCGTCGCGCACTCCGGCGATGGTGGTCAGCTCCGAGGTGATCCGGACGAAGTGGCCCTGCTGCACAGCCGCCAGGCCCTTGGTGGCGGGGAAGTCCTTGAGGAACTGCTCGGCCGCGTCGAAGGCCTGCTGGTTCGCCGCGGCACTGCCCTTGTCCCGCACCCCGAGCTGGATCCAGTCCGGGTTCGCCGCCACGACCTGCTCCCAGGAGACCGGCTTGAACGCCCCGTCGCAGTCCCCGAAGACGTTGCGCGCCCCCGCCAGGGTGATCACCGCGTTGGCGACCTGCTTGTCGCAGACCGCGTTCGGCTGCTTCGTGCCGGCGTCGAAGTCGAAGAAGAAGTACGACGGGCGCTGGTCGGCGGCCACGCCCTTGAGCGCGGTCCGGACTTGGCCGACCGTCTGCTCCATGCCCGCGATCAGCTCGCCGGCCTTGGCCGAACTGCCGGTCACCGCGCCGAGGTTGCGGATGTCGGCCTCGACGGTGGACAAGTCCTGCTGCGGGCCCTTGAGTTGGGTGGCACAAGCCGTGGACTTCAGGTACACGTGCCTGATGCCCGCGGCGGCGAACTCCTGGTCGGTGGGCACGTCCCCCATCGCCCCCATGCCGGCCACGTGCGCGAAGGTGTCGATGTAGAGGTCGGCGCCGGAGCCGAGCAGCTTCTCCTTCGGGATCACCGCCTGCCCGAGCACCGGCACCCGGGCCGCCTGGTCGGCGAACTGCGCGGGCATCGTGCCCTTGCCGGGCGGGAAGCCGGTGCCGACCACCCTGTCCCCGACCCCGAGCTCCAGCAGCATCTCCAGGCTGGAGGCGTTGCTGGTGACGATCCTGCGCGGCGGCCCCGTGAAGGTGGTCCCCGCCCCCGCGCAGTCGGTGACCGTGACGGGGTAGCCCGCCGCGCTCGCGGCCGGGGCGGCCGCGGGCTCGGCACTGCCGCCGCCGGCACCGCCGCCGCAGCCCGTGGCCAGCACGGCCACCACGGCCAGCACCGCCGCCGTGGCGGACCGGCCGGACAACACACGAGGACGCATCGACTTCTCCAGGTGATCCCGATCATGCGGGCGCGCAGCTGCGGGCCCGGGCCAGGTAGTCGTCCGCCCGGGCCGCCGAGTTCCCGCCGACCTGCGGGAATTCTCGGCAGCTTTCCGCCACCGGCCGGCGGGTTCGCCACGGGCGCCCACTGGGCATCGACTAGCTGACCGATCAACTCCCGGAAAGAAACGGCCAGGTGACACCCATGCACGAGACCGGCCCGGCACCGATCGCCACCTTCTGCGGCAACTGCAACTGCGGCTGCCCGCAGCTCTTCCTCGACCCCGCCGCCCCGCCCGAGCAGCGGGTGCGGATCACCGACGACTTCGGTCAGGAGGTCCGGATGAGCGAGGACCAGTTCCGCGACCTGGTCGCCCAGGCCAAGAGCGGAGCCCTCGACGACCTGGCCGCCGCCCTCGGCTGACCGTCGGCGGCCCGGCACGGGCCCCGTAGGGTCACTGGTCCGCTCGGGCAGGCACGCCGGGCGCCGACGGGGCGTCAGCGCGGCCGAGCGAGCCGATCCAGGCGCGGATCGCGGCCGCCGTGGTGGCGGCGTGCTCACGCAGCAGGGAGAGGTGGTCGCCGGGCACCTCGACGCGCTCGTGCGGCAGCGGCCAGGACGTGCGCCAGGCGTCGCCGTCCGCCCGGGCCGCCATCGCCGGGGTCGGCCGGTCGGCCCCGACCAGCAGGGTCGGGGTGCCCACCGGCTCCGGGCGCCAGTCCATGAAGAGCGCGGTGTAGGCGCCCATGGCCGCGACGGCGGCGTCCTCCTCGCCGGTCTCCCCGTCCGCGCCAGGGGCGATGCCCAACCCGGCTGTGGGCGGCGGGGCGGCCAGGGCGGTCAGCCAGTGCGTGGAGTGGTTGCCCTGGTCGACCAGGTACGGGTCGATCAGCACCTGCCCCAGGGGAGCCGAGCCCAGCCCTTCGAGGCACCGGGCCACGGCGTGCGCCACCGCGCCCCCGGCGGAGGCGCCGACCAGCACGACGGGCCGCCCGCCGGTGTGCCGCAGCACCGCCTCGGCGTGCAGACGGGCCAACGTCTCGCGGTCGGCCGGGACGGCGCGGCCCGTGCCGAGGCCCGGGTGCGGGAACTCCAGGACGTCCAACTCGCCCTCGAAGCAGGCGTGCAGGGCCGCGAACCCGCCGCCCGGGAGTGCGGACGGCGGTCGGTGGTCGGGGAAGAAGGCCACCACCGGGGCACCGGCGCGCCCCTCGGCCCGGCGCAGCGGCGGCACGGCGTGCCCGGCGGCGTCGGCGTCGGCGGCGGTGAAGGTCGGGGCGGCCGAGGAGGCCGCGACCACCAGGTGCATCGCCGCCACCGGGTGGCCCTGCTCGCAGAGCGTGCGGTAGAGCGCGGCGAGCGTCTGCGCGGGGCGGGCGGTGGGCGGTGCGGGTCGCTCAGTGGGCGAGTCGTCGGGCGAGTCCTCGGGCGCGTCCTCGGGCAGGTCTTCGAGCAGGTCGAGCAGGTGGCGGGCGAGGCCCTCGATCGCCGGGTGCTCGAACGCCACGGCCGCGGGCAGCCGCAGGCGCAGGGCCGTGCCGAGCCGGTTGCGGAGCTGAACCGCCGTCAGGGAGTCGAAGCCGAGCTCGGCCAGGTTCCGGCCGGTGGGCAGCTCCTGCGCGCCGGTGTAGCCGAGCACCGAGGCCACCTCACCGCGCAGCAGCTCCGCGAGAGCGGGCCCGCGCCGCTCGGCGGGCAGGCCGGTGAGCAGCGTGCGCCACGCTCCGGGCGCTGCGGCGTCCGAGGATTGTTCGGCCGGCCCGCGCGGCACCAAGCCACGCAGGGGTGGCGGCAGGTGGGCGGCGGTGCGCAGCGCGGCCCGGTCCAGCAGGACCGGCACGAGGACCGGATCCCCGCTCCGCAGCGCCACGTCGAACAGCGCCAGTCCCTGCGCGGTGGTGAACGCGCGGACCACCTCTCCGGAGCCCGCTGCGCGTCCGGTGCCATCGGCCAACTGTGCTGCCATGCCCGCCTCATGGCCCCAGCGGCCCCACGCCAGCGAGACGGCGGGCAAGCCGGCCGCGGCCCGCTGCCGGGCCAGCGCGTCCAGGAACGAGTTCGCTGCGGCGTAGTTGCCCTGGCCGGCCCGGCCCAGCACGCCCGAGACGGAGGAGAACAGCACGAAGGCCGACAGGTCCCGCTCGCGGGTCAGCTCGTGCAGGTGCCAGGCCGCGTCCGCCTTCGGCCGCAGCACCGCCGCCAGCCGGGCTGGGGACAGGGCCGCCAGTGCCCCGTCGTCGAGCACCCCGGCGGCGTGCACGACGGCCGTCAGCGGGGGATCGCAGGACTCGATCAGCTCGGCGAGCCGGGCCCGGTCGGCCACGTCGGCCGCGACGATCCTGGCCTGCGCGCCCCGCTCCGCCAGCGTCGCGCTCAGGGCGGCGGCTCCTGGTGCGTGCGGGCCGCGCCGCCCGACCAGCAGCAGCCGGCGGACCCCGTGCGCGTCGACCAGGTGCCTGGCGACCTCCGCGCCCAGGGCTCCGGTGCCGCCGGTGATCAGCACCGTGCCGTCCGGATCGAAGGCGGTGCGGTGCTGGGTCGGGTCGGCATCGGCCAGCCGTGGCACCGTCATTCGGCCTGCTCGCAGCGCGAGTTGGGGCTCGCCACTGGCCAGCGCGGCGGGCAGCAGGCGCAGGGAGGCGGGGCCCGCGTCCACGTCGACCAGCGCGATGCGTCCCGGCAGCTCGGGCTGTGCGGCGCGCACCAGCCCCCAGACGGCGGCTCCCGCCAGATCCGGCGCGGCAGCGGTGGCGTCCCGCGTCACCACCACGAGGCGCGAACCCGCGATGGCGGGATCCTCCTGCCAGTCCTGGAGGACCTTGAGCACCCGGGCAGTCAGCCGCTGGACGCCGGCCAGCAGGTCGCGATCCGCGCCCGGGTCGACGGCGGTGACCAGCAGGTGGCGGGGCGTGGTCGCGGCGCCGGGCGGGAGGAGGGCACCGAGGTCCAGCTCGTCCGTCCCGATGACTTGATGGTTCATCAACTGTGCCGCAGACGCCGGTAGTTCCACGGGGATCCAGGCGGGGCGCAGCAGGGCGCGCCGGACGATCTCCTCCCCGGGGCGCTGTCGCCCGGCCGGAAGCGCCCTGGTGGAGAGGGAGTCGACCCGGGCGATCAGGCGGCCCGCCGGGTCGGCGACCGTGCACGAGAACGCGCCGTCCACCGAAGCCGGCCCGATCCGCACGCGTAGTGTCGACGCGCCAGTGGCGTGCAGGCGCACGCCGTGCCACTGGAACGGCACCCGGGCGCCGTCCACCCTCGCCTCCCGGGCGGTCGAGGCCAGCAGCGAGGCGTGCACGGCAGCGTCCAGCAGCGCGGGGTGGAGGCCGTACCAGTCCGCCTCGCCGGCCCACGGTTCGGGCAACCGGACCTCCGCGAACACCTCCGCGCCGCGCTGCCACAGCGCGCGGACGCCACGGAACGCGGGTCCGTAGGCCAGGCCGCGTTCCGCCGCCAGGTCGTAGGCCTCGGCGGGATCGACCTGCGTGGCGCCGGCCGGCGGCCACTGCACCAGGCCGGGCTCCTCCGGTGCCGCCGCAGGCTCGGGCGCCAGGGCCGCGATCCGGCCGGCGGCGTGCTGCGTCCAGGCCGTGGCGGCCTCGGTCGGCTCGACCGGTCGCGCGTGGACCTCGACGGACCGCCGACCGGACCCGTCCACCGCCCCCACCACGACCTGCACCCGCACCCCGTCGTCGGGCAGCGTGAGCGGCCGCAGCAGCACGAGCTCCTCCACCGCGCCGCAGCCGACCTCGGCGCCTGCCCGCGCGGCCAGCTCGACGAACGCCGTCCCCGGCACCAGCGGCACCCCGCCCACCACGTGATCGGCGAGCCACGGCTGGGCGGCCGCCGACAGCTGGCCGGAGAACACCGTGGGCCCGCCGTCCGGCAGCTCGAACGGCGGCCCCAGCAGCGGATGTTCCCCGGTGGCCGGCCTGGTCACAGTCGGGCGCGGCGGGTTCAGCCAGTACCTGCGGCGCTGGAAGGCGTAGCTCGGCAGTTCCACCGGCCGCAGCCCGCGCCCCGCGAACACCGCCGGCCAGTCGACGCCGACGCCGCGCACGTGCAGCCGGGCCACCGCCGACAGCAGCGTCTCCGGCTCGCGCTCGCCCGCCCGGGCCGCGAAGGCGAACACCGGCCCGCCGTCGTCCTGTTGGGCGAGCCCGTCCTGCGCGTAGGCGGTGAGCACGGGCTGCGGGCCCAGCTCCAGGAAGCCCCCCACGCCGCTGCCGCCCAGCCACTCCACGGCCTCGGCGAACCGCACGGGCAGCCGCGCGTGCCGCACCCAGTAGTCCGCGCAGGCCATGTCCTCGGCCGTCACCTGACGCCCCGTCACCGTGGAGACCACCGGGATCTCCGGCGGGCGGTACGTCAGCGTCTCGGCAACGCGCCGGAGTTCGTCGAGCACCGGCTCGACCAGCGGCGAGTGGAAGCCGTGGCCGACCTTGAGCCGCGTGCTGCGGCTGAACCGCGCCGCCACGGCGAGGACGGCGTCCCGTGCGCCGGAGATCACCACCGAGCGCGGTCCGTTCACCGCGGCGATCGCCACCCGGTCGGCCACGTCCGCGAGTTCGGGCAGCACCTCGTGCTCGGCCGCCTCCAGGGCCACCATCGCCCCGCCCTCGGGCAGCGCCCGCATCAGCCGTCCGCGCGCCGCGACCAGGCGCACCGCGTCCGGCAGGTCCAGCACGCCCGCGACGTGCGCGACCGCCAACTCGCCCACCGAGTGCCCGGCCAGGACATCGGGCCGCACTCCCCAGGACGTCACCAGCCGGAACAGCGCCACCTCGTAAGCGAACAGCGCGGCCTGGGTGAAGTCCGTCCGGTCGAGCAGCGCGTCCGGCGAGCCCGGCTCGGCGCGGATCACCGTGCGCAGCGGCCGGCCCAGCTCGCCGTCCAGCACCTGGCAGACCTCGTCGAAGGCCGCGGCGAACACGGGGAACGCAGAACGGAGTTCCTCGCCCATCCGCGCACGCTGGGCGCCCTGCCCGGTGAACAGGAAGGCGAGGCGGGTGCGCGGGTCGGCCGGGCCCGCCAACACCCCGGCGCCGCCGGTTCCTTCGGCGAGCGCCCGGAGACCGGCCAGCATGCGCTCGCGGTCACCGGCCGGCACCACCGCCCGGTGGGTGAGCGCCGCCCGCGACACCGCGAGCGAGTGGCCCACCTCCGCCGGGGACAGGTCCGGCCGAGCAGCGAGGTGCTCCGCCAGCCGCCGCGCCTGGGCGCGCAGGGCCGCCTCGTCGGCGCCGGAGACCAGCCACGGCACCGGATCCTTGGATTGCCGCGGTGCGGGGTCGGCGGCGGGCGGCTCCTCGATGATCACGTGCGCGTTGGTGCCGCCGATCCCGAAGGCCGACACACCGGCGCGCCGCGGCCGTCCGTCGCGCGCGGGCCACGGCCGGGCGGCGGTCAGCACCTCCACCCGGCCGGCGGACCAGTCCACGTGCGGAGTCGGCGCCGTCACGTGCAGCGTCCTGGGCAACTCGCCGTGCCGCAGGGCCTGGACCATCTTGATGATCCCGGCGACCCCCGCGGCGGCCTGGGTGTGTCCGAGGTTGGACTTCACGCTGCCCAGCCACAGCGGTGGGTCCGCCGGCCCCCGGCCCTGGCCGTAGCCGGCGAGCAGCGCCCGCGCCTCCACCGGATCACCGAGCGCGGTGCCCGTCCCGTGCGCCTCCACCGCGTCCACCTCGTGCGGCCGCAACCCGGCGTCGGCCAGGGCCAGTTCGATCAGGCGCTGCTGGGCCCGGCCGTTCGGCGCGGTCAGGCCGTTGGACGCACCGTCGGAGTTGACGGCGCTGCCGCGCACCACGGCCAGCACCGGATGACCGTTGCGGCGCGCGTCGGACAGCCGCTCCAGCAGCAGCACCCCGACGCCCTCGGCCCAGCCCGTGCCGTCCGCCGTGGCCGAGAACGACTTGCACCGGCCGTCCGGCGCCAGGGCGCGCTGGCGACTGAACGCGACCAGCGGATTGGGGGTCGACATCACCGTGACACCGCCCGCCAACGCCAGCGAGCACGCACCCGAACGCAGCGCCCCGACCGCCTGGTGCACCGCGACGAGGGAGGACGAGCACGCCGTGTCGACGGTGATGGCGGGCCCGCGCAGGCCGAACACGTAGCCGACCCGACCGGAGGCCACGCTGCCGGCCGACCCCAGCGCGAGGTGCGCCTCCAACTCGTGCTCGGTGAAGCGGGAGGCGTAGTCGCCGTACATCACCCCGAGGAACACGCCCGTCTCACTGTCGCGCACCGACGTCGGGTCGATGCCCGCCCGTTCCCACGCCTCCCAGGAGACCTCCAGCAGCAGCCGCTGCTGCGGGTCCATGGCGAGCGCCTCGCGCGGCGAGATGCCGAACAGGCCCGCGTCGAACTCCGCCGCCCGGTGCAGGAATCCGCCGCTGCGGGTGTAGCTGTGGCCGATCCGGTCCGGGTCGGGGTGATGGAGGGCGGCGAGGTCCCAGCCCCGGTCGGTCGGCAGCCCCGAGATCGCGTCGGTGCCCTGCGCCACCAACTCCCAGAGCCCCTCGGGGGAGTCCACCTCCCCCGGGTAGCGGCAGGCCATGGCGACGATCACCACCGGATCGCTGTCGTGCGGAGTTTGTGGCATCTCCGGGGCGGCGGGCACGGTGGTGAACAGTTCGGAGTGCAGGTGGCGGGCGAGGGCGGCCGGGGTGGGGTGGTCGAAGACCAGCGTCGGCGGCAGGCTCAGCCCGGTCGACGACGCGAGCCGGTCGGTCAGCTCGATGGCGCCGAGCGAGGTGAGCCCGAGGTCCGTGAACGGCCGGTCCGCGTCGGGGACTTCCGCTCTCGGCGCGCCTCCCTGGACCCGGGCCGTCTCGGCGCACACCGCCTCGCACAGTGCGCGCTCCCGCTCCTCGGCGGGCAGTGGCAGCAGCGCGCGGTACAGCGCCCCGGCGGCCGGGGCCGGCTCCGCGACGGGTGCGCCGAGCACCGCGCGGCGGACGATCTTGCCGGACGGCGTGCGCGGCACGGCCTCGATCTCGCGGACCTCCACCGGGACCTTGTGGCTCGCCAGGCGCGTGCGGCACCGGTCGAGCACCGCCCGCGCGTCCAGCCCCTCCGGCCCCGGCACCACGAAGGCGACCGGGACTTCGCCGAGCACGGCGTGCGGCAGGCCGAGCACCACGGCGTCCCGCACGCCGGGACAGCCGCGCAGCACGTGCTCGACCTCCGTGGGATAGATGTTCTCACCGCCCCGGATGATCAACTCGCTGAGCCGGCCAGTGAGGACGAGATGGCCGTCGCCGGTGCGGCGCCCCAGGTCCCCGGTCCGGTACCAGCCCCCGCGCAGCGCGGCGGCCGTCGCCTCCGGCCGGTGGTGATAGCCCGTCATCAGCCCCGGACTGCTGACCCAGAACTCGCCCTCGCCACCCGCGCCCACGTCGGCCCCGCTGCCCGGGTCGACCACGCGGACCTCCACGCCGGGCACCGGCAGCCCGCACGACCCGTCGACCCGGGGGCCGCCCGGCCGGGTCACCGCGATCGCGCCGCAGGTCTCGGTGCTGCCGTAGACGTCGAGCAGCGGCGCGCCGAGGGCCTCCTCCACCGCCCCGCGCAGCGCGGGCGGGCACGGCGCGCCCGCGGTGACGCACAGCCGCAGCCCCGGCCGCGACACCGGGAGTTGAGCACCCTTCGCCGCGGACATCAGCTGGTGGTAGGTGGTGGGGACGCCCGCGAGGAGCGTGAACGGCCCGCCGAGGGCGCCGTCCGGGCCCGGGGAGTGCAACGCGTGCCACAGGTCGCCCGGGGCCAGGCGCGCACCGGCGATCGCGGTGCTCGCGCCGACGGCCGTGGTGCCCAGGATCGCCAGGGAGTGCCCGAAGCTGTGGAACAGCGGCAGCGGCCACAGCATCCGGTCGGCGGGGGAGAGCCCGAAGATCGGCGCGTAGCAGGCCGCCACCGACCACAGCGCGCCGCGCTGGGTGGAGAGCACGCCCTTGGGGCGATGGGTGGTCCCGGAGGTGTAGAGCAGCCAGGCCGGATCGTCCAGCCCCAGGTCGTCGCGCGCCTCGGCCCCGTCGGCCGTCGCCGCCGTCTCGAAGTGGACGGTGCCGTCGGGGGCGTGCGAGGGGATCGGGTCCGTGCCGGTGAGCAGGGTGTGCAGGCCTCGCCGCGCGGGGCCGAGGCGGGAGAGCTGCGCCAGGTGCGCCGGATCGGTGATCAGCGCCGAAACGCCGCTGTCGGTCAGGAAGTAGTCGAGTTCGGCGTCGGAGGAGCGGGGATCGAGCAGCACACCGACCGCACCCGCCCGCAGCACGGCGAGGCAACCCTCCACCAGCTCCACGCAGTTGCCCAGGACGAGCGCCACCCGATCCCCGCGTCCCACCCCCGCCCGCGCCAGCCACCCGCCCAGCCGCCCCGTCCGCCGCTCCAACTCGGCGTAGCTGACGCCACGTGAGAAATCGTGGAACGCCACCCGCTCCGCCGACCGCTCGGCGTGCCGCTTCAGCAGCTCCGGCAGCGGCCGCACCGGATCGTCAGCCCGCAGTCCGCCACCCACGCCCGAGCTCCGCCCTGTCGCCATCCGGATCCGCTCCGTTCCGCCGTCCTTCGTACCCAGTAGCACGATGACACGGAGCGAGTCGTGCGGCGCGCCGGTGCGGCACACAGTGCGTTGACGGAGGCTCAGTTGAGTGAACGTCAGATCGCTGCACTCGGTGCAACGGGGGTGGAGTCGGCGTCCATCCGCTCGTCGTAGCCGGTTGCCGGGTTGACGACGCGCCCGGCGGCCCACCAGTTCTCGGCGGCCGTCTCGACGACCATCATCAGGATGTCCGTCTCGGGGACATCGGCGAACAGCCGCAGGTTGTCGACGATCGCCCGGAACAGCTCGGCCTTCTGCTCGGCGGCGCGGTAGTTGAAGGACAGCTGGATGAACATGGCGCGCTCGCCGCGCCGCAGGCCGAACACCACCGGCTGCATCTGGAAGTTGTCGGGCGAGACCTCGTGGAAGACGTGGAACTGGTCGTCCTGGGGGACCTTCAGCACGTCGACCATGGCGCTGTGGATGCCCAGGGACACGTTGCGGCGGTATTCGGGGGTGGTGCCCCGGCGCAGGTGAATGGTGACCAGCGGCATGATTCCTCGCCTTTCCCGGGATTCCCGATTGTGGGAAGTCCCCTTGGTGGAGCGCTTGTTCGCGCCCTCCACGCTAGGAACCCCGGAGACATTCCGCCAGCGAATGCCTGGCATAGTGGCTATGCTGAACACTCATGGCCGGCTGACGGGGGAGCTCGATGGAGATGACGCTGGCCGGGCTGCGGGTGCTGCGCGAGGTGGCGGAGCGGGGCACCTTCACGGCCGCGGCGGACGCGCTCGGGTACACCCAGTCGGCCGTCTCCCGGCAGGTGGCCGCGCTCGAACAGGCAACCGGCGCCCGGCTCTTCGACCGCTACCCCGGCGGCGTCCGGCTCACCGGCCCGGGCCGCGCCCTGCTGCGGCACGCCGTCGTCGCCCTGGACGCCGTCGCGGCGGCCGACCGGGAGCTCAGCGGCGCGCAGGCGGCCGAGCGGGGCCGCGTCCGGCTCGGCTTCTTCCCCATGGCCGGAGCGGTGATCGTGCCCCGCGCCCTCGCGATGCTGCGCCAGGACCACCCGCACCTCCAGGTGACGACACGTGAGGGAACCACACCCGCACTGGTCCGCGCGCTGCGCTCCGGCACCCTGGACCTCGCCCTGCTCACCTCCCGGCCCCCGCACCGCTCGCCCGACACCGACGCCCCGCCCCTGAGCGTCGAGCCCCTGCTGGAAACACAGTTGGCGGTGGCCGTACCGGCCGGCAGCCCGTTCGCCGAACGGGGCAGCATCAGCGTCGAGGAGCTCGCGGCCGCACCGTGGATCGCCAGCCCCGGCACCCCGGACGAGCCGCTGCTCGGCATCTGGCCCGGCCTGCCCGGGCGACCCGAGGTCCGCCACACCGCCCGCGACTGGCTGACCAAGCTCCAACTCGTCGCGGCCGGCGCCGGCATCACCACGGCCACACCGGCGCTGCTGCCCGCCGTCCCGCCCGGCCTGCGCATGGTGCCCGTCGAAGGCGTCGCGGAGGAGGCGCGGCTGGTCAGCCTGGTGCGCCTGCCCGGTCCGCCCGGCGCACCCGTGCAGGCGCTGGCGCGCGCCCTGCGTCAGCAGGCCGCCGAGCTCGCCGCCTGACTCCTATTGAGCCGTGTGGTGGATCCAGCTCAGGGCAGTGCTCAAGGCGATCTCACGGCTGTTGTCGGCGAGGTGGTGGTCGACGGGGATCGGGCCCTCGACCAGGGCCTGGTGCTGGTCGGCGTAACAGACCGAGCTGATGTGCAGTCGAGTCCCGTCCCGCAGCACGTGGGTGCGGTTGCCCGTGGTCATTCCCGCCGTGGGAGCGCCGATCAGCCGGGCCCGGGGCTGCGCCCGGAAGGCCAGGGCCACGGCCTCGCCGGCACTGGCGGTGTGCCGTGAGGTGAGGACGGCGACGGGCGCGTGCTCGCCGGGCCGGTCCTGGGTCCGGACGACTCGCGCCATGGCCCGGCGGTCCAACCTGATCCGGCCGTGCCGTGCCGACCAGCTCTGCACCCGGCCGTCGGGCAGCCGGAAGTGCCCGAGCACGCCCTCGGGCAACAACGGGGCGGCCACCGCGAGCATCGGCCACATGCCGCCGCCGAGGTTGGCGCGAAGGTCCACGATCCATCCGCACGGGCGCGCGGCGATCAGGGAGTTCATCACCGTGGCGCCGTCGGCCAGGTAGCGGCGGGCGGCCCGGCGCCCCTCGGGCAGCCTCGGCAGCCGCAGGTGGGCCACGGTGGCGGACCCTTGACCCACGAGCCGGCCGGTGGGCACCGGAGGCCCCAGGACCTCGGCCAGCCGCGCGTTCCGCTCCCGGCTGCGGGCCGACCCGGGCGGTGGGGTCAGGTGGCTGTGCCGGCCACCGGCCCGCTGGAGCACTTCGGTGAGGAAGGCGTGGGTGTCGGCGTAGCAGCGGGCGGTCCCCAGCACCGCCTGTGCCTCGCGGTCCACGTCCTCCCAGGCCACGGCGGAGGAGAACAGCGCGGTGCTGCGGATCTCCCGGAGGGCGCCGTGCACGTACGCGTGCAGCCGGCGGGTGGAGGGCGCGCTCGGGCGCCTCATTGGGAGCGCTCCTCGCCCACTTTGACTGTCCGTCACACCCCAACGGTATGGCTGCCGCTGCGCCCCGTCCACGACCCGTGACCGCCGATGCGGAAGAATCCGTGCCGTGGCGAACCCCGAACTCATAGGCCCCTACCGTCCGCTGGAAAGAATCGGCGCGGGCGGCATGGGCACCGTGTACTACTGCCTGCACCCGGACACCGGCCGGCCGCTCGCGGTGAAGGTGCTGCACGCCGAGCACGCCCAGGACCCGGAGCACCGCAAGCGGTTCGCCAGGGAGGTGACCCTCCTGCGAAAGATCGAAGGCCCCTACCTCGTCCCGCTGGTGGACGCCGGGCCGCAGGCCGAACAGCCCTGGCTGGCCACCGACTACGTGGCCGGCAACACCCTCTCGCAGCACGTCCAGGCCCACGGCCCGCTGACCGGCGAGAACTTGATGACCTTCGCCGCCGCGACCGCGCACGCGCTCGCCTGCATCCACTGGGCCGGCGTCGCCCACCGCGACCTCAAGCCCTCGAACGTCATCCTCGCCGGAGACGGCCCGCGTGTCCTGGACTTCGGCATCGCCCACCAGCTCGACGCCACCGCCGTCACCGCCACCCGGAGACCATCACCGCCGCCGACCCGGCACCGCTGACCCCATGGGCGGGCGCCAGGCCCAGACCTGGACCGTCCACACCGACGTCCTCCCCGACGACAACGGCACCCGCAAGCACGACCACCGCCTCTGGTGGCCCCCGCCTCCCACATCCGCCTCACCACCTACGGAGACCTCACCCCCCGCCCAGGACGCCGAGGTCAACCAGATGATCGCCTCCATCACCCTCGGCCGCGCCGACCTGCCCCTCGACTGCGCCGACGCCATCACCCACCTCGACCAGGAACACGCAGGCACCCAGACCAACACCCCCGCCACCGCCGACTGCACCGCCCTCGTGCAGACGTACTTGGGAGGCCTCGAATTCCCGACGTCGCACGCCTACCCGGCGGACCGGAAGGCGTGCGACGTCCCGGTGAGGAGCTGAGGCGGCCTCAAGCCCGGGGCCACGCCAGGCGGCACCGCAGGGCGAGCAGAGCGCCCACTTGGCTGCCAACGCTGGCGTGGCGGCGGGCTGCACGCGGGCACCGCTCGTTGCATCGGGGCCAACCCCGCGGATGTGGGGAGCAGGGGTGCAGCTCGGCGTACTGCCCGGCAAGGTAGGGACCAACCCCGCAGGCGCGGGGAGCAGACCACGGCGTAGCTCGTGCCGGCGGGAGCCTGGGGGCCAACCCCGCGGGTGCAGGGAGCAGGTGGAAACGCCGTTTCCACCCAGACCGGCACCGGGACCAACCCCGCGGGTGCGGGGAGCAGCTCGTCTGCTTCGCGGGCAACGGGCGGCACCCGGGGCCAACCCCGTGGGTGCGGGGAGCAGCTCGTCTGCTTCGCGGGCAACGGGCGGCACCCGGGGCCAACCCCGTGGGTGCGGGGAGCAGGCCATTACCGCGACGACGATCCAGGTCAGCGGGGGACCAACCCCGTGGGTGCGGGGAGCAGGAGCAAGGTAAGCGTCCCACCACGCCTGCGACGGGACCAACCCCGTGGGTGTGGGGAGCAGTGGCGCAGGGCTGGGAGGTGGCCAACCAGACCGGGACCAACCCCGTGGGTGCGGGGGGCAGACCACCGCCCAGGCGGGCCTCGGTGGCGGCCAGGGACCAACCCCGTGGGTGCGGGGAGCAGTTCGGACCACGGTCCGGGCCCGGCACTCGTGCGGGACCAACCCCGTGGGTGCGGGGAGCAGCGTCTCGGTTCGTCCATGAGCACGCTCGGCATGGGACCAACCCCGTGGGTGCGGGGAGCAGCCAGCGCCGTTCTCCGGTACGGCGGCGCCGTCGGGACCAACCCCGTGGGTGCGGGGAGCAGACCCGGCGCCGGCCCCGGCGCAGACCCCCGCGGGGACCAACCCCGTGGGTGCGGGGAGCAGCATTCCAGGACGCTGCGCTGGCTGGCGGACAGGGGACCAACCCCGTGGGTGCGGGGAGCAGAACGCCCACGGCGGCCACCCCCACGACATGCAGGGACCAACCCCGTGGGTGCGGGGAGCAGGAGCGCAGCTGCGGGATCTTGTTCTCGATACCGGGACCAACCCCGTGGGTGCGGGGAGCAGACTCCTGCGCTTTTTCCCGGAAAGGGGGTGACGGGACCAACCCCGTGGGTGCGGGGAGCAGCCCTGCAACTGCTCGTACTGCTGCTGCCACTGGGGACCAACCCCGTGGGTGCGGGGAGCAGCGGCGGCCCCGGCTGTGTCCTGGTTTGTGGCTGGGACCAACCCCGTGGGTGCGGGGAGCAGGACCGGCCGGCCGCGGCCGGGCGGGCGATACCGGGACCAACCCCGTGGGTGCGGGGAGCAGCTGATCACCGCGGTGGAGAACGACGTGCCAGCGGGACCAACCCCGTGGGTGCGGGGAGCAGCGGTGGTTCTTCTTCGAGCCGGTCCCCTCCACGGGACCAACCCCGTGGGTGCGGGGAGCAGCCGGTGCCCCACTCGGTGCGGGCCAGGTCGCCGGGACCAACCCCGTGGGTGCGGGGAGCAGTACGCCGCCGCCCCCACGGGATCGGGTTCGGCGGGACCAACCCCGTGGGTGCGGGGAGCAGGTCACCAGCCCCGCCGGCGAGCCGCCCTTCCAGGGACCAACCCCGTGGGTGCGGGGAGCAGCGGGTCGGTGTGCTCCGCTGGTTCAGCGCACCGGGACCAACCCCGTGGGTGCGGGGAGCAGTCGCCTCGGCGATTCAGCGGCCGGCGTTCACCGGGACCAACCCCGTGGGTGCGGGGAGCAGGCACCGGCGAAGTGGATACGAAAAACGATATCGGGACCAACCCCGTGGGTGCGGGGAGCAGAGGAGCAGGACGGACAGCTTGGTGTGCATCCGGGGACCAACCCCGTGGGTGCGGGGAGCAGAGTCACTGACCTGGTGGTGTGTCAGGCCAGCGGCGCAACGGGGAGTACTTTCATTGATTCGGGCATCTCCGACAAAGTGCCTCTTATTATCTGAAATAACACGGCGCGGGGGTGGTGGGAGGCTATGCCTTCGTGGTTGACGCGACGTCACTTGTCATTGTGGTGACCGACGCTCGCTGGCGGCGCATGGCGCGCGCTCCTACTGAGAGTTCGCGGAGTTGGCCTTGGCCGACCGGCGGCACCTTCACCGCCGTGCCGCACGACAGGGCGAAGCCGGAGGCTCGTCGCTCGTGACCCCCGGCCCGGGACCGTGTCGGCGAGCCTGCGGCCGCGACCACCGGGGCGCTACTGGGCCAGGATGAACCGTCCGACAGCGGGGCGCATGTGACTGGCTACCAGATCACCAGCGGGAGAAGGAGGAGAGGTGCGGGCCGGTTCGTAACGGCGCGAGACCCAACGGAACGCGGCGTCTACGCCACAGACCGTCGGGCGACCAACCTCGTGCGCGGCCACCAGGTCGGTCCTGATGGCTTGTCAGCCAGGGGGCCGGAAGTCCGAGTAGTCCCGCTGTCCCGGTTGCCCGGCCCCAACATCACCTCATCCGCTCCCAAACCGCCGCCGCTTCGCCGCGTTGCTCCAGCCTCGCGTTGGTGGCTCGGGTGCTGGGGTGGGGCGCTCGGCAGGGCGCTGGATCAAGGTGATGCCCTCGTGGTCGACGGGCTGCCACTTGTGATCGTGGGTTTCGAAGGCGAACCCCTGCTCCGAGTCGGTGTTGTAGGTGAGGAGGGCGCGCCCCTGGCCGGTGTAGGTCTTCACCTCCTGCCAGAGCAGGTCGCGGATGCGCGCGGACGGGTTGCCGACGAAGACGCCGGGGGAGATCTCCCACAGCCAGCGGGTGAGGAAGCCGCGCAATCCGGTCGGGCAGTTGGTGAGGACGATGGTGATCACCAGCCCTCCACTTCGTGGCTGTGGTTCCGCCCGCCGGCGACTCGTCCGTCGCGGTCGGTCTGTAGGTCCACCCGGTCCGCTTCCTCCTCTCCGGAGCCGTACCTCCCGTACGGAGCCAGGAGGCGTTTGATGTCGTCGACGCACCGGTCCAGCAGGCGGGTTTCGCGGTTCCGGTCGCGCAGGGCGCGGCGGGTGCGGGCGGCGATGTCCTCGTCCCCGTCGGCTGCCGCGTCGAAGGCGGCGGGGATCCCCACGTCCGTCTTGTACAGGTCGGCCACGTCGAGTACGAAGGACAGCTCGTGCCCGGAGTGCACGAAGCCGAGGGCGGGCGAGCAGCCGAGCGCCGCGACGACGGCGTGGGCGATGCCGTACATGCATTGGGCGGCTGCGGTGACGGCCTGGTTCGGGGTGTCACCGGAGGCGAAGTCGCCTGGGGTGTAGCGCCGACCGTGCCAGCGGACCCCGGTGCGCAGTGACTCCCGCCGGTAGCACTCCTTCACCCGGGTGCCCTCGCGACCCAGCAGTTCGTGACGGGTCAGGCCGGCCGGATCCTCGTCCGGGAACCGGGTGCGGTACATGGCGCGTGCTACGTCGATCCGGCTGCGTCGGTTCGCCCAGGCCGCGGCCTGGGCCTCCGCCAGTCCGGACGAACGGGTGAGCGCCCGCCCGCTCGCGTAGTAGCGCACGCTGTTCTCACCGACCCATACGACACCGGCTCCGCACTCGCCGAGCACGCTCATCGCCTGGTGGGTGATGCGCGTTCCCGGGCCGAGGAGAAGAGCGCCGATGGTGGCGGCGGGGATGTGGACCGTGCCGTCGGCGTCGTCTGCGGTGATCGCGTTGGCGTCCCGGTGGACGACGCAGCGTTCCAGGTAGACGAACGACAGTCGGTCGCTGACACGGGTGAGTTCGCGCGGTGTGGACTGGCCGCGGGCAGCGGGTGTTCGCACGTCGTCACCGCACCGGTGCGAGTGTCAGCAGACCGCAGCCGTAGGCCTTGGCCTTGCCGAGGCCCATGGTCAGGACGTGGCGCATGGCGTCGGGATCGGTGACCCGCAGCCGGCCGTCGTAGGTGGCGGTGACCAAGGTGACCCGACTGCGCGAGCCGCGGGTCTGCTCGACCTTGGTGAAGTCGAGTCCGCGCTGGTCGCGGACGATGAGCTCGTACTCGTCGCCTTGCGGCAGCAGTTGGCGTTCGGGTGCCTTCGTCACGATGGTGAACCCGCCCGCACCCTGTCGGTCGAGCAGCCATCGTGCCTGGTGGTGCTTCGTCAGATGGGCGGTCCGCTTCGTCGGCTCGCCGTCCTTCCGGCGGATGCTGTGAACCGGATTGGCGGTGAGCCGGAACGACCAGGTGCTGTCGGTTGTGAGGCGGGTCAGGAAGGGCGCGTAGTCGTACGTCTGCCACCCACCCGTGGTCGGCCATCCCGCCTGCTCCACGAGGTGGGTCAGGTCCGGACGCTGGGGTCCGACCAGGTAGAGCACCACTTCGGTGCGGGAGTTGTGGTCGACCCGCCACAGGACGCGGGGACCGCCGTCCGGTCGGCCCGGTGGTTCGGCGAACGACGACATCACGGCGGCGTGCAGTTGTTGGGGTGAGGAGAGCAGACGCCTGGCGCCGGACCGCGCGGTGTTGAGGCGAAAACGGGTGAGGAACATGGCTCAGACACCGTCCAGCAGCTGCGTCGGATCGTGGTCGGGAACGGCGCGGGGCACCCGCATCGTGCCGGCGGAGACGCCGCGCAGCGCGTAGCGGCGGTGTCGGGGGTCGAAGCTGAGCGGCTGGTCGCGCTGGCTGTACTCGGGCATCCCCTCGCCTGCCGTGGGTTCGACGAGGAGGGACAACTGCACGGCTTCGCTGCGGTGTCGATCCCGGTACCAGTCGGAGGCGTGCCAGTCCTCCTGCTCCAGGACCTTCCGCAGGTCGGGCCCGGGCCGGGTCCCGAGGTCGATCGGCAGGCTCGGCGGACATGAGCGCCGTCCCAGGTAGGGCAGGAAGACCGGCGCCAGCACAGCTGCGTGCAGTCTCTCGATCAGCGTCGCTTCGCCCTGGAGGGCGGCGAGGAACACCGCGTCCGCCAGGTAGATCCGGTGGGACAACGGCATCGACTTCTCGGAGTCGGCGTGATGTGCCGTCTGCAGGTCGGTGATTCGGGTGCCGGGCTGGTCGATCCGCACGCCGAACCGGAGCGCTGCGAGGTCGGAGACGTCGGCATCACGTGGGCGCCCCAGCGCACCGGCGAGCAGGCCGATGACACCGCTCTTGGTTGGCGCGGTCTCGCTGGTGCGGCGGCCGAAGCGTGCTGAGGAGCCCCAGGACTGCAGCGGTCCGGCCAACCGCAGGACGAGCACGCTCATCCACGCTGCTCCGCCCGCGTGGCGATGGCATCGGCCGCGGTCCGCGAGACGGCCTCATCCACGGCGGCTCCGACGGCTTCCACCAAGCCGGGCAAGGTCACCTCGCGCCCCAACTCGGCGAGTGGGGCCGTTCCGTCGCCCACCAGGAGCACCCAACTGGCTCCGGTGGCCTCAGCGCCGTACGCCTTCTCGATCCTCGGCACGAAGGCGGCCAACTTCCGGCACGCAGCCGCCACGTGTCCGCCGGACTGGTCGGCCGGCACCGGCCTCTCGAAGGCGCCGACGAAGCTGATCGGTCGAGCCGAGCGGAGTTTGACGATCACGGCGTCAGGCAGGGTGTGGTTGGCGAAGGTGTTGATCTTCCCGGTCGGGATCGAGGCGACGAACCCCTCGACGAACGCCTCGACGGCGCGCCGGACGGCCTTGCCGGCCTGCTCGTCAGTACCGGGACCGGCGCTGAGATTGCGGTACAGCTGGTCGACGTCGACCGCCGCGTAGCGGTAGAGCGTCGACGAGTTGAAATCGACGATGCCGATCATTCCAGCGCCGGGTTCGGCCTCGCTGTTGCGGTCGTCCACGGCCGTGTAGTAATCGGATTCGATCTCTACTGCATGGACGCCGATCGCATGGGCTACTTGGGCGGCAGCGTCCACGTTGATGTCGGTGGCATCGGCGACCATGCGTCCGAACAGGGCGATGTCGACCGAATGGCGGGTGTCGGCGAGCTCCCGGGCACGAGCCCTGTTCGCCTTGTCCTTGAGAAACGTCGTGCGGTCGCCCGAAGCGAGTGCCTCGACCGCGAATTCGGCGAGCCCGTCGAGTTGACGCGCACTCAGGAACATCAGGTAGGAGGATTCGGGGGCCGGGTCGGGAGCGCCGTCGTTGGCAGCTTTCGACTTCCGGGTAGGAGGAACGATCCTCGCCCCGGTCGCTGCGGTGATCGTCTCGGCAGCGAGTGCGAGCGCTTCGGGGGCTTCCGTGGTCGGGTGCAGCGCGGCGATGCGCTCCGCCAGGGCCTCGGCCACCTTCTTGGTGCGCACGCCGAGTTCGCTGGGGTCCAGCAGCTGCGCGAAAGCCTGTCGCGTGGCACGCTTCCAGGCCTGGCTGGACACCCGGGAGCGGCGAACTCCCCCGTATACGGCCGTTTTTGGAGAGCCGGTGTCGTCGCGGTTCACATTGCTGGGCGGGACGGTCTGCAGGATGTGGATGTCCAGGATGGTACGGCTCACGAGTTGGCGTCCTTGTCGGTGGCGGAGGGCAGGTCGGGTGCTACGGAGTCCGACGATCGGTCGTCGGCCGCAGCAGTGGCAGGGGGCCGGTACGCGTGGAAGCTGTGACCCCAGGAACTGTGCACCGAGCCCCGGCCGCCCGGCTGTTGCCACTGCACCAACTGGTCGGCGAGGACCGCGTAGTCGAGCGGGATGGCATCGCGTCGAAACAGCAGCACGAGCTCACGGAGCCGTTGGGTCAGCAGGTCGAAGGAGGAGGCCGTGCCCAAGCGCACGAATCGCTTGCGGATCGGTTCGTCGATGTCGTTGTTCGGCATCAACTGGCGTATGGAATGCCCGAGTTCCGGTCCGAACGGGAGATGCATCCCCTGCTCCCGGTGGCCTTGCTGGTGCAGGGCCCACAACGTCACGGCCGAATGGAAGGCGTTCTCGGCTTCGGCTGCCGTGCGCGCCCCCTGGCCGGCCGAGTAGAGCAGCTCCAGCCCGGTGACGCCCCACAGTTCGGGGGCGTCGGCAACGGACCGGCCGGCTCCGCGTCGGATGCGCGCCACGTCGGCGACCACGTCGGCCCGGTCGTTGCGATAGCCGGACTGGAGCTCGCGCAGGCGCTTGTCGACGGCCGCGCCGACCAGGCGGAGTTGTCGGCGGTCGGACCGAGCAGGAGAGGTGGAGGAGGTCATGAGCCCGCCTTCGGTTCGTCGGGATCCAATGCGTCGTCACCGTCCGGTTCGAGCGGGTCGGCTTCGACCGGCAGCACTGTGTTCAGGCGCCCGCGGAACCGCAGGTGGGCGCGGGTGTCGTTGAGCCAGTAGCTCCCGCCGCCCTTGGCACGGTCGAACACCCGACCGTTCCGGGCGGCCTCGGGCGCCGACTCGACGAGTTCCCGGCCCAGCCGGCCGATGCGCCGGCGCGCCTCCCGCTGCCACGCATGGCGAGCCTGGTCCGGCGAGTCGGTCCGCGTTCCCAGTTCCGCCAGCCACCGCCGGTACGGGCCGTCCAACTCGCCGAAGCCGAGTTCGAGGGCCCGCGCCCGTGGAGCGTCGCGCCCGGTACCGGCTGCCTCGGCGAGGTCGGCCGCCAAATCGCCCAGGGTGCGAACTGCCGCGTCGGCATCCTCGACCGCGCCGATGGCAGCACGGCCGTAGCGGCCGTCCCGTTCGTGCAGCAGGATGATCGACATGGTGATGCTGTCGTCCACCATGTCGTCGATCACGGACTGCTGGGTTCCGTACACCGCGCCCAGGACGCGTGCGCGAATGAGCCGACGCCGCTTCAGCAGGCCGTCGGTCGCCAGCCGCGCCACCCACTCCACCACTCGCGGGCGCAGTTCGTCGGCGCCCTCCTGCTGCTGTTGAGTGCCGCGCTCGCCTTCGGAGCCCAGCAGAGCGGCCAGCCCGCGCCACACGGTCCGCTCCGGCAGGTGCTCGCGCGGCAGATAGACCAGGGCCGCGCCGAGCTTCTTCTCCTGCGCCTTGCTGCGCCGCCAGCCGGTCATCGGCTCGACCGCCTGCTGGTTGTGCGGGGTGAGCGGGTCCCCGTAGGAGAGCACCACGCCGTGAACCGCTTCCCCGTCGTGGTGCAGCCGTACTCGCCGGGACTGCCACGTGTACAGGTCCCGGGGACCAGATGGTCGCCGGGAGGCGGGGTCGACTGCGCCAGGGTCAACCGTTGGGCCGTACGGTCCACGTCGCCAGGCCGGCCGGTCGTCGGCCGAGAACCGTACTCCGCTGGTGTCGGCGGCCACCAGATTGAGCAGGAGAGTCTCACGCAGCGTGTCGCCCTCGACCAGCACGCCACCCAGGTTGCCGCTCCAAGCAAGGCCCTGCGGGTAGACCTTGCCACCCTTCGCCCGCGGGTCGCCGGCGGCACCCGACTTGATCCCCGACGTGTCGAACGCCTGGGCGTGGACCAGCCAGCGAGCGGCCTCCGCGAAGTCGAGCCGATCGACCTCGGGCATCCGCATGGTGAAGAACGGGTCGCCGTTCGGCACGTCCGCCACGATTCGGTTGAGGCTAGCTACTTCGTCCTTCTCGGTGCGCAGCTCGGCCACTTGGAAGAACGGCGTCCGTGGGTGAAGCAGGTCGAACTGGTCCTGGTACTTGTCCAGATAGGGGCCGACCTCGGCGAACGGATCCGAGGACTGCCACAGCTCCTCCCAGTCCTCCAACTCCCTCGGCCCGTCGACCGCATCATGGAGAACGGCCAGGAGGAGCCGCATCAGCGCGAACTCCTGGGTGGGCACGTCCCCGACCAGTCGGCGCAGCGTGTCGGCCTCGGCGAAGACTTCGCGCAGTGAGAGCTCCGCCGTCGTGCCGTCCAGCCGCTGCACCGGCAGCCACGGACGCGCCAGCAGATCGAAGGACGGCACCGTCGCCCCTTTTCCCGTCTTTTCGACGCTCGACTTCTCGGCCTCAGGTGACAGCACCGCCAGACCGTCGGACACGCTGTACTCCAGGTCGAAGCCGGCCAGGTGGGCGCGTGAGTCCTCGTCCAACACCAGGACCAGCTCGCCGGCCAGCTGCGGACACTCCTTCACCTGCCAGGCGGGCACGTGGAGTTGCTCCAGCTCCTCGATCACCCGGTCGATCAGCCACGGTTGCGAGAAGCGCGGAGGCAGCCGCAGTGAACTCGCAGCCAGGCCCCGGGCGGCCCGTGGCGCGGGCAAAGAGTCGACTGGCAGCTCAAGGCCTCCCAGGCCGCGGTCCAGCCAGGGCAGAGTGGTCAGTGTGCCGTCCGCCCGGCGTCGCGCGACGAGGACCTCCAGACTCTCCCCTCCGTCGCGCACCTGGGCCCGTCCGCTGCGGGTGTCCTCGGCGTCCCCGACGCCGGCTTCGACCCACCCGACGAGGGACCGACCCGGACGGCGGACCTCGTCCAGCAGGAAGACCTCGGCGCGCGCACCTTGCGCGGCGCGAAAGGCTTGGTGGTCGGCGGCGGCCTCCGCCAGCGCCACAGCCCAGCTGTCCGGACCCACCGGTGCCGCACCGTAGGCCTGCTGGACCAGCGGCCCGATGTCACGGGGAAGTTGGAGGGGGTGTCCGCCCGCCTCGGTCAGGAACGGTCGGAGGACGGCCAGCGCACGCAGCAGGGGATGACGCCGGTAGACGGCGATCGACCCCGCAACGGGTTCCGGTGGACCGTCAGCCCGCCAATCTGTGCCGGTGACCAGGCAGCGCGCCGTTCGCAGGCGGGGCGGGCGGTCGCTCTGGCCCGGTCCGCGTTGGTGACGATGGAGCCGCCCGATGCGTTGCAGCATCAGGTCCATCGGGCACAGATCCGTCACCAGTAGGTCGAAATCCACGTCCAGTGACTGTTCGACGACCTGGCTGGCCACGACGATGTGCGGACCCGTCGGACGACGACCGTGGAGACCGAAGCGCTCAAGGAGATCGGTGTCCTTGCGCGCCCGGTCGAGGTCGAGGAAGCGCGCGTGGGTCACGGTGACCGCCTCAGCGTCGAACCTCTGCCGCAGGCACGCCGCCGCCTCCAGGACACGGTCCACCGTGTTGCGGACCACCAGCGCGCACCCGCCCTCGGCCAGCTCCGCTGCCAGACGGTCGGCCAGCGCGCCGAGGTCGTCGCTCATCTGCTCCAGGAGCACGTTCGTGGCCCGGCCCGAGGCAGCGGGCGGCGTTGCCACCAGCGGGACCGCGCCGGGTGTCACCGCCGTCAGGAGTGGATAGTCGGAAGCGACTTCACTGTCACCGCTGTCGCTCTCGGGCTCGTATCCCGCTCCGCCGTAAGCGCGGACGAGTGCTTGTCGGGTCTTGCTCGGCAGAGTGGCCGACAACATCACCACCGGTACCCGGTAGGCGCCGAGCCACGACAGCACGCGCTCCAAGTAGGTGTTCATGTAAGCGTCGTAGGCGTGAACCTCGTCGATCACCACGACCTTTCCGGCGACCGCCAGGTGGCGCAGGACCAGGTGTCGGCTCTTGAGCCCGGCAAAGAGCAACTGGTCAATGGTGCCGACTGCGAATGACGCCAGCATCCCCTTCTTGCGACCGCGCAGCCACTGATGGGCAATCAATTCTGCCGCAGCGGAGCGGCTTTCCCGCCAAGAGCGTGGAACACCGCGAGGCCCGTCGACGTCGACTGCCTCGATCGACGGTTCACATGCGTCGAATCCGGCGTCGGATGGATCGGTGCCAGTGCCGATGCTAGTGGCAATGCCAGTGCCGAGCCCCTGCCGCGGCGGATCCGCATCGACGGCGGCGATCGGTCGGCGGCCGGCCCGAAGCAGGCCCGCGTACTCGTCCTGCAGCGCGGCCTTAGCGTGCGCCAGGAACACCGACCGTTCCCCCGCGCCCGGCAGGTGGTCCACCCACGTCAGCAGCCGGGTGAACATCGCGTTGCTCGTCGCCCGTGTCGGGAGAGCCACGAAACAGCCGCCGGCCCCGCTCCGTGCGGCGAAGATCTCGGCGACCGCGAGCGCCGCTTCGGTCTTTCCCTCGCCCATCGGTGCCTCGATCACCATCAGGCCCGGCGAGGACATCGCCCGTGCGAGCTCGACGGCCTGCACCTGCACGGGCCTGACGGAGGCCCCGTGTGGGAGTGCGAAGCGCTGCGCGATCAGCTCGGCGGCCGAACCGGACGGCTCCTCGGGCGCCCACGGGGGCGGCAGGCTCAGCCCTCGCCAAGCTGCCGCCGTGCGCTCGGCCTCCGACTGGGACGAGGCTTCCGGGTAGTAGGGAAACAGGTCCGGATTACTGGCCACCCAGTCGGCGACGATGACGACGGCCGTGAGGAGGACCTGCGCCGGCTGTGAGAGCTTGACCGCCCGCAGGGTGGGCAGCACGTCCCGCATGCCGTAAGCCTCCGCGCAGGCATCGAGCACATCGAACTGCACGCTGCGCCAAAGCTGTTCACTGGGGCCGGGTGTGCGAAGCAAGTCGGGTCGCAGGTCGAGATCGTGGATTTGCGCGTACCCGGGCGGTACGCCGTGGTGGCCGCCGGCAATCACGGTGAACTGCCCGGCCGCCCGGTCCGACCAGTCGTGCGACTCCACCAACCATTCCTGAAGCAGCAGTTGACCGGCGAGACCATGCGGTGCCCGCCGCCGGTCCGCACCGAACCGCTCCTGCCGCGGCATGTCCAGCCCCGCCGCTCGCATCCGCTCGGCGAGCGAATCCACCTGGCATGCGAAGGCCGGCGTGCACTTGCCGACATCGTGGGTTGCCGCCAGCCAGACGGCTAGGGTGCGCGCGTGCTCCGCTCCGCCCGGAAGCTGTTCTGCTACCAGTTGACGGATAGTCAACGGCAGCCAATTGTCCCAAAGCAGCTCTGCGACAGCGGCGGTGTCGCTGAGGTGTCGCCAGAGCGGGACCCAACCATCGGTGCGTCGATCGTGTTTGGCCCACACGGTACGAGCGACGGGTGTCAGGCGTTTGCCGAGGTCCACCGTCGTGTGCCGGAACATCATGGAGTCATTGGACATCACGGTCGGCCCCTGGCGTGCTCGAAGTGAATCAAGAGCGTGATGGTGATCGAGACTGAGCGTTGAGTGGTCATGTTTGATCGATGCGTCTGGTTGGCAGGCTGACGCATCGCGTCGGCGGAGTTGGCCGACGGGCAGGCAGTTGCGGTGCGGAAGTGGGGTGCGGTGCAACGTGATTGGCGCCAGGAGGACCGCAGGGCTCTGCAGCCCGCCTGGCGTTGGTTCCCGGGAAGTCTTACCGGTGCTGCGGAGCGATCAGGTACCTGATGATCACAATCCCGAGCACCACCACGACCACCACGAGGCGTGCGATCGCGTCCAGGAGGTCCGGCGAACCGGCCCCCGCCGCAACTCCGGCGAGGACCAGGAGAAGCAGGTCTTTGAGGCTGGGCTCTGAACTGATCCTTCGCCTGGCGGCATGTAGCATTGGTGTTCTCCTTCACTGGAGAGGCCGGGTCCGTCCATGTGGTAGTGGGGTGCGGGCCCGGCTCTGTCGTTCTGCGCATGGCGCGCAGCAGTTGGCTAGCTGATGGTGCATCAGCTCCCAGTGGCTAAATCTACTCCTGTCGACTGAGTTAAGCGCGCATCTCCGTTGCGGCGAGCCGCGAAGCATTGCACGCCATCTAGTTCCGTAGTTGGACTCCTGCAGGCTGCGGTCATCTGAATCGGAACCCCCGCAGGTGCGGGGAGCAGGTCGCATTGCACGCGATCTAGGGAACATCCCCGAAGCTCAGGGAGTAATCAGTCCGGCCTCGAAAGTGGCGAGGAGGTGAGGAGACCCCGCCGGTGGCCTGGCGCCGTACGGCGCAATCCGATGGTAGCGGTGGGGCATCCGCTTGTCAGGGTCAACGAATTGTCGGTTTGTCAGAGTGTCGCGGGTGCGCGTCAATGCTCATATTTTCTCTCCGATGGGCCTGTAGCTGGCGCGGCATCAGGGCCCGTGCGCTGCACAAGTTTTGGGCGAACTTGCCACTGCTCCGACATGTCAGGGGTTGCGAGGAGACTTGTGCCAAGCCAACTGCGCCGGTTTGGAGCTGGCTTGGGCTGTACAGGTCGGGGCTGATTACCCGCCAGATTGCTTCTCCGTCAAGAACGAGCCTTGCAGGTGCAGGGAATCAGGAGCCGCTGATGCGGCCTCTCCCGCCCGAGCTGGGAGTAACCCCACAGCTGTGGGGAACAGCTGCCTCTGGCATTGGTCGGGTTCCTCGGCAAGGGACCAACCCCGCAGGTGCGGGGAGCAGCTTCGCGCGCTTTTGGCAGCGGGCCCGGAACTGGGACCAACCCCGCGGGTGCGGGGAGCAGTCCTGCCCCACGCCGGATCGACCGGCCTGGCGGGGACCAACCCCACCGGTGCGGGGAGTAGGAGATAGGTCTGCACCGCCGCCACGGGTGGGCAGGACCAACCCCGCGGGTGCGGGGAGCAGCACGGGCCGGGCACCGCCCCGACACACCAAACGGGACCAACCCCGCGGATGCGGGGAGCAGTTTGACAGTGACTCCACTAGCAACTGATCGTAGGGACCAACCCTGCGGGTGCGGGGAGCAGTGGCCGGTCATGTCGGCGACGTGGTACGTGATGGGACCAACCCCGCGGGTGCGGGGAGCAGGAACGGCATTGCCGGTACGGGGAAGGCGACAAGGGACCAACCCCGCGGGTGCGGGGAGCAGTCCATCCCGGCGGCGGTCATCCGGCCGATCACGGGACCAACCCCGCGGGTGCGGGGAGCAGACGGCGGGGGCCGGTGTCGTGGTGGTGGGGACGGGACCAACCCCGCGGGTGCGGGGAGCAGCATCGCCACGGCGGCGCCGACTGGCCGGGCGAGGGACCAACCCCGCGGGTGCGGGGAGCAGTCCAAGACCTCTGGGAGGGGGTTGCGATGACGGGGACCAACCCCGCGGGTGCGGGGAGCAGTGCCCCCCGAGACTGATGATGGTGTGCCGCAGGGACCAACCCCGCGGGTGCGGGGAGCAGGTCAGGCCGGAGCGGGCGATGAGCCGGTCGAAGGGACCAACCCCGCGGGTGCGGGGAGCAGCTCCTGATGCGCACCGCCGGGCCGGCCGCTACGGGACCAACCCCGCGGGTGCGGGGAGCAGCTCACCACGGAGCCGTCCGGGCCGGCGGAGCTGGGACCAACCCCGCGGGTGCGGGGAGCATGTGGCGAGCCGGTCCAGGTGCACGACTTCGCCGGGACCAACCCCGCGGGTGCGGGGAGCAGATCGGGCCCGCCTTGGCGGCGTGCCGCACGGCGGGACCAACCCCGCGGGTGCGGGGAGCAGTCTGATCAGGGGTTGTCCCAAGCCCCGGGAGCGGGACCAACCCCGCGGGTGCGGGGAGCAGTCATCGAGGAGGCCGAGGTCAAGGGCCGGCGAGGGACCAACCCCGCGGGTGCGGGGAGCAGCCAACGTCAACATCCGCCAGGAGGGAGGCACCGGGACCAACCCCGCGGGTGCGGGGAGCAGCGGAACAACACCAGCGGCTTGAGGGTCTGGCAGGGACCAACCCCGCGGGTGCGGGGAGCAGGGCGACACAGAGTAAGGCTTGATCGGAAGTAAGGGACCAACCCCGCGGGTGCGGGGAGCAGTACGACCTCGCCCTGGCCCACGACCCCGAGCAGGGACCAACCCCGCGGGTGCGGGGAGCAGAGGATCCGGACCAGGAACGCCTCCCACTCCTCGGGACCAACCCCGCGGGTGCGGGGAGCAGAGCCCGGCCGGTTCGGAGGCGCGGCCGGCAACGGGACCAACCCCGCGGGTGCGGGGAGCAGACCGCCGGCCCGCCGGCCGCCCCCGGCGAGCCGGGACCAACCCCGCGGGTGCGGGGAGCAGCTTCACCCCCGGGAGACCTCATCCGATCCCCAGGGACCAACCCCGCGGGTGCGGGGAGCAGCCCATCTTGTACGACGTCGGGCAGGTCCGGGCGGGACCAACCCCGCGGGTGCGGGGAGCAGGCCGGTTGGTCAGGGGCGGGCGGCGCCCCGGGGGGACCAACCCCGCGGGTGCGGGGAGCAGCGCGCGGTTCCTCGCGCTGTGGCTGACGGGCCGGGACCAACCCCGCGGGTGCGGGGAGCAGCAGCTGGTCTGCGTGCCGCCGTTGTCGGTCGGGGGACCAACCCCGCGGGTGCGGGGAGCAGGTCGCCGAGCGCTTGGATCACTTCGCGGCGGCGGGACCAACCCCGCGGGTGCGGGGAGCTGCAGTTCGGCTCCGTGAAGGCGGCCGTCTCCCCGGGACCAACCCCGCGGGTGCGGGGAGCAGAGGCGAAAAGGGGAACATGGAACGGGCGCTGAGGGACCAACCCCGCGGGTGCGGGGAGCAGCAAGGCCGACCTGACCGACCACCTGACGGCCGGGGACCAACCCCGCGGGTGCGGGGAGCAGGGGACCTCGATCGTCGGTGATCGTGGCGTGCAGGGACCAACCCCGCGGGTGCGGGGAGCAGGAGGTCGAGGACGCCCGGGAGATGGCGCTGACGGGACCAACCCCGCGGGTGCGGGGAGCAGAGTTGTTCGAGCCGGGCGCTCAACGCCTGGAAGGGACCAACCCCGCGGGTGCGGGGAGCAGTACCGAATCGACTTCGGCAGCAGCCGCTGGGCGGGACCAACCCCGCGGGTGCGGGGAGCAGAGTCTGCGGACCAGGGTCCGGTGCACGGTGTCGGGACCAACCCCGCGGGTGCGGGGAGCAGTCTGCGGCTGCTCGGCCTTCACGTAGGTACCGGGGGACCAACCCCGCGGGTGCGGGGAGCAGACCGTCGCTCAACTTGAGCCGGGCCCGGCGCAGGGACCAACCCCGCGGGTGCGGGGAGCAGCGGGTCGGCGCCGAGCCGCACCTGGTCCTGCAGGGACCAACCCCGCGGGTGCGGGGAGCAGACGATCGTCAACAGCCGCTCGGTGAGCTTGCCGGGACCAACCCCGCGGGTGCGGGGAGCAGCTCGTCTGCTTCGCGGGCAACGGACAGCACCCGGGACCAACCCCGCGGGTGCGGGGAGCAGACCGATCAGGATCTCGGGCTGGGCTTCGAGCTGGGACCAACCCCGCGGGTGCGGGGAGCAGGCCCTCAGCGCCCGGTCGATCTGGTACCGCTGGGGACCAACCCCGCGGGTGCGGGGAGCAGCGGCGGCGGCCACCGCGTCCCACGGCCACGCGGGGACCAACCCCGCGGGTGCGGGGAGCAGGGTTCGATCTCGCGGAACACCGCGAGCGGGGCGG